>NZ_JBIDDQ010000008.1:0-350659 GCF_043195415.1 Streptomyces sp. Y7
GAACCACCTCGTCCTCAAACACCGGACGGGCTGAAAGTCGCGGCCCCTTGCCGCCGTGGGCGGGTGCAGCTCTCGTGACGCGCGCAGGCCGCCGCAGGCCGCCGCAGGCACCGTCACTCGGTCACATCGATCACGTACCGGTTCGTCTCGACCCCCACCGCGGTAACCACCTGCACCTCCACCCTCCCCGGCTCCACATCCGCCGGCACCGGCACCGTCAGCACCGCATCCGTCGGATTGCTGAACCCCCCGGCCACCGGCACCAACGGCACATGCACATGCACCGCCCCGATCCGCACCACCATCCGCGACAACCGATCGGCACCCTGCGCCCCCGGCGGCACAAACCCGGCCCCTCGGATCTCGATGTCGTCACCGGTCCGGATCGGCGCGTCCAGATCGCCCGCCTCCCGCGCCCGCACCACGGACAGGATCACGGGCCGACCCCCCTCCGCGTACTTCCCGGCCAGATACGTCGCCGCCGACACCAGCACCACCACCGCCAGCCCCCACGGCAGATCCGGCAGCTGATCCGGCCGCCGCCCCAACCGCACCGCCGCGAACAGCAGCGCCACCCCGCCGATCACCACGTACTGAATGTCGGCGAAGGTCCCCCGCCCCCCGTCGTCCGTCAGCAGATCAGCAGCCCGAGGCCGATGCGCCCGCACCTTCTGCAACCGCTGCCCGAGCACCCGCACCCCGACGACCCGCCGCACCAGCACCGCGATCGCGCACACCACGGCGAGCACGGTCACCACACCCGCCCCGCGCGCCAGATCGAGCCCGGCGATCAGCGCGTCCCGCTCCGCGTGCCCCGAGGCCGCGGCCAACCGCCCCACGAGCACGAGCACGGCGTACGCCACGAACAGCACCCACGCCCCGGCGACCGCCCGCGACGTCGACAGCCGGTTGTCCTCACCGATGACCGGCGCCAGCGCACCGCCCCGCGCCCGGTGGAACCACGACGCCGCCGTCAGTGCCCCGGCCGTCACCACGGCCGCGAGCAGCCCGGCCGTACGCGCCGCCGTCCACCCCGCTCCGATCGCCGTGAGCGCCTGCACCAGCAGCAGCGCGACGACGAGCCCCCAGACCACGCACGCCGTACGCCACCACAGCCGCGCGAGCCAGGCGTCGCCCTCGGCCCGCCCTCGCTCGGCGACGAGTTCCGCCGACTGCGTCAGTTCCTCGGACACCCATTGCCGGGAGGCCGACACCGAGTGCGCCACCGCCGCCGGCAGCCCCTGCCCGGCGGCGAACCCGTCCCGCAGCACCAGGAATTCGGCCACCGCCCGCCGATGTCCCGCACGCGCCCCGTGCGGACAGTCCCCACAGGTGCAGCCGCCCCCGTGCGCGCCCATCACCGCGCCGCCCTGCCCAGCCTCCTGCACCGCCACGCCCGATGCCCGCCTTCCTGAAACTTCCGGACCCGCAACTCGAAACCGAACCCAAAACCGCAACAAACCAGGAGGCGACCTCGGACCGGCCACATCACCCCATGGCCTTATAGCCCACAACCCCACCACCGGCAGTCGTTTCTCACATACCGGCCACCCCCGTTTCCGGCGGTCGCCCGCACCGCAACCGTGGGGCCCACAACTCCCGTAGGACGACAGCGAATTGTGCCGTACGCCACGCACGCCCCGCCCGGCAGGTCCGCCGGACGCGAGTGACGAGCGCACCCCCGAGTTGACCCGGCTGCGAGAATTTCCCTATGGCCGAGATCATCCAGCGCGACGGGACCTGGGCCTTCGACGGCACAACGGTCCGGATCACGCCGGGCCTCCACCGCTCCGTGCCGCTGTTCCGGCAGACGTACGGAGAGATCGCCGTGCCCCTCGAAGCCGTCGCGAGCATCGTCTTCGAGCCCGAACGCAAGCGCGGCCGGCTGCGTATGCGGCTGCGCGAGGGCGCCGACCCGCTGCTCCACGCGACCGGCGGCAGACTGCCCGACAGGGCGGATCCGTACCGGCTGGCGGTGGACGTCGACCGTGCGGGAGTCGCCGAGTACGTCGCCGAGGAGATCCGCCGCGCGCTGCTCCTGGACCAGATCCCCAAGGACCCGACCAAGACCTATCTCCTGCCCGGCCCGCCGGTCCCGGTCTCCGTCCGTTCCTCCGACGGCACGGTCTCCTTCGACGGCACCCAGGTGCGGATCGACTGGTCCGACACCTCCGAGCGGGTCAAGCGGGCGACCGGCCCGCGGATCATCAACGTGGGCGACCTGGTCCAGGTCGAGTGGCTGCCCAACTCCGGCTACGAGGACGGCTTCCTGCGCTTCGTGACCCGCGAGACGGTGTTCTCCAAACTGCCGCCGGAGAAGGACCCGTACGCCCTTGACCTGTGGGGCAGCGCCCGGCGCGACCTGCTCACGGCTCTGGTCGCCACGGCGATCACCGCCCGGCTCCCGCACCCGTCCACCCGTACGGGCATCGACCACGCCGACCGCCCCCAGCTCGCGGCGTCCGTCCCGCCGTCGGCCGATCACCATGACGTACTTCTGCGCAGACTGCGGGAATTGGGCGAGCTGCACCGCGACGGCGTCCTCACGGACGAGGAGTTCGCGATGACGAAGGCCGTGGTCCTCCGAGGCTTCTGATGAGCCGCCCCCGGCGCCCACCCGTCAGCTCAGCAGATCCGGCTCGCTCCGGCTGATGTCCTGCCACAGTGGCTGATAGTTGATCCACGCCACCAGGTCCCCGCCCAGCTGCTCCCGCGTGGCCACGGCCTGCCGGTGCTCGATCAGCACCGGACGTCCCGCCGCCCGGGCGGTCAGCTGGACCTGGCAGGACCGCTCCATGGACAGGAACCACCAGGCCGCCGCGTCCACGGAGTCGCCGACGGTGAGCAGCCCGTGGTTGCGCAGGACGAGCGCCTTGTGGCAGTCGAGCGCGGTGGCGATGCGCCGCCCCTCGGTGGCGTCGACGGCGACGCCGGAGTAGGCGTCGTAGAGCGCGTGGTCCTCGTAGAAGGCGCAGCTCTCCTGGGTGATCGGGTCGAGCAGGTCGCCGAGCGCGGCGAGCGCCCGTCCGTGCACCGAGTGGCAGTGGGCGACGGCGACGACGTCGGGGCGGGCGGCGTGGACCTGGGAGTGCACGGTGAACGCCGCCTGGTTGACGTGGTAGCGGCCGTCTATCACCTGGCCCTCGGAGTTGGCGAGGACGAGGTCGCTGACGGTGACGTGCCGGAACGGCATCCCGAACGGGTTGACCCAGAAGCAGTCGCTGAACTCGGGGTCGCGTGCGGTGATGTGTCCGGAGACCCCGTCCTCGAACCCGAGCCGCCCGAAGATCCGCAGCGCGCCCGCGAGCCGTTCCTTGCGATGGCGGCGCTCGTCCTCGACCGACTCGTGCATCGGCGGCATCGCGAACCGCAGCTGGTCGGTCGGCAGCGGTGACGGCGGAATCGGCCCGAGGGGCGTCCCGTGCATGTGTCCTCCAGCACTGGGTTGCTTACGGGGCGGAAGTTACCGTCGGTCAGCGCAGGAGAACAGAGATGTTCTGTAAAGATCCCACCCTCCGGACAGTGGAAACCAGACAGAAGATGTCGGGTATGAGGGACAGACTGGCCGTATGACAGTGAACTGGGCAGCTTTCACCGCGGCGGAGCCGGATCTCGCCCGCACCGCCGAGGAACGCTTCGGGGCGTTCACCCACCATGTCCTCGCCACCCTCCGCAAGGACGGCTCGCCCCGCACGACGGGCCTGGAGGTCCGGTTCCTCGACGGCGAGCTGTGGCTCGGCATGATGCCGGACTCGCTCAAGGCCCTCGATCTGCGCCGCGACCCGCGCTTCGCGCTCCAGGCGAACCCCGGGGAGGGGCAGTCCATGGGCGGCGGCGACGTACGGATCGCCGGGCGGGCGATCGAGGTCGTGGACCCGCGGCAGAAGGCCGCATACGGCGAAGAGGTGGAACCGCCGGAGCCGTTCCACCTCTTCCGTACCGAGCTGACCGAGGTCGTGAGGACCTACGTCGAGGACGACAAGTACCTGGTCGTCCAGATCTGGCAGCCCGGCGAAGCCCTGCGCACGATCAAGCGCACCTAGGGCCTACTCCCACTCGATGGTGCCTGGCGGCTTCGAGGTCACGTCGAGGACGACACGGTTGACGTCCCGCACCTCGTTGGTGATCCGGGTGGAGATCTTCGCGAGGACGTCGTACGGCAGGCGCGACCAGTCGGCGGTCATGGCGTCCTCGGACGAGACGGGCCGCAGGACGATCGGGTGGCCGTAGGTCCGCCCGTCACCCTGTACGCCCACGCTGCGGACGTCCGCGAGCAGGACCACCGGGCACTGCCAGATGTCACGGTCGAGGCCGGCCGCGGTCAGCTCCTCGCGGGCGATGGCGTCGGCCTCGCGCAGCAGGTCCAGGCGCTCCTTGTTCACCTCGCCGACGATGCGGATGCCGAGGCCGGGGCCCGGGAAGGGCTGGCGCTGGACGATCTCGTCCGGGAGGCCGAGCTCCTGGCCGACCATCCGGACCTCGTCCTTGAACAGCTTGCGGAGCGGCTCGATGAGCTTGAACTCCAGGTCCTCGGGGAGGCCGCCCACGTTGTGGTGGGACTTGATGTTGGCGGTGCCGGTGCCGCCGCCGGACTCGACGACGTCCGGGTACAGCGTGCCCTGCACCAGGAACTCGACCGCCGGGCCCTCGTCCGCGATGATCTCGGCCTGCGCCTGCTCGAAGACGCGGATGAACTCGCGGCCGATGATCTTCCGCTTCTCCTCGGGGTCGGAGACCCCGGCCAGCGCCTTGAGGAACCGCTCCTCGGCGTCCACGACCTTCAGCTGGACGCCGGTCGCGGCCACGAAGTCCTTCTCGACCTGCTCGGTCTCGCCCTTGCGCATCAGGCCGTGGTCGACGTACACACACGTCAGCTGGGCGCCGATGGCCTTCTGGACGAGCGCCGCCGCGACGGCGGAGTCCACGCCGCCGGACAGGCCGCAGATGGCGCGCCTGTCGCCGACCTGCTCGCGGATGGCCGCGACCTGCTCCTCGATGACGTTGCCGGTGGTCCAGTCCGGCTTCAGGCCGGCGCCCCGGTACAGGAAGTGCTCCAGCACCTGCTGCCCGTGCGTGGAGTGCATGACCTCGGGGTGGTACTGGACGCCGTAGAGCTTCTTCTCGTCGTTCTCGAAGGCGGCGACCGGGACGACGTCGGTGGACGCGGTGACGGCGAAGCCCTCGGGGGCGGCGGAGCAGGCGTCGCCGTGCGACATCCACACGTGCTGCTCGTCCGGGGTGCCCTCGAAGAGGGTGGAGGACGACTTCGACACGTGCAGGTCGGTGCGGCCGTACTCGCGGGCGCCGGTGTTGTCGACGGTGCCGCCGAGGGAGCGCGCCATCAGCTGGAAGCCGTAGCACATGCCGAACACGGGAACGCCGGCCTCGAAGATCTCGCGGTCGAGGCCGGGGGCGCCCTCCTCGTACACGGACGAGGGGCCGCCGGAGAGGATGATCGCCGCAGGGTTCTTGGCGAGCATCTCCTGGACCGGCATGGTGCTCGGCACGATCTCGCTGTAGACCCGGGCCTCGCGGACGCGACGGGCGATGAGCTGGGCGTACTGCGCGCCGAAGTCGACGACCAGGACGGTGTCGGGGGCGGCGGGGTTCGCTGATGACACGGGTTGCCTTCCGGCGTTGAGCGAGGTGTGTGTGGGGCCGAGTCTACCGGGATCCGCCGGGCCGCCCTCGGGGCAAGCCCCGTCTCAGGATGCGAACCGGCTTGGACGGCTGCGCGCCGCGCGGCATACTCGCCCCATGCTCACGCAGACGACCTTCGTCTTTACCTATGGCACCCGGCCCGCCGGCTGCCATGGTCGTGCCGCTTGAGCTACTGACAAGCGACTTCCCAGGCGCCCCGGGCCGACAAGGCCCGGGGCGCCTGTCGTTTTCCGGGTCCTGTCGCTCCGGGGCTCCCACCGCCGCACCACGAGACCCACGAGGAGCCCCCATGACCGCCACCGAAGTGACCGGTGCCCGTACCCCCGAGGCCGCCGACGTGATCACCGGCGCCCGCGAGCGCATCGACTCACTGGACGACCGGATCATCGGTCTGATCCAGGAACGCATGGCCGTGTCGGCGGTGATCCAGGAGGCGCGGATCGCTTCCGGCGGCCGGCGCGTGAACCTCTCCCGGGAGATGGACGTCCTCGGCCACTACAGGGACGCCCTGGGCAAGCCGGGCACGGCCCTCGCCATGACGCTGCTCGAACTGTGCCGCGGTCGCATCTGAGTTCGGCCGCCCTCTCACCCGTACGGCGCGTGACGCCTCCCGCACCGCTTCGTTGGTACCGGTGTCCGTGCCAGCCAGGGGCGGGCCCGATAGAACCACGCGTGGCTCGCTGGAGCGATGAGGCGCACGGATCACGCCGTACGCCGTGGGACCTCGCTCCAGGAAAGTGACCGGACGGCAGGGGACAGCAGCCCGGTCACCCAAGAGAACGGTCGGCTCCGGGGACGCCCGGAGCCGGCCGGCGGAAGGGGCAGGAAGCAGCACCGGGCCGGGTCGAACGGTTGCGATGGCCGTGCCCTCCAGCCCGATGCACGGACAGCCCCCGTCCCACCGCCCTACGGCCTCTCCGCTGCAAGTCCCGCCGCGGACAACCGCATTGCCCCGGCCCGGTCGTGCGGTACCGCACGGCCGGAGTCGAGACCGAACGAAGCCCGCCGCGTCCGCCGAGACGGAACGCGGCGACCAGGACCAGCGGCGCAACCCCCCGGCGCCGCTCCCAGGCACCGACGCTGCCCTGACGTCGGTGCTGACCACGGAAGGGCCCCGCGGCTCCGTCCCGCGGGGCCCTTCTCATGCCGGTGGCACGCCCGTCAGGTGCGCGAGACGACGCCGCAGCCCTCCGCGCGGTCCGCGTCGATGTCCTTGCTGCGGTCGTACGGGTCGGTCGCGGGGCCGGTGGGTGTGGCGCCGGTGCGCGGCTCAGAGCGGAAGTGCGGATGCAGATAGCCGTCGTACACGTCGCAGGCCGAGTTGCCGATCTCCTGGTCGTAGCGCACGACAGCGATCTTCCCCGGGGTGACCCGGTACTTGTTCGGGTCCGAGACCTCGATGTCGAGGACCCGGCGGATGATGGTGCGGGCCACCTCGTTCGACCCCTCCCGGACCAGCGGGTAGACGAAGGTGTAGTCGGCGTGCACGGCGACGGAGGCCTGCTCACCCGCCTTGAACGTCATGCGGCCGCGCGTCTTGACGACGTCTCCGGCGAGCTTCACCTCGGCGGGGTCGAAGCGGCTGAACATCCGCAGGGGGTCGTGGTCCTTGTCCGGCTTGCGCAGCGCGGTGGTCAGCACGTCGAGCAGTTCCTTCTGGCGGGGCTCGATGACAGCGAGGGCGGTCTCCGGGCGTTCGCCGCGCAGCGTGGCCGGGTCGAGGTTGCCGTCGACGAGGAGCTTCTCGGTCTGCCGCAGGGCCTGCTCCACCTGCTGCTCGGACAGCGTGCCGACGGGGGTGGCCTTCGGCAGGGTGATGCCGGCCCTGCCGTCGGCCCAGCGTTCGGCCGGGGAGCCGGCGAACGGCCTGGCCACGGTGGGGACGGCGGGGTCGGCGGCTCCGGGCGCGGCCGTCGGGGCGGCGGTCTCGGCCGGGAGCGGCGACGCGGCCACGCCGTTCGGTGACGGGGCGGCGGTGCCGAAGGGATCGCCGGGTATCAGTGAGGGCCGTACCGCCACGACGGCCACGGCGACGGCGAGCGGTACGCCGATGATCGCCCAGCGGCGACGGCGCCGGGCCGCCCGCCCGTTCATCTCCTGCCGGGCGGGGCCGGTGCGCCAGCCTGCGGGTTCCTCACCGCGGGCGTCCTGCTGCCGCAGGCGTTCGGTCACCATCCGGGCGCGGGCGGACGGTTCCTTCGGGGCGGTGGCCCGGTCGCGTTCGGCGTCCTCGATGAACTTCTGCCAAGCCTCGTCGGATATCGACGAGTCCTCGGACGGCTTGTCGGTCACGGCGGGGTGCGCTTCCTCTCAAGGGGCTGTCGGCGGCTGAGCGTACGTCAGTTCCGAGCCCGCAAGATCGGCCCGCCGCGTGTGACTCAGGCCACATAAAAAATTCGTTAGTGAAGGCACAACCTTTCACCCGCGTCGCTGATCAAACCCTGCGAATCAAGGGCCACAGCCGCGCCCCACACGCGGAGGCCTCCCTATAGCGCGTGCTGCGAGTCGCAGCACTCCGGACTTTCCGAGGTCTTCATGAAGCTTCGCCGTGCACTGGCCGCCGCGGCCACGACGGCCGTCATAGCGCCGATCGCGCTGCTGTCGGCACCGGCCGCGTTCGCCACGGACGAGATCACCTCGACACCGACGGTGTCGGAAAGCACGCCGGCCGCGGAGGAGAGCACCCCCGCCGCCGAGGAGAGCACCCCGGCCGCGGAGGAGTCGACCCCGGCCGCCGAGGAGAGCACGCCCGCGGCCGAGGAGAGCACCCCGGCCGCGGAGGAGAGCACGCCCGCCGCCGAGGAGTCGACCCCAGCCGCCGAGGAGTCCACGCCCGCTCCCGAGGAGAGCACCCCCTCCGAGGGCGACGAGTGGAACCCGTACGAGGACTGCGAGACCTTCGACCTCGACGACAACCTCAAGGCCGAGATCTCCGGTCTGCCGAGCAAGATCGTCGCGGGTTCGGGCTGGCACAACTTCGAGTTCGTCGCCACGAACAACTCGGACAAGGACCTGGAGAACGTCTGGATCGAGGCGTTCACCGAGTACGCGGACGAGAACACCGACGAGTCGCTGTACCTGAACATGGCCGAGATCCAGGTCAAGCAGGACGGCAAGTGGACCAGCAGCTACCAGGACTTCTACAAGGACGAGGACGGCAAGGTCGTCTTCACCGGCAGCTTCGTCGCCTCCCTGGACAAGCTGGAGGCGAACTCCACCTCCTCGCTGGACCTGCGCGTCCGTGTGAAGTCGTCCGCCCCGGCGGGTTCGTCCTTCGCGCTGAGCCAGGCGATCTACGCGGGCGAGGAGAGCGCGTGCTACGGCAACGGTGAGTTCTACGAGTTCACCGTGCTCGCCGCGGGCAGCGAGCCCGGTGACGTCGACCCCGCCGACCCGACCGGCGAGAAGCCCTCGGGCATCGACGGCAAGAAGCCGCAGGGTGAGGTCGAGGAGGTCACCGGCAACCTCGCCGAGACCGGTGCCGACTCCAACCTTCCGGTCATCGGCACCATCGGTGGCATCGCCATCGTCGCCGGCGCCGGCGTCGTGTTCGCGATGAAGCGCCGCAAGGTGGGCGCGGAGGCGTAAGCCCCGGCAGAGCCACACGCAAGAAAACAGAGAAGGACCTGCGCTCGGAGGGGGGTGCAGGTCCTTCTCTGTTCTGTCGTTCGAGGGCGCCGGCCTACTTCTTCGGCGGCACCGCCGGCATCCCGAGGAACGGCAGCTTCAGCGCGCCGAACGCCTCCGCCGGAACCGCCGGGGACTTCGGCTCGACCGGGTTGAGCCGCTCGTACGCCGCTCCCTGCGCCGGACGCTGGTCGGCCTCGCCGCTGTTGGGCCAGTACGACATCGCCCGCTCGGCCTGCGCCGTGATCGTCAGGGACGGGTTCACGCCCAGGTTGGCCGACACCGCCGCCCCGTCGACGACCGAGATGCCGGGGTGGCCGTAGAGCCGGTGGTAGGGGTCGATCACGCCGGTCTCCGGCGAGTCGCCGATCGGGCAGCCGCCGAGGAAGTGGGCGGTGAGCGGGGTGCCCATGAGCTCGCCGACGTTGGAGCCCGCGAAGCCGTTGATGTCGGCGGCGATCACGGACGCGGCCTGCGAGGCGGCCTTGATCTGCTTGGGGTTGGGCGCCCCGTGGCCCTGGCGCGCGGTCAGCAGGCCCTTGCCGACGCCGTCCGGCTTCAGATACGTCGTCAGCGAGTTGTCCAGCGACTGCATCACCAGGCCGATGATGGTCCGCTCCGACCAGCGGCGGTTGGACAGGGAGCGCAGCATCAGCATGGGGTGCCTCACCGCGTTCGCCAGCCAGCCCGCGACACGCGAGGAGCCCTCCGCGTAGGGGACCTGGAGGATCGACAGGCCGCCCATGGAGTTGGAGCCCTTGCCGTAGCGGACCGGCTCGATGTGGGTGTTCTCGTCCGGGTGGATCGAGGACGTGATGGCGACGCCTCGGGTGAAGTCGACCTTGGCCTCGCCCGTCGCCCGGCGGTAGCGCCGGTTGTCGGTCTGTGCGCCGACGAGGGCCTCGGAGTTGGTCCGGGTCAGCTCGCCCAGCTTCGGGGAGAGGTACGGGAGTTGGCCGCCGGCCTTCATGCGGTGCAGCAGGGTCTGGGTGCCGTAGGTGCCGGCCGCGATCACCACGCGCCGGGCCGTGAACAGCCTGCCCTCCCCCTTCTTCTTCCCGTCGGTCGGCAGCGTCGCCACCGCGTACCCGCCCTGCGAGTCGTCGGTGACCGAGACGACCGTCGTCATGGGGTGGACGACCGCGCCGGCCTTCTCGGCGAGATAGAGGTAGTTCTCGTTGAGGGTGTTCTTCGCGCCGTGCCGGCACCCGGTCATGCACTCACCGCACTCCGTGCACGCCCTGCGCGCCGGGCCCGCCCCGCCGAAGTACGGGTCGGCCACCTCCTGCCCGGGTGAGACCTGGGCCCCGCCCTCGGCGTCCTCGCCGTCGCCGAAGAACACGCCGACCGGCGCCATGTGGAAGCTGTCGCCGACGCCCATCCGCTCGGCCGCCGCCTTCAGATGCACGTCGGACGGGGTCATCGTCGGGTTGAGCCGTACGCCGAGCATGCGCCGGGCCTGGTCGTAGTACGGCTTCAGCTCCTCCTGCCAGTCGGTGATGTCACGCCACTGCGGGTCGTCGAAGAAGGCCTTCGGCGGTACGTAGAGGGTGTTGGCGTAGTTGAGGGAGCCGCCGCCGACGCCGGCTCCGGCCAGCACCATGACGTTGCCCAGCAGGTGGATGCGCTGGATGCCGTACATGCCGAGCTTGGGGGCCCAGAGGTAGTTCTTCAGGTCCCAGGAGTTCTTGGGCAGGGTCTCGCGGGCCCAGCGGCGGCCGGCTTCCAGCACGCCGACGCGGTAGCCCTTCTCGGTCAGGCGCAGGGCGGTGACGGAGCCGCCGAAGCCCGACCCGACGACGATGACGTCGTAGTCGTATCCGGACCCAGCGTCCTGTTTCTGGGCAGAGTTCTCCTGTGACACGTGCTCTCCTCATCGAAAGCGGTGGTGCGGCGGGCTCCAGAGGCAGGCCCTAGCGGAAACGGAACGCCTTCATCACCCGCAGGCTGCGGCTCATGAACTGCGCGTACTTCTCGTCGTCCATGCCCAGCGAGGGCGCCATCGGCAGCAGCCTCTGCTGGGCGACCGTCTGGGCCTCCGTGTACTTGAGGATGCCCTCGGAGCCGTGGCGGCGGCCGAGGCCGGAGTCCTTCATGCCGCCCATGGGCGACTGGACGCTGCCGTACGCGGGGGCGTAGCCCTCGTTGACGTTGACCGTGCCGGTGCGCAGGCGGGCGGCGACCGCACGTCCGCGGCTGCCGTCCTTCGTCCAGACCGACGAGTTGAGGCCGTACGGCGTGGAGTTGGCGTGCTCGACCGCCTCGTCCTCGGTCTTGAAGCGGTAGATGGAGACGACCGGGCCGAAGGTCTCCTCGGTGCAGACGGTCATCTCCGGCTCGACGTCGTCGAGGATCGTCGGCTCGAAGAAGTACGGGCCGATGTCGGGGCGGGCCGTGCCGCCCGCGACGAGCTTGGCGCCCTTGGCGACGGCCTCCTCGACATGCCGGGTGACCGTCTCCAGCTGGCGCTCACCGACGAGCGAGCCCATGTCGGCCCCGTAGGCGAGGGACCTGCCCAGCCGCATCGCCTTGGTGCGGGCGGCGAAACGCTCCACGAAGGCGTCGGCGATCGACTCGTGGACGTACAACCGCTCGATGGAGATGCACAGTTGGCCGGCGGAGGAGAAGCAGGCGCGGACGGCGCCCGCGGCGGCCTTCTCCACGTCGGCGTCCTGAAGGACCAGCATGGCGTTCTTGCCGCCGAGTTCGAGGGAGACGCCGACCAGCCGGGCGGCGGCGCCCTGGGCGACCTGGCGGCCGGTGCGGGTGGAGCCGGTGAAGGAGACGTAGTCGGCGTGCTTGACGACCTCGGGGCCGATGACCGGGCCCTCGCCGAGGACGACCTGAAAGACGTCGGCGGGCAGCCCGGCCTCGATGAGCAGGTCGCGGGCCCACAGGGCGGTCAGGCAGGTCTCGGTGTCGGGCTTCATGACGACCGCGTTGCCCGCGACGAACGCCGGGAGCGCGTCACCGACGGACAGCTCCAGGGGGTAGTTCCACGGCGCGATCTGGCCGACGACGCCGCGCGGGTGGCGCAGCTCCGTGACGCGGGTGAGCGTGGGCATGGCGCCCGCGTGCCGCTTGGGCTTGAGGTAGGCGGGTGCCTTGCGGCCGTAGTGGCGGGCCGCGACGGCGACGGCCTGGACCTCCTCGTGCGCGTGCAGCCGGGCCTTGCCGGTCTCCAGCTGGATGAGGTCGAGCACCTCCGCCTGGCGTTCGAGCACCAGGTCGTGGAAGCGGAGCAGGACGGCCGCGCGCTGCCGCACCGGGACCTGGGCCCAGACCGCCTGCGCCTTACGGGCCGCCCCGAACGCCTGCTCCACGTCCTCGGGCGTGGATTCGGGCAGGTCGGCCAGCTTCTCGCCGGTGAACGGCGTGTGGTTCGCGGTACGGCCGGAGCCGGCCACGCCCTTGGTGAGCTGGGCCACCAGCTCCGGCGTGACCACGTCGGCGGCGGTACGGGCGCCCTGCGGTGCGGGGGCGAGAGGGTTGGTGCCGGTCTTGGCCGGGGCCTGCGCGTCCGTCATGAGGCGCAGAGTATGCCGGAGCGGGGGCTTTGTGTACCCGTCGGTAACGGGGATTCACCGAGTGCTCACATGATGCCAGTGTCCACTGGCAACAAACGCACTGATCAGGGCGTTGCCACCGCGGTGCCGGATCACTCGATCTCGAGTCGGTCACGGGCGCCCTTGAAGACCGCGGTGCCCTTCTTCTCCGTGGGAGTGCCCTTGGGCATGTCGACACGCAGCTCGTACATGCGGTCGTCCCCGGTCACCACGATCAGCTGCAGGACACGGGTCGGGGAGACGTCCTTGTCGTACGTGGTGTCGGACAGGACGGCGTCGTAGCCCTTGAAGGTGGTGCGGGTGGACTGGGTGCCGGCGTCGTGGTGGTAGCTGTCCCAGGTGTCGTGCGCCTCCTGCGCCTGCTCCAGCAGCGGGCGGGGCGCCTTGTCCCACTGGGTGAGGCGGACCTGGACGAGGCCGATGTCGTAGACGACGAGCCGGGGCTGGTCGCCGGCGTCGCCCTCGCGCGCGGCCTCCTTGTACTCGGCGGGCAGGAACAGGACGGCGTCCATCTCCCGCTCCCGGTGCTCCGTCCAGCCGCCGGGGCCGGGGGCGGCGGTGGTCGCCGGGGCCAGGGGGGCCGAGCTGTAGGTGGGGTTCATCTCCCTGGCCTCGCCGCTGTTGCCGACGCGGAAGGAGGTCGCGGTGAACCAGGTGCCGGCGACGAGCAGCACCCCGAGGACGGCCACCGGGAGGGGGCGCAGCAGCCGGGAGCGGCGGCGGGGTCTCGAGGGGGCGGCGGAGGCGGTGTCCGAGGTGGAGGTGTCCGAGGGGGCCGAGGTGGCGGTGTCCGGATCGGAGGTGGGGCCGGGCTCCGGTGCGGAGGTGCGCTCGGGAGTGGGGCCGGTGCCCGGACCGGAGGTGGGCTCGGCTTCGGGCTCCGGTGCCTCCTCGGGGGCCGGCCCGCCCTTCAGCCGTACGGTCCCGGAGTCCTCGGCGAACTCCCTGAGCGCGGAGGCGTCCTGTGGTCCCGACGCCGCCCCGGCGGGCTCCGGCACCGGCCAGCCCTTCACGACCGCCTCCAGTACGGCCGTGACCTCGTCCGCGTCGGGCCGCTGCTCGGGGTCCTTCACCAGCATCCGCACGATCAGCGACCCGAGCGGCCCCGCCTGTTTCGGCTCGGGCGGTTCGGCGGCGAGGATCGCGGCGAGGGTGGACTCCAGGGTCGTACGGCGAAAGGGCGACCAGCCCTCCACGGCGGCGTACAGGAGCACCCCCAGCGACCACAGGTCGGAGGCGGGGCCCGCGCCGCGGCCGGACATCCGCTCGGGGGCGATGAACTCCAGTGAGCCGACGAACTCGCCGCTGACCGTGAGGGATTCCTCGCCCTGGACGTGGGCGATGCCGAAGTCGGTCAGGACGACCCGGCGGTGCGGGCCGAGCAGGACGTTGGCGGGCTTGACGTCGCGGTGGACGATGCCGACGGTGTGCGCGGCGCGCAGGGCACCGAGGACCTCGATGCCGATGCGGGCGGCCTCGGGCGCCTCCACGGGCCCGCGTCCGAGCAGTTCGTGCAGGGACTCGCCGCGGACCAGCTCCATCACGATCCACGGCAGCCCGTCCTCCTCCACGACGACGTCATGGATGGAGACGGCGGCGGGATGGTCGACCCGGGCGGCGGCGCGGGCCTCCCGGTAGAGCCGGTGGGCGGCCCGCTGATGCGCGGCGTCCTCCGGGTGGCCGGGCAACCTCGGCTGCTTGACGGCGACTTCGCGGTCCACCAGCTCGTCGCGTGCCCGCCACACGGTGCCCATCCCGCCGGATCCGATGCGCTCGACCAGGCGGTAACGCCCGCCGATCACACGCCCGTTGGGTCCGGTGCGGCCACCGTCTTCGCTCATGTTTCATGCCTACCTTGCGAGGCGGGCACTTCGCCAGTTCAGAGCTTGCCGATCTCCAGGTTCCCGATCACGGTTCTCGCCACCTCACGGCCGCGGGTGGTGAAGTCGCCCTTGCCGGGGTAGTTGATGCTGAGCTTGTACATGTCCCCGGCGGCGGTCTTGTAGTAGAAGATCCGCATCTCACGGGGGCGGGGGTTCTGTGTGTCGGTGGTGGTGAAGGTGATCGTGTTCTCGGCCGACTTCCGGCCCTGGTACGTGGTCTCCTTGGGAGCCGTCCGCGGGTTCGCCGGCATGCTGACGTCGTAGTCGCCGTTCTGCTTGAAGTCGCCGTCGTCGTCGTACATCTCGGCGGCCGCCGACCCGGCGATCTGGCTGCTGGAGTCCTCGGCCTTCTTCTCCAGCCTCAGGCCGATCCAGATGGCCCCGCTCGCGTCGGTGTACGTGACCCAGTGGCCGTCGTCCGTGTCCTCGGGCACGCCCCGCTTGTAGCCGTCGGGCACCGCCAGCGACGCGGCGAGGGCCTGCTCCTGGCGGACCTTCCAGTGGTCCGGCAGCGGCCCCGCGAACGGATCGGCGATCACCAGGTACGCCGCCACCGCCCCGGCGACGACCGCGGCGGCGATGCCGAGCAGCGCCTTGGGCCCGAGCCGGATGCCGGCCTTGACGCTCTCGGGTATGCGGACGACCTGGGTGGCGGCCTGCACCGGCGGGTTGGCCGCCTGCTCCAGCAGCGCACGCGTCTGCGCGGCGTTCGGGCGGCGGGCCGGGTCCTTCTGGAGGAGGCCGTTGATGGCCTCGGCGAGCGGGCCCTGCGCGGCGGCCGGCGCGGCGGGCACGGTGTTCAGGACGGACTGCAGGGTCGCCGGGGTGTTGCTGCGGCGGAACGGCGAGACGCCCTCCGTCGCCGCGTACAGGACGACGCCGAGGGACCACAGGTCGCTGGCGGGGCCGGGGCGCTGGCCCAGCACCCGCTCCGGCGCGATGTACTCGGGCGAGCCGACGAAGCCGCCGGTGTCGGTCAGATTGGTCTCGCCCTCGATCTGGGCGATGCCGAAGTCGGTCAGGACGACGCGGTCGTGGCGGCCGAGCATGACGTTGTCCGGCTTGACGTCGCGGTGCAGGATGCCCGCCGCGTGCGCGGCCTCCAGTGCGCCGAGCACTTCGAGGCCGATTCTCGCCGCGTCCCGGGCGCCGAGCGTGCCCTCCTGCAAGGCGTCGCCCAGCGAACGGCCCTGCACCAGCTCCATCACGATCCACGGCCGGCCGTCCACGACGGCGACGTCATGGACGTTCACCACCGCCGGGTGGTCGAGCCGGGCCGCGGCGCGTGCCTCGCGACGCATCCGCTCGTAGGCGTTGGCGCGTTCCCGTTCGGGAAGATGGTCCGGTACCCGGGGCTCCTTCACCGCGACCTCGCGGTCCACCGTCTCGTCCTTCGCCCGCCAGACCGTGCCCATGCCGCCGTGGCCGAGCTTGGCGAGCAGGCGGTAGCGGCCGGCGATCAGCCGGCCGGTGCCGGGGTCGGGGGCGGACGTCTGAACGGGGGCAGCCGGGTGCGCGGGCGCGGCCGGGTGATGAGCGGGTGCGCCCTGATGGCCCGGTGCGGCCTGCTGCGGAGCGGTCTGCGGGGGCGTCGCGTACGGATTGTCCGGATGCGGCGTGGGCGCGGGCGAGTTGGGCCGCGGTGGTTGCAGTTCAAAACTCGTCGGCTCGTCGGACCGATAAGGGGCTCCCCCGTTGCTGCTCATGGCTCCATTCGTATCGCGGGGGGTGTCCGGGGAGCCAGCGGGAATGCTTTCCAGTCACAGAGCCGTGACGCAGGTCGCGACTTATCTTCCCCTTATTAGGAGCTTGCCCCCCTATGGGGAGTTGGTGGGAACAGGGCTCGGAGTGACCCGTGAGGGGGATGCGCCCGGCGAGGCGGACGTGCTCGGCGAGGATGTCGCCGTGGGCGCCGGAGACCCGGTGGACCCGGTGGACCCGGAGGTCGCGCCGGGAGACGGAGATCCCGGGGTCGCGCCGGGCGAACTCGCCGTACCGGACGGCCTGTCCGAGGGACCCGGTGCGGAGCTGCTCGGCACGACGTCCGCGCCGCCACCCCCGTTCACCAGCAGCGCCGCCGCCGACACCCCGGCCACCGCCGTCGCGGCGACCAGCACGACGGTGGCCAGCACGCTGCGGGGCGAATAGGTACGACCCCCTCTGCTGAACCGTTTCGCCACAAGGGTGATGCCTGTCTCCAGGAACTCCCGCAGCATCCGCTCCGCCGCCACGGCGTCCAGCCGCAGTCCCGGGTCCCGCTCCAGCAGTCCCTGGACGACCGGCAGGATCGGCGCCGCCTGCGCGGGCGGGCGTATCTCGTCGGACACGACGGCGAGCACCACGCCGCTCAACGAGTCGCGGCGGAACGGCGACTCACCGCTCAGGGCCGCGCACAGCAGCGCGCCCACCGACCACAGGTCGGAGGCGGGTCCGGTCCGGGCGCCGGACATCCGCTCGGGGGCGGTGTACTCGGGCGAACCGACGAAGGAGCCGGACTCGGTGAGCGTGGCGGCGCCCGGCACCTGCGCGATGCCGAAGTCGGTGAGGACGACGCGGTCGGTGCCGTCCTCGATGAGCACGTTGGCCGGTTTGATGTCCCGGTGCAGCACGCCGGCCTCGTGTGCGGTGCGCAGCGCGCTCAGCAGGTCGGCGCCGACCCGGGCTGCCTCCCGCGCGTCGACGGGTCCGTGCGCCGTGATCCGGTCGGCCAGGGAGTCCCCGTCGATCAACTCCATGACGATGTAAGGGCGTTCGTCGTCCTCGACGACGTCATGGACGACCATGACATTGGGGTGGCTGAGCTGCGCCACCGCCTGGGCCTCGCGCAGGGTCCGTTCACGCTGATGCCGGGCCTCGGCCGCGGAGAGCGTCTCGTCGAGGGGAAGCTCCTTGACGGCCACACTGCGCCCCAGCAACTGGTCGGTCGCCCGCCATACGACGCCCATGCCGCCGCGACCGAGCCTCGCCTCGAGGCGGTAACGCCCCGCGATCACACGCAAGTTGGCGCCCTCGGTCCCCATGCGCCCCATCATGCCGCACCGGACGGACCGACTCCGGGGTGCCGATCGGCCAACTATGCAAAGGAGCAAACGACTTCAAAAGCCGCTCGACGCCCTACCGTACGGTCGGGAAACCCACCGGCCCGGAACGCGAACCGGGGAGGCGGTGCCTCGACGCCCGCTGCCCGCTCCGCTCGGATCAGCCCTCCTGGAAGCTCCGCAGGATCCAGTCGAACTGCTTTCTGGTGGTGGCCCAGTCGTCGGCCGGCGAGGACGCGTAGATGGCGTACTCCGTGCCGTCACCGTCCATGTACCCGACGTCGATCGCGCGATAGGGCCCCGGGAAGTAGTGCGGCGCGTCCTTGGCCAGCGCGTTCCACGCGTACTCCCAGCGGGCGCCCGGCTGGTCGCGGAACAGCTCCTCCTTGAGGCTCAGCTGCTCGTAGTCCACCAGCCGCTGCGAGATCCGCTGGTCCAGGTTGCTCAGGTGCTCGTACGAGGTGCGGAAGTCCGGCGCGGTGTCGACGGCGACCCGCACGAGGTGCTTGCCCTTGTCGGGCGAGAAGTCGACCTGCCGGAGGCCGTCCTGGTCGATGGAGACGGACCGCTTCCAGCCCTTGGGCAGGGAGATGCTGAAACCCACCGGGTCGTCGTGCCGCTCCCAACCGGCGGGCACCGCCCCCTGACCGGCCCCGTCGCTCGGCGTGACACTGGGGCTCGGAGTCGACGACGAGGAGGTGGAGCCGCCGGACTTGCCCGTGCCGAACTGCTGCAGCGCGACCGCGAGACCCCCGCCCACGATCGCCGCGAGAGCGACGACCAGAGCGAACGTACGCAGGCGGTGCCGCTTCGGCGGCGCGGGCGCGGGCGCGACCGTCATGGGCGGATACGGAGTGCTCGCGGCCGTCCCCGGCCCCGTGCGTACCTCCGGTTCGTACACGGCGGCGCGCTGGGTCGGCACGTACACCTGCGCCGCGTTCGGCCGTCGTCCCTCCGCCGCCTCGGCCAGCATCTGCTCCGCCTCGGCCGCGTCGGGCCGGGTGGCCGGATCCTTACGCAGCAGGGCGGTGATGACGGGCGCGAGCGGGCCGGCGTGCGGCGCCTCGCCGGGTTCCTCGTCGACGACCGCCTGCATGGTGCCCAGCGGCGAGGTGCGGCGGAAGGGCGAGCGGCCCTCCACGGCCGTGTACAGCGTCGCGCCGAGCGCCCACAAGTCGGAGGAGGGGCCCGGGTCATGGCCACGGACCCGCTCGGGGGCGAGGTAGTCGACCGAGCCGACGACCTCTCCGGTGCGGGTGATGGTGCTGTCGCCCTCGATCTGGGCGATGCCGAAGTCGGTCAGCAGGACCCGGCCGTCCTCGCCCAGCAGGACGTTGCCGGGCTTGACGTCGCGGTGCAGGACCCCGGCGGTGTGCGCGGCGCGCAGCGCCCGCAGCACCCACAGACCGATCCGGGCGGCCTCGGCGGGCTCGACGCGCCCGCGCTCCTTGACCGCGTCGGCCAGCGAGTTGCCCTCGACCAGCTCCATCACGATCCACGGCCGGCCATCGTGCTCCAGCACGTCGTGCACGGTGACGACGGCCGAGTGGTTGATGCGCGCCGCGGCCCGTGCCTCGGCCCGGGTGCGGGCGAGCAGCCGCTCCTGGTCGCTCTCGGAGACGTAGAGCGCGGCGGTCAACTCCTTGATCGCCACGGCCCGATGCAGCACCTCGTCGCGCGCACGCCAGACACGGCCCATGCCGCCGCTGCCGATCGCGTCGACGAGCCGGTAGCGGCCCGAAATGAGCTGGCCCTGCATCTGATTCACGTTGCCCCGCAATGTTCTTGACAGGGTCAGGTTAAGGACCGGCCGACCCGACCGGAACCACGGGGGTGCCAAGGAGACCGCACTGTGATGGTTGTCGCTTTCGGCGTCGGGAAGCAACCATCACGCACCGTCCGCGGGCGCAATCAACCGGTGACCTGGTACGTCGCCGACGCCTGCTCGAACAGCCGCGTCACCTCGTCCCGCTCGGCCTCCGGCCCGCGCACCTGCACCACGTGGTACCGCCCGTCGATGAGGATCGCGAGATTGCGTACGAACAGCTCGCGTCCCTCGCCGTCGGTCCAGGTGAACTGCCCCTCGGCCATGCTCCGCTCACCGACCTGAATGCTCTTCAGACCGCTGGAGGACGCCCAGCTGGAGTCGCGGTAGGGCTGCAACTCCCGCTCGTGCTCCCGCTGGTAGACCATCGGGTCGCTGCCGTACTCGTCGGTGGCGTCGCGGCCCGGCACGACGAACAGGTCGAAGTCGCCGTGGGAGTACACGACCTGTCCGCGCCCGTTCTTCGGCGTGCGGTCCCAGCCGTTGGCGACGGCGACCTGGAAACCGGCGTCGTCCTCGCGCAGCGTGAAGCCGTCCGGGACCTCGGGGTCGTTGCTCTGCGTCCCGTCGTCGGAACCGGCTGACTCCGAGGGGCCGTTGCCGGACTCCGGGGAGGTCTGGTCGGGCCGGGGTTCGCTGCTCGCCTCGGCGGACTCCCCGGTGTCCGATTCACCGGCCTGGCCGGCGGAGCCGGTGCGATCCCCGCCCGCGGTACCGGTGTTGTCCTGGTCCGCCTTCGGCATGAACATCATGGCGTACGTGATCGCCGCGGCCATCCCGAGCAGGACCAGCAGCAGCAACGTACGACCCAGTCTGCGCGGCGACGCCGACTCCTGCCTGGAGCGCTTGGCCCGCTTGTGCCGCCCGTGGTGCGCGGGCAGCCCGGCCCGCCGCCGGCGCACCAACTCGCCCCGGCGCCGCACGATCGGCAGCCGGTTCGGGTCGACGGGCGGGGCGGCGACGACATGCGCACCGGCCTCCGGCTCGGGCGCGGAGCGCACCAACGAACGCAGCCAGCCGCGCAGTTCCTCGAAGTCCAGTCGCTCGGTGGGGTCCTGACGCAGCAGCGACTCCACGACCGGCCGCAGCGGCCCGCACTCCTCGGCGAAGGCGGGCGGCTCCGCGCACACCATCTGCACCAGTTCGGCCGTCGACTCCTCCGGGTACGGCGCGTGCCCCTGCACGGCACGGAACAGCAGCGCCCCGAGCGCCCACAGGTCGGTCGCGGGCCCGATCGGCGCGGCGAGCTGCCAGTTCTCGTGCACGGGCCCGGCCTGCTCGGGCGCCCATCGCTCGGTCACGGGCCCGACGACAGCCATCCGCGCCTGCCGGGCCCGCTCGGCGGCGAGCGCGGTCGCGGGCCCGCGGTGGACCGGCGCACCCTTCGCGAGGTCGTTCCAGCGGGTCGGTGCGTGCGGGGAGTTGGCGAGGGCGCCTGGGGCGGCTGCGCCCTGCGGGGGGTAGCCGGCGGGGCCGGGGCCGGGCGCGGGGGCGCCGTGCTGGGGGAAGCCGGCGGGGCCGGGCCCAGCGGTGCCCTGCTGAGGGAAGCCGCCGGTGCCGGAGGGGGGCACGGCGGTGCCGGGGCCAGGCGCGGGGGCGCCCTGCGGGGGGAAGCCGCCGGGGCCGGGCCCAGCGGTGCCCTGCTGAGGGAAGCCGCCGGTGCCGGAGGGGGGAACGGCGGTGCCGGGGCCGGGCGCGGGGGCGCCCTGCTGGGGGAAGCCGCCAGGTGCGGGCACGGCGGTGTCGGGCGGGGTGCCGTAGCCGGTCCGGGTGCCCTGACCCGCCGGGGGCAGTGCCGCGTGGTCGCGGCCCGCTTCGGCCGGCGTGCCGACGGTCCCGCCACGGGGCGCGGCGCCGTGCCAGGGCGTGGCCTGCACGCCGTACGGGTCGGCGATCTGTCCCGGGGGCGTCGCGACGCCGTCGCCCGGGGAAGCGGAGGGATACGGGTGGTTCGCCGCGCCGTTCGCGTGGGGAACGGGCCCGCCTTCGGGCGCCGGCCGGGCTCCCGGCAGGGCGACGCGTCCGTTCTGCTGCCCCTCCTGCACCCGGGCCGCGGCACGGGCACCCGCGCGATACGCGGCGATCGCCCCGGCCCGCGCCGCCCTGATGTCCCCGCCGGTCTCCGAGGCACCGCTCGGCGCCTCCGCGCCGTTGCCCTCGTCTGCCACGGGCACCGGCAGCGCACCGGCCGCCCGTGCCTCTATCGCGGCCCGCCGGGCGGCCTCGGGATCCGTACCGCCGGGCCCTACGGCACCGGCGCCACCCCCCGGCTGCCCGGGACCCGCGACGCCACCGAGACCGGAGCCGCCGGGCCCCACGCCTCCCGCCGGCTGCCCCGCGCCCCCGGCGCCGGCACCCGGAGCGGACGCCCCGCCGAACGTGACGAGCCCGCCGCCCCCGCCCTCGTCACCGTCCTCCGCGGGCACCGGGTCGTACCCGCACAACGCCTCCTCCGCGGCTCCCACCGCGAGCCCGGTCAGCATCACCCGGCCGTCGTCGCAGACGAGCACCGTGCGGGCGGTGATGTTCCGGTGGACCCAGCCGTGCGCGTGCAGCACCCGCAGCGCCATGAGGACGTCGGAGGCGACCTCGGCCGCCCGGTACGGCGTCAGCGGCTGCTCGGCGAGCAGTGCGGCCAGCGGACGCGCGGCCACGAACTCACTCACTATCCACAACGAGCCGCCCTCGGCGAACACGTCGAAGACCTGGTCCAGCCGGGGATGGTCGGGGATCCGTGCCGCGGCCTGCGCCGCCTCGACCGCGCGCCGCACGGCGGGATCGCTGGGCCGCCGGGTACTGGACCGCGCCGAGGTCCGTCGCCCCGCCCCGCGCTCGCGCGCGTCCCGCGCGGTGAAGCCCTCGGGCAGCCCCTCGGCGTCGAGCACCTCCGCCTCGACGACCTCCGGCAACGGCACCTGCCGGACCAGGACTTCCTGCCCGCTGTAGGTGTCGAAGGCGCGGGTCTCGGTGAGTTCGTACTCGTCGGAGGGCGGCAGCGGCAGGCGGTAGCGGTCGGCGAGCACCCGACCCGCATAGTCGTCCACGTTGCCTCCCCCGGCCGCCCGGTTGGTCAATTCCGTTCGCCTTGCGTCGCGTTCCGGGCGCACGACTGGATGCGCACGGTCCACAAGCATTCACGATACGTGCCGGAGGCAACCCACAAAGAGGGGTTGCCGTATCTCACGGCTCGAACCCTGTCCTCGCGAGCCCTTGCGGGGACGGGCTCACCTCATGACTTCGGCTGGAACGAACCGGTCAGTGTCTTCCAGGTGTCCTTGCGGAGATCACTGTCCCAGGCGGCGGCCTTCGCGGTGTACATCAGCGCATAGCCGCGACGGCTGTCCACGACGAACCCACGGTCGATCGTCCGGTACTTCGTCCCGCCGTCGGCATAGGTGAACTCCCAGTCGGCGGTGTTCCAGCCGCGGTAGTCCACCTTCTCTATACGGATCCGGTCGTACTCGGAGCGCTCCATGTACTGCTCCTGGTTCTCCCAGTCCGCCACCGGGTCGTCCTGCGGCGTGGACGTCCAGGCGACGAGCAGCTTCTGTCCGTCCGGCCCGGTGAACCGGTCCCCGGACGAACCCGTGGTCTCGTACTTCCAGCCCTTGGGCAGCCCGATCGAGTAGCCCTGGGAACCCTTATGGGTCGAGACGGACCCACTGCCGCCGCCGGAGCCCGCTTCGCCGCCGCTGCCCCCGGTGGCGCTCGCCTCGGCGCTCGGCGTCTTCCCGTCCCCGGATCCGGAACCCGAACCGGAACCGTTCGTGGCCGACGAGGACTTATCCCCGTCCGTACGGGTCTGCTCGTCGTCGTTCTTGGTTCCGGAGCTCGCGCTCGCCTTGGTGGAGGCCTTGGCCCCGCCGTCGCCCGCCGCGCCGTTGGAGTCGTCGCCGCCGTTCAGCACCACGGCCAGCACCACGCCGAGCACGGCGAGCGCCAGGACCACGGCGATGATCACCAGCGTGCGCCTGGGCACCACATCGGTGAGCGGCGCCCTCGGCACGGACCGCTCCGGCAGATCCGGCGGCGGCATGACGGGCCATCCCGAACTCCGGCCCCCGCTCTGCGCGTTCCCGCTCGTCGTGTCCCGCTCACCGGCACCGGCCTTGGCCCCGGCACCGCCGGTGGACCCGCCGGCCCCTGAACCGGAATCCCGAGTGGAACTCCCGGCCCCCGCCGAAGCCCCGGCCCCGCCCGCTGTCGTGGACGACGCCCCCGCCGCTCCACCACCCGCGACGGACCCGGAATCGGCCTTCTCGCTCGCGGACTTGCCCCGCGTGGCGGCCCCGGCAGCTCCCGCGCTCACAGCGGCCTTGCGCACGGAACGCAGCGCCCCGCGCAACCGCTCCCCGGCATCCTCGCCCCGCTTGCCCGCGGACCCGGCGCCCGAACGCCCCTTGCCCTCGCGCGCGTCGGGCTGCGGAGGCAGGGGCACGACCTTCGTCGCGTCCGCCGGCTCCGGCTCGGCCTTGCGCTCGGGCGCGTGGATGACGGCGTTGAGCATCGCCCGCGCACCGGCGTCGTCGAGCCGCTTCTCGGGGTCCTTGGTGAGCAGGCCGTAGATGACGTCCCGCAGCGGACCGGCGTTCTTCGGCTCCTCCATCGGCTCGGTCATCACCGCGGTGAGCGTGGCGATCGCGGAGCCCTTGTCGTACGGCGGCACACCCTCGACCGACGCGTACAGGAGTCCGCCCAGCGACCACAGGTCGGCCGCGGGTCCGGGCTTGTGGCCGCGGGCCCGCTCCGGGGAGATGTAGGAGGGCGCGCCGACGAGCATGCCGGTCGAGGTGATGGACGGGTCGCCCTCGACCTGGGCGATACCGAAGTCGGTGAGCACGACCCGGTCGGTGTCGGACTCCAGCAGGACGTTCGACGGCTTCACGTCGCGGTGCAGGATGCCCTCGCGGTGCGCCGACCGCAGCACGTCGAGTACGGCCAGGCCCACCTCGGCCGCCCGCTTGGGCTCCAGCAGGCCGTCCTCGCGGATGACCTCGGCGAGCGACTTGCCCTCGACGAGCTCCATCACGATCCAGGGCCGGTCGTCCTCGTCGACCACGTCGAACACCGTGACGGCGCTGTTGTTGCGGATCCGGGCGATCGCCTTGGCCTCACGCAGGGTGCGTGTGATCAGGCGCCGCTTCTCCTCCTCGTCGATGTTCGACGGGAACCGCAGCTCCTTGACGGCGACCGTGCGCCCCAGTGTCTCGTCGACGGCACGCCACACCGTGCCCATGCCGCCCCTGCCGAGCACTCCGCCCAGCCGGTACCGTCCCGCGAGGAGACGCTCACGGTCGTCCTGACGAGTGTCCTGACGAGATGTCCCCGCCCGCTCCGCCTCCGACATGCGTCCCCTCATACAACCCGCCCTGACAGAGCCTCCATTGTCTCTCACCCGACAAGTGCCCAGCGCCCCAGGGTGCCTCTCGGGCGGCCATCCGCCCGCGCGGCGCGATGCCCGGACCCGCTCTCGCCCGGGGCCCGGTGTACCGCGCGTAACAGCGCCCGGCATGATGGGCCGCGGTGAGGGGAGGGAACCCGCATGGCGCGACCGGTGATGCCACTGCTTCGGACACTACTGGCCTTCCCTGTGCTCCTGACGCTTCTCGGCCTCGTGTCCCCCTCGCTCCTCGGCCTGAATCCCGCCGGATGGCGGGATCTCACCTCCTCGTCGCCGTCCCGGCCCCCGGCGACGGACGCCCTGCTCGCACGGCTCGTCACCCGGGGCGAGGCCCCCGCGGCGGCTCTGCTGGCCCACGAGGAGACCGGCACCCGCTACACCCTGGCCGGCCAGGGCATCGCCCGCACCGACCACTTCCGCGCCGGCAGCATGACGAAGACGTTCATCGCGACGGTCGTCCTGCAACTGGCCGCCGAGCGGCGGCTTTCCCTGTCCGACACGGTGGAGCGGCACCTGCCGGGCCTGGTGCGCGGGGCGGGCAACGACGGGCGCGGGCTGACCCTTCGTTCCCTGCTGACCCACACCAGCGGCCTGTACGACTTCACCGCCGCGACCAGGGGCGCCCTCGCCGTGACGCCGCTCCAAGCTGTCCGAATAGCGCTCACCCACCCCCCTGCCGCCCGCGGCGGCTTCTCCTACTCGAACACCAACTACGTACTGCTCGGCCTGGTCATCGAGCGGGTCACCGGCGGCTCCTACGCCGATCAGGCCGAGCGGCGCATCATCGCCCCGCTGGGTCTGACCGGCACCTCCTTCCCCGGTTCCCGCACCTCGCTGCCCTCCCCGCACGGCCGCGCCTACGCCACCGACGGGACCGATGTCACCGAACTGGACCCGCGGGTGGCCGGCGCCTCCGGTGAGCTGGTGACCACGCTCGCCGACCTCGACCGCTTCTACGCCGCGCTGCTGCGCGGCCGGCTGCTGCCCCCGCGCTGGCTGCGCGAGATGCTCGACACCCGTGCCGCACACGGCGCGTACGGCATGGGTCTCTTTCCCGTGAAACTGCGCTGCGGCACCGTCGTGTGGGGGCACAGCGGGCGCATATCCGGCAGCTACGTGCGCTCCGCGGCCACCGTCGACGGGCGTCGTGTCCTGACATTCCGGGTGAACACGACGGCGATCGCAGATCCCGGCCTCGAAGCCCGGCTGCTCGCCGCCGAGTTCTGCCCTCGCACCAGGTAGAACGGCCGGGGTCCGAGCAGAGATCCCACCTCCAGCCACCCGTTCGAGTGATGTCCCCGGCGTGCGTCGCGACTACAGCGGCACGATGTCCGGCGCCCCGAGCCGTGCCGCGTCCGCCGTGAGGTCGTCCGGCTGGCGCTGCGACTCGCGCTCGGCCTCCACCCGCTTCTGGTAGTGCTCGACCTCGCGCTCGATGTGGTCCTTGTCCCAGCCCAGCACCGGCGCCATCAGCTCGGCGGCCTCCCGCGCGCACCGGGTGCCCCGGTCGAACGTCTCGATGGAGATCCGCGTGCGCCGCGTCAGCGCGTCGTCGAGATGACGTGCCCCCTCGTGCGAGGCGGCGTACACGATCTCGGCGCGCAGATAGTCGTCGCCGGACCCGAGGGGCTCGCCCAGCGCCGGATTGGCGGTGATGAGTTCGAGCACCTCCTCCGCGAGCGAGCCGTACCGGTTCAACAGGTGCTCCACGCGCACCACATGAAGGCCCGTCCGTGCCGCGATCCGCGCCCGGGCGTTCCACAGCGCGCGATACCCCTCCGCGCCCAGCAGCGGGATGTCCTCGGTGACGCACTCGGCGACCCGCATGTCGAGTCCGTGCACCGCCGCGTCCACGGCGTCCTTGGCCATCACGCGGTACGTCGTGTACTTGCCGCCCGCCACCACGACGAGGCCGGGCACGGGGTGCGCGACGGTGTGCTCGCGCGAGAGCTTGCTGGTGGCGTCCGACTCGCCGGCCAGCAGGGGCCGCAGTCCGGCGAACACGCCCTCCACGTCGTCCCGGGTGAGCGGCACCGCGAGCACCGAGTTCACGTGTTCCAGCAGGTAGTCGATGTCGGCGCTGGACGCGGCCGGGTGGGCCTTGTCGAGGTCCCAGTCGGTGTCGGTGGTGCCGACGATCCAGTGCCGGCCCCAGGGGATGACGAAGAGGACGGACTTCTCGGTGCGCAGGATCAGCCCCGTCGAGGAGTGGATGCGGTCCTTGGGCACCACCAGGTGGATGCCCTTGGAGGCGCGGACGTGGAACTGGCCGCGCTCCCCCACCATCGACTGGGTGTCGTCGGTCCACACGCCGGTGGCGTTGACGATCTGCTTGGCGCGGACCTCGTACTCCCCGCCCCCCTCGACGTCCTGCACCCGGGCCCCGACGACCCGCTCGCCCTCGCGCAGGAACGACGTCACGCGCGCGCGGTTGGCGACCTTCGCGCCGTAGGCCGCGGATGTGCGCACGAGGGTGGCCACATAGCGGGCGTCGTCCATCTGCGCGTCGTAGTACTGCAGGGCTCCGACCAGGGCGTCCTTGCGCAGAGCGGGGGCGACGCGCAGGGCGTGACGGCGGGTCAGATGCCGGTGCAGGGGCAGGCCGCGGCCGTGGCCGCGTGCCATCGACATGGCGTCGTAGAGCGCGACGCCCGAGCCCGCGTACAGCCGCTCCCAGCCCTTGTGCTGGAGCGGGTACAGGAACGGCACCGGCTTCACCAGGTGCGGCGCGAGCCGTTCCAGCAGCAGCCCGCGCTCCTTGAGTGCCTCCCGTACGAGAACGAAGTCGAGCATCTCCAGATAGCGCAGGCCGCCGTGGATCAGCTTGCTCGACCTGCTGGAAGTGCCCGACGCCCAGTCGCGGGCCTCGACCAGTCCGGTGGACAGTCCGCGGGTCGCCGCGTCGAGCGCTGTGCCCGCGCCCACGACGCCACCGCCCACGACCAGTAGGTCCAGCTCGCGCTCGGCCATGGCCGCCAGTGACTCGGCGCGCTCGGCCGGCCCCAGTGTCGCTGTCCTCACTGCTGCCTCCCGCTCATCGGTCGCGTGGGCCGCACCCGTCGGGCGAAGCCCGGTTCCTACCCCCCATGCCCAAAATTCTGACCGGGTTGCCCGACTTCAGCCACCACTCACCCCCAGCCTGTGGACAACACTCACGGAAACGCGATCATTCAATGCCGCAAATCGGTCATATTTACTCCTAGTCTGACATTGCGCTCCCTCGTCCTGTCCACAGGGGTTGCGCACCTGCCCCGCTTCGGTTACTGGGAAGGACGGCCCACGCCATGCCCGCAGATCTCGCCGTCATCGGACTGGCCCCGTACGGCCTGCCGCTGGCCAAGGCCGCCGTCGCCGCCGGCATCCCCACGCTCGGTTATCGCACCGGGCCCGAGGGCGGCTCTCTCAGCCCCGCCGAACTGCGCCGGATGCTCTCGGGGGGCTTCCGGCACGCCACGAACCCCGCCGAGCTCGGCCGGGTCCGCACCGCCGTCATCTGCCCCCCGACCCCGCGCGCCGCGGACGGCACCCTCGACCTGAGCCAGGTGGAGGCGGCCGCCCGCACCCTGGCCGGACAGCTGCGCCCGCACACCACGGTCATCCTGGAGTCGCCGGTGCCGCCGGGCACCACCGAGAACGTGCTGCGCCCGCTCCTCGAAGAGGGTTCCGGGATGCGCGCGGGCCGTGACTTCCACCTGGCGTACTCCCCCAGCCGCGTCGACCCCGGCAACCGCCATTTCTCGCCCGCCAACACGCCCCAGGTCATCGGCGGGCTCACGCCCGCGTGCACCGAGTCGGCGGCCGCCTTCTACGGCCGTCTCACCGACAAGGTGGTACGCGCGCGTGGCCCCCGCGAGGCGGAGACCGTGCAGGTCCTGGAGACCAACTTCCGGCACGTCAACATCGCCCTCGTCAACGAAATGGCCGTCCTCTGCCACGACTTGGGCGTCGACCTGTGGGACGTCATCCGCTGCGCGGAGACCAAGCCGTTCGGCTTCCATGCCTTCCGCCCCGGCCCCGGCGTCGGCGGCCACGCCGTCCCGCAGGACCTCGCGGGCCCCGCCGGCCGCACGCTGCGCATGGTCGAGCTGGCCCAGCAGGTCAACAGCCAGATGCCCCGCTACGTCGTCCAGCGCGCCGCCACCCTCCTCAACGAGCACGGCAAGTCCGCCCGCGGAGCCCGCGTCCTCCTGCTCGGCGTCACCTACAAGCCCGACCTCGCCGACCAGCAGTCCACCCCCGCCCAGGAGGTCGCCACCCGCCTGCTGGAGCTGGGCGCGTCCCTCAGCTACCACGACCCCTTCGTCGCCTCCTGGAGCGTCCTGGACCGCCCGGTCCCGCGCGCGGACGCCCTGTACGAGGCCGTCGCGGACGCCGACCTGACGATCCTGCTCCAGCAGCACCGCACGTACGACCTGCAGGGCCTGTCGGTGAAGGCCCAGCTGCTGCTGGACACGCGGGGGGCGGCGCCCACGGGGGCGGCACATCGCTTGTAGGGACAGCGTGGACGCCGGTCCGTGGCGAAGCGGACGCCGAGCCACGCGAAGGGCCGGTCACCCCACGCGGAGTGACCGGCCCTTCCCTGACGCGGAGACGTCGTACGGACTACCGCATGTGCTGCGAGTCCGCGACGGTCACCTCGACCCGCTGGAACTCCTTGAGCTCGCTGTAGCCGGTCGTGGCCATGGCCCGGCGCAGGGCGCCGAAGAAGTTCATCGAACCGTCGGGGGTGTGCGACGGGCCCGTCAGCACCTCCTCGATGGTGCCGACCGTGCCCAGGTCGACCTTCTTGCCGCGGGGCAGCTCCTCGTTCACGGCCTCCATGCCCCAGTGGTGGCCCCGGCCCGGCGCGTCGGTGGCGCGGGCGAGCGGGGAGCCCATCATCACGGCGTCGGCGCCGCAGGCGATCGCCTTGGGGAGGTCGCCGGACCAGCCCACACCGCCGTCCGCGATCACGTGGACGTACCGGCCGCCGGACTCGTCCATGTAGTCCCGGCGGGCGGCGGCCACGTCGGCGACCGCCGTCGCCATCGGGACACGGATGCCGAGGACGTTGCGCGTGGTGTGCGCGGCGCCGCCGCCGAAGCCGACCAGGACACCCGCCGCACCGGTCCGCATCAGGTGCAGGGCGGCGGTGTACGTGGCGCAGCCGCCGACGATCACGGGGACGTCGAGCTCGTAGATGAACTGCTTCAGGTTCAGCGGCTCGTGCGAGGACGAGACGTGCTCGGCGGAGACCGTCGTGCCGCGGATGACGAAGATGTCCACGCCGGCGTCGACGACCGCCTTGGAGAACTGGGCCGTGCGCTGCGGGGAGAGCGCGGCGGCCGTGACCACGCCCGAGTCGCGCACCTCCTTGATGCGCTGCCCGATCAGCTCCTCCTTGATCGGAGCGGCGTAGACCTCCTGCAGACGGCGCGTGGCGGCCTCGGTGGGCAGCTCGGCGATCTCGTCGAGGAGCGGCTGCGGGTCCTCGTACCGCGTCCACAGTCCTTCGAGGTTCAGCACACCGAGGCCGCCGAGCTCGCCGATGCGGATCGCGGTGGCCGGGGAGACGACCGAGTCCATGGGGGCGGCCAGGAAGGGCAGCTCGAAGCGGTAGGCGTCGATCTGCCAGGCGATCGAGACCTCCTTCGGGTCCCGCGTACGGCGGCTGGGGACGACGGCGATGTCGTCGAAGGCGTACGCCCTGCGCCCGCGCTTGCCGCGCCCGATCTCGATCTCAGTCACGTCTGTGGCCTTTCCCTGATGCGTTCAGCGTCTTCCAGTATCGCCGACGGGCACGACGAGGGCGGCCCCGGATGCTTCCGGAGCCGCCCATCAGGCGTGCTGCCTACTTACGGCTGTAGTTCGGCGCCTCGACCGTCATCTGGATGTCGTGCGGGTGGCTCTCCTTGAGGCCCGCGGAGGTGATCCGGACGAAGCGGCCCTTGGACTCCATCTCGTCGATGGTGGCCGCGCCCACGTAGCCCATGGTCTGGCGCAGACCGCCGACGAGCTGGTGCAGGACGCTGGAGAGCGGGCCGCGGTAGGGCACCTGGCCCTCGATGCCCTCGGGCACGAGCTTGTCGTCGGCGGCGACCTCCGCCTGGAAGTAGCGGTCCTTCGAGTACGACTTGCCCTGGCCGCGGGACTGCATGGCACCGAGCGAGCCCATGCCGCGGTACGACTTGAACTGCTTGCCGTTGATGAACTGCAGCTCGCCGGGCGACTCCTCGCAGCCGGCCAGGAGGCTGCCGAGCATCACGGTGTCGGCGCCGGCGGCGAGCGCCTTGCCGATGTCACCGGAGTACTGCAGGCCGCCGTCGCCGATCAGCGGGATACCCGCGGGGCGCGCGGCCAGGGAGGCCTCGTAGATGGCGGTGACCTGCGGGACGCCGATGCCGGCGACGACGCGGGTGGTGCAGATGGAGCCCGGTCCGACGCCGACCTTGATGCCGTCGACACCGGCGTCGATCAGCGCCTGGGCGCCGTCGCGGGTGGCGACGTTGCCGCCGATCACGTCGACGTCCACGCTCGACTTGATCTTCGACATCCAGCTGAGGGCGTTGCTGTTGTGGCCGTGCGAGGTGTCGACGACCAGGAAGTCCACGCCGGCCCCGGCGAGCGCCTGGGCGCGCTCCAGCGCCTCGGGGCTGGCGCCGACGGCGGCACCGACGAGCAGCCGGCCCTCGGTGTCCTTGGCGGCGTTGGGGTACTTCTCGGCCTTGACGAAGTCCTTGACCGTGATGAGGCCCTTGAGGACGCCCGTCTCGTCGATGAGGGGAAGCTTCTCGATCTTGTGGCGGCGCAGCAGTTCCATGGCGTCGCTGCCGGAGATGCCGACGTGGCCCGTGACGAGCGGCATCGGCGTCATGACCTCGCGCACCTGACGGTCGCGGTCCGTCTCGAAGGCCATGTCGCGGTTGGTGACGATGCCGAGGAGCTTGCCGGCCGGGTCGGTGACCGGGACACCGCTGATGCGGAACTTGGCGCACAGGGCGTCGGCCTCGGCGAGGGTCGCCTCGGGGTGCACGGTGATGGGGTCGGTGACCATGCCGGACTCGGACCGCTTCACCAGGTCGACCTGGTTGACCTGGTCCTCGACGGACAGGTTGCGGTGCAGCACGCCGACGCCGCCGAGGCGGGCCATGGCGATGGCCATGCGGGACTCGGTCACCTTGTCCATGGCCGCCGAGAGCAGCGGGATGTTCACACGGACGTTGCGGGAGATGCGGGACGAGGTGTCGACCGCGTTGGGGAGCACCTCGGATGCGCCCGGCAGCAGCAGCACGTCGTCGTAGGTCAGCCCGAGGGTTGCGAATTTTCCGGGCACTCCGTCGACGTTGGCAGTCATGACACCTTCCCCAAATGGCCTTGATCGGTGCGGATGTCCATGCTAACGGGAAGCATGGGGCTCAAATTCCACGGTTACGGCCGACCCTGGGCTTCGTATGTTCCTACGGAGCCGGGGTGCGGCCCGTTCATCCGGGGGCGCACTCAAGGGAGCACTGACGGAGCGCTACTGCTCGGCCAGCGCGCGCAACCTGCTCAGCGCCCTGTGCTGGGCAACCCGGACGGCGCCGGGTGACATTCCCAACATCTGTCCCGTCTCCTCCGCGGTCAACCCCACGGCGATCCGCAGCAGCAGCAGCTCGCGCTGGTTCTCGGGCAGGTTGGCCAGCAGTTTCTTGGCCCACTCGGCGTCGCTGCTGAGCAGCGCCCGCTCCTCCGGGCCCAGGGAGTCGTCCGGCCGCTCGGGCATCTCGTCCGAGGGGACCACGGTGGAACCGGGGTGCCGCATCGCCGCCCGCTGGAGGTCGGCGACCTTGTGCGCGGCGATGGCGAAGACGAACGCCTCGAAGGGACGGCCGGTGTCCTTGTAGCGCGGCAGCGCGAGGAGGACGGCTACGCAGACCTCCTGGGCGAGGTCCTCGACGAAGTGCCGGGCGTCACCCGGAAGGCGGGACAGCCGGGTGCGGCAGTAGCGCAGCGCCAGGGGGTGGACATGCGCGAGCAGATCGTGCGTGGCCTGCTCGTCCCCGTCCACCGCGCGATGGACGAGAGCACCGATCGCCCCTGCGGCTTGGGCCGCCTCGTCTTCGCGCATCGGTCCATGGTGCCTTGCGGCCGTGTGCTCCGTGGCACCGCGCCCGACGTTGTGCACCGAAGCGTTATGAGCAGGTGCGCCGGAACTCATCCCTTGCGCCCTCCCCTTCCGCTCGACCGACTCGTCCCCGAGAGACTCCACACCTCAAGGATGCGGCATCGGCGGCGAAACAAGCACCGGCCGCCGACAAAGCTCCTCGGCCGACCTGGCACCCGCGCCCCTTCAGGGGCGCGGGAAACTGCGCGACCAGCCACGACCAACCCGCAGCCGCCGGACGACACGACACGGCGCCCCGGTGGAGCGCCTAACGAACCAGACCCCACCGGAAGCCGAGCGCCACGGCGTGCGCCCGGTCCGACGCACCGAGCTTCTTGAACAGCCGGCGGGCATGCGTCTTCACGGTGTCCTCGGAGAGGAACAGCTCGCGGCCGATCTCGGCGTTGGAGCGACCGTGGCTCATGCCTTCGAGCACCTGGATCTCACGCGCGGTGAGCGTGGGAGCCGCACCCATCTCGGCGGACCGCAGCCGCCGTGGGGCGAGCCGCCAGGTCGGGTCGGCCAGCGCCTGCGTCACCGTGGCCCGCAACTCGGCGCGCGAGGCGTCCTTGTGCAGATAGCCGCGCGCCCCGGCGGCGACCGCGAGGGCCACGCCGTCCAGGTCCTCGGCGACCGTGAGCATGATGATGCGCGCGCCGGGGTCGGCGGACAGCAGCCGCCGAACGGTCTCCACGCCGCCCAGTCCGGGCATGCGCACGTCCATCAGGATCAGGTCCGAACGGTCCGCTCCCCAGCGGCGGAGGACTTCCTCGCCGTTGGCCGCGGTCGTGACGCGCTCGACGCCGGGCACGGTCGCGACCGCGCGGCGGAGCGCCTCTCGGGCAAGCGGGGAGTCGTCGCAGACGAGGACGGATGTCATGGCCGCCCTCCGCAGCTGATGCACGTCACCTTGAGCCTCCAGGCTGGTACGAAATCGTCACCTGAGCGGTCGACCGTCTCGGACGCCTGCCCGAGCGCTTGTTGCTTCAACCGCCTCCGCCCTCTCAACGACGGTCACTCGAAAGAGTTACGGGGGCATGTGCCGTCTTCGGCACTCTACGTGAGGGGACGGACACGGGGCAGACATGCAGGGCGGACCCTCAATGTTTCATCACAACCCATGCCCCATTCAGCCCTTTTTCTTCCCGTTTCTTGGCGTTTGGAGCTAGATTCGCAATGAGTCATATTTTCATCTCCTTAGATCGTAGATGTACGGTCGTAGACACCGTATCCGCCCAGAACGGCTACAAGGGGTCACGCAATGGCAGATTTCTCCCGCCTTCCCGGACCGAACGCGGACCTGTGGGACTGGCAGCTGCTGGCTGCTTGCCGCGGGGTGGACAGCTCGCTCTTCTTTCATCCGGAGGGCGAGCGCGGTGCGGCCCGGAGCGCTCGAGAGAACTCGGCCAAGGAGGTCTGCATGAGGTGCCCGGTGCGCGCGCAGTGCGCGGCGCATGCGCTGGCGGTACGCGAACCGTACGGCGTCTGGGGCGGCTTGACCGAGGACGAGCGCGAGGAACTCATGGGACGGGCCCGCAACCGGCTGGTGTCGGCTTCGACGACCAGCGGCGACGCCGGTCCGAACACCTGAAGGAACGTTTCTGCACACCAGGGCACGCGCAGGCGTGCCCTTCCTTCTGCGCCCCTGGCTAGCGGGCCGCGGCGCGCGCCAGTTGCTCCAGCGTCGCCGCGACGGCCGGCACCTGCGCCAGGTCACTCAGCGTGAGCGCGACGATCTCCCGCCGCACGGCCGGTTCCAGCGTCAGCATGCGCGCACCGCGCGGCCGTACGGACTCGACGGCCAGCTGCGGCAGGACGGCCACGCCCAGGCCGGCGCCGACCAGGCCGACCACCGCCGGGTAGTCGTCGGTGGCGAAGTCGATGCGCGGCGTGAAGCCCGCGCCCTCGCACACCTCGACCAGCTGACCCCGGCAGCGCGGGCACCCGGCGATCCACGGCTCGGCCGCGAGTTCACCGATGGAGACGGACTGCGCGCGGGCCAGCCGGTGCCGCTCCGGCACGAGGCCGACGAGACGGTCCGTCAGCAGCGGACGTACGACGAGGTCGTCCCACTCCCCTTCCTGGGGCGCGCCCTCGTACCGGAACGCGAGTGCCACGTCGCAGTCGCCCTCGCGCAGCATCTCGACGGACTTCGGGGGCTCGGCCTCCTCCAGGGAGACCCGGGTCCCGGGGTGCGCGGCGCGCAGAGCGGCGAGGGCGGTCGGGACGAGGGTGGAACTGCCGCTGGGGAAGGAGACCAGCCGGACGCGCCCGGCGCGCAGTCCGGCGATGGCGGCGACCTCCTCCTCGGCGGCGGTGAGCCCCGAGAGGATGCCGGCGGCGTGCCGCACCAGCGCCTCACCGGCCTGGGTCAGCCGCATCTCGCGCCCGCTGCGGACCAGCAGGGGGGTGCCGACCGACGACTCCAACGCCTTCATCTGCTGGCTGACGGCGGGCTGGGTGCAGCCGAGCTCGCGCCCCGCCGCGGAGAAGGAACCGGTGGCGGCGACGGCGCGCAGCACACGGAGATGACGGGCCTCGATCACCCCTTGAGCATAAGCGAAGCTTGGGTAGGGCGCTGATTAATGCGTGGACGCTTTGACCGCGGTCGCCTACCGTGCGGTCATGAAGCTTCTGTCTGTGAACCTGGGCCACCGGAAGTCCGCGCCGTACACCGATCACCCCGACGGCGTGACCGGGATCGACAAGCAGCCGGTGGAGGGCCCGGTGCGGGTGGCGGCGCCGGGGCCCAAGGGGACCGGGGGCAGCGGCGTGGCCGGGGACCAGATCTGCAGCCTGCGTCACCACGGCGGCGACGACCAGGCCGTGTACGCCGTGGCGCGTGAGGACCTCGACGACTGGGAGCGCGAGCTGGGGCGCCCGCTGGCGAACGGCGTCTTCGGTGAGAACCTCACGACATCGGGCCTGGACGTGTCCGGCGCACTGATCGGCGAGCGCTGGCGGATCGGTTCCGGGGTGGTGCTCGAGGTCACGAGCGGCCGGATCCCCTGTCGCACCTTCCAGGGGCATCTCGGTGAGAAGCAGTGGGTGAAGCGGTTCACGACGAAGGGCGCGCCGGGCGCCTATCTGCGGGTGATCGAGCCGGGCGAGATCCGGGCGGGCGACCAGGTGGAGATCGTTCACCGTCCGGACCATGACGTGACGGTGGCGCTCCAGTTCCGGGCGGTGACGACCGAGCGGACACTGCTGCCGCGTCTGCTGGCGGCCGGCGAGGCGCTGCACCCGGAGTCGCTGGAGGCGGCGCACAAGTACGCGGCGAAGCACGGCGCTTGACGTCCCGTCACCGAACGACCCCGTGGACCCGCGCGCCCACACCCGCAGGCGGGCCCGCGCGGCGGCGGTCTTCGCCCGGGCTTCACCGATCGGGAGGGCCTGTGCAGCAAACGGACCCACGTAGTCCGGGTCACTAACCTTGCGCCATGACAACGGCATTGATTACGGGATCGACCGCGGGTATCGGCGCCGCGTTCGCGCGGCGGCTGGCCTCCGACGGGCATGACCTCGTCCTGGTGGCCCGGGACACCAAGCGGCTGCGGGAGCAGGCGACCGAGCTGCACGACCGGCACGGCATCGAGGCCGAGGTGCTGACCGCCGACCTCGCCGAGGACGCCGGCATCGAGACGGTCGCCGCCCGCCTCGGCGACCGCAGGAACCCCGTCGACCTGCTGATCAACAACGCCGGCTTCGGCAACAAGGGCCGCTACCTCGACGTCACCATGGCCGACGAGCTGAAGATGCTCAAGGTGCACTGCGAGGCGGTACTGCGCCTGACGTCGGCGGCGGCGGAGGCCATGCGCGAGCGCGGACGCGGGGGCGTCGTCAATGTCGCGTCGGTCGCCGCCTTCGTACCGCGCGGGACGTACGGCGCGTCCAAGGCGTGGGTCGTGCAGTTCACGCAGGGGGCGGCCCGGGATCTGGCCGGGAGCGGGGTGCGGCTGATGGCGCTGTGCCCGGGGTTCGTGCGCACGGAATTCCATGAGCGGGCCGGAATGGGGACGGACAACATTCCGGGGTGGATGTGGCTGGACGCGGACAAACTCGTGGCGGCGGCGCTGGGGGACCTGGCGCGGGGCAAGTCCTTGTCCATTCCGGATCCTCGGTACAAGGCGTTGATGGGGGCGGCGAAGTTGGTGCCCCGGGGGATGCTGGGCGGGATCAGCTCCCGGACGGGGCGGAAGTACGGGCCGCAGTAGGGCGTCGGCGGCGGTTCCGCCGCGCGGGCCGCTGCTCGCCTCCTCCGGCGCGGTCGGCTCGGCCCACGTAAGGGTGGGCGGGGCCGGCGTCCGCTCGGCCGCCGCAGGTGGTCCTCACGCCGGGCCCGACAGGCACGGCCCCCGGCAGGCGAGGACAATGGAGATGTCCAGCCGCACCCAGCCCCACCGGGAGGCGACGGCGTCATGACCTTCGTGCAGCTGATCGATTGCAGGACCAGTCGGTTCGACGAGATGAACCGGCTGATGGACAGGTGGGTCGAGCAGACCAAGGGGAAGCGGACGGCGACGCACGACGTCATCGGGAAGGACCGGTCCGACTCGGGGCACTTCGTGGAGATCGTGGAGTTCGCTTCGTACGACGACGCGATGCGGAACTCGAACCTCCCCGAGACCGACCGGATCTTCCAGGAGATGGTCGCCCTCTGCGACGGGACGCCGACGTTCACCGATCTCGACGTCGTGCGGGACGAGCAGTTGAACTGCCTGGCCGCGCGGGGATTCTTCGAGGACATGGGGACGATGGCGCCGGAGGCCATCGGGGAGCATCTCACTGACGACTACGTGGATCACGATCCGTCGTATCCGCAGCCGGTGCGCGGTGTCGACGGGATCCGGGAGCAGTACGCCGGGTGGCGTGCCGCCTTCGACTTCACTTTCCGGATCGACGACCAGATGGCGCAGGACGACCAGGTGTGCACGCGCTGGACCTGGGCCGGGCGGCACAAGGGGGAGTTCCTCGGGATCACCGCGACCGGTCAGGACGTGACCATGCGGGGCATGACCTGGCAGCGGTTCCGGGACGGCAGGATCTGCGAGAGCCACTGGATCTACGACCGGGCCGGGCTGCTGGAGCAGCTGGGGGTGGTCGGTCGGTGAAGCCCGCGAAGGGGAAGGCCCCGGCCTCGCACGTGAGTGCGGGACCGGGGCCTGCTACGAGCGTCCTGGCTCAGTGGGCGTGCCCGTGGCCGTGGCCACCGGCCGCCGCCGGCTCCTCCTCTTCCTTCTTCTCGACGACCAGGGTCTCGGTCGTCAGAAGCAGGGAGGCGATGGAGGCGGCGTTCTCCAGGGCGGAGCGGGTCACCTTGACCGGGTCGATGACGCCGGCCTTGACCAGGTCGCCGTACTCGCCGGTCGCGGCGTTGTAGCCGCTGCCCTTCTCGAGCTCGGCCACCTTGGAGACGATGACGTAGCCCTCGAGGCCGGCGTTCTCGGCGATCCAGCGCAGCGGCTCGACGGCGGCCTTGCGGACCACGGCGACACCGGTGGCCTCGTCGCCGGTCTTGTCGAGGTTGCCCTCGAGGACCTTGACGGCGTGGACCAGAGCGGAGCCACCACCGGAGACGATGCCCTCCTCGACCGCGGCGCGGGTCGCGGAGATGGCGTCCTCCAGACGGTGCTTCTTCTCCTTCAGCTCCACCTCGGTGGCGGCGCCGACCTTGATCACGCACACGCCGCCGGCCAGCTTCGCGAGGCGCTCCTGGAGCTTCTCGCGGTCCCAGTCGGAGTCGGTGTTCTCGATCTCGGCCTTGATCTGGGCGACGCGGCCCGTGACGTCCGCGGAGTCGCCGGCGCCGTCGACGACCGTGGTGTCGTCCTTGGTGACGGTGACGCGGCGGGCGCTGCCGAGCACGTCCAGGTCGGCCTGGTCGAGCTTGAGGCCGACCTCCTCGGAGATGACCGTGGCGCCGGTGAGGACCGCCAGGTCCTGCAGCATCGCCTTGCGGCGGTCACCGAAGCCGGGGGCCTTGACCGCGACCGCGTTGAAGGTGCCGCGGATCTTGTTGACGACCAGGGTCGACAGGGCCTCGCCGTCGACGTCCTCGGCGATGATCAGCAGCGGCTTGGAGCCACCCGACTGGATGACCTTCTCCAGCAGCGGCAGCAGGTCCGCGATGGAGGAGATCTTGCCCTGGTTGATGAGGATGTAGGGGTCCTCCAGGACCGCCTCCATGCGCTCCTGGTCCGTCACGAAGTACGGCGACAGGTAGCCCTTGTCGAAGGCCATGCCCTCGGTGAAGTCCAGCTCCAGACCGAAGGTGTTGGACTCCTCGACGGTGATGACACCGTCCTTGCCGACCTTGTCCATCGCCTCGGCGATGAGCTCGCCGACCTGCTGGTCCTGGGCGGACAGCGCGGCGACCGCGGCGATGTCGGACTTCTCGTCGATCGGGCGGGCCGAGGCCAGGAGGTCCTCGGAGACGGCGGCCACGGCCGCGTCGATGCCCTTCTTGAGCGCGGCCGGGGAGGCACCCGCGGCGACGTTCTTCAGGCCCTCGCGGACCAGCGCCTGGGCCAGCACGGTGGCGGTGGTGGTGCCGTCACCAGCGATGTCGTTGGTCTTGGTCGCCACCTCCTTCACCAGCTGGGCGCCGAGGTTCTCGTACGGGTCCTCGATCTCGACCTCACGGGCGATCGTGACACCGTCGTTGGTGATGGTGGGCGCGCCGAACTTCTTGTCGATGACGACGTTGCGGCCCTTGGGGCCGATCGTCACCTTGACCGTGTCGGCCAGCTTGTTGACGCCGCGCTCGAGGGCGCGACGGGCGTCCTCGTCGAACTTCAGGATCTTCGCCATGACAGCGGGAGCCCTCTCGAAATCTGTGGGTTAAAAAGACACTGCGCCCCGGGCGCCCGGCTTCTTATGTGGTCGCGGGGGCCAGGGGCGCAGCTGGAAGCAAAATGCTCGAGGTGTCTTACTTCTCGATGATCGCGAGCACGTCGCGAGCCGAGAGGACGAGGTACTCCTCGCCGTTGTACTTCACCTCGGTGCCGCCGTACTTGCTGTACAGCACGATGTCGCCGGTCTTGACGTCGAGCGGCAGGCGCTCGCCGTTCTCGAAGCGGCCCGGGCCCACGGCCAGGACGACGCCCTCCTGGGGCTTCTCCTTGGCGGTGTCCGGGATGACCAGGCCAGAGGCGGTGGTCTGCTCGGCGTCGAGCGGCTGGACCACGATGCGGTCCTCAAGCGGCTTGATGGCAACCTTGGAGCTGGTGGTCGTCACGATCCGACCTCCCCCTTCGGAGATCTCACGGGGTTAACTGTCTGAGGTGGCGACCAGGTGGATCCGTCGTCGCGGGTGCCGGACCTGCCCGTCGCGTAGTTGGCACTCTCCAGTGGGGAGTGCCAGAGCCGAGACTATGACCGCGATTAGCACTCGGTCAAGCGGACTGCTAATTCGCTGCGCCGGCCGGGCCGCGTTCGGGTGACGGACATCGCCGTGGCCCTGCCCTGGGAGCCGCGCCCCCACACCCCCGCTCCGCCTGAACCGCCCCGTCCTCGAACGCCGGACGGGCCGCCGGGGCTACAGGTAGTCCTCCAGGCGCGCCACCGTCAGCCCCTGTCTCTGCGTCTCCCGCAGCAGCCTCGTGGTCCGCTCCCGCAGACTCAGCCCGGTCGGCTCACTCGAAGGGACCGACACGATGTCCCCGGCTCGCAGCCGTCCAGGGCCGTGCGCGTAGGTCAGTTCGCCGTCGCCCTCCATCGCCGCGCGCCACAGCACCACCGCCGTCACACCGCAGTCGGCCGCCGCGCGGAGCGTGGTGGTGTCGTACGTGCCGTAGGGCGGGCGGAAGAAGCGGGGGCGGATGCCGAAGCGGGCCCGGAGCTTGTTCTGCTGGCCGCAGATCTCGGCGCGCTGGCCGGCGTACGGCAGACCGCGCAGGGCGGCATGGTCGAGGGTGTGGTTCTGGATCGACGCGCCCACCGAGCGCAGCCGGGCGAAGTGGCCGTAGCCCGGGCCGACCACGCTGTCGGTGAGGAACATGCTGACCGGCAGCCGCAGCTCACGGACCATGTCGACGAAGCGGGGATCCTTCTCGGCGCCGTCGTCGTAGGTGAGGAAGACGACCCGCTCGCGGGTGGGGACGTGGTGCACGACGGGCAGCCCGCCCGCGGCCGGACGCGGCGCCCTGCGGGCGGGCGGGGGCGGCGGCGCGGGCAGCGGGGCGGTCAGGCCCCAGCGGCGGAACGGCTGTGCCTGGTGTGTGGGGTTCTTCGCCGAGTGCGCCGTCCGCTCGGCCGGCCCGCCGCGGGGGTCGGGCGCACCGGCCGGCCGGTCGCAGCCGGCGAGCAGGGCGGACGCCAGGACCACTGCCGCGAGGACGCGCTGCCCCGGCGTCCGCGCCGGTCTCACAGGTAGTCCTCCAGCCGTGCGACCGCGTACCCCTCGGCCGTCACCTTGTTCAGGAACCGGCGGATCATGTCGGGCATTGTGCCCTTCCAGTCCTCCCTGCCCCGGAAATGACTGAGCACGATGTCACCCGGTCGGATCCTCCGGTCCGGCTCGCGGTACTCCCAGTGGTCGACGAAGACCTCCTCGTTCCACAGCGGGACGTACTCGATGCCGCAGGACTTCGCGGCGCGCAGGCTGTCGCGGTCGTAGTTGCCGTAGGGCGGGCGGAAGAGCAGCGGGCGCCTGCCGTAGCGCTCCTCGATGACCTCCTGCATGCCGCAGATCTCGTGCTGCTGGCGGCGGTAGGAGAGGGCCGGGAGGTAGGGGTGGTGCAGGGTGTGGTTGTTCAGGACCACGCCGCTGCGCTGCATCCGCCGGAAGTAGCCGTAGTTCTCCCTGATCAGGTAGTCGCTGAGGAAGGCGGTGTACGGCACCTGGAGATCGCTCATCATCCGCAGGAAGGTCGGGTCCTTCTCCGCGCCGTCGTCGATGGTGAGGAAGACGACCCGCTGCTTGGTGGGGACGGTCGTGAAGACCGGCGGGAGGCCGAGTTCCTCGTGTCCGCCGACCTCGAAGCCGTCGCGGGTGGTGATCTCGGCCTTCCTGGCGGGGGGTGGCGGGGGCGTGAGCGGGACAGCGTCCAGGCGCCAGCGCCGGGCGGCGGCGACACGGGCCGCGCGGGCCTCCCGCGCCGACTGGAGCTTCTTGGCCTGCGAGTCCGGATCGGTGACCGGTGGCGGGGCCTTGAGCGGCTGCCGGCTCGGCGGGGAGCCCGCGGCCTCGGGCCCGCCTTCGGGCCCTCGCACGCCGCTCGGCCCCGACGCGCCGCCCGCCCAGGGTCCGGCTCCGGTCCCGGATCCGCCGGGCTGTGCGCAGCCGGAGGCGATGGCGGCCGCGACGAGCACGGCCATGACGCCGTGGACGCGCGTGCGCCGGGCCGTCCGCTGACGGCGCCCTACGGATACCGCCCCCTTTACGGGGCTTTTGTCATTTTGTACTACTAGTCGCATGGAGCCGGATCCTGGCAGGCCCCCGCCCCGATCCCGGGCCGACACCGCCGCATCGGACGGACCATCCACCGACTGGCCCACACGCACGGGCGGGGCGGGCGCCCGAGGCCGACGGCGTACAGCGCGCCCGCGCACCCGAGGCTGAGCAGGGGTGCCCCGCATGCCCGGCGGTGAGCGACCGGAGCCGCACGGCCGACGGCGGCCCGGTGCCCGGGCCTGCCCCGGCGCCATGAGCGGGCCCGTACGCCGCCCGCGCCGCGCCTGGCCGACAATGTCCCGGTGAACGACCACCTCGCCTCCCTCTCCCTGCTCCTCACCCCCGAGGGCCGCGGCCTCCTCGACGCCGTCCGTGACACCGACCCCGCCGACGAACTCGCCGTCGCCACCCGGCTGCGCCGCGAGCACCCCGCCGAGCTGGTGTCGGCGGCCCTCGGCCAGGCGCGGCTGCGGCAGCGGGCGGTGGCGAAGTTCGGGGCGGCGGACGCGGGACGGATGTTCTTCACGCCGAACGGGGTCGAGCAGTCGACGCGGGCGAACGTGGCGACGTACCGGGCGGAGCGGATGCGGGAGCTGGGCATCGGTTCGGTCGCCGACCTGTGCTGCGGGATCGGGGGCGACGCCATCGCGTTGGCGCGCGCCGGGATCCGGGTGCTGGCGGTCGACCGGGACCCGGCGACGGCGGCGGCAGCGCGGGCCAACGCCGAGGCCCTCGGGCTCGCCGGCCTCATCGAGGTGCGGGAGGCGGACGTCACCGAGGTGGACACCAGCGGCCACGACGCCGTGTTCGTCGACCCCGCCCGGCGGGGCGGCCGCGGGAGGATCTTCGACCCCGAGGCGTATGCGCCGCCGCTGTCCTGGGCCGTCGAGGCGGCGCGCAAGGCGGCGCACGCCGCCCTGAAGATCGCGCCCGGCGTCCCCCACGAGGCCATCCCCGACGACGCCGAGGCCGAGTGGATCTCGGACGGCGGGGACGTGAAGGAGGCGGTGCTGTGGTTCGGCACCGCCCCCGGCGCGATCCGCGCCACCCTGCTGCCGGGCCCGCGCCCGCTGCTCTCCCGCGGCCTGCCCGACCCCGAAGTCCGTCCCGTCGGACGGTACTTGTACGAGCCCGACGGCGCCGTCATCCGCGCCCACCTGGTGGCCGAGGTCGCCGACGAACTGGACGGCGGGCTCGTCGACGCGACCATCGCGTACGTCACGGCCGACGAACTGCGGCCGACGCCGTACGCGACGGCGTACGAGATCACCGACCAACTGCACTTCAGCGTCAAGAAGTTGAAGGCCCTGCTGCGGCAGCGCGAGGTCGGTGTGCTGACCGTCAAGAAGCGCGGCTCCGCCGTCGAGCCCGAGGAACTGCGCAAGAAGGTCAGACCGCAGGGGCCGAACGCGGCGACGGTGTTCCTGACCCGGGTGGCGGGGGCGCCGACGATGCTGGTCGGACGGCCCGCCTAGGCACCCTCGGCGTCCGCCGCGCGTCTGAGCAGCATCTCCCGCTCCGGCTCGTTGCGGGTCAGCGTCGCCGCGCGTTCGAACTCCGCCCGTGCCTCCGCCGTACGGCCCAGGCGCTGGAGCAGGTCGCCGCGGACGCTCGGCAGCAAGTGGTAGTCCCGCAGCGCCGGTTCGGCGGCGATGGCGTCGACGATCGCCAGGGCGGGCTCCGGGCCCTCGGCCATCGACACGGCGACCGCGCGGTTCAACTCGATGACCGGGGAGGGCACTCGGGCGGCGAGGAGGCCGTAGAGCGTGGCGATGGTCTTCCAGTCGGTCTCCTCGTAGGTGTACGCGTGCGCGTGGCAGGCGGCGATGGCCGCCTGGAGCGCGTAGGGGCCGGGGGCGCCGGTGGCTGTGGCGTCCGCGCGGGACAGGGCCGTGATGCCGCGGGCGACGAGCATGCGGTTCCAGCGGCCGCGGTTCTGGTCCTTCAGCAGGATCGGCTCGCCGGTCGGGCCGGTGCGGGCCGCCGCGCGGGACGCCTGGAACTCCAGGAGGGACGTCAGGGCGTGCACCTCCGGCTCCTTCGGCATCAGCCCCGACAGCACCCGGGCCAGCCTCAGCGCGTCCTCGCACAGACCCGGGCGCAGCCAGTCGTCGCCGGCCGTGGCGGCGTACCCCTCGTTGAAGATCAGGTAGATGACGTCGAGGACGGAGCCGAGGCGGGCCTCGCGGTCGGGGCCGTAGGGGACCTCGAAGGCGACGTTCTTCGTGGCGAGCGTGCGCTTGGCGCGGACGATGCGCTGGGCGACCGTCGCCTCCGGGACCAGGAAGGCCCGGGCGATCTCCGGGGTGGTCAGGCCGCCGAGCAGGCGGAGGGTGAGGGCGATCCGGGCCTCCGGCGACAGCACCGGATGACAGGTGGTGAAGACCAGGCGCAGCAGGTCGTCGTCGATGTCGTCGGGGTCGGAGGGCTCCTCCGGGGGCGCCGTCGTCTCCAGGTCGCGGCCGATCTCGGCGAGCTTGCGGGCGTAGTTCTCGCGGCGGCGGATCAGATCGACGGCACGGTGCCTGGCGGCGGCCATGAGCCAGGCGCCGGGGTTGTCCGGCACACCGTCGCGCGGCCACTGCTCCAGCGCGGCCACCAGCGCGTCCTGCGCGAGTTCCTCGGCGATGCCGACGTCGCGGACCAGGCGGGTGACGGCGGCGATGACGCGCGGGGACTCGATACGGAAGACGGTCTCGACGGTCGCGGCCGGGTCGGCGGGAGTACGGCCGGCTGCCGTGGGCCGGGGCGCGGCGGCTGCGGTGGGCTGAGGCCCGGCGGGCGCGGTGGGCTGGGGCTGTGGTTCCACAGCCCACCATCAGACACCCGTACGGCTACGGAGCCAAGGACCCGCCTCAGCCCTCGGCGATCTCCCGCACCTCGCAGGTCACCGTCCACTCCTCGCCGTGCACCTTGACGAACCGCTTGGTCCACTCCAGGGCCTCGGCCATGTCCTTGCACTGCATGAGCGCGTAGCCGCCGATGACCTCCTTGGACTCGGTGAAGGGACCGTCGGTGACGGAGATCTTCCCGCCCTCCCAGTGCACGCGGCTGCCCTGCGCGGACGGCGTCAGTCCGGCCGTGTCGAGCATGACGCCGGCCTTGGTGATCTCCTCCATCAGCTCGCCCATCCGCTGCATCAGCTCAGGGCTCGGGCCCTCGGCGGGCGCGGTGGACTCGTCGATCTTCACGAGCGACAGGTAGCGGGGCATGGTGGCTCCTCGGTGGTGCGGGACCGGGTCCTTCCTGGCCTCTCACCCCCTGCGTCGAACGGCGGACCGCCCGATCGACACGCTCCCCGGAATTCTTCGAGGATTTTTTTCTCACCTCAACGACTCCCACAGCTCCCCCGCCTCCGGCTCGTCGGCCACCACCCGGTTGTGGTCCGACGGCGCCGGTACGACCGGCATCATCACCGTCCGCACCGCGTCCGACGTCAGACCGCTCAGGCTGCGGCCGAGGCTCACCAGCTCGGTCAGGGAGTCCAGGCCGGTGTCGGTGGTCAGGCCGGCCGTCACCGCGTCGGCGACCCGGTAGAGCCTGGCGGGGTCGGTGAGCAGGGAGGTGGCGGAGATCTGGTCCAGGAGCGCCTTCACCAGTGTCTGCTGGAGGCCGATGCGGCCGAGGTCGCTGCCGTCGCCGATGCCGTGCCGGGTGCGGGCGAGGGCCAGGGCCTGCTCGCCGTCCAGGTGATGGGTGCCCGCCTCCAGGGTGAGGTGGCTGTCCTCGTCGTCGATGTCCTCGTCGGTGGTGACGGTGACGCCGCCCAGCCCGTCCACCAGCTTCGCGAAGCCGGAGAAGTCGATCTCGAGGTAGTGGTCCATGCGGATGCCCGTGACCGCCTCGACGGTCTTGACGGCGCAGACGGGGCCGCCGATCGCGTACGCGCTGTTGAACATGGAGTCGTACGCCACCTCCGTCGACCCGCCCGACGGCAGCGGGCAGGACGGCCGGGTGACCAGGGTGTCGCGCGGGATGCTGACGACCGTCGCTTCGGTGCGGCCGGCGTCGATGTGCACGACCATCGCGGTGTCGGAACGGGCGCCGGTGCTGCTGCCGCCGCCGAGTTGCCGGTTCTCCTCGCCACTGCGCGAGTCCGAGCCGAGGACCAGGATGTTCAGGGAGCCCGTGGGCAGCGGGGACGTGGAGGCGGAGGGCGCCGGGGTCGTCATCGCTCTCGGCGGGCGGTTGTCGCCGAGCGCGCTGTTGATGTCGACGCTCTTGATGTTGTCGTTGAGGTGCCAGTACACCCAGCCCGCCGCGGCGACGGCCAGGGTCAGCAGTCCGGCGAGGAGAAGGCCGACGGTCCTGAGCGCTGTCGACCGCCGGCCCGGCTGTCTGCCGTCGTCCCCGTCCGTTTCCCGCTCGTTCGCGCCAAGTCCCGTCATAGGGAGGAACGTACGTCCGAATTATTACGGGCGGGGACGCCAGAGCCGCTTTTCTTCGGAAATTCTCAGACTTCGGGGTCGAACCGGCCCCGATTCAGGACCCGTTGACACCGGACGCCCCATAACCACCGCCGGAGACCAGCCCGTTGTCGAAAGTTTCGTCCGTGCCACCGACTGACTTCGGTGCGCGGTGAAGGCGGCGCGAAACACCCGCCCCTGCGGCAACAGACCCCTACCGCTGCACCGCAGGCGGCTCCCCCGTACTGCTGCGCACCACCAGGCTGGTGGCCAGCTCCACCCGCGTCGCCGCCGGCGTCCCCTCCTCCCGCGCGAGGTCGAGCACCAGCTTCGCCGCGGCCTCGGCCATCTCGGTCAGCGGCTGCCGTACGGTCGTCAGCGGCGGCCCCACCCAGCGGGCGACCGGCAGATCGTCGAAGCCGACGACGCTGAGGTCCTCCGGGATGCGCAGCCCCAGCTCGCGCGCGGCCTCGTACAGCCCGAGCGCCTGCAGGTCGTTGCCGGCGAAGACGGCGGTCGGCCGGTCCGGGCGGCGCAGCAGCTCAAGGCCCTGCCGGTAGCCGGTCTCGTGGTGGAAGTCGCCGGGCCGGACCAGGTCCTGGTCGACCGGCAGCCCGGCCGTCTCCAGGGCGGCGCGGTAGCCGTCGAGGCGGGCGCGGCTGCACATCATCCGGGACGGACCGGTGATCGCGGCGATCCTGCGGTGGCCGAGCTCGACCAGATGCCGGGTGGCGGCGAGCCCGCCCTGCCAGTTGGTGGCCCCGATCGACGGCACGTCGGCGCCCGGGTCGCCCGCCGGGTCCATCACCACGAACGGGATCGAACGGCTGGTGAGCAGGGCGCGCTGGGACTCGTCGAGGCCGGACAGCACCAGGATCACGCCGTGCGGGCGGCGGGCGGCGACCTGGTCGGCCCAGGTCCGGCCCGGGGTGAGCCGCCCGGCGCTCTCGCTCAGCACCACGCTCAGGCCGGCGTCGCGGGCCACGTTCTCCACCCCCCGGATGACCTCCATCGCCCACGCGCTCTCCAGCTCGTGGAAGACCAGGTCGATGAGCGGCGAGCGGCTGGCCTCGGCCCGCCGTCGCCGGTAGCCGTGGGCGCGCAGCAGCTCCTCGACACGGCTGCGGGTGGCCGGGGCGACGTCGGCACGTCCGTTGAGGACCTTCGAAACAGTCGGCGCGGACACACCGGCCTCGCGGGCGATCTCGGCGAGCGTCGCGGTCTGCGTCGACCGGCCGGCCGTCGGTGCCGTCGTCGTGGTCGTCCGGGTTTCCGACGTTGTCGACCGGCTTTCCGACTCTGCCGTCCGGTCTGTCGTCCGGGTTTCAGCGGGCTCACGGGCTGTCATGGCGGCGATCGTATCCCTGCGCGACCTCTTGACGAACCCTTCTCGCCGCACCTAGGTTCCGGAACATTCGAGGTGAATAACGAAACATTCGCGAGTGGGCCATCGCCCCGACAGGAGTTTCATGACCACCGCCCCCTGGCGCGACCCCGCCCTGCCCGCCGCGGCCCGCGTCGACGACCTCCTCTCCCGGATGACCCTTCAGGAGAAGACCGCCCAGCTCTACGGCGTGTGGGTGGGCGCCGCCACGGACGGCGACGGGGTCGCCCCGCACCAGCACGACATGGCAGCCGACCACTCCGCCGAGGAATGGGACGAGCTGATCACGCACGGCCTCGGCCAGCTCACCCGCTCCTTCGGCACCGCTCCCGTGGACCCGGCCCTCGGCGCGCGGGCGCTGGCCCGCGCGCAGCGCCGGATCGCCGGGGCGAGCCGTTTCGGCATCCCCGCGGTGGCCCACGAGGAGTGCCTGGCGGGCTTCACGGCCTGGCAGGCCACGGCCTACCCGGTCCCGCTGGCCTGGGGAGCCACCTTCGACCCCCCGCTGGTCGAGGAGATGGCCCGGCGCATCGGCCAGGACCTGCGCGCGGCCGGCGTCCACCAGGGCCTCGCGCCGGTCCTGGACGTCGTACGCGATCCGCGCTGGGGCCGGGTCGAGGAGACCATCGGCGAGGACCCCTACCTGACCGGCACGATCGGCACGGCGTACGTCCGGGGCCTGGAGTCGGCCGGCGTCGTCGCGACGCTCAAGCACTTCGCCGGGTACGCCTCCTCGGCGGGCGCCCGCAATCTCGCCCCGGTGCGGGCGGGCGTACGCGAGTTCGCCGACGTCACCCTCCCTCCGTTCGAGATGGCGCTGCGTGAGGGCGGGGCGCGATCGGTGATGGCGGCGTACAACGAGACGGACGGGGTGCCGGCCTCCGCGGACCCGGGGCTGCTGACCGAACTCCTGCGCTCGGAGTGGGGTTTCACGGGCACGGTGGTCGCCGACTACTTCGGCATCGGCTTCCTTCAGACGCTGCACCGGGTGGCGGGCAGCCCGGCACAGGCGGCGCACGTGGCGCTGGCGGCGGGCATCGACGTGGAACTCCCGACCCTGAAGTGCTACGGGAAGCCGCTCGTCGACGCCGTCCTGGCGGGCGAGGTCCCGGAGGAACTGGTGGACCGGGCGGCGCGCAGGGTGCTGCTCCAGAAGTGCGAGCTGGGCCTGCTGGACGAGGACTGGACCCCGGAACCGACGGCGTCGCACCTCGACCTCGACTCCCCCGCGAACCGGGCGCTGGCCCGCCGGGTGGCGGAGGAGTCGGTGGTGCTCCTGGACAACCCGGACGGCGTGCTGCCGCTGCCGCCGGACGCCCGTGTGGCCGTGGTCGGCCCCCGAGCGGCGGACGCCCTGGCCATGCTGGGCTGTTACTCCTTCCCCTCCCACGTCCTCACGCACCACCCCGAGGTGCCGATGGGCATCGAGATCCCGACGCTCCTGGAGGCGCTGCGCACCGAACTCCCCGACGCCAAGGTGACGTTCGCGGAGGGCTGCGGGGTCGCCGACCCGGACACGGCCGGCTTCGAGGAGGCGGTCGCACGGGCGTCGGAGGCGGACGTCTGCCTGGCGGTACTGGGCGACCGCGCGGGCCTGTTCGGCCGCGGCACCTCGGGCGAGGGCTGCGACGTGACGGACCTGCGACTGCCCGGCGTTCAGGCCGAGTTGCTGGACGCACTGGTGGCGACCGGCGTCCCGGTGGTCCTGATCCTGCTGACCGGCCGCCCTTACGCACTGGGCCGCTGGGAGGGCCGCCTGGGAGCGGTCGTCCAGGCGTTCTTCCCCGGCGAGGAGGGCGGCCCCGCAGTGACGGGCGTCCTGTCGGGCCGCGTGAACCCTTCGGGCCGGCTGCCGGTGAGCGTGCCACGGGACCCCGGGGGCCAGCCGTGGACGTACCTCCAGCCGCCCCTGGGCCTGGCGGGCGAGGTCAGCAACCTGGACCCGACACCGCAGTACGCCTTCGGGCACGGCCGTTCCTACACGTCGTTCACCTGGGACGACTTCCAGGGAACGACCCCGGACATCACCACGGACGGCACGTACGACCTCTCCCTCACGGTCCGCAACACGGGAGCCCGGGCCGGCGCGGACGTCGTCCAGCTGTACCTCCACGACCCGGTCGCCTCGGTCACCCGACCGGACGTCCGGCTGATCGGCTACCAGCGCGTGGCCCTGGAGCCGGGCGAGTCCCGCCGGCTGACCTTCCACTTCCACCCGGACCTGTCGTCCTTCACCGACCGCTCGGGCCACCGGATCGTCGAACCGGGAGCGCTGGAACTACGGGTGGGACCGTCGAGCACCGACGTACGGCATACGGCACACCTGCGGCTGACCGGTCCGGTACGAGAGCTGGGGCTGGACCGGCGGATGCGGTGCGAGGTGAAGGTGTCGGCGCGGAGGTGAAAGCCCCGGCACCGAGGCCCTCACACCCTTGCTATGAACTCGCCTCGTCGGACCACTCGACCCCCACCGACTCGAACCGCCACCGGTGCACCGCCCGAGTCACCAACTCCCCCGCCGGTTCGGGGAGTTCGGGCAGAGCGGTGTCCAGGGGCGCGTTCCACCAGGTGATGACGAGGACGCGGTCCCCCGCGGCGCGGAAGGTCTCCCGGCGCAGGGGGCGTGCGGGCAGGTCCTGGTCGCGGGCCCAGGCGAGCAGGTCCTTGGCGCGGCCGGGGACCGCTCGTGCCTCCCACATCAGCGCGACCGTCACGAGTACAGGTTCTCCTTGCTGACCTCGTGCACATGGTCATGGCCGTGGGCCTCGTCCGTGAAGTTTCCCGGCACATGAGGATCCGTCACCGGCAGCGAGGAGTCCGCCGACAGGTCCCAGCTCGACGCGGCCCGGTTGCGCGCCACCATCTCCGCGCCGAGCGCCGCCACCATCGCGCCGTTGTCGGTGCACAACTTCGGCCGCGGTACCCGCAGTCGGATACCGGCGGCCTCGCAGCGCTCCTGCGCCATCGCCCGCAGCCGGGTGTTGGCGGCCACGCCGCCGCCGATCATCAGGTGGTCGACGCCCTCGTCCTTGCAGGCCCGCACAGCCTTGCGGGTCAGCACGTCGACGACGGCCTCCTGGAAGGACGCCGCCACGTCACGCACCGGCACCTCCTCCCCCGCCGCCCGCTTGGCCTCGATCCAGCGGGCGACCGCCGTCTTGAGGCCGGAGAAGGAGAAGTCGTACGCCGGGTCGCGCGGGCCGGTCAGTCCGCGCGGGAAGGCGATGGCGGCCGGGTCGCCCTCACGGGCGTAGCGGTCGATGACCGGGCCGCCGGGGAAGCCGAGGTTCAGCACCCGCGCGATCTTGTCGAAGGCCTCGCCGGCCGCGTCGTCGATGGTCGCGCCGAGCGGCCGGACGTCCGAGGTGATGTCCGTCGAGAGGAGCAGGGACGAGTGGCCGCCCGACACCAGCAGCGCCATCGTCGGCTCCGGCAGCGCGCCGTGCTCCAGCTGGTCCACGCAGATGTGCGAGGCGAGGTGGTTGACGCCGTAGAGCGGCTTGCCCAGCGCGTAGGCGTACGCCTTCGCCGCCGACACGCCGACCAGCAGGGCGCCGGCGAGGCCGGGACCGGCGGTGACGGCGATCCCGTCGAGGTCCCGCGCGCTCACCCCCGCCTCCTTCAGCGCGCGGTCGATGGTCGGGACCATCGCCTCCAGGTGCGCCCGTGAGGCGACCTCCGGCACGACGCCGCCGAAGCGGGCGTGCTCGTCGACGCTGGAGGCGACGGCGTCGGCGAGCAGGGTGGTGCCGCGGACGATGCCGACGCCGGTCTCGTCACAGGAGGTCTCGATGCCGAGGACGAGGGGAACGTCCCGCGAGTCAGCCATTGATCTCGGTTCCTTGTACGGAGTTTTCGGGGGCGGTCAGTCGCATCACCAGGGCGTCCACGTTCCCCGGCTGGTAGTAGCCGCGTCGGAAGCCGATGGCCTCGAAGCCGAAGCGCTCGTAGAGCTTCTGCGCGCGGACGTTGTCCACACGGCACTCCAGCATCACCTCGGCGCACTCGAAGTCGCTCGCGGCACGCAGGAGTTCGGTGAGGAGACGGCCGCCGAGGCCCGTGCCCCAGTGGTCGCGGGCGACGGCGATGGTCTGGATGTCGGCGAGGTCCCCGGCGGAGGCGAGGCCGGCGTAGCCCACGACGCGGTCGGGTCCCTCGGCGACGACATAGCGCCGGGTCGCCTCGGGCCCGCGCGAGTGGGCCAGTTCGGACCAGAACATGCCCCGGGACCAGGCGTCCTCGGGGAACAGGTCCTTCTCCAGCTCCAGCACGCGGTCGATGTCCCACCAGCGCATCTCGCGCAGTGGAGGACCGGGGGCGGCGGCGGGAGGAGTCACGGGTTCGGTCACTTGGGGGTGACCACCTTGTAGTTCTTGGGGACCTGGGCGTCCGGCCGGCGCAGGTACAGCGGTCGCGGCGCGGGGAGTTCCTCGCCCGCCGCGAGCTTCTCGGCGGCCAGTGCCGCGAGCGACGCCGCCGACACGTGCTCCGGCTCGTGGGCGCGGGGGAAGGTGTCGGGGTACAGCAGCGCGCCCGCGCCGACGGCCGGCAGCCCGGCGACCTCGTCGGCGATGTCGGCGGGCCGGTCGACGGCCGGGTCGGTCAGCCGGGTGCGGGAGTCGGCGTACCGCGCCCAGTAGACCTCCTTGCGCCGGGCGTCGGTCGCCACGACGAACGGGCCCTTCTCGATGTCGGCCGCGTAGGCGAGTCCGTCCAGCGTGCACAGGCCGTGCACGGGGACACCGAGGGCGAGCGCGAAGGTGTCGGCGGTCATCAGACCGACGCGCAGCCCGGTGTAGGGGCCGGGTCCGATGCCTACGACGATGCCGGTGACGGCGTCGAGGCGTCGGCCGGCCTCGGCGAGGACGCGGTCGACGGCCGGCAGCAGCAGCTCGCCGTGCCGGCGCGCGTCCACCTGGCTCGACGAGGCGATGACGTCCGTGCCGTCGTGCAGCGCGACGGTGACGGCGGGGGTGGCGGTATCCAGAGCGAGCAAGAGCACGCAAACAGCCTACGGCGCCCACGCCCCGGGAAGCGCCGCAGTGTCGCACGTCCCCTTCGTCCACGGGGCGCGCTCGGCCGGTGCCGGGGACGCGCGCCTGCTCAGCCCATGTGCAACACCGACGCGCCCCTTCGGCTCACTCGCGGGTCGGGCGCTTGACGGCTGCTACGGTCGGGCTGGATCTCGATCTACGACGCGACGCTGAGGTGGGCGAGGGTGGCAGGCAGCAGCTCCTCAATCGTGGCGGGGCTGACCGCGGCTGCCCTGGCGACCGTCGGCTTCCTCGCGTTCCGGGCCTCGGCCACCGTGCCGCCCGAGCTGGCGAGGCCGCGGACCGGCGACCAGAGCGGGGTGAGCGTCTCCAAGGTGCCCCGCGACCGCGAGGACCCCGGCGCGCTGCCCGAGGGATCCGGTACGGGACTGCGGGTCGTGTACTCGGTGGACGACGACCGGGTGTGGCTGGTCGACGGCCGCGGCAAGGTCAAGCGCACGTTCCGCGTGACCCCCGGATCGGTCGATCCCGCCCCGGGTGAGTACGCGGTCACCTCCCGCTCCAACGTGGCGACCGGCACCGACGGTGCCTCCATCGAGCACGTGGTCCGCTTCGCCAGCGTGGACGACGTCACCATCGGCTTCAGCTCGACCGTCAGGAGCGCCACGGCGCCTCCCGACCCGGCCCTGCAGACGGGCGGCATCCGCGAGTCGCGGGCGGACGGCGACGCGATGTGGGACTTCGCGACGATCGGCCGGGCGATCGTGGTGATCCGCTAAGCGGCTTCGCGGTGCCCGCGCTGCGGCCGCACGGCACGCGGCTGCCCGGCGTCGGGCTCGCGCGGCGGAGTCGAGATCAGTCTCGCCGCGGCGCCGGCCGCGAGCAGATCACGCATGGACACCCCGGCGACCGCGGCGGGCCGCGGCTGGACCTTGTTCTCCGATGCCGGCATGGACGCCTCCTGGGGGCCGGGGGCGGACGTAGTTAGGTACACCTAACTACGGACTGGGTACCATGTGACCACGCACCTGACCACGAACGCAATATCTTGCCGACGTCTTGTCGGAATGTTCATCGGGCCGGTCCGGCGAGCGACCGGCACCCGTCCGCGCCGGTCCGCTCCCGTGCGGTGGGCCGGCTCAGGCGGACAGCACGCTCAGGTCCGTCGCGGCCCAGCGCTCCCCGAGCCCGCTCACGGTCACGTGCCGCACCTCGTCGGTCGTGTCGCCGACGGCCCGGTGGATCACGATCTGCAGCCGCTCCTCGGTCAGCTCCTCGACCTTGCCCTCGCCCCACTCCACGACGATCACCGACTCGGGCAGCGAGACGTCGAGGTCGAGGTCCTCCATCTCGTCCAGGCCACCGGAGAGCCGGTAGGCGTCGACGTGGACGAGCGGCGGTCCGTCGCCGAGGGACGGGTGCACACGGGCGATCACGAACGTCGGCGACGTGACCGCGCCCCGGACGCCCATCCCCTCGCCGAGCCCGCGGGTCAGCGTCGTCTTGCCCGCGCCGAGCTCCCCGCTGAGCATCACCAGGTCGCCGGCGCGCAGCAGCTTGGCGAGGCGGCGGCCCAGTTCCCGCATCTGGTCGGGGGAGGTGACGGTCAGCTGAAGATCACCCGCGTTGTGCGGTGCTGCTGGTGCTTCCATAGCCACTAACGGTAGCCCCTGCCGGTACGGCACCCGCCCGGGTGAGGAGGTCGGCCAGGCGGTCGGTGACCACTTCCGGGTGCTCCAGCATGACCAGGTGCCCGGCGTCCGGCACGAGCACCAGTTCGGCCTCCGGCAAGTGGTCGGCGATGGCCTCGCTGTGCTCGCTGGGCGTGACGAGGTCGCCCACGCCGGCCAGGACGAGCACCGGCATGTCCGTGAAGAGGGCGAGCGCCTCGGTCTTGTCGTGGTCGGCGAAGGCCGGGTAGAACTCCGCGACCACGTCGATCGGCGTCCCCTCGATCATCCGCTCGGCGAACCGGGCGACGGCCGGGTCGACGTCGCGGGACGAGAACGAGTACCGCTTGATGATCCCGGCGAACAGGTCGGCGGTGGCCCGCCGGCCCCGCTCCACGAGCTCGGCTCGCTGCCCCAGTGCCTTGAGCACGCCCGGCAGCACCCGCCGCACCGCGTTCACCCCTGCGACGGGCAGCCCGAAGTTGACCTCGCCGAGCTTCCCGGACGACGTACCGACGAGAGCGGTGGCGACGACCCGGTCGCGGATCAGGTCCGGGTACTGGTCGGCCAGCGCCATGATGGTCATGCCGCCCATGGAGTGCCCGACCAGCACGAGCGGGCCCTCCGGCGCGGCCGCGTCGATGACGGCCTTCAGGTCGCGCCCGAGCTGCTCGATGTCGACGTGCTCGCCCTCCTGCGCCTGGGCGACACCGCGCCCCGAGCGGCCGTGGCTGCGCTGGTCCCAGTGCACGGTGCGCACGACGCCCCGCAGCGCGGCCCGCTGGAAGTGCCAGGAGTCCTGGTTGAGGCAGTAGCCGTGGCTGAAGACGACGGTGACGGGTGCGGGTGCCTTGCGCCCGAAGAGCCGTCGCCGGCGCGGGCTGAGGGCGGGAGCGGCGTCGGGGTCGACGTCGTCGACCTCGTAGTACAGCTCGGTGCCGTCGTCGGAGTACGCCTTGCCGGGTGTGCCGCGCAGCGAGCCGTACGGTCCCGCCGAGTCCAGGGCGAGTCTGGCCTTCTGCCGCATGCCGCGGCCCACTGTCATCCGCTCTATGGCGACGCCGGCCGCGGCGCCCGCCGCGATCACGCCTATCGCCGCACCGGCGATGCCGGTGGCCCTGCGCCAGTTCGCGGCCGCCCCCGTGGCGGAGGCGACGGCCGCGACGGCCTCCGCACTGCTCTCGCTCACGTACCGCTCCTCTTCGCTGGGTGTGGTGGTGCCGTTGTGATGTGGGTGGTGGATGGTGCCGGTGTTTCGATCATGCGTCCCGGTACGGGTTACCCGTCTCGTTCCTCATTCACTTAGCCGCACACAGATGGACGCATCACATAGCCCGTATCACGACGCCGCATCACATGGACGCATTCCTATAGACGCGTGGAACGCGCGTTCCGATCCGGGTGACGATCTCGTACGCGATGGTCCCCGCCGCCTGCGCCCAGTCCTCGGCGGTGGGCTCACCGCCGTCACCGGGCCCGAACAGCACCGCAGGCGCACCCGGCTCGGGCTCGTCCCCGCCCAGGTCGACGACGAACTGGTCCATCGCGATCCGGCCCGCGACCGTCCGCCACTTGCCGCCGACCAGCACCGGGCCGGCGCCGGAGGCGTGCCGCGGGATGCCGTCGCCGTAGCCCAGGGGGACCAGGCCCAGGGTGGTCTCGCCGGGGGTGACGTAGTGATGGCCGTAACTGACGCCGTGGCCGCCCGGCACGTGCTTGACCAGCGCCAGGGACGCCGACAGCGTCATCACGGGCCGCAGCCCGAGGTCGGCGGGGCTGCCCAGCTCCGGGCTGGGCGAGATGCCGTAGGTCGCGATGCCGGTGCGCACCAGGTCGAAGTGGCTGTCCGGGAGGGTGAGCGTGGCGGGCGAGTTCGCGATGTGCCGCACCTCGGGGCGCGCGCCCCGCGCCTCGGCGTACGCCACCATCTCCCGGAAGCGGGAGAGCTGGGCGGCGATGGAGGGATGCCCGGGTTCGTCGGCGCAGGCGAAGTGCGACCAGAGCCCGGTGACGCTCAGGAGCCCCTCGGCCTCGGCGCGCAGGGCCTCACGGACCAGCTCGGCCCAGTCGTCGCCCGGCTGGCAGCCGCCGCGCCCGAGCCCGGTGTCGGCCTTGAGGTGCACCCGCGCGGGGGCGCCGGCCTGCCGGGCGGCCTCGGTGACCTCCCGAAGGGCCCACATCGCGCTGACGGAGACGTCGAGATCGGCCTCGATGGCCTCCCGCCAGGGCCCGCCCGGCGTCCACAGCCAGCACATCATCCGCATGCCGCGCAGCCCGGCGGCCCGCAGCACGAGGGCCTCCTCGGGGGTCGCCGTACCCAGCCAGGTGGCGCCCGCCTCGATCGCCTCGCGGGCGCACCGGAGCGCCCCGTGGCCGTACGCGTCCGATTTCACGACGGCCATCAGGGCGGCGCCCGGTGCGAGGGCGCGCAGGGTGCGCACATTGGCTCGCAGGGCGGCCAGGTCGATCTCGGCGCGGGCGCGCAGGGGCGCGGTCCGCAGGGCTGTTGTCTCTGTCATCGCGCCCCCAGTGTCTCAGAGGGGTCCGACAACGCCGCCGCGCCGGGAGCCATGGGCTACTCCTCCTGCCGGTGCCCCCACACGTACACCCGGTCGCCCTTCTTCAGCACCCCCCACAGCTTGCGTGCGTCCTTCAGGGTCAGATTGACGCAGCCCCGCGAGCCGATCGGGGTGTAGATGCTGCCGTAGACGCCGTGGAACGCCTGGCCCCCGCTGAAGAACTGGGAGTAGGGCATGGGGCTCTTGTAGAGCGTCGACACATGGTTCTTGTGCCGCCAGTACACCGCGTGCCATCCGTTGCGCGTCCCGTATCCCGTCCGTCCGCTGCGGATGGGCACGGGCCCGAACACGACGCCGCCCTTGCCGTGCTGGATCCAGGTGATCTGCCGGTCGAGGTCGACACAGGCGACCCGGTACGCCCGCACCGGACACTTCTTGGCCGCGTTGGGGTTCTTGAGAGCGCCGACTAGCTGCATGGTGGCCCAGGTCACCGGACCGGCGTACCCGATGGCGGGCTTGATGCCGTACTTCTTCTGGAAGGCGCGGATGGCCTTGCAGTCACCCTTCGACTGCTCGCCGTCGACCGGCCGCTTCAGCCACCGCTCGACCTCCCGCTGCCGCAGGCCCGTCTCCTCGCTGCAGGTCACGTCCCCGAAGGAGTCCATGGGATCGACGTACTCCACGCGGTCGTACGCCTCCTCCGGGGCGTCCCGGGGCTCGACGGCCTCCTCCGCACGGCTGGGCTTGTACACCTTCGGCGGCAGCGCCTGGTCGGGTGTGTCCATCTCCGAGAGCGGAAGCAGGGTCAGGGGAATGCCGGGCACGAGATCGGTGGCCTGCGGTCCGGACGTCGGGGGCACCGGGTCCGAGGGGTCCCCCGGGTCCGCCGAGGCGCCGCCGACGGGCATCATGACCGCCCCGGCGAGGAGCACGGCGACACTCCGGCGTGCGATACGTCTGCTGATCATGCGCACAGGGAAGCGTGAGGGCCCGCCCGCGTGGAGGCGCCGCGCGGCGGGGTCACTCTTTTGAGGACCATCTCCCAAGGCCCCATAGGGTGCTCGGCATGAGCATCATCGGGGTCGGCATCGACGTGGCCGAGATCGACAGGTTCGAGGCGGCACTGGAGCGCACACCCGGACTGGCCGAACGGCTCTTCCTGGAGAGCGAGTTGCTGCTGCCCGGCGGTGCTCGCCGGGGCATCGCCTCGCTCGCCGCCCGCTTCGCCGCGAAGGAGGCCCTGGCGAAGGCGCTGGGCGCCCCGGCGGGTCTGCTCTGGACCGACGCCGAGGTCTGCGTCGAGGCCAGCGGGCAGCCACGCCTGCGCGTGACGGGCACGGTGGCGGCCCGGGCGGCCGAACTCGGCGTCCGCTCCTGGCACGTGTCGCTGAGCCATGACGCGGGAGTGGCGTCGGCGGTGGTGGTGGCGGAGGGCTGAGCGGGGGGTCCTCCGCGTGGGCGGGGCTTCCGCGAACGCGGGGGTCCCCCGCGAAGGCCGGGCCGCTTTCGCGAACACGCGGGCACCGGCCCTTCCGCGAACGCGCACGCCCCTCCGCGAACACGCGGGCCCGTCCGCGAACGCGCGGATGGCGTCGATGGATACGACGTGCCGCGCCCGGTGCGGGAGACTCGATCGCATGCGGACTGCGTACAGCGTGGAGACGGTAAGGGCGGCCGAGCGGGAGCTGATGGCACGGCTCCCGGACGGGGCACTGATGCAGCGGGCGGCGGCCGGACTCGCCGCGGCCTGCGCGGATCTGCTGGGCCGGGTGTACGGCAGCCGGGTCGTGCTGCTGGTCGGCAGCGGCGACAACGGCGGCGACGCCCTGTACGCCGGTGCCCGGCTGGCCCGGCGCGGAGCGGGCGTCACGGCGGTGCTGCCGGCGCCGGATCGCGCGCACGCCGGCGGCCTCGCGGCGCTGCGGCGGGCGGGCGGCCGGCCCGTCGGCCTCGACGCCGCCGAGGAGTTGATCGAGCGCGCGGACCTGGTCGTGGACGGCATCGTCGGCATCGGCGGCAAGGGCGGACTGCGACCGGACGCGGCACCGCTGGCCGACGCGGCGGCCCGGTCCCGCGCCGCGGTGATCGCCGTGGACCTGCCGAGCGGGGTGGACGCCGACACGGGCGAGGTGCACGGCACGGCGATCCGGGCCGACCTCACCGTCACCTTCGGCACGCACAAGCCGGGCCTGCTGATCGATCCGGCGCGGGAGTACGCCGGTGTCGTACGGCTGGTGGACATCGGACTGGCGCTGCCGGCCGACGCGGTGGAGCTGGAGGCGCTGCAACACGCGGACGTGGCAAGGCTGCTGCCGCTGCCGGACGCGGAGACGGACAAGTACCGGCGCGGGGTCGTGGGCATCGCGGCGGGCTCGTCGAGGTACCCGGGCGCGGCCGTGCTGGCGGTGGCGGGCGCGCTGCGGGGCGGGGCCGGTGCCGTGCGGTACGTCGGTCCGGCCGCGGACGCGGTGATCGCCCGGTTCCCCGAGACGCTGGTGTCGGACCGGGGGCCGAAGAAGGCGGGGCGCGTACAGGCATGGGTCGTCGGCCCGGGCGCCGGGGACGACGCGGCGACGGTGGCGGAGGTGCTGGCGACCGACGTACCGGTGCTGCTGGACGCGGACGGGCTGCGGCTGGCGGACGCCGGGGCGGTCCGGGACCGGGAGGCGCCGACCCTGCTGACCCCGCACGCCGGGGAGGCGGCGGCGCTGCTCGGCGTCTCCCGCGAGGAGGTCGAGGGGGCCCGGCTGGCTTCGGTACGGGAGTTGGCGCAGCGGTATGCGGCGACCGTCCTGCTGAAGGGCTCGACGACGCTGGTGGCCCGGGCGGGCGGCACCGGCGCGGTGCGGGTGAATCCGACGGGCACGGGCTGGCTGGCCACGGCCGGCAGCGGGGATGTGCTGTCGGGCCTGGGCGGCTCGCTCCTCGCGGCGGGCCTCCCGGCGGTGGACGCCGCGAGCGTGGCGTCCTACCTCCACGGCCTCTCGGCGAGATTCGCGGCGGACGGCGCACCGCTGGGGGCGCATGACGTGGCGGAGGGAATTCCGGAGGCCTGGCGGGATGTGCGGGGGTGAGGAGTGGTTCTGAGGCGGAGGGGATTGCGGAGGCCGGCCGGATGTACCGGGGGATGAGAGGTTCGGAAGGCCGAGACGGCTGGTCGACCGGGCCAGGCTGCACCCCCTCGGGGGCGCGCTCCCACACGGCCGAGCATCGAACCCGGCGTACCTGCGACTCCCCAGGGGCGCGGGGAACTGCGCGACCAGCCCTCACCCACCCGCGGACGGGTACGCTCCGCCACCGCCCTCCCCTTGACCCGCACTCGCCCCTACGCGAGGTTGACCGTCAGTACCAGGACGCGGACGGGCGGGCAGATCCGGCGGAGTGAGGTCGTGGGATGCGGGCGATCGTCGTGGGCGCGGGCATCGGGGGACTGGCGGCGGCGCTGAGTCTGCGACGCGCCGGCCTCGACGTGACGTTGCTGGAACAGGCACGGCGCTTCTCGGAGATCGGCGCCGGAATCCAGCTCGCGCCCAACGCCACGCGGGAGTTACGCCGCCTCGGCGTGCTGGACGCGGTCGCCGGTCGGGCCGCCCACCCGCCGCACGTCAGCTTCCACACCTGGTCGGACGGTTCGGAGATCTGCCGTTACGCGCTGGGCCGCGAGGTGGAGGAGGAGTTCGGGGCACCGTATCTGGTGGTGCACCGGGCGGATCTGCACGGCGCGCTGGCCGCGGCCGTGCCACCGGAGTCCGTCCGGTTGGACACGACCGTCGTCGCCATCGACCAGGACGACGAGGCCGCCCGGGTGACGACGGCGGCGGGTGAACGCCTGACGGCGGACCTCGTGGTCGCGGCCGACGGGATCCGGTCCGCGGCCCGCCAGTGGCTCTTCGGCCAGGACGAGGCGGTGTTCTCGGGAACGGCCGCGTACCGGGCCCTGCTGCCCGCCGCCGAGGTGGCCGACCTGAGTCTCCCGCCGCTCGCCGCCTGGCTCGGGCCGGACCGCCACTTCGTCCACTACTGGGTACGGAGCGGCGAAGTGCTCAACGTGGTGGCCGTGTTCACCACCGAGGCCCCGACCCAGGAGTCCTGGACGGCGAAGGCGGACCCCGGCGAACCGCTGCGCGAATTCATGCACTGGGACCCCCGCGTCCGCACGGTCCTCGAACGCGCGGGCCAGGTGTTCCGCTACGGCATCTACACCCGTACGCCCCTCATCCGCTGGAACGTCTCACGCGTGACCCTTCTCGGCGACAGCGCCCACGCGATGGTCCCGTTCCAGGCGCAGGGCGCGGCCCAGGCGATCCTGGACGCGGCGGTCCTGGGCGACACACTGACGGACGCGGCCCCGGCCGACGTACCCGTCGCCCTCGACCACTACGTCCGCCGCCGTCTCACGGCCGCCACCGCCATGCAGTCCCGCTCCGCCCGGGCAGGCACCGACTTCCACCTCCCGGACGGCCCGGAGGCCGCGGCACGCAACGCCCGCATGGCGGCGCACGCTACGGAGCACAGGTTCATGCCTCAGGCGCCGGCGTGGAGAGCGGACGTACGGGAGGAGAAGCCGGACTCATGAGCAGCCGGCACCAGGAAGGCGCAGGTACCGGGGACCGTCAGAGAGCGAGCGGTCGAGCCACCGACGGGGCCAGCTCGCACCACACGTACTTGCCCCGGTTCCCGTGCCTGGTCAGCGGCTGCCAGCCCCACAGGTCGGCGCACGCCCGGACCAGCGCCAGCCCGCGCCCCTCCTCCGCCTCCCCGAGCGCCGCCAACTCTTGCGGGGGCCGGGGCGGTTCGGGGTCCGCGTCCCAGGCGCCGATCCGCAGGACGCCGGCCGACCATCGCACCCGGAGCGCGGCGGGACCCTTGGTATGCCGTACGGCGTTGGCGACCAGCTCGGTGGCGAGGAGTTCGGCGGTGTCCACGAGCCCCACGAGGCCGTGCAGGGTGAGGATCAGCCGGAGGGTGCGGCGGCTGACGGTGACGCCACGGACGTCGTTCGGGATGTGGAGCGTGTACTCCCAGGGTTCCGTTTCAGGCATGGGTGAACTCCGTTCGGGTCGGTGGGGAGTCGCGCGGTGGCAGTGCCGCAGCCGTCACGGCAGGACGGAGCGGTGCGCTTCCGCAGTGCTTACGGCACGTCACCGACGGTAGACCTTCATTTCAAGGTTCAGCAAGCCGATCGCGTAACGTGACCCTCGAAAGAGTCGCGCTCACAAGCGCGTTGAACCGAGGAGCAGCACATGGCGGGGTTGAGGCGCGAACCGACAGCACGCCAGGTACGCCTGGGTGTCGAGCTGCGCAGGCTTCGTGACACGGCGGGCCTCACAGGCCGCGAGGCAGCGACCCTGCTCGGGGTGAGTTCCACGCAGATCAATCAGATCGAGTCGGCCCTGACCGGTGTGAGCGAGAAGCGCCTACGCCGCCTCGCCTCCAACTACGCCTGCACCGACACGGAGTTGATCGACGCTCTGGTAGCGCTGGCAGCGGATCGGACACGGGGCTGGTGGGAGGAGTACCGAGGCCTGCTGCCCACTCCGTTCCTGGACATCGCCGAGTTGGAGCACCACGCCACCTACCGGGACGACGTGGACTTCCTGTTCATCCCGGGCCTGTTGCAGACCGAGGACTACGCACACGCCGCTTTCTCCTCCAGGGTTCCCGAACTCTCCGCCGAGGACCTGGAGCTACGCGTTCGGCACCGAATGCAGCGCAGGGCGGTCCTCGAAGGCCCCACCCCCACCCCGTACAAGGCACTCGTCCATGAGGCCGCCCTGCGCATCCGGGTCGCCGACCGCGCCACCTCGCGAGCCCAACTCAGCCGCGTCCTGGAACTGTCCGAAGCGGACCACGTCACCGTGCGGGTCATCCCCTTCGACCTCGACGGCTTCGGCGGGACGTGGAGCACGATGATGCTGGCGGGTGGCACGGTCCCCAAGCTGGACACCGCCGTCCGGGACGCACCCCACGGGACGGGTTTCATCGACTCCGAAGCCCAGCTCGCCGTCTTTCGAACAGTCTTCCGTAGGGTAGAAGCGGTATCGCTCGACCCCGTGAGGTCGCGCGACTTCATTCACGACCTGGCCAAGGAACTGTGAGGCACACCGTGATCACCCCTGACACCTGGCGCAAGTCGTCCTACTCGGGCGGAGGCGACGGCAACAACTGCGTCGAGATCGCCGGCTCCCCCACCCACATATCCATCCGCGACTCAAAAGCCCCGGCCAGGGCCACCCTCACCTTCCCGGCCGGAGCCTTCGCCATCTTCCTCGACGATCTGAAGTCGGCTCACTCCACCGTCACCGACTTCGCCAGGTTCCGCGGCTGATCCACCTCGTTCCCCCGGGCCGTGGCCAGCTCGCACGCGAAGACCTGGAGCGGCACCGTGGCCACCATGGGCTGCAGCAGGGTCGGGGTGGCCGGGATCCGGATGAGGTGATCCGCGTACGGCACGACCTCCTCGTCACCCTCCTCCGCGATCACGATCGTCCGTGCCCCGCGGGCCCGGATCTCCTGCATGTTGGACACGATCTTGTCGTGCAGAACGGACCGTCCCCGGGGCGACGGCACCACGACCACGACCGGCAGATCGTCTTCGATCAGGGCGATCGGCCCGTGCTTCAACTCCCCCGCCGCGAAGCCCTCGGCATGCATGTAGGCGAGTTCCTTCAGCTTCAGAGCGCCCTCCAGGGCGACGGGGTAGCCCACGTGCCGCCCGAGGAAGAGCACCGTGTTCTTGTGGGCGAGCGACCGCGCCAGCTCCCGTACGGGCTCCATGGTCTCCAGGACCCGTTCGACCTGCCCGCCGATCTGCGCCAGGTCCCGGATCACGGCCTGGATCTCGTCGCCCCACTTGGTGCCCCGGACCTGCCCGAGGTACAGGGCGACCAGATAGCAGGCCACCAGCTGCGTCAGGAACGCCTTCGTCGAGGCGACCGCGACCTCGGGACCGGCGTGGGTGTACAGCACCGCGTCGGACTCGCGCGGGATGGTCGATCCGTTGGTGTTGCAGATCGCCAGTACCTTGGCGCCCTGCTCACGGGCGTGCCGCAGCGCCATGAGCGTGTCCATGGTCTCGCCGGACTGGGAGATGGCGATGACGAGGGTCTGCTGGTCGAGGATCGGATCCCGGTAGCGGAACTCGCTGGCCAGCTCCACCTCGCACGGGATCCGCGTCCAGTGCTCGATGGCGTACTTGGCGATCATGCCGGCGTGGAAGGCCGTACCGCAGGCGATGATGACGACCTTGTCCAGCTCCCGCAGCTCGAAAGCGCTGATGCGGACCTCGTCCAGGGTCAGCGAGCCGGCCCCGTCGATGCGGCCGAGCAGGGTGTCGGCGACCGCCTTGGGCTGCTCGGCGATCTCCTTGAGCATGAAGTAGTCGTAGCCGCCCTTCTCGGCCGCGGAGGCGTCCCAGTCGACGTGGTACGACCGCACGTCCGCCGGCCGTCCGTCGAACCCGGTGACGGTCACCCCGTCCCGCCGCAGCTCCACGACCTGGTCCTGGCCGAGCTCGATCGCCGACCGCGTGTGGTCGATGAACGCGGCGACGTCCGAGGCGAGGAAGGCCTCGCCCTCCCCGACACCCACCACGAGCGGCGAGTTCCGCCGCGCCCCGACCACCACGTCGGGGTCGTCGGCGTGCACCGCGACGAGCGTGAACGCCCCCTGCAGCCGCCGGCACACCAGCCGCATGGCCTCGGCGAGATCGGCACCGGCGGAGAACTCCTCGGCGAGCAGATGCGCGACGACCTCGGTGTCCGTGTCGGACGTCAGCTCATGGCCGCGCTCCGCCAACTCGGCCCGCAGCAGGGCGAAGTTCTCGATGATGCCGTTGTGCACGACCGCGACGCGCCCGGCGTTGTCGAGATGCGGGTGGGCGTTGCCGTCGGTCGGACCGCCGTGCGTGGCCCAGCGCGTGTGCCCGATCGCCGTGGTCCCGGTCGGCAACGGCCGCTCGACCAGCTCCTTCTCCAGATTCGCGAGCTTCCCGGCCTTCTTGGCCCCGGCCAGCCCGCCGTCCGCCAGCACGGCGACCCCCGCCGAGTCGTACCCCCGGTACTCCAGCCGCTTGAGCCCGGTCACCACGATCTCCAGCGCCGACTGCGACCCCACGTATCCCACGATTCCGCACATGCGCGGCAGCCTACGACCGAACTCCGTTCAAAAACGGCCGCAGCGTGCCCGATTTCGGAAATTCCTACGGTGGTACGAACGCCCGGACCGGCACCCACCGGCCGGTCGACGGACCGTCAGGTCTTCGCCCGATACGCCCGCATGGCCAACGGATAGAACACCACCGCGATCCCCGCGGCCCACACCAGCGACCACAGCACCGGCTCGGCCACCGGCCCACCCAGCAGCAGGCCGCGGAACGCGTCCGACAGATGCGTCACCGGATTCACGTCGCTCCACGCCTGGAGCCACCCCGGCATGGTGTCCACCATCACGAACGCGCTGCTGGTGAAGGTGATCGGGAAGATGATCGTGAAGGCGAACGCCTGCACCTTCTCCGCGTCGCCGGCGAGCATCCCGATCAGCACCGCGCTCCAGGACACGGCCGCCGCGAACACGGTCACCAGCAGCGTCCCGAGCAGGAACCCGTCCACTCCCCCGGTGATCCGGAAGCCGAGCAGCAGGCCGAGACCGATCATCAGCAGCAGGGCCCAGACATGCTTGGCGAGGTCCGCGGTGATGCGGCCCACGAGCGGGGCGGAACGGGCGATCGGCAGGCTGCGCAGGCGGTCGAAGACGCCCTTGGTGAGGTCGGTGTTCAGGGCCATCGCGGTGTACATCGTCATGAACAGCGTGTTCTGGACGATGATCCCCGGCAGCGCGTACTTCAGATACGCCTCCGGCGACCCGGCCATCTGCCCGCCCAGCACATAGGTGAAGAGGAACACGAACATGATCGGCGTGATGCTGTAGTCGACCAGTTCCAGCGGGTTGTGCTTGACGGCGACCAGACTGCGCCAGGCCATCGTGAAGGTCTGCCGCAGCGCGTCCAGCGGGCGCACCCGGCCCGACCTGGTGATCGGCGCGGTGACGGTCGTGGCGGCGGCGGTCATGACCGGCTCACCGCCTTCTCCCGCTCGCCCTCCCCTTCCCGGACGGCCGCCCCGCCGTCGGCCCCGTCCCCGTCCCCCTCGGGCCCGCCGGGCTCGGCACGGTGCCCGGTGAGGGCCAGGAACACCTCGTCCAGCGAGGAGCGCCGCAGCGCCAGCTCGCCCACCGCTATCCCCTCGCGGTCCAGCGTCCGCACGACGGCCGGCATCAGCTGGGGATCCATCACCGGCGCGGTGATCGTCTCGCCCTCGATCTGACACTGCGGTCCCGCCGCCTCCGTCACCAGCGCGTGCACCCGCGCGAGATCCTCCGCCAGCACCGGCCGCAGCTCCAGCACCTGCCCGCCGACCTGCGACTTCAGCTGGTCCGGCGTGCCCTCGGCGATCACCCGGCCCTTGTCGATCACCACGATGTCGTCGGCGAGCACATCGGCCTCGTTCAGATACTGCGTGGTCAGCAGGGCCGTCGCACCGTCGGCGACCAGCCCCCGCAGCAGGTCCCACAGCTCACCGCGGCTGTGCGGGTCGAGGCCGGTGGTCGGCTCGTCGAGGAAGAGGATGCTGGGCCGGCCCACCAGGCTGGCCGCGAGGTCCAGACGCCTGCGCATGCCCCCGGAGTACGTCTTCGTGGCCCGTCCGGCCGCGTCCGACAGCTGGAACCGTTCCAGCAGCTCGGCGGCCCGGGCCCGCGCCTCCCGCCGTGGCATCCCCAGCAGACGCCCGATGAGCAGCAGATTCTCCGTGCCGGTCAGGTTCTCGTCGACAGCCGCGTACTGCCCGGTCAGCCCCACCATCGCCCGTACGACCCCGGCCTCGCGCACCACGTCGTGCCCGGCCACCCGGGCCCTGCCCCCGTCGGGCTGCAGGAGGGTCGCGAAGATCCGCACCGCGGTCGTCTTCCCGGCGCCGTTGGGGCCCAGCAGCCCGAGGACCGAGCCCCTGCGGGCCCCCAGGTCGACCCCGGCCAGCGCCTCGGTCTCCTTGAACCGCTTGACCAGGCCTTCCGCCTCTATCGCATACGTCGTCATGGGTCACCCCTCGGGGTTCGTGGACCCCGACCCGGGCCCACCTCTTCCACAACTGTGACGCACGCCACTGACATTCCGCGCCTTGTCGGGATTTCCCCCAGAAGCCACCGCGTGACGGATCCCACCCCGCCGTCCGTTCGTACTCCCGTAACAATGGACTGTGATCTCTCCGGTCTCCTCGATGCCCCGGAGCGCCCACCGGCAGCGGCCGGAGGCGACTCCCTACGTCGACCTCACCCGTGCGGAGTGGAGCGCGCTGCGGGACAAGACACCGTTGCCGCTCACCGCGGAGGAGGTCGAGAAGCTGCGCGGTCTGGGCGATGTCATCGACCTCGACGAGGTGCGGGACATCTACCTGCCGCTGTCCCGGCTGCTCAACCTCTACGTCGGCGCCACCGACGGCCTGCGCGGCGCCCTGAACACCTTTCTCGGCGAACAGGGCTCCCAGTCGGGCACCCCGTTCGTCATAGGGGTCGCCGGCTCGGTCGCCGTCGGCAAGTCCACCGTCGCCCGGCTCCTGCAGGCCCTGCTCTCCCGCTGGCCCGAGCACCCGCGCGTCGAGCTGGTCACCACCGACGGCTTCCTGCTCCCCACCAAGGAGCTCCAGGCGCGCGGACTGATGTCGCGGAAAGGATTCCCCGAGTCCTACGACCGCCGCGCCCTCACCCGCTTCGTCGCCGACATCAAGGCGGGCAAGGACGAGGTCACGGCACCCGTCTACTCCCACCTGATCTACGACATCGTCCCGGACCAGCGGCTCACCGTCCGCCGCCCGGACATCCTGATCGTCGAGGGCCTGAACGTCCTCCAGCCCGCCCTGCCGGGCAAGGACGGCCGCACCCGGGTCGGCCTCGCCGACTACTTCGACTTCAGCGTGTACGTCGACGCCCGCACCGAGGACATCGAGACCTGGTACCTCAACCGCTTCAAGCGGCTGCGGGAGACGGCCTTCCAGAACCCGTCCTCGTACTTCCGCAAGTACACCCAGGTGTCCGAGGCCGAGGCGCTCGACTACGCCGGCACGATGTGGCGGACCATCAACAAGCCCAACCTGGTGGAGAACATCGCCCCCACCCGCGGCCGCGCCACCCTCGTCGTCCGCAAGGGCCCCGACCACAAGGTGCAGCGGCTGAGTCTGCGCAAGCTGTGACGGCTAGTCTGCCGCCATGTTGCACCTGCGCCTGATCACACCGTCCGACAAGACGGACGACGTGGTCCGTCTGATCGAGAACACGGTCGGCACCACCCACCTCGTCGTCCTGCCGGGCGCCGCCCGCAACCCCTCCGGGGACGTCGTCACCTGCGACGTGGCACGTGAGGCAGGCGACGAACTCCTCAGCAGGCTGCAGGAGTTGGACCTCGACAAGCAGGGGTCCATCGCCGTCGAGAACATCGATCTGTCGCTGTCCAAGCGCGCGGACAAGGCCGAGGCGGAGGCACCGGGCGAAGGCGCGGACGCGGTGCTGTGGGAGCACCTGTCGGACGCGACGCACGAGGAGTCGACTCTCTCGGTCACCTACCTCGCCTTCATCACGCTGGCCACGATGATCGCGGCCTGCGGTGTCGTGCTCGACAACGCGATCCTGATCGTGGGCGCGATGGCGGTCGGCCCCGAGTTCGGCCCGCTGGCGGGCATCTGCACGGCCGTGGTGCAGCGGGCGCCACGCCTGGCGCTGCGTTCACTGATCGCCCTGCTGGTGGGCTTCGCGGTGGCGATGGCGGTGACGGTGGGCTTCAGCTCCTTCATGGACGCCGTCGGCCTGTTCACCGAGGCCAGACTGGAGGCCGATCGCCCCAACACCGGCTTCATCTACGCCCCCGACTGGTTCTCGTTCGTCGTGGCGGTCCTGGCCGGCGCCGCCGGCACTCTCTCCCTGACGTCCGCCAAGTCCGGCGCCCTGGTCGGCGTCGCCATCTCGGTGACGACGGTCCCGGCCGCCGCCAACGCGTCCGTGGCCCTGATCTACGGCGACGCCAAGCAGACGTGGCTCTCGACGGAGCAACTGCTCCTGAACCTCCTGGGCATCATCCTGGCAGGCACCCTCACCCTGCTGACCCAGAAGTGGCTTTGGTCAAAGCAGCGCCATCGCCGAAGCGCCGCGTAGGGCAACGCCGTCAGGGGCGCGGGGAACTGCGCGACAAGCCACGACGAACCCGCGGCCCGCGACGCACAGAAACCCCCCGCCCCGACTCGGCACGGCCGACTACCCCAGCGCGGACTTCACGACATCCGCCAGCCGACCCGCAACGGACCGCGCCTGATCGATGTCGGCGGCCTCGACCATCACCCGCACCAGCGGCTCGGTACCCGACGGCCGCAGCAACACCCGCCCGGTGGACCCGAGTTCCCGCTCGGCCTCGGTGACCGCCGACGCGAGCTCCGCCGAGGTCCTCACCCGCGACCTGTCCACGTCCGGCACATTGATCAGCACCTGCGGCAGCCGCTCCATGACGGACGCGAGGTCCTTGAGCGTACGACCGGTCTGCGCGACCCGCGCCGCCAGCAGAAGCCCGGTCAGCGTGCCGTCGCCGGTGGTGGCGTGGTCGAGGATGATGACGTGCCCGGACTGCTCGCCGCCCAGCGCGAACCCGCGCTGCTTCATCTCCTCCAGCACATACCGGTCACCGACCGCGGTCTGCACCAGCGCGATGCCCTCGCGCTCCATGGCGAGCTTGAACCCGAGGTTGGACATCACGGTCGCCACGACCGTCTCGGAGCGCAGCTCGGCCCGCTCCCGCATCGCGAGCGCGAGCACGGCGAGGATCTGGTCGCCGTCCACTTCCTCACCGGTGTGGTCCACGGCGAGGCAGCGGTCGGCGTCACCGTCGTGCGCGACGCCGAAGTCGGCTCCGTGCTCCACGACCGCGGCCTTCAGCTTGTCCATGTGCGTGGACCCGCAGCCGTCGTTGATGTTGAGCCCGTCCGGCTCGGCCCCGATGGTGACGATCTCGGCCCCGGCCCGCGTGAACGCCTCCGGGGAGACACCCGCGGCGGCGCCGTGCGCCTCGTCGAGGACGACCTTCAGCCCTTCCAGCCGGTTGGGCAGCACGCTCAGGAGGTGAGTGACGTACTCGTCGAACCCGGCCTCGTACGAGCGCACCCGCCCGACCCCGGAACCCGTCGGCCGCTCCCACGGCTCGCCGTGCCGGTGCGCCTCGTACACCGCCTCGATCCGGTCCTCCAGCTCGTCGGCGAGCTTGTGGCCGCCGCGGGCGAAGAACTTGATGCCGTTGTCCGGCATGGCGTTGTGGCTGGCGGAGAGCATGACACCGAGGTCGGCGCCGAGCGAGCCCGTGAGGTGCGCGACGGCCGGCGTCGGCAGCACACCGACACGCAGGACGTCCACGCCGGCGCTCGCGAGGCCCGCGACCACGGCGGCTTCCAGGAACTCCCCGGACGCGCGCGGGTCCCGTCCGACCACCGCGGTCGCCCGGTGGCCCTCGAAGGTGCCCGCCTCGGCGAGTACGTGCGCCGCCGCCACGGACAGACCGAGGGCCATCTCGGCCGTCAGATCCGCATTGGCGACACCGCGCACGCCGTCCGTGCCGAAGAGTCGTCCCACTTGTCCTCCTGAGGAAACATCAGTTCCGGTCGCGGAGCCGGCGCTCGCTGTAGCGCATCTCGCCGGGGCTCCCGCTTCCGGGCATTCCATGCCTGGGCATCGGATCACACAAGCCTTTGAACGTCTTGTGCCGTTATACGCCCGAGCCCGGGGATAAGACGAACGCCCCGGCGGCACTGTGGCGTGCCGCCGGGGCGTTCGGAGTACCGGAGTACGAGCAGAGGCAGCTTGCGCTTAGCGCTTGCTGTACTGCGGGGCCTTGCGGGCCTTCTTGAGACCGGCCTTCTTGCGCTCGACCGCACGGTCGTCGCGCTTGAGGAAGCCGGCCTTCTTCAGCGGGCCGCGGTTGTTGTCGACGTCGGCCTCGTTCAGGGCGCGGGCGACACCGAGACGCAGCGCACCGGCCTGGCCGGAGACACCGCCACCGGCGATGCGGGCGATGACGTCGTAACGGCCCTCGAGCTCGAGCACCTTGAACGGCTCGTTGACTTCCTGCTGGTGCACCTTGTTCGGGAAGTAGTCCTCGAGGGTGCGACCGTTGATCTTCCACTTGCCGGTGCCCGGAACGATCCGGACGCGGGCGATGGCGTTCTTGCGACGGCCCAGGCCGGCAGCCGGCTGGGGCTCACCGAAACGCGAGGCCATGGACTCGGAGGTGTACTCGCCCTCCACCGGAACCTCGGACTCGGTGGTGTAGCTGTCGATGTCAAGCTCTTCGAGCGGCTGCTCGGCAGTGGTCTCGGCCACGATTCTCCTCAGATTCTCTTCAGTCTTAGGGGGTGGCCGGACTTACTGCGCGACCTGGGTGATCTCGTACGGCTGCGGCTGCTGCGCGCCGTGCGGGTGCTGGTCACCCTTGTAGACCTTCAGCTTCGAGAGCATCTGACGGCCCAGGGAGTTCTTGGGGAGCATGCCCTTGACGGCCTTCTCGACGGCCTTCTCGGGGTTCTTGTCGAGCAGCTCGTCGTAGCGGACGGAGCGCAGACCACCCGGGTAGCCGGAGTGGCGGTACGCCATCTTCTGGGTCCGCTTGTTGCCGGAGAGGTGCACCTTGTCGGCGTTGATGATGATGACGAAGTCACCGGTGTCGACGTGGGGCGCGTAGATCGGCTTGTGCTTGCCGCGGAGAAGGGACGCGGCGGTGGTGGCGAGACGGCCCAGGACGACGTCCTGAGCGTCAATGACGTGCCACTGGCGAGTCACATCGCCGGGCTTGGGGCTGTACGTACGCACTTCGCAGCCTTCTTCTTCAGTGGATGGGTGCTGACACATGGCATCACTGAAGCGATCGTGCAGCTGGGGACGACAATGCCGGGGACGCTGCCCGTATGCCGCCCACTGGTAACTGCTCCAGGGAACCTAGGTAGAGGCCACTCCCGTGAGAATGAGCAGGCCAATACACAACGAACACGCAGGATACCTGTGGCGCCACGGCCGGGTCAAAACGGGTTGCCCTGGGACGCCCCCTGCTGTCTCTCCCCAGCGTAACCACGCCTCCCGGACAACCCGGCCACAAGGCCCCGCCCGGCCCCGTCGAGTGACCGACGTCATTCCCCCGGCACCCCGGAGTCCCTTCCGGCCGGGTGGACGGGACGGTGCTCGCCCGCAGGATTCACCGGCGGGACCGAGGGGGCCGCGCCCCTGGAGGAGGGGACGGGCAGCGAGGGCGGGGACGCGAGACGTCCCGCGGTCCGCCGGCAGTGCGCGGCCAGCGTCATCGCGAGGACACACAACGTCACCGCGTCCCGGAAGGCCCGCCGCTCCCCCGCCTCCAGATACGGCCAGGTCATCCCCCGCAGCTGCGGCACCAGCGCCAGCCAGAACCAGGGATTCCGGATCACCGCTCCCCGCTTCGGCGCCCCGGCCACCAGCAGCGGCACGACGACCAGCAGATAGTGGTCGTACGACGGCCTGGACACCAGGAACGCCGAGAGCATCAGCAGCGCCGCCGTCTCCGCGGGCCGCAGCGGTCCCGCGTCCCCGGCCCGCCAGCGCCGGTACGCGCACCCCACGCCCACCGCGGCCATCGCGAACGCGAGCAGCGCGGCCCCCGCACCCGGCACCCCGAGCCGGGGCAGCACCGCGAGCGGCGACGCCTCATAGAGCCGTACGAAGCCGTCGTCCCCCCGCAGCAGGAACGGCAGGGTGCGGGTGAAGAAGCCGGCCGGGTCCGGGAGCAGCAGCGCCGCGCCCGCGGAGGCGGCCGCCGGCACCCCGGCCATCCACGTCAGGCCCCGCCACCGCCGCGCGAACACGAACAGCAGACCCACCGGCGCCAGCAGCGGCTTCAGCGCGACCGCCGCACCGAGCACCAGCCCCGCGGCCACCCAGCGCCCGCGCCCGACCAGCAGCACCGCGAGCGGCAGCGCGAGGGCCGCGGTCGCCGTCCAGTTGCCCAGCAGCACGAGATGGGCGAACGGCGCGAACCCGACCGCCAGACCGATCAGACCGAGGGCGGCGAAACGGCTGCGGAGCGGGACCCCGTGCAGCCGCAGCGCGCAGACCCAGCCGCCCACCAGACAGCCGGTCACCAGCAGCGGCACCAGCACGCTCAGCGCGCTCCGCGGCACCACCGTCCACGGAGCCGCCGCGACGACCGCGCTCGGCAGATAGAGGAAGTGGGGGTCGTCATACGGCGATCCGCCGGCCAGCCACACCCGCGCCGCCTTCACGACGATCGCGTTGTCCATCCCTCCGTTCGAGGTCAGCCGGGCCGTACGCGCCACATGGGCGCCCAGTACGGCCCCGAGTGCGACCCACAGATGCCACGAGGCACGTCGTACCAACCACCCGGAGATGTCGTTTTTGTGCTCGCTCATCGACTGAACGCTAGGGGCCCGTGCGCCTCTTGGGGCGGACCGGCACACCCCGGGGCCGTCTAAGATGCGCCCCATGAGCTACGGGCAGCAGGGGGGACCCCCGTCCCAGTGGGATCCCTGGAAACCGCATTCCCAGCAGCCGTGGAACGACGGCGCCGATCAGACTCCGGACTGGGCCGCGCTCGCCGAGGCCTCGGAGACCCGCAACAAGCGGCGTCGGCTGCTGCTGGTCGGCGGCGGCGCAGTCGCCACCGTCGCCATCGGTGCCGCCGTGGCGGTGGCCGTGGTGTCCGCGAACGGCAGCAACTCCGCGTCGAACAAACCGTCTTCCTCGCTGCCCGCGACCGCGGACCTGCCCAGCCAGTCGGGCGCCGCGCCGTCGTTCGCGCCGACGAGCGCTCCGCCGCCGCTGGATCCGAAGGACTTCATCTCCAGCAAGAGCAAGGACACCGCCCCGCTCGGCGCCCAGATCCTCTTCCCCGGCACCCAGCTGACCGTCGGCGGCAAGGTGTACAAGAAGGGCGCGACGGACGACACCAAGAGCTGCTCGGCGGTCACCAAGGGCGGGCTGCCGAAGATCCTCACCACGAGCGACTGCACCCGCTTCATGCGCGTCTCGTACGTGAAGGACGGCATCGCGGTGACGGTCGGCGTGGCGGTCTTCGACACCGCGGCCCAGGCCACCAAGGTCAAGGGCCAGGTGAACACCAAGAAGGACATCATCCGGTCGCTGTCCGGCAAGGGCATCAAGGACTTCTGCACGTCGTCCGTCTGCCTGTCGACGTCCAACTCCTACGGCCGCTACGCCTACTTCACCATCACGGGCTTCACCAGCGGCAAGGACATGACGGACAAGGACACCGCGGCCTTCCAGGTCAGTGACGAGCTGGAGGAGTTCACGTTCCACCAGATCCTCCGGCGGGGCCAGGCACAGGCGTCGGCGGCGGCCAACGAGTAGGGCGGCCGCCGCTCCCGGGCCCGGTCACGCCGGGCCCGGCGTCCCCTACAACCGCTTCGCGCTGCGCAGCGTCTTCGCGTAGTAGCCGTTGCCGTCGAGCCGGGACACACCGCCGACGTCGCCGATGGTGGGCCCGTTGACCTCCTCGCGGCTCGACACGAAGATCAGGTGCCCCTCGGTGTCGTGACCGAGGACCATGCCGACGTGGTCCAGGCGCGAGCCGGTGCGGGTGTCGAGCTTGAAGAAGACGAGGTCGCCCGGCTGGAGCTGGTCGATCGCGGAGGGCCGGTCCTGCGCCGAGATGCCGGCCAGCGGCAGGATGTCGACGCCCTCCTTGGAGCGGGCCATGCCGTTGGCGGTACGCGGCAGGCCGTCGCCCGAGGTGTCCGAGGACATCAGCGGGTAGCGGGCCCGGTAGCCCAGCACCATGCGGATGAAGCCCGAGCAGTCGATGGACCGGGCCCGCATGCCCTCCGGCTGTCCGACGGTGCCGTCCCGGAACGGGTACTGCACGCCGAGGTAGTCGTAGAAGTCGGACTGCTCCAGACGCAGGTCGCCGCCCTCGGCCCCGGTCGTGTTCAGCGGACCGAAGTTCGCGTCACCGGCGTAGACGGTGCCCTGCTCGTCCTTCTTGACCGGTGCGCCCGCCACGTACTGGAAGGCGAAGGCGAAGATGTCGTCCTTCTTGCTGTCCTTGAACTCGGCGTACCAGTCCTTGAACCACTTCTTCTGCTCCGCGCCCTTGGCCCAGGGCTCCGGCATCAGCCGTACCCAGTCCGTCGTGCTGACCTTGGACGCGGTCGAGGTCGGCTCCTGGAAGGTGCGGGCCGGCCCGGTCAGCGTCGCGGTGCGCGCGCCGTCCGTGAAGACTGCCTTGATCTGGCCGTCGGAGCCGCGCAGCACGGACCGCGCCGGGTTCTCCAGCCGGGACCAGGTCTCCTTGCCGCTCTCGGTGGCGGTGGTGCTGCGGCCGCCCTCCAGGACGCCCACGTTGCGCACCTCGGTGACTCCCTGCTCGTCCTGCTTGCGCAGTTCCAGCGTCAGGTAGCCGGAGGTACCGACCAGCGCCAGCAGCACCAGGCCGGTGACGACGGGCCGCGACTTCTTCTTCCCTGCCATCGTTTGCTCCTCGGTTCTCAGACGGTCGGCATGACGCCGAGCAGCAGGCCTGCGGCGACGACGATGTAGGCCATGAGGGAGACGGTGCCGGTGGCCAGCAGCGTGGCCCCCTTGGGCTGGCGCACCATCTGGTAGGCGATCAGGCCCGGCACGATGAAGCCGAGCGTCTGGTTGCCGTACAGCAGCGGGAACTCGAGCGAGAGCACGATCATCACCGTGGCCTGGAGCAGCACCCCCAGCAGCACCACCGCGGCGAACAGCCGCTTGCCGTAGAGGATCACCAGCCGCTGCATGATCTTGGTGCCGCCGTAGGTCAGGGCCGTGACGCCCACGACCATGGCCGCGCGCTGGAGGTCCTCGATGAGGGTGAGCGCGAGCCAGCCGGGGGTGATCATGCCGCCGGGCGACAGGTTGGTCGTCAGATAGCACAGCAGCGAGAAGAACAGGCCTATGGCGATGCCCAGGGCGGCCATCTCGGGTGTCAGGGCGGCGGTGGTCAACGGGGTTCTCCGGACGAGGGGATGCGGGTTCGGGGGCGGGGCGGGCGGCCGACGCGGGTCGGCCGCCCCGCGGGGTCAGGCACGCGGGGGGTGTCCACCGCCGTCGCCGGCCGGCGGACGGCCTCGCCGGTCGTGGTGCTCGTCGCTGTACGGCTGCGGCGCCTGCCCCGTGCCGTACGACTGCTCGGGGTCGTACGCCGGGCCGCCGGGCCCCTGCGGCAGCTGTGGCCGGCCGGGCATGCGCCGGGCCGGTGCCTGGAACCAGCCCTGAACCTGCGGCTGAGGTGCCTGGGTCCGGGCCCCGCCGTACTGGTCCGCCCCCTGCACGGGAGCGCCGGTGTACGCCCCGGCCGTGTCGCCGTACGGCGCCGCCGGCTGCGGGATGCGGACCACCGGGATCTCCTGGGTCTGCGACGCCTGGTACCGCTCCTCGTACGCCGTGGGGTACGAGGCGTACGGGTCCAGGCGCTGCTGCTGGGCCGGCGCGGCGGCCGCGGGCCGGTCCGGGCCGTCGTCGGCGGCGCTCTCGTCGGCCGGCAGTTCGGCCAGGTACTCCAGGAGCTCCTCGCCCTGCCCGTGGATGTTGCCGATGGCGACCAGGGAGGAGCCGTCGGACATCCGGCCCAGCAGTGTCGGCATGAACTCGTCCGCCGAGCGGCGCTCGCCGCCGAGGTCGACCGCGCGGTCACGCCAGTCGGCGGGGATGGCGTCGATGGCGCTCTTGGCGGGGTGCCCGATGACGAAGACGTTGTCGGGCTGCAGGTCGGGGATGATCTCGCCCATCTGCCCGTTGCGCTCCACCCGGTCCGGGCGGCAGTTGATCACGACGTTCAGGGGGCGGCGGATCGCGCCGAGGTCGAGCAGCTGGTTGATGTTCATCAGCGTCGACTCGGGGTCGTTGGCCGCGAAGACGTTGGCGAAGGCGAGCCGCTTGTCCTCGGGGGTGACGTACCGCTCGACGGAGAGCACGCCGGGGTCCGGCGGGGCGTCGTACATGCCCTGCAGGGCGACCTTGCGCTCGATGCCGAGCAGGTCCGCGACGACCAGCGCGATCGCCACGTTCTCCTTGAAGGTGAACCAGCTGAAGCCGCGCAGCTCCTCGTCGGTGACCGTCTCCGGATCGGCGTAGATCAACTGGCAGTTACGGGCGTCCGCCTCCTCCTGGAGGATGGGGAAGCGCTCCTTCTCGGCGGTGACGCAGATGCCGTCCTCCGGCATCGAGCGGCACAGCGAGCGCGCCACGTCGTCCAGGGTCGGTCCCATCTCGGCGAGATGGTCCTCGCGGACGTTGCACAGCACGCCGATCGTCGAGCGGATCAACTTGCTCTGGTTGACCTCCTGCAGGGCCGGCATGACCGCCATGCACTCGATGACGAGGGCGTCGGGGCGGTAGGTCGCGGCCCGGCGGACGATGCCGATCTGCTCCACCACGTTGGCGATGCCGAACTTGCGGTAGACCGGCTCCTCCGTGGCGTCCGGGTGGATGAAGCGCGCCGCGGTGCCCGTCGTCTTGGCGACGGTGACCAGGCCACCGCCGCGCAGGGCACCCGCGCACAGCCGGGTGATGGAGGACTTGCCGCGGATGCCGTTGACCAGCACCCGGGAGGGGATCGTGTGCAGCGCGGCGTAGTGCCTGCGCTGCTCGACGATGCCCGCGATCAGCAGGAACACCGAGCCGATCAGCAGGACGAAGTAGAGGTAGAGCACGGGCCGGTCACCTTCCTCCGGCGCCGAGCCGTGGCTCGGCACTCCGGCGTGCCTGGTTCTGCCTGCGGGCCTGCAACTGCTGGCGGACCAGTTCGAGGCTGCGGACGACGGCCCCCACCTCGTCGTGGTAGCGGGGGTACAGCACGGTCTTGAGGTCACCGTCGGCGAGCTTCTCGGCGCTGCCGGCGAGGGCGCGCAGCGGCCGGACGACGACCAGGTGGATCCAGCCGAGGCAGACCACGATCAGCGCGAGCCCGAGCATCCCGGCGAGCACGCTGCGGTCCTCGCGCTCGTACGGGGCGATCTCGAAGTGCTTGGCGTTCTGCCAGCTGATCACGGTCCAGCCGACGTCGGCGGCCACACCGCCGCCGGAGAAGGGCGCCGCCGCGGCGACCGTGACCGAGCGCCCCTCGCGGATGAGCAGGCCGTTCTCCACGGGTCCCGCGCCGACCTTGACGCCGCCGGCCCGCACGAGGTCGGTGAGCGAATCGCGCGGCAGGCTCTCGAAGGCCAGGAAGCCGTCGCTGCCGGCGATGGTCCGCGCCTCGGCGTCGACCACGCGGACCTCGCCGAGCCCGGGCCTGGCCAGCAGCGAGTTCAGGAACTCCACCCGGATCTCGCCGACCAGGGTCAGGCCCTTGGCGTCCGGTACGGCGGCCGCGGCCTGGATCACCGGCTTCTTGCCGCCCTCGCCCGCGACCCGGATGAGCGGCGCGTCCTTCTCGCCGGACCCGCGGTCCCCGCTCCAGTCCGCGTGGGGCTCGTCGCCGGCGCGGGCGACGACGTCGCCGCCCTTGTCGACGACGTACAGGGAGCCGTAGCGCGTGTGCTTGCGCAGGGCGTCGTCCAGCACACCGGTGGTGGCGTCGGGGTCGTCCGCGTCGATCAGCCGGGTGGTGGAGACGAGGTCGGCCTGGGCCTCGTTGAGGGCGCGGCGGACCCGGTCGGCGACGAGGTCGGTGCGGTCGCGCTGATCGTTGACCATGGTGCTCGGCACGGTCACCGAGGCGTCCGTGCGGTTGAGGAGCAGCCCCACCGGCACGCACCACAGCAACAGCAGGACGGCGGTGAGCGCCAACGGCACCCGCAGACCGAACCGCGCCCGGCGGCCCTTGCGCTCGCCGGCCTCCCGGCCCGCCTCCGCATCGCCGGACAGCTGCGCCCGCAGCCGCTCCAGCGCGGCACCGACGCGGGCGGCCTCGCCCCAGCGGGGCATCTCGACGGGGCGGGTCAGATCGCCGCGGGCCAGCCGGCGCGACTCCAGGAAGAGGCTCAGCAGGGGCCGCTGCACGGCCATCCACAGCAGGGCCGCCGCGAGGAGTCCGAACACCACCAGGACGCCGGCCGCCACCAGTCCGTACAGCTCCCGCTCCTGCCCGACGGCCTGTTCCTGCACCACGGGCAGCATGGCCACGACCGTCAGGCCGAGGCCCGCGCCGACGCTCTCGCGCTGCTCCGGGTCGGCGGAGGCGAGGGAGGCGTATCCGGCGGTGGCGACACGGCCGTTGTAGGAGTCGCCGAGCAGGGTTCCGCTGACGCCCGGGTAGCCGCGGGAACCGGGCTCCCGTGCGCTGACGGGGTTCTGCTCGGTCTCCTTGGCGCTGCGCTCGGACAGCCGGGTCATCTGCTTCTGGAGGAAGGACAGCTCGTCGCGCTCGGCGTCCGAGTTGAGCGCCTCGGCCTGCTCGAAACCGGCGGTGGCGAGGACCTCGCCGCCGCGGGCCACGACCGCCATGGAGCGGAACGCGCCCAGGTTGATGGCGGGCACGGAGAGGCTGTTGGAGGCGATCAGCAGCTGCTGCGGACGGTCCTCGTAGTCGAGGAGGGCCATCGTCATCAGCCGTACGTCGCCGGTCTCCAGGCGGACCATGCGGGGGGTCAGGGCGTGCTCTCCGGTCAGGACGTCCTTGTCCAGCCAGGCGAGCGGAATCGTTTCGCCTCTTGCGGCGAGCACCTTTCCGCTCTCCAGGTCCAGCACCGTGGTGCCGGTCCACTTCTGGTACGTGGTGCTCAGGTCCGACAGCACCCGCTCCGGGTCGGCGGGCTTCCCCGCGTTCAGTGCGGCGGCGGTGCGGTTCAGGTCGGTGACGCGCTCGTCGATCGACGCGCGTAGTGCGATGGCGCCGTCCTCGGCGAAGTGCTGCTGGGAGCCCAGCACGGCCTTGGGCACGACCGGGTCGCCGGCCGGGCCCAGCACCTTGGCCGTCAGTCCGGCCAGGGCGAGGATCAGCAGGCACAGCAGCGCGATCGGCGGGCGGATGCCGCCCAGCAGCGGCATGTCCGCGCGTCTGCGCAGGCGTCTGCGCCCGCCCCGTGCGGGACGCCGTGCGCCTTGGGTTGGAGTCACCGGTGGTCTTCCTTCGCCTCTTCACTACTCAGGCGCTCGCAGGAGCCACCGCTGACGCGGGCATGAGACGCCGTCCCTTTAGAAGACTGCCGACACGCGCCGGGGTTGGGTCCCGGCGGGCAACAGCTTCCTGTGTCGCTCGTCACGTCCCGAGATCGAGCTGCTCAAGGCCTTCGCCGCCCGGCGCGCCGCGGTTGTAGAGGAAGCCGCGGGTACGGTCGGCGGCCAGCCGGTACCGGGCCAGCCGGTCCTCGGACACCTCGCCGGGGTGGTCGAGCGCCGCCTGCACGTCCACCACGCGGTGGTCCGCGACGGCGTCCTTCGGGGCCTTCTCGCCCTCCTCGACCTCCGGCGGGATGTCGACCAGCGTGGTCCGGTAACGGGCGCCGACGTCCCAGCCGTCGGCCGTCTCCTTGAACTCGAACCAGCCGATCGCCCCCTCCTCGGTGAGGCCGGTCGGCGAGGAGTGCCGGGCGACCTGGTTGCCGAGGCTGTAGGCGACCCAGGTGCCGTTGAGCTTCTGGATGGGCTGCACGACATGGGAGTGGTGGCCGATCACCAGGTTGATCCCGGTGTCCTTGGTGAGGCGGTCCGCAAGCTGCAGCTGGGGGACGCTCGGCTCGTTGTAGTGCTCCAGGCCCCAGTGGACCGAGAGGATCACCACCTCGGCGCCCTTCTGGCGGGCCCGGGTCTCGGCCTTCTTGACGGCGTCGAAGCCGATCCGGTTGAAGGCCCAACGCTCCTTCTCCGGCGTGGGATTGAGGAAGGACTCCCAGGAATAGGACAGATGGGCGACCTTGACGCCGTTGACGTCCCGAATGTTGATCTGCTCTGCTTCGTCGGGCGTGCGGAAGGACCCGGTGTGCCCGAGGCCCACCTTGTCCATCGCGTCCAGGGTGCGCTTCACGGCCTTGAGACCGTGGTCGTAGGTGTGATTGGAGGCCGTCGAGCAGGTGTCGTACCCCACGTCCTTGAGGGTCGTGAGGATCTGCGGCGGAACGAGGAACTCCGGGTAGCCCTCGAACGGGCCCTTGGGCGTTCCGACCGGCGTCTCCATGTGGCAGATGGCCAGATCGGCCTTGCTGATGATCGGCTTCACGCCGGCCATCAGCGGCCCGAAGTCCAGCCCGGCCTGTCCCTCACCGGTCTTCTTGGCATCCTTGGCGGCCTGTTCGACCAGCTCGGGGTGGATCAGCACGTCACCCGCGGCGGCGACGGTGAACGAGCGCCCACCAGGCTTCACCTGAGCCCCGGACGGCTCGGAGGTACAGGCGGCGACGAGGCCGGCCAAAGCCCCCAGAACCGCCACGGAGCGACCTATACGGAGAGACTTACGGAATGTCACCGCGACATACTCACACGCCACTCAGACCCCAATCGGTCTCTACCATCACGAGAACGTCACGTTTCGCTCGCATTCTTGCCCCGACGGTTTTGATCCTCGCGTTGGCCGGTTGTGACACGACATCACCCGAAGAGTCGGAACATTCGGTTCCGCAGGCCCGCGAACTCGTCGACCTGCGCAGCCGGATCCTCGACTACACGGCCGGCTTCGCACCCGACGGCCCGTACACCCCGCCCGGCGACAGCCGGCGCGAGGCGCTGGCACGCGGCGTGGGCCACCTGCTGGACGGCGACGCGGCCGGGGCCGAGCGCGTCCTCGCCCCCCTCGGCCTGGGCGTCACCCGCCTCACCGACACCGACTCCGGCCGCCGCTACGACGAGATCGCCGCGCTGCGGCCGAACAGCGAGGCCGCCCGCTGGGGCCGCCTGTACCTGACCGCCGACTCCGACGTGCGCTGGAACATCCAGGTCCCGCACCCCGTGTCCGACCGTGACACCGAGGAACTCGGGGTCCGGCTGCTGGAGAACACGTCCTCGGGCTCGCTGGTCGTCGCCGGCGCCCACCGCCGGGCGGGCCGCTCGGACGCCGCGGACGTCGCCCACCGCGAGGACAGCGCCTTCCACACGATCGTCGTGGAGCTGCAGAAGCGCGGCGTGCCCGGGCTCCAACTGCACGGCTTCGCCGAGTCCTCCGAGCGCCCCTACGAGGCCGTCGTCTCCGGCGGCTCGGCCCAGAGCACGTCCGGCGAGGCATCGGCACTGGCCGATCGCCTGGAGGCGGAGGGGCTGCGGGTCTGCCGGGGCTGGTCCGCGCGCTGCCCGCTGGAGGGCACCACCAACGTCCAGGGCAGGTCGGCCGAACGCCGGCACGCCGCCTTCCTGCACGTGGAACTGGCCCCCGACGCCCGCGACGACAGCCGCGACGCCGAGGAGACCGAGGACGCCCTGGGCGACCTGCTGGGGACGTGGTCCCAGAACTGAGGCTCAGCAGCAGCCGAAGCCGCCCGGCAACGTCCGCTTGTTCCGCGCCTCCTTGTTCCGCGCGGCCAGCAACGCGTCGGCGGGATACCCGACCTCTTCGAGCGTCAGCCCGTGCGGCCGTACGACATGCACGGCAGAGTCCCGCACACCGGCGGCGAGCACCTTGCCCGGCCAGTCGGCGGGCCGGTGCCCGTCCCCCACGAACAGCAGCGCCCCGATGAGCGAGCGCACCATGTTGTGGCAGAAGGCGTCGGCACGCACGGTCGCGGTGACGATCCCGTCGTCCCCGCGCACCAGGCTCAGTTGCTGCAGGGTGCGGATGGTGGTGGCACCCTCGCGCTTCTTGCAGTACGCGGCGAAGTCGTGCTCCCCGAGCAGCCGCCGCGCGGCCTCGTTCATGGCGTCGACGTCGAGCGGCCAGTCGTGCCACAGGACATGGTTGCGCAGCAGCGGGTCGACGCCGCCGGGGTTGTCGGTGACGCGGTAGGCGTACCGCCGCCAGACCGCGGAGAACCGGGCGTTGAACCCGGCGGGCGCCTCCCGCAGCGCCCACACCCGCACATCCCTCGGCAGCCGCCCGGCGAGCCGCTTGAGCAACTTCTCGTGATGCTCACGCCACACCGTCTCGGGCAGATCCACATGCGCGACCTGCCCCCGAGCGTGCACTCCGGCGTCGGTCCGCCCGGCGACGGTCAGCTCGTACGTCGTACTCCCCGACCGCGTGACCGTCCGCAGCGCGTCCTCGATCTCCCCCTGCACGGTCCGCCGCCCACCGGCCTGCTTGGCCCACCCGGAGAACTCGGTCCCGTCGTAGGACAGATCAAGGCGCACCCGCACATACCCGGGCTCTACTTCGTCACTCACCCGTAGATCCTCTCAGCAACACAAAAGCGGGCCCGCCCCTCGAAAGGAACGGACCCGCCAACGCCCTGAAGGGGCGCGGGGAACTGCGCGACGCGCCACGACGAAAGCCGCAGCCGCGACCGAACAGCACCCGGCAGACGCTTACGCGTCCTTCGACTCCTCGGCAGCCTCGTCGGCCTTCGTGGTGTCGACCGTGCTCTCGGCGACCTCGGCGTCCTTGGCGGCACGCTTGGTGGCGGCCTCGGCCTCGCCCGTGGCCTCCTGCGCGACCGTCAGCGCCTCGACCAGCTCGATGACAGCCATGGGCGCGTTGTCGCCACGGCGGTTACCGATCTTGGTGATGCGGGTGTAGCCACCCGGACGGTTCTCGTAGCGCGGGCCGATCTCGGTGAAGAGCGTGTGGACGACGCTCTTGTCCGTGATGACCTGGAGCACCTGACGGCGGTTGTGAAGGTCGCCCTTCTTCGCCTTGGTCACCAGACGCTCGGCGTACGGCCGCAGACGGCGGGCCTTGGCCTCGGTGGTGGTGATACGGCCGTGCTCGAAGAGCGCCTTCGCGAGGTTCGCGAGGAGCAGCTTCTCGTGCGCGGCGCTGCCGCCCAGACGGGCACCCTTGGTGGGCTTCGGCATGTCAATCTCCTGTGTGTCTGCCCCGGCCGTATGAGGTACCGAGGTCAGTATCCGAGCAGGCGGTTACCTGTCGGAGATCCGGGAGCGGCCCCGAAGGGGCGCTCCCGGAAGGGGCGCGGGGAACTGCGCGACCAGCCGAAACCGGCCCGCAGAAGCAGTACGGCCTCCCCGCGGAGCGCTTAGTACTGCTCGGTCTCCACGAAACCGGCGTCCGCGTCGTCGTCGGCGCCGAAGGCGTCGGCCGCGGCCGTCGGGTCGAATCCGGGCGGGCTGTCCTTGAGGGCCAGGCCCATGCCGGCCAGCTTCGCCTTGACCTCGTCGATCGACTTCGCACCGAAGTTACGGATGTCGAGGAGGTCGGCCTCGGAACGCGCCACGAGCTCACCCACGGAGTGGATGCCCTCGCGCTTGAGGCAGTTGTACGACCGAACGGTGAGCTCCAGCTCCTCGATCGGCAGCGCCAGATCGGCGGCAAGGGCGGCGTCCGTGGGGGACGGGCCCATGTCGATGCCCTCGGCGTCGATGTTCAGCTCACGAGCGAGACCGAACAGCTCGACCAGCGTCTTACCGGCGGAGGCCATGGCGTCACGCGGACGCATCGCCTGCTTGGTCTCGACGTCGACGATCAGCTTGTCGAAGTCGGTGCGCTGCTCGACACGCGTGGCCTCGACCTTGTACGTGACCTTCAGAACCGGCGAGTAGATCGAGTCGACCGGGATACGGCCGATCTCCTGGCCCACCTGCTTGTTCTGCACGGCGGAGACGTAACCACGGCCACGCTCGACCGTGAGCTCCATCTCCAGCTTGCCCTTGCCGTTGAGCGTGGCGAGGACGAGGTCGGGGTTGTGCACCTCGACACCGGCCGGGGGCGCGATGTCGGCGGCGGTGACCAGACCCGGGCCCTGCTTGCGCAGGTACATCACGACCGGCTCGTCGTGCTCCGAGGAGACGACCAGCTGCTTGATGTTGAGGATCAGGTCGGTGACGTCCTCCTTGACGCCCGGCACGGTGGTGAACTCGTGCAGCACGCCGTCGATACGGATGGACGTGACCGCCGCACCCGGAATCGAGGAGAGGAGGGTCCGGCGAAGGGAGTTGCCGAGGGTGTAACCGAAGCCCGGCTCCAGCGGCTCGATCACGAACCGGGAGCGGAACTCGTCGACGACCTCTTCGGTCAACGAGGGACGCTGAGCGATCAGCATGTGTGGATCAGATCCTTCTTTCGTGGACGCCCGCTATTTGACGTCCGACGGAAACCGCGCCCATGGAAAGCGCGGGTACTGCAAGGGTAAGGGCGATACGGCCCCGAAGAGCCGTACCGCCCGAACCCGAAGCCTGCGCGAAGCAGCCGTGCGTCAGACGCGACGACGCTTCGGCGGACGGCAGCCGTTGTGCGGGGTCGGGGTGACGTCCTGGATGGAGCCGACCTCGAGACCGGTCGCCTGGAGCGAACGGATGGCGGTCTCACGACCGGAACCCGGGCCCTTGACGAACACGTCGACCTTGCGCATGCCGTGCTCCTGCGCGCGGCGGGCAGCCGACTCGGCGGCCATCTGCGCGGCGAACGGCGTGGACTTGCGGGAGCCCTTGAAGCCGACGTGGCCGGCGGAGGCCCAGGAGATCACGTTGCCCGAGGGGTCCGTGATGGAGACGATCGTGTTGTTGAACGTGCTCTTGATGTGCGCGTGGCCGTGAGCGACGTTCTTCTTTTCCTTGCGGCGCACCTTCTTGGCAGCGCCCTGACGACCCTTGGGGGGCATCTGTACTCCTACGGGAGGTGGTCGGTCCTACAGCGAAGACCGCTGGACGGCGAAGTCCGCTGTGGACTACTTCTTGCCCGGCTTCTTCTTGCCGGCGATGGCGCGACGCGGGCCCTTGCGGGTACGGGCGTTCGTGCTGGTGCGCTGACCGCGGACGGGCAGACCGCGACGGTGACGGAGACCCTGGTAGCAACCGATCTCGACCTTGCGGCGGATGTCGGCCTGGATCTCGCGACGGAGGTCACCCTCGGTCTTGATGTTGTTGTCGACGTACTCACGAATCGCGACGAGCTGCTCCTCGGAGAGGTCGCGAACGCGCGTGTTCGGGTCGATGCCGGTCTCGGCCAGCGTCTGCTGGGAGAGCGTCCGGCCAATACCGAACACGTAGGTCAGGGCGACCTCCACGCGCTTTTCGCGCGGGATGTCAACACCGGAAACGCGTGCCATTCAATGGCTCCTGGTGATCTTCGGAGGTCTTCCGCAGAACCGATTCCCAGCCGCCGTACGAGGTACGAACTGGGTCCCCGGCCTCCGAACCGGGGGTGTCAGGCGAAGGTTCACCTGGGTTCTGCGTATGAACATATTCAGCTTGCGTCGCGCGAATCTCTGCGATGGATGCAGAGGGATCGGTCGTGCGTCAGCCCTGGCGCTGCTTGTGGCGCGGGTTCTCGCAGATGACCATGACCCGACCGTGACGGCGGATCACCCTGCACTTGTCGCAGATCTTCTTGACGCTCGGCTTGACCTTCATGGGATTGAGGTTCTCCGGGTCAGTGCCACCACCCCGCCGGAACGGAGTGCGGGCAAGATCTACTTGTAGCGGTAGACGATCCGGCCACGCGTCAGGTCGTACGGAGACAACTCCACCACGACCCGGTCGTCAGGGAGGATGCGGATGTAGTGCATACGCATCTTGCCGCTGATGTGTGCCAGGACCTGGTGGCCGTTCTGGAGCTCGACCTTGAACATGGCGTTCGGCAGAGACTCGACGACAGTGCCCTCGATCTCGATGGCACCTTGCTTCTTGGCCACGCTTCGCCCTTCGGAATCGACTACCTTGATCGACTCCTGTGCTTTCCCTTACGGGTGCATGCGGACATGCGGGTGCACGAGAGCCGACGAGTCAGTCTACGTCAGCGCACCCGGAAAGACGAATCGAGGAATCCTGCCCTGACCGGCAGATCATTAAGCACGCCGTCCGCGGAAGGGCACTCAGGCCAGCGGATCCGGCGCAGCGACGATCCCGTGCTCGGCCAGCTTCGCCTTGCCGCCGTCGGGGGCCGTCAGCACGAGCGGGCCCTCCTCGGTCAGCGCGACGGAGTGCTCCCAGTGCGAGGACCAGGTGCCGTCGGTGGTGATGACCGTCCAGTCGTCCGAGAGGACCTCGGTCTTCGGGGTGCCCAGGGACACCATCGGCTCGATCGCGAGGCAGAAGCCGGTGACCAGCTTCGGCCCCTTCCCCCGCCGGCGCTCCACGTAGTTCAGCAGATGCGGGTCCATGTGCATCTCGGTGCCGATGCCGTGGCCGCCGTAGTCCTCGATGATGCCGTAGCGGCCGCCGCCGGGCTTCGGCTGGCGGCGGATGTAGGTCTCGATGGCACGGGAGACGTCGACCAGGCGGTTGCCCTGCTTCATGGCCGCGATCCCGGCCCACATCGACTCCTCGGTCACCCGGGAGAGCTCGACCAGCTCCGGAGCGTGACCGGAGCCCACGAAGGCGGTGTAGGCGGCGTCGCCGTGCCAGCCGTCGATGATGGCGCCGCAGTCGATGGAGATGATGTCGCCGTCCTTCAGGACGACGTCCTCGGACGGGATGCCGTGGACGACCACGTCGTTCACCGAGGTGCAGATGGTCGCGGGGAAGCCGCCGTAGCCGAGGAAGTTCGACTTGGCACCGTGCTCCGCGAGCACCTTGCGGGCGACCTCGTCCAGATCCTTGGTGCTGGCCCCGGGCACCGCGGCCTCGCGCGTGGCCGCGTGAATGGCGGCGACGACCAGCCCCGCCTCACGCATCTTGGCGATCTGCTCGGGGGTCTTGATCTGCACCATGGGGTCGGGGGCCTTTCCTGCCGGGTGGAGGGACTGCTTCAACCATAAGGGCGGAGCCGGGACGCCCCGCCCCACGCAGCAGCCGCGGTCCCCTCTGAGGGAACCGCGGCTTGTGCTGCGTACGAGCTGGAACGCTCCTACTTGCCGTCCTCGTCACGCTTGAGCGCCTCCATGGCGCGCGCCGTGACCTCTTCGACCTTGCCCAGCGCGGAGATGGTGACGACCAGCCCCTGCGACTTGTAGTAGTCGATGATCGGCTCGGTCTGCGTGTGGTAGACCTCGAGACGCTTGCGGACCGTCTCCTCCGAGTCGTCGTCACGCTGGTACAGCTCGCCGCCGCAGACGTCGCAGACGCCCTCCTGCTTCGGCTTGCTGTACGTCACGTGGAAGACGTGGCTGGAGTCCTTGCGGCAGATCCGCCGCCCGGCGATCCGCTTGACGACCTCTTCCTCGGGGACTTCCAGGTCCAGGACCGCGTCCAGCTTCATGCTCTCGGACTGGAGCATCTCGTCCAGAGCCTCGGCCTGGGACACGTTGCGGGGAAAACCGTCCAGCAGGAAGCCGTTCTCGGCGTCCGGCTTCTCCATGCGGTCCTTGGCCATCCCGATGGTGACCTCGTCCGGCACCAGGTTGCCCGCGTCCATGTAGGACTTCGCGAGCTTCCCGAGCTCCGTCTGCTGGCTGATGTTGGCGCGGAACAGGTCGCCCGTGGAGATGTGCGGGATCGACAGGTTCTTGGCGAGGAACGCGGCCTGCGTTCCCTTGCCGGCACCCGGCGGCCCGACGAGGACGATACGCATCAGCGGAGGAACCCTTCGTAATTGCGCTGCTGGAGCTGGCTCTCGATCTGCTTCACCGTTTCAAGACCGACACCCACGATGATCAGGATGCTGGTACCACCGAACGGGAAGTTCTGGTTTGCCCCGAAACCAGCCAACGCCATCGTCGGCACGAGAGCGATCAGACCCAAGTACAGCGAGCCCGGCCAGGTGATCCGGTTGAGTACGTACGAAAGGTACTCAGCGGTCGGTCGGCCAGCCCGGATGCCCGGGATGAAGCCACCATACTTCTTCATGTTGTCCGCGACTTCCTCGGGGTTGAACGAGATAGCCACGTAGAAGAACGCGAAGAAGACAATCAGGAAGAAATACAGGGTGACGTGCACGGGTGCCCCCGTGTCGGCCAGGTTCTGTGTGACCCAGGTCGCCCAGCCGGACTCCTGATTGTTGGAGAACTGCACGATCAGCGCCGGAATATAGAGCAGCGACGACGCGAAGATGACGGGAATCACGCCCGCCTGGTTCACCTTGAGCGGGATGTACGTCGACGTACCGCCGTAGGAACGGCGGCCGATCATGCGCTTCGCGTACTGCACCGGAATTCGGCGCTGCGCCTGCTCGACGAAGACGACCAGGCCGACCATGACCAGGCCCACCGCGATGACGGTGCCGAACTCGATCCAGCCGTCGGCCAGGTTGCCCTGCTGCTTGATGGCCCACAGGGCGGACGGGAAGGTCGCGGCGATCGAGATGAACATCAGGATCGACATGCCGTTGCCGATGCCGCGGTCGGTGATCAGCTCACCGAGCCACATGACGACGGCCGTACCGGCGGTCATGGTGATGACCATGGTGATGGTCTTGAAGATCGACTGGTCCGGGACGATCTGGCCGGCGACCGCGCAACCCTGGAAGAGCGCGCCGCTGCGGGCGGTGGCCACCAGGCCGGTGCCCTGCAGGATGGCGAGCGCCACCGTCAGGTAGCGGGTGTACTGCGTGATCTTGGCGGTACCGGCCTGGCCCTCCTTCTTGAGGGCTTCCAGGCGCGGGATCACGACGGTCAGCAGCTGAAGGATGATACTCGCCGTGATGTACGGCATGATGCCGAGCGCGAAGATCGTGATCTGAAGCAGTGCGCCGCCGCTGAACATGTTGACCAGACCGAACAGACCCGTGTTGGTGCTGGCCTGGTCGATGCAGGTCTGGACGGCCGTGTAGTCGACGCCAGGGATCGGAATGTGTGTACCGATGCGGTACACCACGATGATGGCGAGAGTGAAGAGCAGCTTCTTGCGCAGGTCGGGCGTCTTGAACGCCCGGGCGAACGCGGTGAGCACGGTGCCTCCTGCGACCCCCGCGCAACTGCGTCAAGGGTGACGGTCTTGAGGTTCGACTAATAGGAACGACTTAGCTAACGGTCAACTGCCGCTCAGAGTGCCTCACAAGAAGCAATCAGTAAAAGTAGGCAGTGCAGGCCACCTTACCGGCGAGACCGCCCCCCTTGGAACGACCAACCGGGGATACCCCATTTGTGGGGTATCCCCGGTCGGGATCGCTCAAGTCATCGAGTCGCCTGAAGTGTTCAGACGAGCTCGGTGACGGTACCGCCGGCGGCGGTGATCTTCTCCTTGGCGGAGCCGGAGACGGCGTCGACCGTCACCTGCAGCGCCACGGAGATCTCGCCCTGGCCGAGGACCTTGACGAGGCTGTTCTTGCGAACGGCCCCCTTGGCCACCAGACCCTCGACCGTGACCTCGCCACCCTCGGGGTAGAGCGCGGCCAGCTTGTCGAGGTTCACGACCTGGAACTCGGTCTTGAACGGGTTCTTGAAGCCCTTCAGCTTCGGGAGACGCATGTGGAGGGGCATCTGGCCACCCTCGAAGCGCTCCGGAACCTGGTAACGAGCCTTCGTACCCTTGGTACCACGACCGGCCGTCTTACCCTTCGACGCCTCACCACGACCCACACGGGTCTTGGCGGTCTTGGCGCCCGGGGCGGGACGGAGGTTGTGGATCTTGAGCGGGTTGTTCTCCGCCATGATCAGTCGACCTCCTCGACCGACACGAGGTGGCGGACGGTGTGCACCATGCCGCGGAACTCGGGGCGGTCCTCCTTGACGACCTGCGTGTTGATGCCCTTGAGACCAAGGGAGCGCAGGGTGTCACGGTGGTTCTGCTTGCTGCCGATGTAGGACTTGACCTGCGTAATCTTGAGCTGCGCCATGATTACGCACCCGCCCCGGCACGCGCACGGAGAAGAGCCGCGGGGGCGACGTCCTCGAGCGGCAGGCCACGGCGGGCCGCGACCTCCTCGGGACGCTGCAGGCCCTTCAGGGCCTCCACGGTCGCGTGCACGATGTTGATCGCGTTGTCGGAGCCGAGCGACTTCGACAGGATGTCGTGGATACCGGCGCACTCGAGCACGGCACGCACCGGACCACCGGCGATAACACCGGTACCGGGCGACGCGGGCTTGAGCAGCACGACGCCGGCAGCCTTCTCACCCTGGATCGGGTGCGGGATGGTGCCCTGGATACGGGGGACCTTGAAGAAGTGCTTCTTGGCCTCTTCAACACCCTTGGCGATCGCGGCCGGCACCTCCTTGGCCTTGCCGTAACCGACACCCACGGTGCCGTCACCGTCGCCCACCACGACCAGCGCGGTGAAGCTGAAGCGACGACCACCCTTCACAACCTTGGCGACACGGTTGATCGCGACAACGCGCTCAACGTAAGCGGTCTTCTCGGCGGCAGCTGCGCCACCGTCACGGCCCTTCCGGTCCCGCCGCTCGCCGCCACCGGCACCGCCACCGCGGCGCTGGGGTCCAGCCATTGGAATTACCTCTCTCTTTTTCCGCTAGCTACGGAAGCGGCTCAGAACTTGAGTCCGGCTTCGCGGGCGGCGTCCGCCAGGGCGGCGATGCGCCCGGCGTACTGGTTGCCACCACGGTCGAATACGACGGCCTCGACGCCGGCGGCCTTGGCGCGCTCGGCGACCAGGGCTCCGACCTGCTTGGCCTGCGCGGACTTGTCGCCCTCGCCACCGCGGATCGAGGTGTCCAGGGTGGACGCCGACGCAAGGGTGTGACCCTTGAGGTCGTCGATCACCTGGGCCACGATGTGGCGGTTCGAGCGGGTAACGACCAGACGCGGACGCTCCGCCGTTCCGTTGATGTGCTTACGGATCCGGATGTGGCGGCGCTTGATCGCGGCGCGCTTGTAGGCGTCGCCCTTGAGGATCTTCTGTCCGTATGCCATGGCTTACTTACCCGCCTTTCCGACCTTGCGGCGGATGACTTCGCCCTCGTACTTGACGCCCTTGGCCTTGTACGGGTCGGGCTTGCGCAGCTTGCGGATGTTGGCCGCAACCTCGCCGACCTTCTGCTTGTCGATGCCCTCGACGGAGAAGCGCGTGGGGGCCTCCACCTTGAAGGTGATGCCCTCGGGCGCCTCGACCAGGATCGGGTGGCTGTAACCGAGGGAGAACTCCAGGTTCGAACCCTTGGCGACAACGCGGTAACCGACACCGCTGATCTCGAGCTTCTTCACGTAACCCTGGGTCACGCCGGTGATCATGTTCGCCACCAGCGTGCGGGACAGGCCGTGCAGGGCCTTGTTCTGACGCTCGTCGTTGGGGCGGGTGACGTTGAGCACGCCGTCCTCACCCTTGGCGATCTCGATCGGCGCCACGACGGTGTGGGTCAGCGTGCCCTTGGGGCCCTTGACCGAGACCGCCTGGCCGTCGATGGTGACGTCCACGCCGGCGGGAACCGCGATGGGGAGCTTGCCGATGCGCGACATAGCTGTTTCCTCCGTTCCCTTCTGCTACCAGACGTAGGCGAGGACTTCTCCGCCTACGCCCTTCTTGCCGGCCTGCTTGTCGGTGAGAAGCCCGTGCGACGTGGAGATGATCGCCACGCCGAGGCCGCCGAGCACCTTCGGCAGGTTGGTGGACTTCGCGTACACCCGGAGACCGGGCTTGGAGATCCGCTTGATGCCCGCGATGGAGCGCTCACGGTTGGGGCCGAACTTCAGCTCCAGGACGAGGTTCTTGCCGACCTCGGCGTCCTCGACCTTCCAGCCCGTGATGAAGCCCTCCTGCTGGAGGATCTCCGCGATGTGCGACTTGATCTTCGATGCCGGCATCGTCACGGAGTCGTGGTATGCCGAGTTCGCGTTCCGCAGACGCGTAAGCATGTCTGCGATCGGATCAGTCATGGTCATGAATTGGCCTTCGGCCTCTCTCGCCGGGGTTTCCTGGTGCGCCATCCCTCTCCCCGATCCGAGACGGGACGGGTGCGGCGCGGTGGACCTACGGCGTAGTAAGTCGTACGGGCGTGACAGGCGCCCAACCCCACAAGCCTAAGCCATGCGGGGGTGGGCCCCTGTCCACCCAGATGCTTACCGAGAGACTCCGGAATCCCTTATTAGGGGGATTACCAGGAGCTCTTGGTCACGCCCGGCAGCTCGCCACGGTGAGCCATCTCACGAAGGCACACGCGGCACAGGCCGAACTTGCGGTACACGGAGTGCGGACGGCCGCAGCGCTGGCAGCGCGTGTAGCCACGCACACCGAACTTGGGCTTGCGAGCAGCCTTGGCAATCAGAGCCTTCTTCGCCATCTCGCTCACGCCTCCTTGAACGGGAAGCCGAGGTGACGAAGGAGCGCGCGGCCCTCAGCGTCGTTGGTCGCCGTGGTCACCACGGTGATGTCCATACCCCGGGTACGGTCGATCTTGTCCTGGTCGATCTCGTGGAACATGACCTGCTCGGTGAGACCGAAGGTGTAGTTGCCACGGCCGTCGAACTGCTTGGGGGACAGACCACGGAAGTCGCGGATGCGCGGGAGCGCGAGCGACAGGGTGCGGTCCAGGAACTCCCACATGCGGTCGCCACGGAGCGTGACGTGGGCACCGATCGGCTGGCCCTCACGCAGCTTGAACTGCGCGATGGACTTGCGGGCCTTGGTGACGGCCGGCTTCTGACCGGTGATCGTGGTGAGGTCGCGGATCGCGCCCTCGATCAGCTTGGAGTCGCGGGCGGCGTCGCCCACACCCATGTTGACCACGATCTTGACGAGGCCGGGAACCTGCATGACGTTCTCGTACTTGAACTCGTCACGCAGCTTGCCCGCGATCTCCTCGCGGTACTTCGTCTTCAGACGCGGAGTGGTGGTGGTAGCCATCAGATGTCCTCACCCGTCCGCTTGGCAACGCGGATCTTGTTGCCTTCGTCGTCGAAGCGGTAACCGACACGCGTGACGACCTTGTTGCCATCCTTCTCAACGACCAGCTGGACGTTGGAGACGTGGATCGGCGCCTCGGTCGTGACGATGCCGCCGGCCTGCGAACCGCGAGCGGTCGGGCCGGCCTTGGTGTGCTTCTTGACCCGGTTGACACCCTCGACCAGGACACGCTCGTCGCGCGGGTAAGCGGCAATGACCTTGCCCTGCTTGCCCTTGTCCTTACCGGTGATGACCTGGACCAGGTCGCCCTTCTTGATCTTCATGCTTACAGCACCTCCGGCGCGAGCGAGATGATCTTCATGAACTTCTTCTCGCGCAGCTCACGGCCGACCGGGCCGAAGATGCGGGTGCCGCGAGGGTCGCCGTCGTTCTTCAGAATGACGGCGGCGTTCTCGTCGAAGCGGATGTACGAGCCGTCCGGACGGCGGCGCTCCTTGACGGTGCGAACGATGACCGCCTTGACGACGTCACCCTTCTTCACGTTGCCACCGGGGATCGCGTCCTTGACGGTGGCGACGATGACGTCACCGATGCCCGCGTAGCGGCGACCGGAGCCACCGAGCACACGGATGCAAAGGATTTCCTTCGCACCAGTGTTGTCGGCGACGCGCAGTCGCGACTCCTGCTGGATCACGTCTATCTCCTGTTTGTCTGCCGGTTCCCGGCAGGGGGCTCAGTACGAGCACCCCTGCCGAGCCTGGCGGAACTGTCCTGCGGGATACCCCGCAGGAATTACTTGGCCTTCTCGAGGATCTCGACGACGCGCCAGCGCTTCGTCGCGGACAGCGGCCGGGTCTCCATGAGGAGGACACGGTCGCCGACGCCCGCGGCGTTCTGCTCGTCGTGCGCCTTGAGCTTGTTCGTACGGCGGATGACCTTGCCGTACAGCGCGTGCTTCACGCGGTCCTCGACGGCGACGACGACGGTCTTGTCCATCTTGTCGCTGACGACGAGACCCTCACGGGTCTTGCGGAAACCGCGCGCCTCTGCGTTCTCAGTCACGTTCTTCTCGCTCATCAGGCGTTCTCCACCGTTTCGATGCCCAGCTCACGCTCGCGCATCAGGGTGTAGATCCGCGCGATGTCCTTGCGGACCGCCTTCAGACGGCCATGGTTCTCGAGCTGACCGGTCGCCGCCTGGAAGCGGAGGTTGAACAGCTCTTCCTTGGCCTCGCGGAGCTTCGCAAGAAGCTCCTCGTTGCCCAGCTCGCGCAGCTCGGACGCCTTGGTACCGGCCGACATCACGCTTCACCTGCCTCGCGCTTGACGATCCGGCACTTCATCGGCAGCTTGTGGGCGGCGCGAGTCAGAGCCTCACGGGCGATCTTCTCGTTGGGGTACGACAGCTCGAACATCACGCGTCCGGGCTTGACGTTGGCGATCCACCACTCCGGAGAACCCTTACCGGAACCCATGCGGGTCTCGGCAGGCTTCTTGGTGAGGGGACGGTCCGGGTAGATGTTGATCCAGACCTTGCCACCACGCTTGATGTGACGCGTCATGGCAATACGAGCGGCCTCGATCTGACGGTTCGTCACGTAGGCCGGGGTGAGCGCCTGGATGCCGTACTCGCCGAACGCAACCGTCGTGCCACCCTTGGCAGCGCCGGAGCGCTTGGGGTGGTGCTGCTTGCGGTGCTTGACCCTACGGGGGATCAGCATTTCGGTCAGGCCTCCGTTCCGGTGCTCTCAGCCGGAGCGGACGCCTGGGCCTCGGCCTTGGGGGCCTCGGCGCCGGCAGCCTGCTGCGGCTTGCGACCGCGCCGCTCGCCACCACGGCCACCACGGGCCGGGCGGTCGGCACCACCGCGGGCCGGGCGGTTACCCGCACGGGCCGCAGCGTTCTCGGCGCGGACCTCGGCGATGTTCTTGACATCGCCCTTGTAGATCCAGACCTTCACACCGATGCGGCCGAAGGTCGTCTTGGCCTCGAAGAAGCCGTAGTCCACGTTCGCGCGGAGCGTGTGCAGGGGCACACGGCCCTCGCGGTAGAACTCCGAGCGGGACATCTCGGCGCCACCGAGGCGGCCACCGCACTGGATCTTGATGCCCTTGGCGCCGGCCTTCATCGCCGACTGCATGCTCTTACGCATGGCGCGGCGGAAGGAGACGCGGGAGGAGAGCTGCTCGGCAACGGCCTGCGCAACCAGCTGAGCGTCGGTCTCGGGGTTCTTGACCTCGAGGATGTTCAGCTGGACCTGCTTGCCCGTGAGCTTCTCGAGGTCACCGCGGATGCGGTCGGCCTCGGCGCCACGGCGGCCGATGACGATGCCCGGACGAGCGGTGTGGATGTCCACCCGCACGCGGTCACGGGTGCGCTCGATCTCCACCTTCGAGATGCCGGCGCGCTCCATGCCGGACGTCATCATCCGACGGATGGCGACGTCTTCCTTGACGTAGTCCTTGTACAGCTTGTCGGCGTACCACCGGGACTTGAAGTCCGTGGTGACACCGAGCCGGAACCCATGCGGGTTAACCTTCTGGCCCATTACCGGGTTCCTTCCTTGCTGCTGACGACCACAGTGATGTGGCTGGTCCGCTTGCGGATCCGGTAGGCACGGCCCTGGGCACGCGGACGGAACCGCTTCAGGGTCGGGCCCTCGTCAACGTACGCCTCGCTGATCACCAGCGAGGAGGCGTCCGGGTGGTCGTAGTTGTGCGCGGCGTTGGCGATGGCGCTGTCGAGCACCTTGCCGACGGGCACTGAGGCTGCCTGCGGAGCGAATCGCAGAACAGCCTGAGCCTCCGTGGCATCCATGCCACGGATAAGGTCCACCACGCGGCGGGCCTTCATGGGCGTAACGCGGATGTACCGCGCCTGGGCCCTGGCTTCCATGGTTGTCCCTCTCAGTTACTTACGTGTCTGAATGCGATCCGCTACTAGCGGCGCTTCGACTTCCGGTCGTCCTTGACGTGGCCCCGGAAGGTGCGCGTCGGCGAGAACTCGCCGAGCTTGTGGCCGACCATCGACTCGGTGACGAACACCGGGATGTGGGTCTTGCCGTTGTGCACCGCGAGCGTGTGGCCGAGCATGGCCGGCACGATCATGGAGCGACGGGACCAGGTCTTGATGACGTTCTTGGTGCCGGCTTCGTTCTGGGCGTCCACCTTCTTGATGAGGTGTCCGTCGACGAAGGGCCCCTTCTTGAGACTGCGCGGCATCTAAACCCGCTCCTAGCGCTTCTTGTTCGTCTTGCGGCGGCGGACGATGTACTTGTTCGACGCCTTCTTGGGCGAACGAGTACGACCTTCCTTCTGACCCCAGGGGCTGACCGGGTGGCGACCACCGGAGGTCTTGCCCTCACCACCACCGTGGGGGTGGTCAACCGGGTTCATCGCCACACCGCGAACGGTCGGACGAACGCCCAGCCAGCGCTTACGACCGGCCTTGCCCCAGTTGATGTTGCTCTGCTCGGCGTTGCCGACCTCGCCGACCGTGGCGCGGCAGCGCTGGTCGACCAGGCGGATCTCACCGGAAGGCATGCGGAGGTGGGCCATCGAGCCCTCCTTCGCGAGCAGCTGCACGGAGGCACCGGCGGAGCGGGCGAACTTGGCGCCGCCACCGGGACGGAGCTCGATCGCGTGGATCGTGGTACCGACCGGGATGTTGCGGAGCGCCAGGTTGTTGCCCGGCTTGATGTCGGCCCCGGGACCGTTCTCGACGCGGTCACCCTGCTGCAGGTTGCGCGGGGCGAGGATGTAGCGCTTCTCGCCGTCGGCGTAGTGCAGCAGCGCGATGCGCGCGGTGCGGTTGGGGTCGTACTCGATGTGCGCGACCTTCGCCGGCACGCCGTCCTTGTCGTGACGACGGAAGTCGATCACTCGGTAGGCGCGCTTGTGTCCGCCACCCTGGTGGCGAACGGTCACACGACCGGCGTTGTTACGGCCGCCCTTGCTGTGCAGCGGGCGGACCAGCGACTTCTCCGGCGTGGACCGCGTGACCTCGACGAAGTCGGCGACGCTGGAGCCACGACGGCCCGGCGTAGTCGGCTTGTACTTGCGGATTCCCATTTCTCAGTCCTCGTCCGATATCGGACGATCCGGACCGCCCTTAGGCGGTCGGACCGCCGAAGATGTCGATACGGTCGCCCTCGGCGAGGGTCACGATCGCGCGCTTGGTACCCGCGCGCTGGCCGAAGCCGGTGCGGGTGCGCTTGCGCTTGCCCTGGCGGTTGATCGTGTTGACCCCAGTGACCTTGACGTCGAAGACCGCCTGGACGGCCTGCTTGATCTGGGTCTTGTTGGCGCTCGGGGCAACGATGAACGTGTACTTGCCCTCGTCGAGAAGCGCGTAGCTCTTCTCGGAGACGACCGGCTTCAGCAGCACGTCACGGGGGTCCGTGAAGGACTTGCTGACCGGGGTCTCGACGGTGTTCTTGCCCTCGGCGGCGTGACGACGCGCCTTGGCGACGCGCGCGGCCTTGGCGGCCTTGGCAGCCTTCGAGGCAATGGAGGGGTGACGGACGGCCATCAGACCTCAGTCCCTTCGGTGTCGTTGGCCTTCGGGCCGGCGACGAAGGACTCGAAAGCGGCCTGGGTGAAGACCACGTCGTCCGAGACGATCACGTCGTACGTGTTCAGCTGGCCCGGCTCCAGGATGTGCACCTGGGGCAGGTTGCGGGCGGACAGCCACGCGGCCTCGTCGGCACGGTCGACGATCAGCAGGAGGTTCTTACGCTCGCTGATCTTGCCGAACAGAGCCTTGGCGGCCTTGGTGGAGGGGGTCTCGCCCTCGATCACGCCGGTGACGACGTGGATGCGGTTCGCGCGGGCCCGGTCCGTGAGGGCGTGACGCAGAGCGGCAGCCTTCATCTTCTTCGGGGTGCGCTGCGAGTAGTCGCGCGGCACGGGACCGTGCACGACGCCACCACCGGCGAACTGCGGCGCGCGGGTCGAGCCCTGACGGGCGCGGCCGGTGCCCTTCTGGCGGTAAGGCTTCTTGCCACCACCACGGACTTCGCCACGGGTCTTGGTCTTGTGCGTGCCCTGACGGGCAGCCGCGTTCTGCGCAACGACGACCTGGTGGATCAGCGGGATGCTGACCTTCTCCACGCCGAAGATCTCCGCGGGGAGCTCGACGCTACCGGTCTTCTCGCCGGCAGGCGAAAGGATGTCAACAGTGCTCATCGGTTACCTCAGGCCCCCTTGGCCGCGGTGCGGACCAGGACGAGGCCGCCGTTCGGACCGGGGACAGCGCCCTTGATGAGCAGCAGACCCTTCTCCGCGTCAACGGCGTGGACGGTCAGGTTCTGGGTGGTGACCCGCTCGTTGCCCATGCGACCCGCCATGCGGAGGCCCTTGAACACGCGGCCCGGGGTGGCGCAGCCACCGATGGAACCGGGCGAGCGGTGCTTGCGCTGGGTGCCGTGTCCGGCGCCGAGGCCCTTGAAGTTGTGACGCTTCATGACACCGGCGAAGCCCTTGCCCTTGCTCTTGCCGGTCACGTCGACCTTCACGCCGGCCTCGAACACCTCAGCGGTGATCTCCTGGCCGAGGGTGTACTCGGCGGCGTCCGCGGTGCGGATCTCGACGAGGTGGCGACGGGGGGTGACGTCGGCCTTGGCGAAGTGGCCCTTGAGGGGCTTGTTCACCTTGCGCGGGTCGATGTCGCCGAACGCGATCTGGACGGACTCGTAGCCGTCGGCGTCGTTCGTGCGGACCTGGGTGACGACGTTCGGGCCGGCCTTGACGACGGTGACCGGAACAACACGGTTGTTCGCGTCCCACACCTGCGTCATGCCGAGCTTCTCGCCCAGGATGCCCTTGATCTGCTTAGCCATTCTCAGATCACCGGCCCCTAGAGCTTGATCTCGATGTCGACACCGGCCGGGAGGTCGAGTCGCATCAGAGAGTCAACGGTCTTGGGCGTCGGGTCGAGGATGTCGATCAGGCGCTTGTGCGTGCGCATCTCGAAGTGCTCGCGCGAGTCCTTGTACTTGTGCGGCGACTTGATGACGCAGTACACGTTCTTCTCAGTGGGCAGCGGCACCGGGCCCGCGACCGACGCACCAGTGCGGGTCACCGTCTCGACGATCTTCTTCGCCGAGGAGTCGATGACCTCGTGGTCGTAGGCCTTGAGCCGGATGCGGATCTTCTGTCCCGCCATGGCTACTCAGTAGTCCTTTGTCTCGTAACGCTCTGGAACCCGGTGTCCCTGTCTCCCGCTCCGACCCACGCGGTCGGGCGTGTCGCGCTCTCGCTGACACAGATGCCCCTTGTTCGAACATCCCTTGCCTGGGAGCACGGCCCTTCCGGAACCGCAAGCCGGGGACTAGGAGGTCCACCGGGTGCCTGGCCGGCGCCGCACTGACACTTCCCGAAAGATTCCCGTACGTCCGCCCCAGCGCTGCCTTACGGCAGTTAGGGCGACGAGTACTGTGGGACTCGCTTCCGGTCCTCCCGGCGGGAGGCGCGCAGCATCAACACTCGACCGAGCAACTCGGACAGTCTGCCATATGGGGCAGGGGGTCCGCCAATCGAGCCGGAGAGAATACCCCGAGGGTGACGCAGGTCAAACCCGGGCTCCGGCGCCGCACCCGCATCCGTCGAGAACACGCGCCCCCCGGATCGCGCGTCGCGCGCAGCGAGTCCCGGCCGGCCATGACGCCGACCCCTCTCCGTACACCGCAGCTGCGGCCGAACGCCGCAGGCTCGCCGTACACCATCTGGCTGCTTCTGGACGATTCAGCGTTATTTATTCGCGATATGTCCTATTTCTTCACTTATCTAGGTTTTCTAGATCTCGAGCTCCGCCCAAGCTGCCGCCGGGCAACAGCCCACCAAGGAGAGTGCAAGAGATGACGACATCGCCACGCCGGCGATCCGTCCTGGCCTCAGCCGTCACGGTCGCCGCGCTTGTCGTGGCACCGCTGGCGGGCGCCGGGACCGCCCTCGCCATGGACAACCCCTACCCGCCCCATCCGACGAAGCCGGGCCACCCGTACCCGCCGAAGCCGCCCTACCCGCCGAAGCCGCCCGGCCATGACCACGACCACGACCATGGCCACGACCACGACGGGCACCACCCGGGCAAGCCGGGCCATGACTGGGACGGGGGCGAGGAGGGTCACGAGCAGGACCCGGGCAGGGAGCACCTGGCCGACACCGGTGACGACGACAAGGAGATGATCCTGGGCGGTGTGGCCGCCGCTCTGGTCGCGGCGGGCGCGGGCACCGTGCTGGTCGTGCGCCGCCGCCGCAGCTCATGACGATGCCGAAACCACGCATCACCTTCCGTGGGCGTCCCGGGAACAGCCGGGACGCCCATCGGGCGGGCCCGCGCCTCACCGGTCCTCGTGCCCGGGTCGCGCTGCTGGCCGCCCTCGCTCTTCCGACGGCGGCCGCCGCCTGGATCGGGGTCACCGGCTGGCTCGCCCACAGCGAGCTCCTCGCCGTGCGCGAGGACCTCGGCGCCCTGCGGGAGTCGGTCGGCCACTCGGTCGAAGGCGGCTCCCGCACGGCGGGTGCCGCCGGGTCCCCGGCGGAGTCCGATCAGGAGCGGCTCGTGCGGTCGGCGGCAGCACACGCCGCACGCGCGCACGGCCTCACCACCGGACCCGCCTGGTACACCGCGTCCCGGCTGCCCTTCGTCGGCGGCCCCTTCGAGACCGTACGCGGCATCGCGGACGCCTCGGACAGACTGGCCGGCGACGTTCTTCCGCCGCTGGTGCGAGCCGTCCCGCGCCTGGCGTCCAGCGCTCAGGCGGGTGGCGTCCCGCGGGCTCTGGCGGGGCTGGAGCGCGAGGCGCCGGAGTTCGCCCGAGCCGCACGGGTCGTGGCCGAGGTGCGCGCCGAAGCCCGCCGCCTTCCCCGCTCCACCTGGCTGCCGGCGGCCGATCGCGGGCGGGCCCAGCTGACGGGGCAGCTGGACCGTCTGGTCCCGCAGACACGCGATGCCGCCGTCGCGGCCCGCGTGGTGCCGGCCATGCTCGGGACACACGGGCCACGGCACTACTTCCTCGCGTTCCAGAACATCGCCGAGGCACGCGGCACGGGCGGTCTCCCGGGCGCTTTCGCGGTGCTGCGGGCCGATCGCGGCAAGGTGTCGTTCGAGCATTTCGGCAACAACACCGAGATCGACGTGGCGGCGAAGGCGGACCTGGGAGCCGAGTTCGCGGCCCAGTACGGGCACAACGGCCCCCAGAGCATGTGGGCGAACTCCAACATGAGTCCGCACTTCCCGTACGCCGGCCGTATCTGGACCTCGTACTGGCGCGCACAGACCGGCCGGAAGCTGGACGGCGCGATCGCGATCGACCCGGCCTCGCTCGGCATGCTGCTGCGTGCCACCGGACCGGCCCGGCTGCCCGACGGGAGCGCTCTGACCGCGGACAACGCGGTGGACCTCACCGAGCGGGACAGCTACGCGAAGTACTCGGACGTGGCCGAGCGGAAGTCGTTCTTCGTCGAGGCCGCGCGAGCCGCCGCCGAAGAGATGATGACCGCGTTCGACGATCCGCGTCTGCTCCCGGCACTGATGAGGGCCGTGCACGACGTACAGCGCGCGGGCCGGCTCCAGGTGTGGAGCGCGCACCCGGCCGAGCAGCGGCTGCTGGAGGCACGGCCCTTCGGCGGCGCACTGCCCGACGCACCCGGCCCGTTCGCGGGGCTCGTGCTGAACAACGGTGCGGGCACCAAGCTGGACTACTACCTGGACCGGAGTCTCGTGTGGGAGCCGGGTGCCTGCACGGAGAAGGGGCGCGCGGTCACGACGACGGTGACGCTCACCAACCGTGCGCCGTCCTCAGGGCTCCCGCAGTACGTCACCCAGCGCGTGGACGCGCCGTCCTACCGCACCCAGCCGGGCGACAACCGGCTGCTGGTGTCGTACTACGCCGGTACCGGGGCGAAGCTGACGCGGGCGACCCTGGACGGCCGGCCGGTCGAGCCGGTCCCCGGCTTCGAACGCGGCCATCCGGTGTTCACCCTCGACCTGGAGCTCCCGAGGCAGTCCACGCGCACGCTGGTACTGCACCTGCTCGAGCCCGAGGCCGACCGCCCTCCGACGATTCTGCGGCAGGCGCTGGTGACGCCACTCAAGGCCACCGTCAGACCCGCGCGGCCCTGCGGTCGCTGAGCCCCACGGCTCAGTCGGCCGCGCGCCGGCCCGGCACGGGCTCGGCGACGGCGACCCCGTCGGGGCTGCCGTCGTCGCCCGGCAGGTGATGCGCGGTGGCCGGATCCAGGATCGCGGCCAGCGCCAGCACCGCCGCACGGACCTCCAGGGCCCGTGCCCTGTGCACATGGGGCAGCTCGCCGTGCGGGTCGGCGATGCCGTCCGTCACTCCCGGTGCGGGCGGCATCTCCCCGCGCCGGGACGCCGCCAGCCGGACCGCCTCGTGCGGTGTGGTGGCCCGGGCTCCGGACGAGAGCCGGACGAACTCGCGGAGGGTGAAACAGCGGCGCAGTGCCAGCGGGCAGAGCCGCACCGCGGCCTCCCGGTGGCACCGCTCCAACCCGAGCACCAGGTCGGCCCGTTCGACCTGGCCGGCCTCCAGGGGCCGCGCGGTGAAGTCCCGCACCTCGCCGCCGAGTTCGGTGAGGATCGTGCTCGTCACGTGGTCCAGCGGCGCCGGCCGGGCGCCGGTGCCCGCACTGCGCACCCGGAAGCCGGGCTCCGGCAGCACGGCGGCCAGCAGCCGCTCGGCGACCGGGGAGCGGTGCAGATTGCCGGTGCAGACGAACAGGACGGCGAAGGTGGTCACGGTGACGGCTCACTTCTCGCCGGAGACGGGCTGCCGGGCGGCCCCGGCGGCTTCGGCGGGTTCCTCGCCGACGGCTGCCGGGCGGGGCACGGGCAGCTCGGCGCCGTAGCCGTAGCCATAGCCGTAGCCCTTGCCCTTGAGGGCGGCGACCATGCTGAACACGGTGCCCAGGACGCGTACGCCCGTCCGGTTGAGCGAGTCGGCGGCGCTGCGGATCTGGTCGCGACCGGTGTGGGACGCGCGCACCACGAGCAGCACGCCGTCCACCAGCGGGGCGAGGCCGATGGTGTCGGCGACCGGCAGCAGAGGGGCGCTGTCGACGACGACCACGTCGTAGGTGCCGGCGAGTTCGCGCAGCAGCTCCGCCATGCGTTCGGAGGCGAGCAGCTCGGTGGGGTTGGGCGGCACGGCCCCGCTGGTGAGCACCGCGAGCCGGCCCGCGGCCTGCTGCATCACGTCCTCGACCCGTGCCTGCCCGATGAGCACGGTGGTCAGACCGGCGTCCTGGACGAGCCCGAACGTGCCCGCCACGGCCGGGCGGCGCAGGTCGGCGTCGACGAGACAGACGCGCATCCCCGTGTCGGTGAGGGAGAGCGCCAGGTTCACGGCGGTGGTGGACTTGCCCTCGCCGGGCACCGGGCTGGTCACGACCATCACCCGGGGCCGGTCGTCGACCTGTGCGAACTGCAGGTTGGCACGCAGCTTGCGGAACGCCTCGGCGCGGACGGAGCTGCCCGCGCCGTCCATCGCGATCCGCTGCCGGGCCGAGGTCCTGTCGTACGGGATCGAACCGAGGACGGGCAGCGCGGTGAGCTCTCCGAGCGCGTCGCCGGTCTTGACCGTGGTGTCGAGCGCCTCGCGCAGCGCGACGGCTCCGGCGGCGAGCAGCAGCCCGCCGAGCAGACCGGCCACCAGGTCGAGCAGCCGCTTCGGCGACACGGGTTTCGTCGGGACGCTCGCCTGCTCGGTGACACCGAGCGAGACGGGCGAGGTGGGCGAGGCGGCGGCCTTGGACGCCTTGCGCTCCCCGCGGGGCGCGGGCGTCCGCTTCGGCGTCTCCAGTTTCTCGACGACGGTGATGAAGCGGTCCGCGACGGCATCGGCGATACGCGCCGCACGTGCCGGACCGGTGTCGCGCACCGTGATGTTGATGAGCACGGTGTTGAGCGGCGCCTCGGCGGTGATGCGGGAGGCAAGCTGCTCCGGCGTGTACTTCAGCCGCAGCTCGCGTACGACGTGTCCGGTCACCTGACGCGTGCCGACGATCGCCGCGTAGGACTGGACGCGGGCCTGCGAGAAGGACTGCCCCTGGTTCAGGTCGTCGGTCTCCACGCCGGTGCGGGTGGCGACGAAGAGCTGGGACCGGGCCTCGTAGACCGGCGTGGTCAGCGCGGTGACCGTCTCGCCCGCGCCGATACCCAGCAACAGACAGATCAGAACGGTCGGCCAGCGCCTGGCGAGCACCTTGAGATATCCACGAAGGTCCAACGGGCACCCCTCAGAGGAGCGAATTCATTTCGCTTTGCGTGTGTTCGTCGGTGTATGCGCGAGCAAGAATAGGCACTATCCAGCCGCGTATCCGGCAGCCACGAGCCGTCGGCACGCCTGCGCACGTACCGAGCGGAGCCGATCGGGGGAAATCCCCCTGAAAATGCATTGCGGAGAATGTTTCGGCGCCGAATTCCACCCGGCGCCTGCGCAATATGCCTGGCGGCAGGAGAGGGCTCCTCACGGCGGACGGACGGGTCTTCATGCGTGGGAACATCGACAAAAAATCTGCCGGACTGCGGATCGTCCTGGTCGCATTCACCTGCGATCCGACGCGCGGTAGCGAACCGGCCATCGGCTGGGGCTGGGCCGAATCCCTGGCGAGACGCGGACACACCGTGGAGGTCCTGACACACCCCGAGTTCGACAGCGTGCGACACGCCGAGCGGCGGGTGGCGGACCTGGGGGCGGTGGGCGAACGCATCAGGCTGCACGTCATCCCGGAACCGCGAGCGCCGCGGTGGACCGGGCTGCTGCCCGACCCGCTGAGCTCCATGGCCGCGGAGGTCAAGCGCTACGACCGATGGCAGCACCAGGCTCTGGCGTACGCCCGTGACCAGGGGCTCGACCGGGCCGACCTCGTGCACCACGTCTCGTACGGGTCTTTGCAGGGTGGCTCGGCCCTGCGGCACCTGGGGCCGCCCCTGGTGTTCGGTCCCGTCGGCGGTGGCCAGATCGCGCCGCACAGTCATCGGCGTTACCTGGGCGCCGCCTATCCGCAGGAGGCGCTGCGGACGTGGCTGTGGGTTCGCTGCCTGAGCCGTCGGCAGTCGTGCCGTATGACCCTGCGTGACGCGGCCGTGGTGCTGGCGACCAACCGGGACACCGAACGGCGGGCCCGGGACCTGAGCGGTGCCGCCACTCGGCTGATGCTGGCCGACGGCATCCAGGAGTCGCTGATCCGGGAGCCGGCCGAGGCCCGCACGGCCCGGTCCGATCGCCCGCCGACGGTTCTGTGGGTCGGCAGGCTGCACCCGCGCAAGACCCCCGAGCTGGCGGTGCGGGCGCTCGCGCAGCTGCGGTCCGAGATCGCGGACGCGCGCCTGGTGATCCTCGGTGACGGCCCTCTGCGACCGTCGCTGGAGCAGCTCGCGCTACGGCTGGGCGTGGGTGAATCGGTCGAGTTCCGGGGTCTGTTGCCCCGCGAGGAGGTCTTCGCCGCCTGTGACGAGGCCGACGCGTTCCTGATGACCAGTCTGCGGGACTCCTCCAGCACCCAGACCCTGGAGGCGTGGGCCAGAGGGCTCCCCGTCGTCCATCTCGGCCACCACGGCATCAGCGACTTCTCGGCGCCGGGCGGAGCGGTCTCCGTGCCGCTCGGCGATCCCGCCGATCTGCCGCACCGCCTCGCCTGGGCGCTCAGCGGTGTGCTGAAGGATCAGCACACCCGCCACTGCATGGAACGAGCCGCGCTGGCGTGGGCACGGCAGCACACCTGGACGGCGAAGGCGGAGACCGCCGAGGAGCTCTACCGCGCCATCCTGCCCCCTCGCGCCGGGGGCTGATCGAGAATCCGGCCGACGTCCGAGAGGCGACCATGCTCGTTTCAGTGATCATTCCCCTGTACAACACGGAGAAGTACATCGAGGCCTGTGTCGCGTCCGTCCTCGGCCAGACGCATCGGGAGCTCGAAGTCATCGTGGTGGACGACGGCTCCACGGACGGCGGCGCGGCGATCGCCGAAGGCATCGCCGACGCGCGTGTCCGGGTCGACCGAGGCCCGAACCGGGGATCCGCGGCGGCGCGCAATCGCGGTCTCGCCCTCGCCAAGGGGGAGATCGTGGCCTTTCTCGACGCCGACGATCTCTGGTACCCGGACAAGCTCGCCGAGCAGCTCGGCGTCCTGCGGAGCGACCGTGACGTCGTCGCGGTCGGCGCGGTCTTCCAGTACCTGTCCGGAGACGGCCGACGACTGCTCGGCCGGGCGGGTCAGGACGCTCGGGACGCCGACTCCCGGGAACGCATGCGGCGGGGTCAGCTGTCGCCGTTCCCGATCAACTCCTGCCTGCTCGCCCGGGCCGACACCGTGCGGGCGGCCGGAGGCTACGACGAGTCGCTCACGGTCGTGGAGGACCTCGACCTCATCAGTCGCCTCGCGCTGGCGGGGTCGATCGCCACGGTCATGCGGCCGCTCGGCGCCTACCGGGTCCACAGCGACTCCCTGTCGTCCCGCCAGCACGCCAAGATGAAGATGATCATGCGCTTCGTCGAGCAGCGGGCCACGGCCCGGCTCGAGGGCCGGCCCGCCCCCGACCTGGACGCGTTCGTGTCCTCGTACCGCCTCACGAGGGCGCAGCGGTGGCAGGACGGCGCGGCGCGGCAGTTTCGCGCGGCCGGCCTGCTCGTGCTGGAGCGGCGGTACGTCAGGGCGACCGCGCTGTTCGCCCTCGCCCTGGTGGCCAGGCCGTCGTACACACTGCGCCGCGTCGGGATGCGGCTTCCCCGGGGCCGTACGCCGCGTGCCGTGGTCCACGGGGCTCCCGGCGCCTAGACGGTGGCCTCGTTCAGGCCGGCTCGGCCGAGCGGACGGCCGACTCGTGCCCGGCGGCCGTCTGCTGACTCGGCAGGGGCGCGGGCGTCGGCCTGCCGAGCGCCCGCAACGTCCAGCCGGCGGAAACCCACAGTGCCGCGTCGAGGGCGTTGCGCGCGTCGAGGATCCGGCGCGTGGGCGTCACGGCGGCGAGCTCGGCGGGATCGATGCGGCGGTAGTCGGCCCACTCGGTCAAGTGCAGGACGAGGTCGGCTCCCTCGCACGCCTTGGTCACGTCGGGGACGTAGTCGAGCACGGGCAGGACGGCTCGCGCGTTGTCCATGCCCTGTGGATCGTGGAGCCGTACCGCCGCGCCCTCGCCGTGGATCGCGGCCGCGACGGCCAGGGCCGGCGAGTCGCGGACGTCGTCGCTGTCCGGTTTGAAGGTGGCGCCGAGGACGGCGATACGGCGCCCCTCGAAGCCCCCGCCCGCCATGTCCCGGGCGATGTCGACGGTGCGTCGCCGCTGCCGTGTGTTGATCGCGTCGACCTCGTGGAGGAACGCCACCGCGCTGCCGACGCCGAGCTCGTCGGCACGGGCCGTGAACGCCCTGATGTCCTTGGGGAGGCAGCCGCCTCCGAAGCCGAGCCCGGCCTTGAGGAAACGGCGGCCGATGCGGGTGTCGTAGCCGAGGGCCTCGGCCAGGGTGGTCACGTCGGCGCCCGTGGCGTCGCAGACCTCGGCCATGGCGTTGATGAAGGAGATCTTGGTGGCGAGGAACGAGTTCGCCGCGACCTTCACCAGCTCGGCGGTGGCCGGTCCGGTGCTGATGTAGGGCACGCCGGTCCGCAGCAAGGGGGCGTACACCTCGCGCAGGGTCCGATCCGCCCACGGGGTCTGTACGCCGGTCACCAGGCGCTCCGGGCGGAGCGTGTCCTGGACGGCGAAGCCCTCCCGCAGGAACTCGGGATTCCACGCGACCTCGACGTCGGCGCCCTCCTGGGCCAGCTCTGCGACCCGCGCACTGAGGCGGGCGGTCGTCCCCACCGGGACCGTGGACTTGCCCACGACCAGACAACGGCCGCGCAGCCGGGGTACCAGCGCGTCGATGACGGCGTCGACCGCTCGCAGATCGGCGGCGGACGAGTCCCGGCGCTGCGGGGTGTTCACACAGACGAAGTGCACGTCGCCGAAGTCGGCGGCCTCGTCGATCGCGGTCGTGAACCGCAGCCGCCCCGAGGCGACGGCCGTGCCGAGGACCTCCTGCAGGCCCGGTTCGAAGAAGGGCACCCGGCCCTCGCCGAGAGCCGCGATCTTCTCGGCGTCGATGTCGACGCCGAGCACCTCGTGTCCGAGGTCCGCCATGCACGCGGCGTGCACGGCGCCGAGGTATCCCGTTCCGATGACGGTCAGTCGCATCTCGCTGGCCTCTTCTGTGTCAGTCCGGGTAGCCGGACGGATTGAGCTCCTGGAACCGCCACGCGTCCTCGCACATCGCGGCGAGGTCCCGCCTCGTGGTCCAGTTCCAGGCCCGGGCCACGGCACCGGGGTCGGCGACCAGGGCGGCCACATCGCCGGGCCGGCGCCCGGTGATCTCGTACGGGATCGGCCTGCCGCAGGCGCGCTGGAAGGCGGCGACGAGTTCGAGCACCGACGTGCCCTGTCCCGTCCCGAGGTTGAAGACACGCATGCCGCTCGCGTCGTCGAGGTGTTCCAGCGCGGCGCGGTGGCCTTCGGCGACGTCCATCACGTGGATGTAGTCGCGCACGCCCGTGCCGTCGGCGGTGGGGTAGTCGCCGCCGAAGACACTGAGCTCGGGGAGCCGGCCCGCGGCGACGCGGGCGAGGTACGGCATCACGTTGTTGGGCACGGTCGTCCGGGGCACCTCGCCGAGCAGTCCGCCGGGGTGCGCTCCGACGGGGTTGAAGTAGCGCAGGGCCAGCACGGACAGCTCGGGCAGATGCCGGCAGGTGTCGGCGAGCACCTGCTCACAGAGCCACTTCGAGGCGGCGTACGGGTTGGTGGGGGCCGCCGGGTCCTGCTCGGTGATCGGGACGCGGGTGGCGTTGCCGTAGATCGAGCAGGAGGACGAGAACACCAGACGGTGGACTTCGTGGTCGCGCATGCCGCGCAGCAGTGCCGTGGTGCCGCCGACGTTGGTGTCGTAGTACTCGGCGGGCAGTTCGACGGACTCCCCCACGGCCTTCCTCGCCGCGAAGTGGATGACGGCGTCGATGCGGTGCTCGTCGAAGACGCGGGAGAGCGCGCGCCGGTCGAGCAGGTCGAGTGCGTGGACGGCGGCCGGCGGGCGGGCGGCGATCTTCGCGACGCGTTCCAGCGCCCCGGGCGAGCTGTTGGAGTAGTCGTCGACGACCACCACGTCGTAGCCGTGGTCGAGGAGTTCGACGCAGGTGTGGCTGCCGATGAAACCGGCGCCACCGGTCACCAGGACGGTGGTGGGGCCGGGCATGGTCAGCTCTCCCCGGTCACGTCGTCGCACGTCCGGCCGCGGAACCACTCCACCGTCCGCCGCACGCCCAGCTCGACCGGAACTTCCGGATGCCAGCCGAGATGTGCGCCGGCGCGTCCGATGTCCGGGCGACGGCGGACCGGGTCGTCCACGGGGAGCGGGTGGTACTGGACCTCGGAGTCCGAGCCGGTGATGCCGAGGACGAGGTCGGCGAGGTCGGACACCGTCCACTCCTCCGGGTTGCCGAGGTTGACGGGGCCGGTCTCGCTGGAGTCCAGCATCGCCACCAGGCCGCGGACCAGGTCGCTCACGTAGCAGAAGCTGCGGGTCTGCTTGCCGTCGCCGTAGATGGTCAGCGGTTCGCCGCCCAGGGCCTGGGCGATGAAGCTGGACACGACCCGGCCGTCGTTCGGGCGCATGCGCGGCCCGTAGGTGTTGAAGATCCGGACGATGCCCACGTCGACGCCGTGGGTGCGGTGGTAGGCGAACGAGACGGCCTCGGCGTACCGCTTGGCCTCGTCGTAGACGCTGCGCGGACCGATCGGGTTGACGTTCCCCCAGTAGCTCTCTTCCTGAGGATGGACCAGCGGATCGCCGTAGACCTCGCTCGTGGACGCCAGGAGGAACCGGGCGCCTGTGCGCCGGGCCAGTTCGAGGGCGTTCTCGGTGCCCCGGCTTCCCACGGCGAGGGTCTGCAGGGGCATCCGCAGATAGTCCGGCGGTGACGCGGGGCTGGCGAGATGAGCGACGGCGTCGAGCTGACCGGGGACGTCCGCGACCACGCTCACGTCGGCATGGATGAATTGGAAGGCGGGATATTTCCGCAAGTGCGCGATGTTCTCGGGCCGCCCCGTGCTCAGGTCGTCGAGGCACACCACGGCGTCTCCACGCCGCAGCAGCGCCTCACACAGATGCGAACCCAGAAAACCGCCCCCACCCGTCACGGCAACGCGCATGGCTTTTCTCCAGATACAGGAAAAGGAGGGACGTGCTCACACAGAGCCTCGAAAGGATATAAGCGGATGTTCGCTCTCTTCGGCGTGCGGCAAAGGCTGTGCACTGTTTGGCGGACACGCCACGGAGGACAGGAATTCGGCGTTACGGCGAGACAATCCACGTTGCTGCGATCCGGCCGATCACTCGCACGTGTGATGGAGCGCCCCGCGCGTCGCGCATTTCGCCGCGCAGGGTGACTGGATCCTGTCCCCATGTCGCAGCTGACGTCCGTCACGGTCCGGGGAATGCGCTGGACCTATCTCGCCGGCGCGGCAAGCGCCGCCGTCCAGATTCCCTACGCGGCCGCGATGGCCCGGCTGCTCACGCCCGAGGACTTCGGTCTGATGGCCCTGGCCTACCTGGTGCCGCGTTTCGCCCACCACTTCGCGCAGGGCGGCCTGAGCTCCGCGGTGGTCCAGCGGCCCTCACTCACCGACCGGGACCTACGCGTGATCTTCGCCCTGGCCCTCACCGTGGGCGGCTGCTGCTCCGCGGCGGTCTGGCTCCTCGCGCCGTACGGCACCGAGCTGATCCGTGGCCCGGCCGAACTGACCGGCATGATCCGGGCACTCGCCCTGGGTCTGCTGATCGCGGCTCTGGGCGCCCCCGCCACCGGACTGCTGAGCCGCGGTATGCGCTACCGGGCGGTCGCCGTCGCCGACTTCTTCTCGTTCGCCGTCGGCCATTGCGCCGTCTCGATCTGCTCCGCGCTTCTCGGCGCCGGCGTGTGGAGTCTGGTCTACGGCACGCTCGGCTGGGCTCTGCTGCAGACTCTGCTGTCCTACGCCCTCGTCCGGCACTCCCTGCGTCCCCTGTTCGACGTGCGGGCGATGCGGGAGGTGATGCGCTTCGCCGGCAAGGTGTCGGTGAACGGCTTCCTTGAGTACCTCACCGCGGATCTGCCCAAGCTCGCCATCGGCCGCCACGTGGGTGTCGCCGCCGCCGGACTCTACGACCGCGCCGCGCTGCTGGCGTCGTTTCCGCTGCAGCAGGTCCAGCAGGCGGCGAGCAAGGTGCTGCTGCCGGCCCTCAGCCGCATCCAGCACGAGACCGGCCGGCTCGCCTCCTCCTACGCCGACGCCACGTCCGTGACCGCGCTCGTCCTGTTCTCCCTGTGGGCGGTGATCGGCGCGAGCAGCGAGCAGTTGGTGGCCCTGCTGCTCGGCGGCCAGTGGCGGGGCAGTGCGGACCTGGTCCCGCTTCTGGGTCTGGTCAGTGTGCTCAGCCTGGTGGCGCAGTTCTCGGGCACGCTGGTGGAGGCGATGGGTTCGGTGGGACGCAAGGTGCTCATCCATCTCGTGCAGCTGCTGGTTCTCGTCGCCGGCACCGCCGTCGCGCTTTCCCTGGGTCACGGCATTCTGGGCGTGATGACGGCGATGCTGGTGAGTCAGCTCGTCAAGCAGGCCCTGTTCTCCTTCTGGCTGAACCGGCTCTTCCCCGCCGCTCGCCGGCCGGTCGCGCAGGCGTACGCGCAGGCTGTCGCCCTCTCCGGCGTGATCTGGTGCGCCCTGTGGTCCGTTCAGCGGGCACTGCAGGGAACCTGCCCCGTGCCGGTGATCCTCGCGGCCAAGCTCGCGGTCGCCGCCGTGGTGGCGCTTTCCTGCGTGCGGTACGGCACGGCCCTGCACGGTGTCCGGGTCGCCCGGGAACGCGGGCTGCTGCCGGCCGCGCTCACGCGCCCGCCGGCCCGGGGTCAGTAGGCGCCGTTGCCTTCGACGACGGCGCGCAGCGTGCGGGAGAGGATGCCCAGGTCGACGCCGGGAGACCAGTTGTCGACGTAGTGCAGGTCCAGGGCGACGGTCTCGTCCCAGGACAGGTCGGAACGCCCGCTGACCTGCCACAGACCGGTGAGCCCCGGCTTGACGCTCAGCCGCCGCAGCTCCACCTCGTTGTACTGCGCGACCTCTTCGGGCAGCGGCGGCCGAGGTCCCACCAGGGACATGTGACCCTGCAGCACGTTGACCAACTGGGGCAGCTCGTCCAGCGAGAACCGGCGGAGCACGCGGCCCACCCGCGTGGTCCGGGGATCGCGGCGCATCTTGAACATCAGGCCGTCGTGTTCGTTGGTCTTCGCGAGCTCGTGCTTGAGCTGTTCGGCGTCGGCGACCATGGTGCGGAACTTCGCCAGGGTGAAGCGGCGGCCCTGATGGCCGACGCGGACCTGGCGGTGCAGGACCGCCCCCGGCGAGTCCAGCCGTACGGCGACGGCCACCGCGGCGAGCACCGGGGCGAACAGGACCAGCAGCACCGCGGCGCCCACACGGTCCAGCACGTTCTTCACGAGGAGGGCGGCGCCCCGGGCGGGCGGAGTCACCTGCAGCGTCGTCAGGCCGGCCAGGGTCGAGACGGTGACGCGGCGCTGTACCACCTCGGTCAGACCGGGGACGACGACGAGCGGGCAGCCGTCCTCGTGCAGGGCCCAGGACAGCCGTCGCAGTCGCTCGGCGGCCATGGTCGGTCCGGACACGACGAAGGCCAGATCCACCTCCAGCTCGCGGACCGCGGCCAGTACCGGCGCGGAATCGTCGGACAGATGTGTGGGAAGCCGCGGGGCCAGCCGTGCCGCGACCGGGGCGATCAGGTTCGGGGCACCCTCACCGATGGGGCACACCCCGACCACCACGAACTCGTGGTCGGTGCGGCGGGAGAGACGGTTGACCAGGCCGTTCAGGGCGGTGGTCTCCCCGATCACGAGGGCCCTGCGGACACCGCGCCCGTCACGTCGCCGGGCCAGCAGATGGCGGTGTGTCAGGGCCTGGCAGGTGCCGGTGAAGGCGAGGCACATGACCAGGGCGGACGGCACGAGAGGGAACGGGGAGTCCTCACCCGTCGCCGCCCTCACGACGGTGAGCAGTCCCACCAGGACCATCCCGTCCCGCAGCAGGGGCCGGGCGCGGCCGCGTTCCCCCAGGGCGCGCCACGTGTACCGGGTGCGCGCGGCCCGTACGAGGACCCAGGCCACGGCCACGGCCGTGGCGTACCACGCGGCGTGCGCCTCACCGAAGAGACGGAAGGCGGTGTACACGGGTACGGCCGCGCCCACCGCGTCGACCGCGACGGCGGCCGGCGCGTACCAGGCCGGCTTGCCGCGCCGTCTTCGCCGCACGCGGGACGGCCCCCCGCCGGGACGCATCCGCGTGCGCCCCGGCAGCGGGACATGAGGCACCTCTCCCCGAACAGTCACTGCCACCATCTCCAACCGGCTCCAGCGGATCACTTGGGGTCCATGCGCCTGTCCATGGGATGAAGCCGGCGACGGTGGCCGTGAGGACCAGGGCCTCGGGCGAGGCGCGGCAGGCTGCGGACGGCATCGAGTCTGTCCGACGCACCCACGGCGGGACGGCCGGCGACGCTCATCACAACAAAACGATCACCCGATGAGCAGCATCGGCATCCCGAACCGGGTGCCGAACACCGGGCACGGGTTCGCTCGGCCAGGCGGGTGGACTCACCGCAACCGCCCCACCCAAACGTCACGGAGAGTCATCGACTGCGGAACGCTGTCCGGTATGCCCGAGTTGATGTGTGACGGCCGGAGGAACTAGTCGTGGCTGATACCGATGCGGTGGCACCCAGGACGGCGGGCGCCACGACCGAAGGCACGTCGCCATGAGGATCGCGGTGGTCCACAGCTTCTACACGGCCGCGACGCCCAGCGGGGAGAACGCGCTCGTACGGGATCAGGTGCGCGCGCTCGGCCGGGCGGGCCACGAGGTGGAGCTGTTCGACGCCCACACCGACGACCTCGCGCGTGACCCGCTCTATCCGCTGCGCGCGGCGGCACGTGTGGCGTCCGGCCGGGGCAGCAACCCGCTGGCCCGGCTGCGTGCGTACGCCCCCGATCTGGTGCACGTCCACAATCTCTTCCCCAACTACGGCCGATCCTGGGTACGGCACTGGTCGGGCCCGCTCGTGGCGACCCTGCACAACTACCGGCCGATGTGCGCCGCGGCGACCCTGTACCGAGCGGGGTCGGTGTGCACACGCTGCCCCGACGGCGACCGCTGGGCGGCCCTGCGGTACGGCTGCTACCGCGACTCCAGGGCGGCGACACTGCCGCTGGCCTGGGCCGGACGGCACGGCCCCGCACACGACCCGTTGCTGGCCCGCGCGGACCGGCTCGTCGTGAACTCCCGGCTGAGCGAGCGGACGTACCGGGACGCCGGTGTACCGGCCGAGCGCCTGCTGCTCGTCCCCAACTTCGTCGACGCGCCGCTGTCCGGCGACACCCCTGGCCCCGACAACGGCCGCTGGCTCGTCGCCGCGCGTCTCTCGGCGGAGAAGGGCGTCCTGGAACTGCTGCAGCAGTGGCCGGCCCACGAACCGCTGGACGTCATCGGCGACGGCGACCTCCTCGCCGCCTGCCGGGCGGCGGCCCCCGCCTCCGTCCGCTTCGTCGGTCAGCTCGACCGGGCGGAACTGTGCCGGCGGATGCCGTCCTACCGCGGCCTCGTCTTCCCCAGTCGCTGGTACGAGGTCCAGCCCTGTGTCCATGTCGAGGCCCTGGCGGCCGGGCTGCCGGTCCTGGCGTTCGAGGGCTCGTCGGTGGCCGAGGCGGTACGGGACCACGGCACCGGCCTGGTCACGAGGTGGAGCGAGCCGTTCGGTCCGGTCCTGGCTCAGGCGGCCGCCCGCTTCCCGGGGCTGCGCGACCACTGCCGTCGGGTCTACGCCGACCACTTCACCGAGCAGGCCTGGCTCAACCGCATCTCGGAGGCGTACGAGGAGGCGGCGCATGTCGCCCATGGCCGCGTCGCGGCGCCCAGCTCGTAGGAGGGCCTGCGTGGACAGGCGGGCGAGCGAGGGCGCTACGTGACAGCGAGAGTGGACATGGCGTATCCGAGAACCGACGTGGCCGCGCGCCCGCCCGCGCACCACCGCCCGCCGGGGCCCCCGGCGGGCGGACCGGGCGCCTCCGCGGACCGCAGGCTGGTCGCCGGCGTGGTCGCGGTCACCGTTCTGCTCGCCGGGAGCCGCTGGGGTTCACACATCCATGTCGGGCCTCTCTACATCGGCGACGTCCTGCTGTGTGCCGCCTTCCTGACCGCCACCTGGACGGCGTTGCTCTCCGGGAAGGAGACGAAGCGTGTCCACGGGCCGGGCATCCTCGTCCGGCTGCTGCTGCTGGTGACGGCGTTCCGGCTGCTCACCGTGCAGGACGACCTGCGGGTGGCCCTGCGGGACGCGGCGCCGTTCGCCTACGTGGCCATCGCCTGTCTCTCCGCGGGCGCCTACCAGAGAGTGGGTGAGCGCGGCCGGGAGCGCACGGTCCGGCTGCTGCACGGGGGACTGCTGCTGCACCTGGCGTGGATGGTGGTGGCCACGCTCGCACCGGGCTTCGTCGCGACCCTGCCCACCGTGGGCAGTACCCGCGTCTTCGAGATCAGGACCGACTTCGACGTGGCGGTGCTCGGTGTGCTGGCGGGCCTGTCGATCCTGCGGATGAGGCGGGGCCGGATCTGGCTGCACGCGTCAGTGACGGCCGCCGCGCTGGTGACGGGCCTCGCCCAGGTGAACAGAGCCGGGCTCTTCTCGTGCTGTGCGTGCGTCCTGGTGGCCGTCATGCTCCGGGTGGGCGGCGACGGTCGCCTCCGGCTCCGCGCGGTGGTGCTCGGCGCGATCGCGGTCCTCGCCGCGGTCGCGGTGCTCCCGATCTCCCCGGCCGGCCAGCGCCTCCTCGCGCTCAACAAGACCGCCACGGCGTCCTCCGAACTCGTGGAGAACGCGCACGGCACCACCCGCGCCCGGCTGATCGCGTGGGAGCGGGTGGTGACCTACACCCTCGACGATCCGGTGCGTTCGGCCGTCGGCGTGGGCTTCGGGCCGGACTTCCTGCAGCAGTCCAACGGTGATCTCCCCATCGGCCGGGGGATGGGTGTGCGCTCCCCGCACAACTACCTGGTCACGGCCTTTGCCCGGCTGGGCTTCGTCGGCCTCACCGTCGTCGTCGCCCTGCTGGCGAGTCTGGTGACCATCGCTGTCAGAACCGTCCGCAGAGGGCCGCCCGACGAACTGACGTCGTTGTGCGTGCTGGTGGTGGTCTCCCTGCTCATCGTCGCCCTGCTGGGCGTCATCCTCGAGTCGCCCTTCGGCGCCGCGCCCTTCTTCTGGGCAGCCGGAATCCTCCTCGCCGGCGAACGGTCGCGGCGGGCCCGCGTCCGACGGGAGCCGGAACGGCATCCCCTGGTCAGCTCTCCTCAGGAGGCGATTGCATGAGTGTCGCGGTGGTGACCGGCTCGGCCGGCCTGATCGGTGCCCAAGCGGTACGGCACTTCGCGCGCTTGGGCCTCGATGCCGTCGGCATCGACAACGACATGCGCGCACGGTTCTTCGGACACGAAGCGTCGACCGCGTGGAACGTGCGGCGGCTGTCGGCGGATCTCGGCAGCGCCTACACGCACCACGACGTGGACATTCGTGACCGGGACGCGCTGGCGGCCGTGTTCCGGAAGTACGGCCGGGACATCGCCGTCGTCATCCACACCGCGGCGCAGCCCTCCCACGACTGGGCGGCACGCGACCCCCTGCTGGATTTCGACATCAACGCCGGCGGCACCCTCAACGTGCTCCAGAACGTCCGCGAGCACTGCCCCGACGCCCCGCTGATCCACTGTTCCACCAACAAGGTGTACGGCGACCGCCCCAACTCCCTGCCGCTGGTGGAGCGGGAGACGCGCTGGGAGATCGCCGAAGATCACCCCTACGCCGGCGGCATCCGCGAGGACATGTCGATCGACGCCTGTCTGCACTCGGTGTTCGGCGCCTCCAAGGTGGCCGCGGACATCATGGTCCAGGAGTACGGCCGCTACTTCGGACTCAGGACCGCGTGCTTCCGCGGAGGCACCCTCACCGGCCCCGGCCACTGCGCCACGGAACTGCACGGATTCCTCGCCTATGTGATGCGCTGCGCCATGGAGGGACGTACGTACCGGCTCATCGGTTACAAGGGCAAGCAGGTGCGGGACGCCATCCACAGTCATGACGTGGTCACCGCGTTCGAGGCGTTCTTCCGCAACCCCCGCAGCGCGCAGGTGTACAACCTCGGCGGCGGCCGGCATTCCAACTGCTCCAATCTCGAGGCGATCGCCCTGGCCGAAAGGATCACGGGCAACGAGGTGCGGATCGAGCACGTGGAAACTCCCCGCACCGGCGACCACATCTGGTGGATCAGCTCCAACGCCCGTTTCGAGGCGCACTATCCGCAGTGGCGGCTGACGTACGACATCCCCATGATCATGAACGAGATCCACGAGGCCAACACGGACCGATGGACGCCGGCCCGGTGAGGGAGGAGCAGATGACGCCGGGGCCGGGGAAGAGGAACGTGCTGGGCGTCCTCGTCGACGCGACCACCTATGCCGCGGCGACGGACGCCGTGCTCGCCGCTGCCCGGGAATGCCGCCCGTTCGCCGTCACCGCGCTGGCCGTGCACGGCGTGATGACCGGCGTGCTGGACCGGGAGCACGGCGCCCGCCTCAACTCCTTCGACCTGGTGACCCCCGACGGCCAGCCCGTGCGCTGGGCACTGAACCTGCTGCACGGCACGGCCCTCCAGGACCCGGTGTGCGGCCCGGACCTGACGCTGCACGTCCTGCGTGCCGCGGCCGACGAGGGCCTGCCGGTGTATCTGTACGGCTCCACGGAGTCGACGCTGGAGAGTCTCGCGCTGCGCCTGGAGAACACCCTGCCCGCGCTGAAGATCGCCGGCCGTGAGGCGTCCGGCTTCCGCACCGCACGACCGGGCGAGGACATGGAGATCGCCGCGCGGATCACCGGATCCGGGGCCCGGCTGGTCCTGGTCGGGCTGGGCTGCCCACGCCAGGAGACGTTCGTGCACGCCATGCGCCCGCTGCTGCCGATGCCGCTGCTCGCCGTCGGTGCCGCGTTCGACTTCCACGCGGGAAATCTGCGCAGAGGGCCGCTGTGGATGCGCCGGCACGGGCTCGAGTGGCTGTGGCGGCTGTGCCTGGAACCGCGCAGGCTGTGGCGCCGGTACGTGGTGCTCAACCCGCACTACCTGCTGCTGCTCGCGGCCCAGTGGGCCCGGCTGAGGCCGGCCGTCCCGCCGCCCCCCGCTACGGACACACAGGTCGCGTTCCCGGTGTGATCAGCTCAGCCCGACCGCCTCGGGCCGGGCGGGTGCGCGCCGCGTGATGCGCTCGTGCCCGTCCGTGGCCCCGTCGGCCAGCTCCCGGATCAACCCATGGTCCGGGGAGAGTCCGCAGGCGGGATCCGTGCGGGCGGCGTCCCCCGTGAGCGCGTAGGCCTGGCAGCGGCAGCCGCCGAAGTCCTCCTCGCGGCGGGAGCAGCTCCGGCAGGGGTCGGGCATCCAGTCCGTGCCGCGGTAGCGGGTGAACGCCGGGGAGCGGTCCCAGATCCAGTCCAGCCGGTGGTCGCGGACGTTCGGGGGATCCAGGTCCGGCAGCGCGGCCGCGGCCGGGCAGGGCAGGACCGTGCCGTCAGGGGTGACGGTGAGCGAGACCGCCCCCCAGCCGCCCATGCACGGCTTGGCCACGCCGTCGAAGTAGTCGGGTACCACCCACACCAGCTCGGGGCCGGCCGGAAGCCGCTCGCGCCACCGCCGCACCGCCTCCTGCGCCCCGGCGAGCTGCTCGCGGGTGGGCAGCAGCGCGGCGCGGTTCAGCAGGCCCCAGCCGTAGAACTGCGCGTTGGCCAGCTCGACGCGGTCCACGCCCCAGGCCCTGCCCAGCTCGACGAGCGCGTCCAGGGCGTCGAGGTTCGCGCGGTGCAGGACGACGTTCAGGCCGAGGGGCAGGCCCGCGGCCCGCACCAGCTCGGCGGCCCGTTCCTTCTCGGCGAAGGACCGGCGCCCCGCGATGCGGTCGGAGGCGCGCGGGTCGGCGTGCTGCACGGACAGCTGGACGCTCTTCAGTCCGGCGGCGACGAGTGCGGCCAGGCGCGACTCGCTCAGGCCCACACCGCTGGTGACCAGCTGGGTGTAGATGCCCGCCGTCTCGGCGGCGGCGACGATCTCCGGCAGGTCCCGGCGCAGCAGCGGTTCGCCTCCCGACAGATGCATCTGCACGACGCCGAGTTCTCCCGCCTGGCGCAGCACGTCCGCCCACTGGTCCGTGGTCAGCTCCCTCGAACGGCGGGTCAGTTCAAGGGGGTTGGAGCAGTAGCCGCAGTGCAGCGGACAGGCGTGGGTGAGCTCGGCGAGCAGCGCCCAGGGGCGGGCCGGAGCGGCCGGGCCGGGGCTCGGGTCGGTCGGGGTCATCGCAGCCAGCCCTCCTCGCGCAGCCGCTCCAGGAACGGGGGCACGTCGGTGGCCACCGGCGCGCCGGGGAAGCGTCCGGCCAGTTCCGCGACGATGTCGCCGACGCCGCGGGAGCCGTCGCACAGGCCGAGCACCGCGACGGCCGAGCCGGTGAGGACGCCGACGCGCTCGGGGAGGAGCAGCAGGTCGGCGTGCCGTACGGGGTCGTGGCGGCGGACGGTGCCGGAGGCCAGGGCGGGCCGCCAGTCGGTGCCGGGCGGCGCGCTCACTCCCGCTCCCCGTCGCCCGCGCCGTCCACGGTGTCCAGCAGGGACCACAGGACGTCGCACTTGAAGCGCAGCGCGGCCACGGCCCGCTCCTGGTCGTCGCGGGTGCCGGCCCAGCGAAGCACCAGGTCGAGGGCCTCGCGGCTGTCGCGCCGACCCTGGGAGACCCGGGTGCGGAAGTAGGCGAGGCCGTCGGCGTCGATCCACGGGTAGTGGCGCTCGAAGGCGTCGATGCGGGTGCGCATCAGGTCCGGGGCGGACAGTTCGGTGAGCGAGGCGGCGACGGCTTCGAGGAGCGGGCGCAGCCGGCAGAAGTTGACGTATCCGTCGACCGCGAGGCGTACGCCCGGCAGTACCGCGTCGCCGCTCAGCAGCGTCTCGCGGTCCAGGCCCGCCGCCTCGCCGAGCCGCAGCCAGCGCTCGATGCCGCCCTCGCCGCTCTGCGAGCCGTCGTGGTCCTGGATGCGGCGCAGCCACATCCGGCGCAGCTCGGAGGTGGGCAGCTTGGCGGTGATGAGGGCGTCCTTGACGGGGATGTGGCGCTGGTAGTGGAAGCGGTTGACGATCCAGCGGCGCAGTTCCCCGGGATCGAGGTCGCCGCTGTGCATCCGCAGGTTGAAGGGGTGCCGGTCGTGATAGCGCTCCTCCCCCACCGCCCGCAGGCGTGCCTCGAACTCCGCGGGGCTCCAGGGCTCCGCGGCCGGTGCGCGGGGCGTGTTCACAGCTGCCGTGCTCATGGCTCGATCACCATCCCGTCGTGCGCCACCTCGATGCCCAGCCGGGCGAGCCGCTTGTGCTGGGGTGCGGCCGGGTCGACGAGGGGGTTGGTGTTGTTGAGGTGCGTGTACAGGCACCGGGCGGAGAGCGGGGCCAGCCGTTCGGCGGTGCCGCCCGGACCGTCGATGGGCAGATGACCCATGCCGGTGGCGGTGCGGGAGGAGATGCCGGTGCGCCGGGGCTCCTCGTCGTCCCAGAACGTGCCGTCGACGATGACGCAGTCGGCCTCGGCGGCGGCCTGCTGGAGGCGGTCCGGCCAGGCGGCCAGCGCCGGGGCGTAGAGGACCGAGGCGCCGGACGACGGGTCGTACAGCCGCAGCGCGACGACCCAGGCGTCGTCGTCCGGGGCGTCGGCGGCGTACCGCGGGCGCTTGCCGGAGACGGGGATGCCGCTGATCTGCAGGCCGGACGCCGTGCCGTCCAGCGGTTCGGCACCGTGCGCGGGCAGCTCCCGCCAGGCCACGTCGGTGTACGGCGCCAGGACCTCGCCGAGCCGCAGGCGCTCCAGCAGCGCCCCGCGGACCGGGGCCGTCGCCCGCACCTGGAAACCGTCGGCCTCGCGCAGCCGGGCGAGGCCGAGGGTGTGGTCGAGTTCGGCGTCGGTGAGGATCACGCCGGCGAGCGGGGTCTGCCGGGGGCCGGGCCCGGGGTGGAGTTCGGGCCGTTCCTCGATCTGGTCGCCGATGTCGGGGGTCGCGTTGACGACGTACCAGCGGCCCTCGCCGGTCCGCACCGCGAGGGAGGCGTGCCGGCGGCGCCGGTGCGGGTGGGCGCGTGCCCCGGAGCATCCGGGGCACGCGCAGTTCCACTGGGGGATGCCGCCGCCGGCGGCAGTGCCGAGTACCAGCAGCAGCATGGCAGCGGCTAGCGGGTGCTGAGCGAGTAGGCGGTGACCTCCAGCGCGGTGTCCACGACCTCGAAGGCGGGAGCCTGCCAGGTGGCGTCGTCCGGCTGCGCCGAGGTGGCCTGCTCGACCGGCTTCAGCGGTTCCTTGGTCTCGTGCATCGGTCGTACGTCCCTTCTGTCGGGGATACTCGGGGGAAGGGGCCGGGTTCACTTGATCGGGACACGGAGGATCTTGTCGTTGCCGTACCCCAAGTCGCTGGTGCCGACCCACAGTTCGTCCGCGCCGGGCACCTTGGCGATGGCGCGGAGCCGGCCGTATGTGCCGGGGTAGAAGGAGGTCTTCGTGCCGAGGCGTTCGCCGGTGCCGTCGATCGGGACCCGCCACAGCCGCTGCCCGCGCAGCGACGACACGTACAGCACGTCGCGTACGACGGCGAGCTGGGCCGGGACGCCCTTCTCGGGGCTGAACGTGGCCTTCGGGTTGGTCATGCCCTTGGCGGAGCAGACGCCCTCGCAGGTGGGCCAGCCGTAGTTGGCGCCGCGCTTGATCAGGTTCAGCTCGTCGTGGGTCTGCTGCCCGATCTCCACCGACCACAGCCGGCCCTTGCGGTCCCAGGCCAGGCCCTGCGGGTTGCGGTGGCCGTAGCTGTAGACGTGGTTGCCGAACGGGTTCCCGGGCGCCGGCTTGCCGGACTTCGTGATCCGCAGGATCTTGCCGTTGACCGAGCGCTTGTCCTGCGCGAGCTTGGGCTGGAGGGCCTCGCCGGTGGTGACGTAGAGGTACTTGTCGGGGCCGAAGGCGATCCTGCCGCCGTTGTGGTCCCCGCCCCGCCGGATGCCGGTGAGGATCGGCTTGTAGTGGCGCAGCGAGCGGCCGTCGTAGTCCATCCGCACCACACGGGTCTCGCTCTTGGTGGTGTGCATGAAGAACACCTGCTGGTCCTTCCTGCCGTCCCACGTCGGCGACGGAGCCACGCCCAGCAGTCCGCCGGCGCCCTCGTCATAGGGTTCCGGGACGGTGTACGGCACCTCGCCGACCCACTTCTTGGTGCCGTTCCGGTCCAGGCTGTAGACCTGGTAGGACAGGCGCTCGGTCACCAGGGCGGTCCGGCCGTTCGGCAGGAACGAGATGCCCCAGGGGGTGTGCCATCCCTTCGACAGCGTCTTGACGCCGGCCGGTGCGCCACCGTCGACGGCGGCCGGAGCGGCGGTGACCGGCTGGGCCAGGGCGGTCGCCAGCAGCGTGGCGGCGGTGGCGAGCACGGCAGCACCGAACCGGGAGGGATGCCGCGTCGAGCGGCGTATGTCGGTCATGTGGACGTCCTTCGTCGTTGCTCGATGTGACGGCTGAAGCGGCCGCCGGCCGACGGTGACGGCTGGGCGGCACCGGCCGACGGTGACGACGGCCAGGCGGTACCGGCCGAGGGTGACGGCTGGGCGGCACCGGCCGACGGTGACGGCTGGGCGGGCGACACCGGCCGACGGTCAGCGGCGGCCGAGCAGAGCTCGTCGACGGTCACGCGACGGCCGAGCGGCGCTAGCCGACGGTCACCCGGAGGATGCGGTCGCCGCCCGCGACTCTCGCGGTGCCCAGCCAGAGCTCGTTCCTGCCGGGGACCTTGGCGAGGGCACGCAGCGCGTAGCCCGAGAAGACCTTGGTCTTCTCGCGGTCGCCCCTGCCCTTCAGCGCGGCGGTGATGGGGACGCGCCAGAGCTGATAGCCCCGCAGCGACGACACGTAGAGGTTGTCGCCCACGACGGCGACCTGGGCAGGGGCCGTGGTGTGGTCCCAGGTGGCCTTCGGGTTGGTCATGCCCTTGGCGGAGCAGACGCCCTCGCAGCTGGGCCAGCCGTAGTTGGCGCCGCGCTCGATCAGGTTCAGCTCGTCCTTGGCCTCCTGCCCGATCTCCACCGACCACAGCCGGCCCTTGCGGTCCCAGGCCAGGCCCTGCGGATTGCGGTGGCCGTAGCTGTGGACGTGGTTGCCGAACGGGTTCCCGGGCGCCGGCTTGCCGGACTTCGTGATCCGCAGGATCTTGCCGTTGAGCGAGGTCCTGTCCTGCGCGAGCCTGGCGTGCGTGGCCTCGCCGGTCGCGACGTAGAGGTACTTGTCGGGACCGAAGGCGATCTTCCCGCCGTGGTGGTTGGAACCCCGTTTGAGGCCGCCGAGGACGACGCGGTAGCCGCTGAGCGACTTGCCGTCGTAGTTCATCCGCACCACCCGGCTCCCGGTCGCCGTGGTGTGCATGAAGAACACCTGCTGGTCCTTCCTGCCGTCCCACGTCGGGGACGGAGCGACACCCAGGAGCCCGCCCTTGGCGGCGTCACCGGGCTGGAGGACGGCGACCTTCGGCACCTTGCCGATCAAGGTCCGGCTGCCGTTGTCGCGCAGGCGGTAGACACGGGCGCTCTCGTTCTCCGTCACCAGTGCCGAGCGCCCGTCCGGCAGGAAGGAGATGGCCCACGGATTCGACCAGCCCGTGGAGAACCTGGCCACGTCGACGGCGGGCCGCGGAACGAGATCCGTGGCCGCGGCGGTCGTGGACGGCACCGCACCGGCCAGCAGAGCGGCCGCGGCGGTGAGCGAGGTTATGCAGAACCGGGACGAGTACCGCACCCAGTGACCTGAATGTGCCATGCCGACACCTTTCTTGATTCCTCACAGCAATCTTTGCGAGGCGTGATCGGCATGCCACTCGGGGTGAGCCGCGAGGGTGAGACCGCGACCGGCCCGCACCGCGTGACCCCCCTTCGGAAACAGCGAAAGGGCCCGTACGACCGAAGTCGTACGGGCCCCTTCAGGAGCTCGCGCTGGAGCTACCAGGTCAGACCGACAAGATTTACTTGTTGATCTTGGTGACCTGGCCGGCGCCGACCGTCCGGCCACCCTCACGGATGGCGAACTTCAGGCCCTCTTCCATGGCGACGGGCTGGATGAGCTCCACCTTCATCTCGGTGTTGTCACCCGGCATGACCATCTCGGTGCCCTCGGGGAGGGTCACGACGCCGGTCACGTCCGTCGTACGGAAGTAGAACTGCGGACGGTAGTTGTTGAAGAACGGCGTGTGGCGGCCACCCTCGTCCTTGGACAGGATGTAGGCCTGGGCCTCGAACTCGGTGTGCGGCGTGACCGAACCGGGCTTGATGATGACCTGGCCGCGCTCGACGTCCTCGCGCTTGATGCCACGGAGGAGCAGACCGACGTTCTCACCGGCCTGGCCCTCGTCGAGCAGCTTGCGGAACATCTCGATGCCGGTGACCGTGGTGGTGGTCTTCTCCTGCTTGATGCCCACGATGTCAACGGTCTCGTTGACCTTCAGGACACCACGCTCGATACGGCCGGTGACGACCGTACCGCGACCGGTGATCGTGAAGACGTCCTCGATCGGCATCAGGAACGGCTTGTCGACGTCACGCTCGGGCTGCGGGATGTTCTCGTCCACGGCCTTCATGAGCTCGAGGACGGTGTTGCCCCACTCCTTGTCGCCCTCAAGGGCCTTGAGCGCCGAGACCTTGACGACCGGCAGGTCGTCGCCCGGGAACTCGTACTCGGAGAGCAGCTCACGAACCTCGAGCTCGACGAGCTCCAGGATCTCCTCGTCGTCCACCATGTCGGCCTTGTTCAGGGCGACGACGATGTACGGAACGCCGACCTGGCGGGCCAGGAGCACGTGCTCCTTGGTCTGCGGCATCGGGCCGTCGGTGGCGGCGACCACGAGGATGGCGCCGTCCATCTGGGCAGCACCGGTGATCATGTTCTTGATGTAGTCCGCGTGACCGGGGCAGTCGACGTGGGCGTAGTGACGCGTCTCGGTCTGGTACTCGACGTGCGCGATGGAGATGGTGATACCGCGCTGGCGCTCCTCGGGAGCCTTGTCGATCTGGTCGAAGGCCGAGGCCTCGTTCAGGTCCGGGTACGCGTCGTGCAGCACCTTGGTAATGGCGGCCGTAAGGGTCGTCTTACCGTGGTCGATGTGACCGATGGTGCCGATGTTGACGTGGGGCTTAGTCCGCTCGAACTTCGCCTTCGCCACGGGGTCCTCCTGTGGAGTGGTTCTGAACGCCTTGCTTCATCGGCGCCAGGTGATCTTTGCTGGAAAGCCCGGGCCCGAGGGCATTCCCCCACGAATGCGGGTGAATGCCCCTCCAGGCTCCGGAGTCAAGCCTAAAGCGTGTGAACGCGGAGCGTTACTCGCCCTTGGCCTTCGCGATGATCTCCTCGGCGACGTTCCGCGGAACCTCGGCGTAGGAGTCGAACTGCATGGAGTAGCTGGCCCGGCCGGACGTCTTGCTGCGCAGGTCGCCGACGTAACCGAACATCTCCGAGAGGGGCACGAGGCCCTTCACGACGCGAGCACCCGCCCGCTCCTCCATGGCCTGGATCTGGCCACGGCGGGAGTTGATGTCGCCGATGACCTCACCCATGTAGTCCTCGGGCGTGGTGACCTCGACGGCCATCATCGGCTCGAGCAGCACGGGGCTGGCCTTGCGCGCGGCCTCCTTGAAGGCCTGCGAGCCGGCGATCTTGAACGCGAGCTCCGAGGAGTCGACCTCGTGGTAGCCACCGTCGATGAGGGTGACGCGCACGCCGGTCATCTCGTAACCGGCGAGGATGCCGAACTGCATGGCCTCCTGCGCACCGGCGTCGACCGAAGGGATGTACTCCTTCGGGATACGGCCACCGGTGACCTTGTTCACGAACTCGTACGAGGCGTCGCCGCCCTCGATCGGCTCGATCGCGATCTGCACCTTGGCGAACTGGCCGGTACCACCAGTCTGCTTCTTGTGCGTGTAGTCGACGCGCTCGACGGCCTTGCGGATCGTCTCGCGGTAGGCCACCTGCGGCTTGCCGACGTTGGCCTCGACCTTGAACTCACGGCGCATACGGTCGACCAGCACCTCGAGGTGCAGCTCGCCCATGCCACCGATGATGGTCTGGCCGGTCTCCTCGTCCGAGTGGACCTGGAAGGAGGGGTCCTCCTCCGCGAGACGCTGGATGGCGACACCCAGCTTCTCCTGGTCACCCTTGGACTTGGGCTCGATGGCGACCTGGATGACCGGCGCCGGGAAGTCCATGGACTCCAGGATCACCGGCTGCTTGTCGTCGCTCAGCGTCTCACCGGTGGTGGTCTGCTTCAGGCCCATGACGGCGACGATGTCGCCGGCGCCCACCGACTCGATCTCCTCACGCTTGTTCGCGTGCATGCGGTAGATCTTGCCGATGCGCTCCTTCTTGCCCTTGACGGAGTTCAGCACGGCGGTGCCGGACTCCAGGCGACCGGAGTAGATCCGGACGAAGGTGAGCTTGCCGAGGTGCGGGTCGCTCATGATCTTGAAGGCCAGAGCCGACAGGGGCTCCTCGTCGGACGGCTTGCGCTTGACGACGACCTCGGGGTCCTTGACGTCGTGGCCCTCGATGGCCTCGACGTCGAGGGGGGTCGGCAGGTAGCGCACGACCGCGTCGAGCAGGGGCTGGACGCCCTTGTTCTTGAACGCGGTGCCACAGAACACCGGGGTGACCGTGGTGTCGCTCGACTTGCCGGACGCGATGGTGATGCGACGGATCGCGGCGTACAGCTGCTCCTCGGTGGGCTCCTGGCCCTCCAGGTACAGCTCCATGATCTCTTCGTCGTTCTCGGCGACGCCCTCGATGAGCTTGCCGCGGTACTCCTCGGCAGCCTCGGTGTGCGTGGCCGGGATGTCGACGACGTCGTACATCTCGCCCTTGGCGGCCTCGGCGGACCACACGAGCGCCTTCATGCGGACCAGGTCCACGACGCCCTTGAAGTCGGCCTCGGCGCCGATCGGAAGCTGCATGACGAGCGGCTGGGCGCCCAGGCGGTCCGAGATCATGTCCACGCAGCGGTGGAACTCGGCGCCGGTACGGTCCAGCTTGTTCACGAAGCAGATACGCGGCACGCCGTAACGGTCGGCCTGACGCCACACCGTCTCGGACTGCGGCTCGACACCGGCGACACCGTCGAACACCGTCACGGCACCGTCGAGCACACGCAGGGAGCGCTCCACCTCAACGGTGAAGTCGACGTGCCCCGGGGTGTCGATGATGTTGATGGTGTAGTCGTTGTCCTCGAGCGGCCAGTGACAGGTGGTCGCAGCAGACGTGATCGTGATGCCACGCTCCTGCTCCTGCTCCATCCAGTCCATGGTGGCAGCGCCGTCGTGGACCTCACCGATCTTGTAAGACACACCGGTGTAGAACAGGATCCGCTCGGTGGTGGTCGTCTTGCCCGCGTCGATGTGGGCCATGATCCCGATGTTGCGGACCTTGGCCAGGTCAAGTGAAGTGGTAGCCATAGTGGCTCAGTCTTCTCTCGGTCTCGATGGGGTAGCGACTACCAGCGGTAGTGCGCGAAGGCCTTGTTGGACTCGGCCATCTTGTGCGTGTCCTCGCGCTTCTTGACGGCCGCACCGAGGCCGTTCGAAGCGTCGAGAAGCTCGTTGAGCAGACGCTCGGTCATCGTCTTCTCGCGACGGGCGCGGGAGTAACCGACGAGCCAGCGCAGCGCGAGCGTGTTGGCACGACCGGGCTTGACCTCGATCGGAACCTGGTACGTCGCACCACCGACACGGCGGGACTTGACCTCGAGGGTCGGCTTGATGTTCTCCAGCGCGCGCTTCAGCGTGATGATCGGGTCGTTGCCCGTCTTCTCACGCAGACCCTCCATGGCGCCGTAGACGATGCGCTCGGCGGTGGAGCGCTTGCCGTTCAGCAGCACCTTGTTGATGAGCGACGTGACAAGAGGAGAACCGTAGACCGGGTCGATGATGACCGGGCGCTTCGGGGCGGGGCCCTTACGAGGCATTCTTACTTCTCCTTCTTGGCGCCGTAGCGGCTGCGGGCCTGCTTGCGGTTCTTCACACCCTGGGTGTCAAGGGAACCGCGGATGATCTTGTAGCGAACACCCGGCAGGTCCTTCACACGGCCACCACGCACGAGCACGATGGAGTGCTCCTGCAGGTTGTGTCCCTCACCCGGAATGTAAGCGGTGACCTCGATCCCGCTGGTCAGACGCACACGCGCGACCTTACGCAGGGCCGAGTTCGGCTTCTTCGGGGTGGTCGTGAACACACGCGTGCAGACGCCACGACGCTGAGGGGAACCCTCGAGTGCGGGCGTCTTGTTCTTCTCGACCTTGTCCTGCCGGCCCTTACGGACCAGCTGCTGGATCGTAGGCACTACTTCTCCGGTTTCTGTGTGCCGAATGGTGAAGCTAACCTGGAACGTCGCCGACCCACGCGGTCGGGTGTGTCGAATCCGGCGGACTCCCGCCGCGAGGCGAAAAGAGCACAGATTGCGGTGGCCGCTCACAGCTCGTTATGCGGTTGAAGGCACGCACGAGAGCCAGGGCACACCCCAGGCACAAGGTCTGAGCGTACCTACCTCATTCGCTGCGGTCAAAACAAATGAACCTCGCCCGCATCGCCATACGGCCGATGTCAAGACCACGCGGCGGGTTTGATCTTCGAATCCACCTCCCGCCGAAGTGAGCGACGGTGCGGCGACGCCCCCGAAGGGGCGCGGGGAACCACGCGACCAGCGACGACGAAGCCCGCCCACGGTCACGTCCGCACGGCACCCCGCGGAGCACTACGCGGAGACCGCCGCGGCCACCAGCATCAGCGTCAGCAGGACCGCCCAGGCCGCGTTCGACAGCCACCCGAGCACCAGCCCGGTCAGGGCGAGCCCGTCACCGCCCTCCCCGGTCCGCCGTATCTCGGCACGCGCCGCGTGTCCGAGGACCACGGCCGGGATGCCGGTCAGCCCGAAGCTCACCAGGCACAGCACACCGCAGACGACCGAGCCGACCGCTTTGCCGTTGGTCTGCGGCCGGGCGACCGGCAGGAAGGTCCGCGGCACCGGCGTCACGGGGGCCGGCAGCGGCATCGGGCCCTGGGGCAGGTCCGCGACGAGCAGAGCCAGATCCCCCACCGTACGGGCCGTATAGGCGCGGGCGACCCGCTTCTCGAACTCGGGCTGCTCCAGCCGCCCCTCGCCGTACCCGGCCCGGAGCACGTCCACGGCCCGCTCGCGGTCGGCGTGCGAGGCGAGCATCCCCGCGGCGGTGGGCCCGGGCCACGGCTGGGGAGGCCCGCCGCCCTGCCACGGCTGCGGGACGCCCTCGGCGTGCCACGGCCGCGGTGGGCCGCTCCCCTGCCCCGGCTGCCACGGTTGCCCGGGCCTCCACGACGGTTGCCCCATGAAGAGCACCTCCCCCGTACTGGTCGGAGTCTCTCCATGATGCGCCGAACCGGCATTCCAGGCATCGGGGTCCACCCCGATAAAACCCCGACACTTCCGGGAACGCCGAAGGGCGGCCACCCCGGGAGGTGACCGCCCTTCAGTGCGTCAAGCCGACGCTCGCTTACTGGTTGTACGGACCGTAGTCGTAGTCCTCCAGCGGAACGGCCTGGCCGGAGCCGGTGCCGAACGGCGAGTAGTCGATGTCGTCGTAGCCGACGGCCGAGTACATCGCGGCCTTGGCCTCCTCGGTGGGCTCCACCCGGATGTTGCGGTAGCGGGACAGACCCGTACCGGCCGGGATGAGCTTACCGATGATGACGTTCTCCTTGAGGCCGATGAGGCTGTCGGACTTGGCGTTGATCGCCGCGTCCGTCAGGACTCGGGTCGTCTCCTGGAAGGAGGCGGCCGACAGCCAGGATTCCGTCGCCAGCGAGGCCTTGGTGATACCCATCAGCTGCGGACGACCGGAGGCCGGGTGACCGCCCTCCTGGACCACACGACGGTTCTCGGTCTCGAACTTCGAGCGCTCGACCAGCTCGCCGGGCAGCAGCTCGGCGTCGCCGGACTCGATGATCGTCACACGGCGCAGCATCTGCCGGATGATGATCTCGATGTGCTTGTCGTGGATCGACACACCCTGCGAGTTGTAGACCTTCTGGACCTCGCCGACCAGGTGGACCTGGACGGCACGCTGACCCAGGATGCGCAGCACGTCGTGCGGGTTGGTGGCACCCACGGTGAGCTTCTGGCCCACCTCGACGTGCTCGCCCTCGCTGACCAGGAGTCGGGCACGCTTCGAGATCGGGTACGCCGTCTCGTCGCTGCCGTCGTCCGGGGTGACGACCAGCTTCTTCGTCTTCTCGGTCTCCTCGATCCGCACGCGGCCGGTGGCCTCGGAGATCGGGGCGACACCCTTCGGGGTACGGGCCTCGAAGAGCTCGACGACACGCGGCAGACCCTGGGTGATGTCGTCACCGGCCACACCACCGGTGTGGAAGGTACGCATCGTCAGCTGGGTACCGGGCTCACCGATGGACTGGGCGGCGATGATGCCGACCGCCTCACCGATGTCGACCAGCTTGCCGGTGGCCAGCGAACGGCCGTAGCACATCGCGCAGGTGCCGACCTGGGACTCGCAGGTCAGGATCGAACGGGTCTTGACCTCCTCGACACCGTGGTGCACCAGCTGGTCGATGAGCACATCGCCCAGGTCCACGTTGGCCGGCGCGATCACCTTGCCGTCGATGACGACGTCCTCGGCGAGCATGCGGGCGTAGACGCTGGTCTCGACGTCGTCCGCCTTGACCAGAACGCCGGCGGCGTTCTTCGAGGCGATCCGCAGCTTCAGACCGCGCTCGGTGCCGCAGTCCTCCTCGCGGATGATGACGTCCTGGGAGACGTCCACCAGACGACGGGTCAGGTAACCCGAGTCGGCGGTACGAAGGGCGGTGTCCGCCAGACCCTTACGGGCACCGTGCGTGGAGATGAAGTACTCCAGCACGGACAGACCCTCACGGAACGAGGCCTTGATCGGACGCGGGATCGTCTCGTTCTTGGCGTTCGACACCAGACCACGCATACCGGCGATCTGACGCATCTGCATCATGTTGCCTCGTGCACCCGAGTTCACCATCATGAAGATCGGGTTGGTCTTCGGGAAGTTCTCGTTCATGGCCTCGGCAACCTCGTTGGTCGCCTTGGTCCAGATCGCGATGAGTTCCTGGGTGCGCTCGTCCTTGGTGATCAGACCGCGCTCGTACTGCTTCTGGACCTTCTCGTCCTGCGCCTCGTAGCCGCGGACGATCTCCTTCTTCGCCTCGGGAACGACGACGTCGGAGATGGCCACGGTGACACCGGAACGGGTCGCCCAGTAGAAGCCGGATGCCTTCAGGTTGTCGAGCGTCGCCGCCACGATGACCTTGGGGTAGCGCTCGGCGAGGTCGTTGACGATCTCGGAGAGCTGCTTCTTGCCGACCTCGTAGTCGACGAACGGGTAGTCCTCGGGCAGCAGCTCGTTGAAGAGCGCACGGCCCAGGGTCGTCCGCAGACGGAACGAGTCACCCTGCTGCCACTCCGGCTCGCCCTCCTCCTGCGCCGGCGGCATCCAGCCGCGGGGCGGGATGGTGCCGACCGGGAAGCGGATGTCGATCTTCGACTGGAGCGAGAGCTCGCCCGCGTCGAAGGCCATGATCGCCTCGGCCACGGACGCGAAGGAGCGGTCCTCGCCCTTGACGTTCCGCATCTCGGAGTCGGTGGTGAGGAAGAACAGACCGAGGACCATGTCCTGGGTCGGCATCGTCACCGGACGACCGTCGGCGGGCTTGAGGATGTTGTTCGAGGACAGCATCAGGATGCGGGCCTCGGCCTGCGCCTCCGCGGACAGCGGCAGGTGCACGGCCATCTGGTCACCGTCGAAGTCCGCGTTGAACGCGGTGCAGACGAGCGGGTGGATCTGGATGGCCTTGCCCTCGACCAGCTGCGGCTCGAAGGCCTGGATGCCGAGGCGGTGCAGGGTGGGAGCACGGTTCAGGAGAACCGGGTGCTCGGCGATGACCTCTTCGAGGACGTCGTACACGACCGTGCGGCCGCGCTCCACCATGCGCTTGGCGCTCTTGATGTTCTGCGCGTGGTTCAGGTCGACCAGGCGCTTCATCACGAACGGCTTGAAGAGCTCCAGCGCCATCGCCTTGGGCAGACCGCACTGGTGCAGCTTCAGCTGCGGACCGACGACGATCACGGAACGCGCGGAGTAGTCCACACGCTTACCGAGCAGGTTCTGACGGAATCGACCCTGCTTACCCTTCAGCATGTCGCTGAGGGACTTCAGCGGGCGGTTACCGGGACCGGTGACCGGGCGACCACGACGACCGTTGTCGAAGAGGGCGTCGACGGCCTCCTGGAGCATGCGCTTCTCGTTGTTCACGATGATCTCGGGCGCACCGAGGTCGAGAAGGCGCTTCAGTCGGTTGTTGCGGTTGATCACACGGCGGTACAGGTCGTTCAGGTCGGAGGTCGCGAAGCGGCCACCGTCCAGCTGCACCATCGGGCGAAGGTCCGGCGGGATGACCGGCACGCAGTCGAGCACCATGCCCTTGGGGCTGTTGGAGGTCTGCAGGAAGGCAGACACGACCTTCAGCCGCTTCAGCGCACGGGTCTTCTTCTGACCCTTGCCGGTGCGGATGATCTCGCGGAGCTTCTCGGCTTCCTCGTCGAGGTCGAAGGACTCCAGGCGCTTCTGCAGCGCCGCGGCACCCATCGAGCCGTCGAAGTACGTGCCGAAGCGGTCACGCAGCTCGCGGTAGAGGAGCTCGTCGCCCTCCAGGTCCTGGACCTTGAGGTTCTTGAACCGGGTCCAGACCTCGTCGAGGCGGTCGATCTCGCGCTGCGCACGGTCGCGCAGCTGCTTCATCTCACGCTCGGCACCCTCGCGCACCTTGCGGCGCACGTCGGCCTTGGCGCCCTCGGCCTCCAGCTCGGCCAGGTCGGTCTCGAGCTTCTTGGCGCGGGCCTCCAGGTCGGCGTCCCGGCGGTTCTCGACCTGCTGACGCTCCACGGAGACGTGCGCCTCCAGGGAGGGCAGGTCGCGGGTACGGCGCTCCTCGTCGACGAACGTGATCATGTACGCCGCGAAGTAGATGACCTTCTCGAGGTCCTTGGGAGCCAGGTCGAGCAGGTAGCCCAGCCGGCTCGGGACACCCTTGAAGTACCAGATGTGCGTGACGGGCGCGGCCAGCTCGATGTGGCCCATCCGCTCACGACGCACCTTGGCGCGAGTCACCTCGACGCCGCAGCGCTCACAGATGATGCCCTTGAACCGGACACGCTTGTACTTGCCGCAGTAGCACTCCCAGTCCCGGGTCGGACCGAAGATCTTCTCGCAGAAGAGTCCGTCCTTTTCGGGCTTGAGGGTGCGGTAGTTGATGGTCTCGGGCTTCTTGACCTCGCCGTGGCTCCACTGACGGATGTCGTCAGCGGTGGCCAGACCGATCCGGAGCTCATCGAAGAAGTTGACGTCGAGCACTATGCGTCAATCCCTCTCAGGGTTGTAAGTCTTGGGGTCTGAAACGGGGGCCTGGGGGTCGGCGGGGCCCTGTGGGTGAGGGCCCCGCCGGACTCCCGTCAGACCTCTTCGACGCTGCTCGGCTCGCGCCGGGACAGGTCGATGCCGAGCTCCTCCGCAGCGCGGAAGACGTCCTCGTCGGTGTCACGCATCTCGATGGACATACCGTCGCTGGACAGCACCTCCACGTTCAGGCAGAGCGACTGCATCTCCTTGATGAGCACCTTGAAGGACTCGGGGATGCCGGGCTCGGGGATGTTCTCGCCCTTGACGATGGCCTCGTAGACCTTCACGCGGCCGGTGACGTCGTCGGACTTGATGGTCAGCAGCTCCTGGAGGGCGTACGCGGCGCCATAAGCCTCCAGCGCCCACACCTCCATCTCGCCGAACCGCTGGCCACCGAACTGGGCCTTACCACCCAGCGGCTGCTGGGTGATCATGCTGTACGGACCGGTCGAGCGGGCGTGCAGCTTGTCGTCGACCAGGTGGTGCAGCTTCAGGATGTACATGTAGCCGACGGAGATCGGGTCCGGGAACGGCTCACCCGAGCGACCGTCGAACAGTCGCGCCTTACCGGTCGGGAGCACCATGCGCTCGCCGTCGCGGTTGGGGATGGTGTGCTGGAGCAGACCCGCGAGCTCGTCCTCACGCGCACCGTCGAAGACCGGGGTGGCGACGTTGGTGCCGGGCTCGACGCTGTCGGCGCCGATCACCTGCAGGCGCTGCGCCCACTCCTCCGCGAGGCCGGAGACGTCCCAGCCGCGGCTGGCGAGCCAGCCGAGGTGGATCTCCAGGACCTGTCCCGGGTTCATTCGGGACGGGACACCCAGCGGGTTCAGGATGATGTCGACCGGAGTTCCGTCCTCGAGGAACGGCATGTCCTCGATGGGCAGGATCTTGGAGATGACACCCTTGTTGCCGTGACGGCCGGCGAGCTTGTCACCGTCGGTGATCTTGCGCTTCTGCGCCACGTACACGCGCACCAGCTGGTTCACACCGGGGGGAAGCTCGTCGCCCTCCTCGCGGTCGAAGACGCGGACGCCGATGACCTTGCCGGTCTCGCCGTGCGGCACCTTCAGCGAGGTGTCACGGACCTCACGGGCCTTCTCACCGAAGATCGCGCGCAGCAGGCGCTCCTCGGGGGTCAGCTCGGTCTCACCCTTCGGGGTCACCTTGCCGACGAGGATGTCGCCGGCGATGACCTCGGCACCGATGCGGATGATGCCGCGCTCGTCGAGGTCGGCGAGGACCTCCTCGGAGACGTTCGGGATGTCCCGGGTGATCTCCTCGGGGCCGAGCTTGGTGTCACGGGCGTCGACCTCGTGCTCCTCGATGTGGATCGAGGAGAGGACGTCGTCCTGCACGAGGCGCTGCGACAGGATGATCGCGTCCTCGTAGTTGTGACCCTCCCACGGCATGAACGCCACGAGCAGGTTCTTGCCCAGCGCCATCTCGCCGTTCTGGGTGGCGGGACCGTCGGCGAGCACCTGGCCCGTGATGATCCGGTCGCCCTCGTTGACGATGACCTTCTGGTTGACCGAGGTGCCCTGGTTGGACCGGGAGAACTTGGCCAGGCGGTACGTGATGTACGTGCCGTCGTCGTTGGCGGTGGTGATGTAGTCCGCGGAGACCTCCTGGACCACACCGTCCTTCTCGGCCTTGACCACGTCACCGGCGTCGACGGCGGAGCGGTACTCCATGCCGGTGCCGACGAGCGGGGACTCCGACTTAATCAGCGGCACGGCCTGACGCATCATGTTCGCGCCCATGAGGGCACGGTTGGCGTCGTCGTGCTCGAGGAACGGGATCATGGCGGTCGCGACCGACACCATCTGGCGCGGCGAGACGTCCATGTAGTCGACGTCCTCGCCACCGACGTAGTCGACCTCGCCGCCACGGCGGCGGACCAGGACGCGGGCCTCGGCGAACCGCATGTCGTCGTTGAGCGTGGCGTTGGCCTGCGCGATGACGAAGCGGTCCTCCTCGTCGGCGGTCAGGTAGTCCACCTCGTCGGTGACCTGGCCGTCGACGACCTTGCGGTACGGCGTCTCGACGAAGCCGAACGCGTTGACCCGGCCGTAGGAGGCGAGCGAGCCGATCAGACCGATGTTCGGGCCTTCGGGCGTCTCGATCGGGCACATGCGGCCGTAGTGGGACGGGTGCACGTCGCGGACCTCGAAGCCGGCCCGCTCACGGGACAGACCACCCGGGCCGAGCGCGGACAGACGACGCTTGTGCGTCAGCCCGGACAGCGGGTTGTTCTGGTCCATGAACTGCGACAGCTGGCTGGTGCCGAAGAACTCCTTGATGGAGGCGACGACCGGCCGGATGTTGATCAGGGTCTGCGGCGTGATCGCCTCGACGTCCTGGGTCGTCATGCGCTCACGCACGACGCGCTCCATACGAGCCAGACCGGTGCGGACCTGGTTCTGGATGAGCTCGCCGACGCTGCGCAGACGACGGTTGCCGAAGTGGTCGATGTCGTCGGTCTCGACGACGATCGTCTGGCCGTTGTCCGCGGCCGTCTCGGTCTCGCCGGCGTGCAGCTTGACCAGGTACTTGATCGTCGAGATGACGTCCTCGACGGTCAGGACGCCCGCGTCGAGCGGAGCCTCCGCACCCAGCTTCTTGTTGACCTTGTAGCGGCCGACCTTGGCGAGGTCGTAGCGCTTCGGGTTGAAGTACAGGTTCTCCAGAAGCGTCTGCGCGGCCTCACGCGTGGGGGGCTCGCCCGGACGCAGCTTGCGGTAGATGTCGAGCAGCGCGTCGTCCTGGCCCTGGGTGTGGTCCTTCTCCAGGGTGGCGCGCATGGACTCGTACTCGCCGAACTCCTCGAGGATCTGCTCGGTCGTCCAACCGAGAGCCTTGAGCAGGACGGTCACGGACTGCTTGCGCTTGCGGTCGATACGGACACCGACCATGTCGCGCTTGTCGATCTCCATCTCCAGCCAGGCACCCCGGGACGGGATGATCTTGGCCGAGAAGATGTCCTTGTCGGACGTCTTGTCGATGGAGGAGTCGAAGTAGACACCGGGGGAACGGACCAGCTGCGACACCACGACACGCTCGGTGCCGTTGATGACGAAGGTGCCCTTGTTCGTCATGAGCGGGAAGTCGCCCATGAAGACCGTCTGGGACTTGATCTCACCGGTCTCGTTGTTGGTGAACTCCGCCGTCACGAAGAGCGGGGCGGCGTAGGTGAAGTCGCGCTCCTTGCACTCGTCGATCGAGTTCTTCGGAGGCTCGAAGCGGTGGTCCCGGAACGTCAGCGACATCGACCCGGAGAAGTCCTCGATCGGGGAGATCTCCTCGAAGATCTCCTCGAGGCCGGACTTGGTGGGGACGTCCTGACCGGACTCCAGAGCCTCCTCGACCCGACTCTGCCAGGCGGTGTTCCCGAGCAGCCAGTCAAAGCTCTCGGTCTGCAGCGCGAGCAGGTTGGGAACCTCGAGGGGCTCCTTGATCTTTGCAAAGGAGATGCGCAGCGGGGCGGTGCTGGCGCCGTTGTTCATATTCGCGGTCGAGGCGTTGCGCGAGGCGGCCAAGAGGGGGTCCTTCCGAGGGCTCGGACTCACTACGCGCGTACCGGCCCCTCACCGGCGCACAGAGACAGGGGTTTCCTTGTCCAACCAAAGAATGGCCAGGTCAGGGATGGTCCGGTCATCGATGCTCAAGCGAGGGCATGCCCCTGGTGACGGGCAGGGGACAGCTAACAGGCAGCGCAAAGGGTCAGTGTAGCCACTTGGCACACTGATGTCCAGTGCGGGTTTTTCGCGACCCTCGTTGTTCTCAACGCCCTCGGCATGCTCGCCCTCAATGCACGTTGATACTGCCCTCTTCGTCGCCGATCCATGCCTCGGATTCGGATCCTTGTGGCGACGCGTCCTGAGAATTGCGCGCTGCGTGCGGTTCGTCAAGGCCCCCATGCCCGAACCCTGGGGGCCCGGAGACACGACGAAGATCACCATACCCGCCGCCGTAGCGGGCGCAAGGCAACCGTGGCCGCGCCCCCAGGAACGCCGAAGAGCGACCACCCGAATGGATGATCGCTCTTCGATGCGACTGCGTTACAGCCTCAGAAGGCCGGATTCTGCAGCGCTACGGCCGTACTCGGCCGAGAGGTGTTACTTGACCTCGACGGAGGCGCCGGCGCCCTTGAGGGACTCGGCGGCCTTCTCGGCGGCGTCCTTGGCGACCTTCTCGAGAACGGGCTTCGGGGCGCCGTCCACGAGGTCCTTGGCCTCCTTCAGACCCAGGGAGGTCAGCTCACGCACGACCTTGATGACCTGGATCTTCTTGTCGCCGGCACCCGTGAGGATGACGTCGAACTCGTCCTTCTCCTCGGCCTGCTCGGCCGGGGCGGCCGGGCCGGCCGGGCCGGCAACGGCGACGGCGGCAGCGGCGGTGACGTCGAACTTCTCCTCGAACGCCTTCACGAACTCGGAGAGCTGGATGAGGGTCATGCCCTCGAACTCGGCGAGCAGTTCGTCCTGGGTGAGAGCCACGATGGCTTTCCTTCCACTAATTTCGGCTGGTGCCGGATGTACATGTCTGGCGGGCGTACGTTCGGCCCGCTACGACCACTGCCTCAGGCGAGCTGCCTCAGGCGGCGATCATGATGCGAGCCGAGTTACTCGGCACCGCCCTGCTCGTCCTGCTTGGCGCGAAGCGCGTCCACGGTGCGGACGAGCTTCGACGGGAGCGCCTGGAAGACCTGAGCAGCCTGGGTCTGCTTGCCCTTCAGGGCGCCCGCCAGCTTGGCGAGCAGAACCTCGCGGGACTCGAGGTCCGCAAGCTTCTTGATCTCGTCGGCGGACAGCGCCTTGCCGTCAAGGACACCGCCCTTGATGACGAGGTTCGGGTTGTCCTTGGCGAAGTCACGAAGACCCTTCGCCGACTCCACCGGGTCACCGGTGACGAAGGCGACCGCCGTCGGACCGTTGAACAGGTCGTCAAGCGTGTTGATCCCGGCCTCGTTGGCCGCAATCTTGGTCAGCGTGTTCTTCACCACGGCGTACTGGGCGTTCTCACCGAGCGAACGACGCAGCGTCTTGAGCTGCGCCACGGTGAGACCCCGGTACTCGGTCAGCACAGCGGCGTTCGAGCTGCGGAACTGCTCCGTCAGCTCGGCTACCGCGGCAGCCTTGTCGGGCCTTGCCATAGAGCGTCGGCCTCCTTCCGGGTGATGGGACCGCTCAGAAGGGGCTGGGAAAACGAAACGCCCCGGCGCAGGCGCACGGGGCGTAGCTCGACCGGGCATTCACAGCGTGAGCAGCGAACTCCGGGAGCACTTCCACAGTCACCTGCGCGGGTCGTCCGCAGTTCAGCGGATCCTTCGGCCACCGTGCTCTCTTACGAGGACACGGCAACGACCAGCGGTCTTTGGCTTCTGTAGGAGAGTACGGGACACGGTCACCGTCAGGCAAATCGGTCCCCGCGCTCGTCAGCTCCCCTTCTTCTCCAGCGGCTTCCGCAGGTCAGCGGTGTCGTCGGGGCGGGGGGCGCGGATCGTCACCGGCCTGTCGTCGAGGAGGGTGACGGTGAGATCGAGCTCACCGTGCCGGCCGAAGCCCTGGGTGCGCAGCCGTCGGACACGGTCGTCGCCGTCGATCCAGACGTCGAGGGTGAGCTCGTCGACGCCGGCCTTCTCGTACTGGTCGAGGCTGCGCTCGCGGCCCTCGCGGGCGGCCTTGTCCTCGACGTCCGCGAGCGAGGCGCGCAGCTCGTCGACAGCGGCCGTCCCCGTGTAGTGCGTGGTGTCGCCGCCGTCGATCTCCTCGTCGCCGACCCGCTTCACGTCCGGGGCACCGGCCAGGAAGGCGGCCTCGCGGGCCGGGTTGCGGGTGACGGAGTCACGCAGCGCTCCGACGTCCATGCGCAGACCGCCGTGGGTGGTGAAGTGGGCGGCCGGGCCGTAGCTGATCCAGTGCCGGCCACCGATCTCCCCGGCCATGTCGCCGGTCGCGCTGCCGTACAGCACCCCGTCGACCAGCCGCAGCTCGGTCTCGCCGCGCTCCGCGCCGCTCAGGGTCGCGGTCCGCAGGCTGCCCGTGACCGGCTTCGTGCGGACGGTTCCCTCGTCGGCTATGCGTCCCCGCTCCGGGAAGCGGCCGGTCACCTTGTAGTGCAGCGACGTGACGTTCTCGGTCTCCTCCACGGCACGCGCGACGGCGTCGGCGGCCGAGGTGCCTCCAGCGGTCCGTTCGGCGCCGGCTCCGGTGGCGCAGCCGGCGAGGAGCAGCACGGCGGCGGGCACGCCGGCCCGCGCGGCGGCACGTACGGAAAGCCTCATCGAATTCCCCCGGGGAACGCTCGGCCGGCGCACGGTGAGCGCACAGCAAGATCGGGAGCGTAGCCCAGCAGGCCCGACCGGTCCTGCGCATATGTACGCGCGCGGACTCAGGAGGCGCCGCCGAGAGTCCCCTCCTTCAGCAGTTTCTCCAGGTCCGCGGTGTCCCCCGCCGGGGGCCTGGCGACCGCGGCCTTCACGCCGTAGTCGCTGTAGTACGCGGTCTGGGTCAGCTGCCCCGTGGCCGTGCTGCCCTTCTCGACCTTCTTGACCAGCAGGTCCCGGTCGTCGACCCATATGTCGACGGTCTGCGACATGGCGCCCGCCGCCTGGACCGTGCCGGAGTAGCGCGTGGTGCGCTCGCCGCTCACGGTCTCCTCGCCGACCTTGCGCACGTCCGCGGAGGACAGCAGCAGCTTCACGGAGGTGTGCGGGGCGTTGCCGCGCATCTGGTCGGCGAGATCGGCGCCGGAGCTGCCGGCGAGCCGCTCCAGGTCGTCGTAGGCGTACTTGATCCAGTGCTTGCCGCCGGTCTTCTCGGCGAACGCCTCGCCCATGCGGGCGTAGTAGGCGTCGGGGAGATAGCGGGCCTGCATCGAGGTGGTGCCGAGGCGGCGCATCGTCTCCGCCGTGGTGCCGCCGGTGTACGTGATCGTCAGGGCGCCGGTGAGGCCGTCGTGCCAGGCGAGGGTGCCGTGGGCCTTCATGGACAGGGCCGAGCCCATCGTGGTCGTGGAGCGCACGCGCGCGGACTCGGCGCCGTCGGTGGACCGCTCGACGGTGCGCAGGGCGGCCGTGACGGCACCTGAGGGCGCCGGGCGGTCCCGCTCCTCGGAGCCGTCGGACGAGGTGCAGGCGGCCAGGGCCGCCGACGCGGTCAGCAGCGCCGTCCAGAACGCCGACCGGCGCGCCCTCGTGCTCGTCATCCGTCCCCCCAGTGCGAATCCCGTGAATGCACGTTAACCCAGGGCACTGACACACGGGGGCGGGAAAGGGGACGGGCCCCGCACCCGGGAAGGGTGCGGGGCCCGTCGTCGAGCCTGGTGAGCCGTTGGCTCAGACCGCGGCCGGGTCCTCCTCGACGAGGAGGTTGCGGGTGCGGTTGGGGTCGACCGGAATGCCGGGGCCCATCGTGGTGGTGATGGCGGCCTTCTTGATGTAGCGACCCTTGGCGGCGGACGGCTTCAGACGGAGGATCTCCTCCAGCGCGGCGCCGTAGTTCTCCACCAGCTTGGAGTCCTCGAAGGACGCCTTGCCGATGATGAAGTGCAGGTTCGAGTGCTTGTCGACGCGGAACTCGATCTTGCCGCCCTTGATCTCGGTCACGGCCTTGGCCACGTCCGGGGTCACGGTGCCGGTCTTCGGGTTCGGCATCAGACCACGCGGGCCGAGGACACGGCCGAGGCGGCCGACCTTGCCCATGAGGTCCGGGGTGGCGACGACGGCGTCGAAGTCCAGACGGCCCTTCGAAACCTCGTCGATCAGTTCGTCGGCACCGACGATGTCGGCGCCCGCGGCACGTGCGGCCTCGGCACGGTCACCGGTCGCGAAGACCAGGACCCGGGCGGTCTTACCGGTGCCGTGCGGAAGGTTCACGGTGCCACGGACCATCTGGTCGGCCTTGCGCGGGTCGACACCCAGGCGGAAGGCGACCTCGACGGTGCCGTCGAACTTGGTCGTGGACGTCTCCTTGGCGAGACGGACGGCCTCGAGCGGGGCGTAGAGCTTGTCCCGGTCGACCTTGGCGTCCGCAGCGCGGAGAGACTTGCTGCGCTTGCTCACTACTGCTCCTGTGTTGTCTTAGGAGTTGTGGTCCGGGCCGAGCAGGCCCCGCCACTCACTTCTGCTGGGGAGGGTTGAGGTCAGCCCTCGACCGTGATGCCCATGGAACGGGCGGTGCCGGCGATGATCTTCGCGGCGGCGTCCAGGTCATTGGCGTTGAGGTCGGGCATCTTGGTGGTGGCGATCTCGCGGACCTGCGCCTCGGTGATCTTGGCGACCTTGGTCTTGTGCGGCTCGCCGGAGCCCTTCTCGACACCAGCAGCCTTGAGGATCATCTTCGCGGCCGGCGGGGTCTTGGTGATGAAGGTGAAGGAACGGTCCTCGTAGACCGTGATCTCCACCGGGATGACCCAACCACGCTGCGACTCGGTCGCGGCGTTGTAGGCCTTGCAGAACTCCATGATGTTGACGCCGTGCTGACCCAGCGCGGGGCCGACCGGCGGAGCCGGGTTGGCCGCGCCGGCCTGGATCTGGAGCTTGATAAGCCCCGTGACCTTCTTCTTCTTGGGAGGCATGCTCTCTCCGGGTCCTTAGTGAGAGGTGTTCCGCCGCCATCCGTACCGCTGGTCACCTTCAACGGCGAACGTCCGGATCATCCGGATGGAGGCATACCGCACAACGATAACGGGTAACGCGTCAGGGCCAAAACCGGCAGCTCAGGCCACCGGTCGCCCGCCCCCTGACAGCGGTCGGCCCCCGGCGGCCCGTGCCCCGGACAGGAACGGGCCCCGGCCGCCGCGCGTCGGCCGGGGCCCGCAAGGGGGCGAGAGCGGGCTCAGCAGCGCTTGGCCGTGGTGGCCTGGCCCGGCACGGGGTCGCCGGGGGCACGCAGCGTGCCGATGGCCGAGGTGCACTCGCTGATCGTGTCGGCGGGGAAGGACCAGAACTCCTGGCTGTTGGTGGCGTTCCACCAGTCCTGGCCGACGACCTCGTCACGGGAGTAGCTGTAGACGCCGGTGCTGACGTCGTAGTCCTTGATCTTGTCGCGGAAGCTCTGCCAGACCCAGACGTAGCCGTAGTTGGCCTTGCAGCTGGGCGAGTAGAACTGCTTGACCGAGGCGGCGTGCACGCCACCGCGGTTGATGTAGGCGGTGGCGCCGATCTGATAGGCGTCGGAACAGACGCCGGCCGCCTGCGCCTTGGTGCTCAGCGGGTTGCCCGCCTCGGACGGGGCGGCCGAACGGGCGGTCGGGTTCTGCTTGTTGGGCGACGGGGCGGGTCCGGTGCCGGCCACCGCGGAGGTCGTCGGCAGCAGGACACAGGCGGACGCGGCCGCCACGACCAGGAGGGTGCGAGTGCGCATGAGGAAGGTCCCCCACTTCTCGGTCGGTGCGCGGGCAGCGAGCAGCGCAGGGCAAACCACCACAAAGAGTTGGAGATCACCGTGAAGAACGCTGTCCACGCGTTTCGGTCATCAAGTCAGACCGGCAGGGGCCGCCGATGGTTGTGGTGCACCACACATTTAATGGGAAACGGCGTCGGGCATCCGCCGACGCATACGACGAAAGGGCCTTCCACCAGCGGAGTCCGCCGGTGGAAGGCCCTTCGTTCAGAGCTGCTGTGCCGCTAGTTCTTCTGGATCTGGTCGAAGGAGAGCTCGACCGGCGTCTCGCGACCGAAGATCTCCACGAGGCCCTTGACCTTCTTGGAGTCGGCGTTGATCTCGTTGATCGTGGCCTGGAGCGTGGCGAACGGGCCGTCGGTGACGGTGACCGAGTCGCCGACCTCGAAGTCCAGGACCTGGACCTCGACCTTGCGCTGCGGGGCGGGCTTGCCCTCGGCCTCGGCGGCCTCGCGGGCGGCCTTCTCCTCGGCCTCCGGGGCGAGCATCTTGACGATCTCGTCCAGGGTCAGCGGGTACGGGTCGTAGGCGTTGCCCACGAAGCCGGTGACGCCGGGGGTGTTGCGGACGACACCCCAGGACTCGTTGGTCAGGTCCATCCGGACCAGCACGTAACCCGGCAGCTTGTTCTGCTTGATCGTCTTGCGGTCGCCGTTCTTGATCTGGACGACCTCTTCCTGCGGCACCTCGGCCTGGAAGATGTAGTCCTCGACGTTCAGCGAGACGGCGCGCTGCTCCAGGTTGGTCTTCACGCGGTTCTCGTAACCGGCGTAGGTGTGGATGACGTACCACTCGCCGGGCAGCGTCCGAAGCTCCTCGCGCAGGGCGGCGATGGGGTCGACCGGCTCGGTCTCCTCCTCGGCGGGCTCTTCCGCGTCCTCGGCGTCCTCGACGTGCAGCGCGGCCTCCTCGGCCGGCTCGCCCGCCTCGGCGTCGGCCACCTCGACCTCGTCCAGGTCCTCGTCCGCGCCCTCGACGATGTCGAGCTCGTCTTCCACGGACTCGTCCGGCTCGACGGCGTCGTTCAGGTTCTGGTCAGACACGGTGGCTGCTTCTTCCTGGATACAAGGGGTGGAACATGCGAAAAGGGGCGCCGGTAACCACGGCGCCCTTCGCTGTCGGCTCAGCCGAAGACGTACTTGGCGGCGTGGTCGAGCCCATAGTCAATCACGGTCACCAGGGCGATCATGATGGCGACGAAGAAGATCACCACGGTGGTGTACGACGTCAGCTGATTGCGCGTCGGCCAGACGACCTTGCGCAGCTCCGCGACGATCTGGCGATAGAAGAGGGCAAGCCGCTTCAGCGGGCCCTTCTTCGCGCGCTTACCGCCCTTGCGGGACTTCTTCTTTTCCTGCGCCTCATCCTGGGCGTCAGGCGTATCGATGGAGCCCACGGCGTCCGCCATCCGTCCTCACCTGATCCCGGGTCGTGGCCGTGCCGCGCCCGGTCTGAGCCGCACGGCGTTGCAATGCTGTACGTACATGCGCACACATCCTGGCGAAGGTGTGTGTAGCAGGGCCGGAGGGACTTGAACCCCCAACCGCTGGTTTTGGAGACCAGTGCTCTACCAATTGAGCTACGACCCTTTGTGTGTCCCCCAACGTACCGCATCCGGTCGAGTGCTCGCTGTGCACCGTGCGACTGCGGGCTGCTGAAGGCCAACGAGGTGAGAGTGTACGTGGTCCTGGGCGCGCCGTCGAACAGAAAGTGCCCGATGGGGGCTTGATAGGCGAAAGATCGCCGGGAGTTCGGCGGGGCCGCACCGCAAGATCGCCCAGGCCGCGGGCCGGATCCGTACGGATGTTCAGCCGATGTTCAGTCCGTGAAACCCGCGTGCCGCGCGCGTTTCCTGTCTGAAACGATGGGGCCCATGAGCGCTGCAACCCCTTCCACCGAGCGCCGGGTCTCCGCCCGAGTCGGCGCGATCTCCGAGTCCGCCACTCTCGCCGTGGACGCCAAGGCCAAGGCCCTCAAGGCCGCCGGGCGTCCGGTGATCGGCTTCGGCGCCGGTGAGCCCGACTTCCCGACCCCGGACTACATCGTCGAGGCCGCCATCGAGGCGTGCAAGAACCCGAAGTTCCACCGCTACACGCCGGCCGGCGGTCTGCCGGAGCTGAAGTCCGCGATCGCCGCCAAGACGCTGCGCGACTCCGGCTACGAGCCCGACGTCTCCCAGATCCTCGTCACCAACGGCGGCAAGCAGGCCATCTACGAGGCCTTCGCCGCGATCCTCGACCCGGGCGACGAGGTCATCGTCCCGGCGCCGTACTGGACGACGTACCCGGAGTCGATCCGCCTCGCCGGCGGTGTCCCCGTCGAGGTCGTCGCCGACGAGACCACGGGCTACCGCGTCTCCGTGGAGCAGCTGGAGGCGGCCCGCACCGAGCGGACGAAGGTCGTCCTCTTCGTGTCGCCGTCCAACCCGACCGGCGCCGTCTACACCGAGGCCGAGACCGAGGCCATCGGCCGCTGGGCCGTCGACAACGGCCTGTGGGTGCTGACCGACGAGATCTACGAGCACCTGGTCTACGGCGAGGCCGCCGCGGTCTCCCTGCCGGGGCTCTTCCCCGAGCTGCGCGACAAGTGCATCGTCGTCAACGGTGTCGCCAAGACGTACGCCATGACGGGCTGGCGGGTCGGCTGGGTCATCGGCCCGAAGGACGTGGTGAAGGCCGCGACCAACCTGCAGTCCCACGCGACGTCCAACGTCTCGAACGTGGCCCAGGTGGCCGCCCTCGCCGCCGTCTCCGGCGACCTGGACGCGGTCGCGAAGATGCGTGAGGCCTTCGACCGCCGCCGCAAGACGATCGTGCGGATGCTCAACGACATCGACGGCGTGGTCTGCCCCGAGCCCGAGGGCGCCTTCTACGCGTACCCGTCGGTCAAGGCGCTGCTCGGCAAGGAGATCCGCGGCAAGCGCCCGCAGAGCAGCGTCGAGCTGGCCGAGCTGATCCTGGAGGAGGCCGAGGTCGCGGTCGTCCCGGGTGAGGCGTTCGGCACGCCGGGCTATCTGCGGCTGTCGTACGCGCTCGGTGACGAGGACCTCGTCGAGGGCGTAAGCCGGATCCAGAAGCTGCTCGCGGAGGCCACGGACTGACATCCGCCCTCCGCCCACGGGGCCACCTCCGGTTTCGGAGGTGGCCCCGTTTGTTTGTGCGAGCAAGACCACTAAAGGGGAAACCGCTACCGGGACGGCGCGGGCGTGCGGCAGGATCCTGGAATGGAGCGTGTACGTGATGTCTCTGAACTGCCGAAAGCCCATCTGCACCTGCACTTCACCGGCTCGATGCGGCCGACGACCGTGCTGGAACTGGCCGACAAATACGGTGTGCGCCTGCCCGAGGCCCTGACCGACGCGCTGACCAGTGGGGAGCCTCCGAAGCTGCGGGCGACGGACGAGCGCGGCTGGTTCCGCTTCCAGCGCCTGTACGACGCCGCGCGCTCGTGCCTGCGGGAGCCGGAGGACATCCAGCGGCTGGTCAGAGAGGCCGCGGAGGAGGACCTCAGGGACGGCTCCGGCTGGCTGGAGATCCAGGTCGACCCGACGTCGTACGCGCCCCGGCTGGGCGGTCTGATCCCGGCGCTGGAGGTCATCCTGGACGCGGTGGAGACGGCGTCGCGGGACACGGGGCTCGGGATGCGCGTGCTGGTCGCCGCGAACCGTATGAAGCACCCGCTGGACGCCCGCACGCTGGCGCGGCTCGCGGTGCGCTACGCCGACCGCGGCATCGTCGGCTTCGGGCTGTCGAACGACGAACGCCGCGGCATGGCGCGGGACTTCGACCGTGCCTTCCACATCGCCCGCGAGGGCGGCCTGCTGTCGGCCCCGCACGGCGGCGAGCTGACCGGACCGTCCTCGGTCCGCGACTGCCTGGACGACCTGGACGCGCACCGGATCGGGCACGGGGTGCGGGCGGCGGAGGACCCGCGGCTGCTGAAGCGCCTCGCCGACCGGGGCGTGACGTGTGAGGTGTGCCCCGCCTCGAACGTCGCCCTCGGCGTCTACGAGAAGCCCGAGGACGTCCCGCTGCGGACCCTGTACGACGCGGGTGTGCCGATGGCCCTCGGCGCCGACGACCCGCTGCTCTTCGGCTCGCGGCTCGCCGCCCAGTACGACCTCGTGCGCCGCCATCACGCCTTCACGGACGAGGAGTTGGCGGAACTGGCCCGGCAGTCGGTGCGCGCCTCGGCCGCACCCGAGGACGTGAAGGGCAAGCTGCTGGCGGGCGTGGACGACTGGCTCACCCAGCCCGTGTAGGAGCGGGCTCACTCGGCCCGTCCAGGAGCAGGCTCACCCGGCCCACGCAGGAGCGGGCTCACTCGGCCGGTCTAGGAGCAGGCTCACCCGGCCCACGCAGTGACGGCTCGCCCAACCCGCGCAGGGACGGCTCGCCCAGGCCGTCGCACTCGCGAGGCCGGTCGGCTCGTCCGGTCCGCGTCGGGACCGGCCGGCCCGGACCGCCTCGGGACCGGCTGGCCCGGACCGCCTCGGGACCGGCTGACCGGTCCGCCTCGCTCGCGGGGCCGGTGGTCAGTCGGCGATGCCGGCGAGGAGCGTGCGGGCCAGCCGGGCGGCGAAGTCGTCCACGGGCGGCCGTACCGCCTCCCTGGTCGCGTCGTAGGCGAACGCCCGCTGCGCGCAGGCCCCCATCAGCAGCGAGGCCGCGGCGAACGTGTCCGCGTCCGTGCGGACCCGGCCCATCTCCTGCTCGGCCCGCAGATAGGTGTCGAGCTCCTGGATCGGTACGTGCGGGCCGGCCCCCATCTGCCGTACGGCGTCGTCGTGCCGCCGCTTGAGCTCGGTCTGCGCGTACAGCGACGCCGCGATCGGGAAGCTCTGCTCGTAGAACAGCGCGGCCTGACGGGCGATCTCGGTGAGGTTCTCCTCCAGGGAGTGCCGGCCGGGCTCGGCCGCGAGGCCGCTGAGCAGCGGGCGCAGCGGGGGCAGCCGCTCGGTGAGCACCTGGATGAAGAGCTCCTCCTTGCTGGCGAAGTGCTTGTACAGCGCCGCCTCGGAGCACCCGGCCGCCCGCGCGATCTCCTTCGTCGTGGCCCGCGCCAGCCCGACACTGAGCATCAGGTCGTGGGCGGCGTCGAGCAGTCGAACGCGGGTGGGTCGGTTCTCCATGAATCGTCCAATCGCCCTTGACGGGTGGGTGAGTACTTACTCACTCTAGAGGAGATGGGGGTGAGTGAATACTCACCCACCCGAATCCCACCCCTACGGGAGACCTCATGAAACTCACCGTCCTCGGTGCCACGGGAGGCATCGGCAAGGAGATCGTCCGTCAGGCGCTGGACGCCGGTCACGAGGTCACGGCCGTCGTACGGGACCCCGCTCGCTTCCCCGTCACCGGCGACCGGCTGGAGGTGTTCCGCGCGGATCTGACCGACCCGCAGGCGTTGCGCCCCGCCGTCGCCGGACGGGACGCGGTGCTGTCCGGGCTCGGTGCCCGCAGCCGCAAGGACGCGGGGATCGCGGCGCGTCTGACGCGTACGGTGCTCGGTGCCCTGGAGGCGGAGGGGGTGCGGCGGCTGGTCGTGGTGAGCGCGGCGCCGGTCGGCCCCGAACCTGACGGGGACGGCATCGTCGACCGGGCGGCGCGCGGCATCGTCTCGGCTGTCCTGAAGGACATCTACGCCGATCTGCGGGAGATGGAGGCCGAGTTGGCCCGCAGCGCCACGGAGTGGACGGTCGTACGGCCGCCCCGCCTCCAGGACAAGCCGCTCACCGGCTCGTACCGCAAGGTCCTGGGCGGGTTCCCGGCCCGGGGCCGCTTCCTGGGACGGGCCGATGCGGCGCACGCCATGCTGGCGGCGGTCACGGACCCGGCCACGGTGAAGCAGGGCGTGGGCGTCGCCTACTGAGGCGTGGGCGTCGCCTATTGAGACGGGCCGCGCCCCGCGAACGCGCGCTGGAGGCAGACATGCCCCCTGTGAACGCCCGCTGGGGGCTGCCGTGCCGACGCGAACCCTCCTAAGAGGCTGCGTGCACCCGCGAACCCGGGCGAGCGGCTGCCGTGCCCCCGCGGAACGCGCGCTAGAGGCTGACGCCGACCGTCACCGGCTCGTTGACCAGCGTGATGCCGAAGGTCTCGCGGACGCCGGCGACGACCTCACGGGCGAGCGCGAGGAGGTCCTCGGTGGTCGCCTCACCGCGGTTGGTGAGGGCGAGGGTGTGCTTGGTGGAGATACGCGCGGGGCCCGTGCCGTACCCCTTGGTGAAGCCCGCCTTGTCGATGAGCCAGGCCGCGGAGGTCTTGATGTGCCCCTCCCCCGCCGGGTAGGCGGGCGGCTCGGCGCCGTCGCCGAGGTGCTCGCGCACGCGTGCGTGGAACGCCGCGAACTGCTCGTCGGTGAGGATCGGGTTGGTGAAGAACGATCCGGCCGACCAGGTGTCGTGGTCCTCGGGGTCCAGCACCATGCCCTTGCCGCTACGGAGCTTCAGCACCGTCTCCCGGGCGGCGGCCAGGGGCACGCGGTCACCGGCCTCGACGCCGAGGGCGCGCGCGGTCTCGGCGTACTTGACCGGGGCGGAGAGCCCGTCGGCGTCCTCCAGCCGGAAGCGGACGCGCAGGACGACGTAGCGCTCCGGGTCGGCCTTGAAGCGGCTGTGGCGGTAGGAGAAGGCGCAGTCGGCGTTCGGGATCACGACCGTCTCGCCGGCCCGGCGGTCGTACGCGATCACCTCGGTGATCGTCGAGGAGACCTCCTGGCCGTAGGCGCCCACGTTCTGGATCGGCGTGGCGCCCGCGGAGCCGGGGATTCCGGCGAGGCACTCGACTCCGGCGAGCCCGGCCTCGACAGTGCGAGCGACGGCGTCGGTCCACACCTCGCCGGCGGCCAGTTCGAGTGTGGTGCCCTCCAGCTCGACGCCCTTGGTGGCGATGACGAGCGCGGTGCCCGCGAAGCCCTTGTCGCCGATGACCAGGTTCGATCCGCCGCCGATCAGCAGCAGCGGGGTCCCGGTGGCGTCGGCCTCGCGCACGACGTCGATCACGTCGGCGTCGGAGGTGGCGGTGACCAGGCGGGTGGCCGGGCCGCCCAGCCGGAAGGTGGTGAAGGGGGCGAGGGGGGCGTCGTGGAGTTCCTGCACGCGCTCAAGACTACGAGACGGCACCGACAGCCCCGGCACCCCTGTGGAGTGCCGGGGCCGATACGCGCTCCACGCGCGCGTGGCGTTCAGGTCAGCCGTCGCAACGCCTCCGCCCAGTCGAGCGGAAGCTCGTCGCTCGGCACCTGCCAGGTGGCGAACTTCGCGTCCCGCATCTGCGCCGCCAGCCCCCGTGAGGTCGGGGCGTGGGTGCCGGAGCGCGCGAAGTCCTTCAGCGCCGCGGGCGACTCCCAGGCGGACAGCGTCCAGAAGGTCCGCTTGAAGGGCTCGGCCTTCAGGGAGGCGCCGTACGCGCCGGGCGCCCGGCTCACCTGCCACCACACGCCGGGCGTGCGGGCCAGGAAACGGAACGCTCCCCAGAGGGTGCGGGTCTCGAAGCGGGAGGCGAAGACGTGCGCCTCGGTGCCGGGCGGTGCGGGGTTCGGGACGGTCCAGGGAAGGGTGGGCATGACTGCTCCTCGGGTCCTCGTGGTCCGGATTCGGTGCCCTCGATGAGGTGGAGCCAGGGCGGACGGATCAGCCTGCGGCCGTCTCCAGCACCCGCTTCGGGGCCTGCTCGGCCTCGCTCCCGGCCGCGCCGGCACGTCGCCGGGACGGGATGATCAGAGCCGCGACGCCGGCGAGGGCGACGACGGTGCCGCCGGTGACCAGTGCGGGCCGCAGGCCGTCGACGAAGGTCTGGCCGGTCTCGTAGCCGCCCTGCGCGGAGAAGATCGACGCCATGACGGCGATGCCGAGCGCGCCGCCGACCTCGCGCAGGGCGTTGTTGGCGCCGGACGCGATGCCCTGCTCCGAGGCGCGGACGCTGGACATGACCAGGTGGGAGGCCGGGGCGAAGAACAGGGCCATGCCGACGCCGCTGATGATCAGGCCGGGCAGCTGGGCGGCGTAGGAGACGTCGACGGTGACCACGGACGCCAAGTAGGCGAGGCCGGCCGCCTGGAGGAACAGGCCGGTGGCGACGACGGGCCGGCCGCCGATGCGGTCGGCGAGGATGCCGGCGATCGGCGCGACGAGCATCGGCATACCGGTCCACGGCAGCATCCGCAGCCCCGCCTCGGTCGGCGAGTAGCCGAGCACGATCTGCATGTACTGGCTGAGCAGGAAGATCGACCCGAACATGCCGAGGAACATCAGCATGCTCGCGGCGTTGATCCCGGAGAACGCCCGGGAGCGGAACAGCCGCATCGGCAGCATCGGGTTCTTGGCGCGGGTGCTGTAGAGGACGAACCCGACGAGCAGCGCGCCTCCGGCGAACAGGCCGGTCAGGACCAGACGTCCGGTCCAGCCGTCGGCAGGGCCGCGCACGAGCCCGTACACGATCCCGAACAGGCCGCCGCTGGCGAGCAGGGTGCCGGGGATGTCGAGCCGGGCGCCGGCGCCGTACGACTCGGCCAGGCGCAGGCGGGCCAGCGGCAGCAGGGCGATGCCCAGCGGAACGTTCAGCCAGAAGATCCACTGCCAGGAGATGTGCTCGGTGAGGCTGCCGCCGACCAGCGGCCCGGAGGCGATCGCGAGCCCGTTGACGGCGCCCCAGATGCCGTACGCCATCCCGCGCTTGGCGGCGGGCACCGCCGCCGTCAGCAGGGTCAGCGTCAGCGGCATCATGATCGCCGCGCCGGCACCCTGCACCGCGCGGGCGGCGATCAGGGAGTCGATGCCGGGCGCCAGGGCCGCGGCGGCGGACGCGACGGTGAAGATCGAAATGCCGACGAGGAAGAGCCTGCGGCGGCCGAAGCGGTCGCCGAGGGCCGCGCCGAACATCAGCAGGACGGCGAAGGTGAGTGTGTACGCACTCACCGTCCACTCCAGGTCGTGCAGCGCTCCGCCCAGGTCCTCACGGATGGAGGGCAGTGCGGTGGTGACGACGAGGTTGTCGAGTGCCGCCATGAACCCGGCGACGCTGGTGATGACGAGAGCCCATACGGCCCCGCCCGGGCGGGTGGCCCGCGCGTTCTGATCGGTGTGGTGTGACATCGCTCCCCCTGGGGTGATGCGTTCCGCCTGCATGGATAGTTATCGATCACTAACTTTCGCGGTCATAAAAACGCAGGGTAACCTTCGCCACCCCGCCGCTACGCCCGCTCGTCGTCCGGCTCCGCCGGCTCCATCCCCGCCCAGACCCGGTGATCGGGCGGGAAGCCCATGGCCACCAGGCAGTTGATGAGCATCCCGTACGCCATGAAGGTCGTCGTCTGCTGGACGTCGGCCCCCAGCGGCAGATGCACGGTGTCCCACAGCCGGGTCCAGCCGGTCCGCACGGCCTCGCCGAACTCGCGGTCGCCCTCCTGCTCGGCGGCCGCCACGGCGAGGTACATCTGCATCTGCATCATCAGCCGCTCGGGCTCCTCCGAGACGACCCTCCGATAGGCGTCGCCCATGGCGTGCAGGGCCTCTTCGCCCTCCACCCCTTCGGAGGCCTCCTCGAACATTCGGATGGTGTCCTCCACACAGCGTTCGGCGGCCGCGAGGAAGATCGCCTTCTTGCCCGGGAAGAGCCGGAAGAGATACGGCTGCGAGACACCGACCCGCTTGGCGATCGCCTCCGTGGACGTGCCGTAGTAGCCACCACGGGCGAACTCGGTCATCGCCGCGCGGACGACACTCTCGCGCCTCTCCTCTGCACTCATCCTGACCATGAAGCTAAGTTAGTACTCAATCACTAACTAGGTCAAGGGGACTCGGCCGGAAACACGTAAGGGGCGCCTCACCAGGGAGAACGCCCCTTACTTCACGGCACGCGCGTGCCGTTCACGCGAGCTGTACGACCGCTCGCGACATACCGAGCACCTTGCGGCCCTCGCTGACCACGGTCAGGTCCACCCGGACCCGGTTGTCGTCGAGCAGGGCCGCGACCTTGCCGCTGACCTCGATCGTGGCGCCCTGGTCGTCGTTGGGCACGACGACGGGCTTGGTGAAGCGGACGCCGTACTCGACGACCGCCGCCGGGTCGCCGGTCCAGTCGGTGACCACACGGATCGCCTCGGCCATGGTGAACATGCCGTGCGCGATGACGTCCGGCAGTCCGACCTCCTTGGCGAACTTCTCGTTCCAGTGGATCGGGTTGAAGTCGCCGGAGGCGCCCGCGTACTGGACGAGCGTGGCGCGGGTCACGGAGAAAGTCTGGGCGGGCAGTTCGGTGCCGACCTCGACGTCGCCGTACGCAATCTTCGCCGTCATAGCCGCTCAGGCCTTCCCTTCTTCGGCGTCCGCCCCACGGGCCACGAGTTTCGTCCAGGCGGTCACGACGTGCTCCCCCGCCTCGTCGTGGACCTCGCCGCGGATGTCGACGATCTCGTTGCCGGCCATGGACTTGACGGCCTCGATGGTCGAGGTGACGGACAGCCGGTCACCGGCGCGCACCGGCCGGGTGTAGGCGAACTTCTGGTCACCGTGCACGACCCGGCTGTAGTCCAGGCCCAGCTGGGGGTCCTCGACGACCTGTCCCGCCGCCTTGAACGTGATGGAGAAGACAAAGGTCGGCGGGGCGATCACGTCCGGGTGGCCCAGCGCCTTGGCGGCCTCCGGGTCGGTGTACGCCGGGTTGGTGTCCCCCACGGCCTCCGCGAACTCACGGATCTTCTCCCGGCCCACCTCATAGGGCTCGGTGGGCGGGTAGCTCCGCCCCACGAAGGACTGGTCGAGCGCCATGGCTCGGTACCTCCTGCTGTCTACTGCGGTTGACCTGCTGGTTCGCCTGACTGATGCGCCTGGCTGATGCGCCGGGGCCGACCGGAACCGGCCGGTAACCGGGCCCGAAACGACGCGAGGCCGCCCCCACTGTCGGGGGCGGCCTCGCGTACGAGCCTGATTTATCGCGTCTCGCGGTGCGCGGTGTGCGCGTTGCAACGCGGGCAGTGCTTCTTCATCTCAAGACGGTCCGGGTTGTTACGCCGGTTCTTCTTGGTGATGTAGTTCCGCTCCTTGCACTCCACGCAGGCCAGCGTGATCTTCGGGCGGACGTCGGTGGCAGCCACGTGAGTGCTCCTTGACGAACGGATGGGATGGTTTAACGCATAGAAGAGTAGCCGATCGAAGGACCGACCCCGCAATCGGCTACTGTCAGTAGCGGTGACCGGACTTGAACCGGTGACACAGCGATTATGAGCCGCTTGCTCTACCGACTGAGCTACACCGCTTTGATGTGATCCGTTCCCGCCTCGCGGCGGGAACCTCTCACACCAGAGCCCCAATACGGAATCGAACCGTAGACCTTCTCCTTACCATGGAGACGCTCTACCGACTGAGCTATTGGGGCGAGCGATGAAGACATTACACGCTCAGCCGCCGTTCACCCAAATCCGTTTCACGGCCCGCTTCTGGGGCCGATCGGCGGAGCACACGGACACCTCGCAGGCCATCGCGGGTCCCGCGGACGCGCTCCCGTTCGGCGGACCACACCGGTACGACTATTGCGCTCCTGCGCTTCCGTGCCCCCTCGTCACCCTAGGCTCGACTCACTCTGCGTGATCTTGCCTCTGGAGCGCGATGCCCGACAGCCACCCCCAGCCGCCCCACTCGTCCTCCTCGTCGGGCTCGTCCGGACCGGCCGATCCCAGTGCTCTCCTGCTGTGCGGAGCACGGCTCACCGACGGCCGGACCGTGGACGTACGGCTGGACGGCGGACGCATCGAGGCGGTCGGCACGGCCGGCAGCCTGGCGGGCGGCACGCGTGCGTGCGGTGCGCGCGTGGACCTCGGCGGCTATCTCCTCCTGCCGGCCCCGGCCGAGCCGCACGCCCACGGCGACACCGCGCTCTCCGCCGACGAGGGCGGACCGGTCTCCTACGACCCGCCTGACGTGCAGCGCCGGGCCACCGAGGCCGCTCTGCTCCAGCTCGGGCACGGGGCGACCGTGCTCCGGGCGCATGTACGCGTGGACGAGATCCAGGAGCTGAACGCGCTCGCCGCCGTACTCCAGGCACGGCGTTCGCTGCGCGGGCTCACCGAGTTGACGACGGTGGCGATGCCCCGGCTGCTGACCGGCGTCGCCGGGGCCGACGGGCTCGCGATGCTGCGGGACGCCGTGAAGATGGGCGCGTCGGTGGTCGGCGGCTGTCCCGACCTCGACCCGGATCCGACCGGCTACGTGGAGGCGGTCCTGGAGGTCGCCTCCGAGCACGGCTGCCCCGTCGACCTGCACACCGACGCCACCGACCCGGCGCGCCTCTCCCGCCTCGCCGCGATGGCCGGCGGCCTCCGCCCCGGTGTGACGCTCGGCCCGTGCGGCGGCCTGGGACGCCTGCCGTCCCAGGTGGCCTCCCGCGCCGCGGACCAGCTCGCCGCGGCCGGTGTGACGGTCGTGTGCCTGCCGCAGGGCGGCTGCGGGGGCGTGGAACGACGGGCCACGGCGCCCGTACGACTGCTGCGCGCCGCCGGCGTACGCGTCGCCGCCGGCAGCGGTGCCCTGCGGGACGTGTCGAACCCGGTCGGCCGCGGGGACCCGCTGGAGGCCGCCTATCTGCTGGCCTCCCGCCACGGGCTGCGCCCCGAGGACGCGTACGACTGTGTCAGCGCGTCGGCGCGCGCGGCAATGGGTCTGCCCGAGGTACGGGTGGAGGCGGGCTTCCCGGCCGAACTGCTCGCGGTCCGCGGGGACCGGCTGTCGGGCGCGCTGTCGCTGGCGTACAGCCGGATCGTGGTGCACCGGGGGCGGGTTGTCGCGCGGACGAGCGCGGTACGGGAGTACTGCAACTCCGCCGTGGCCGCGGAGTTGGGGCTGCCCCGGCAGGGGCGGGGGGAACTGTCGTGAGGCGGTCAGGGCGAGGGTGACTTGGGGGCCGGGCGAGGGTGATTTGGGGGCCGGGCGAGGGTGATTTGGGGCCGGGCGGGTCGCTTGAGGGGCGGGTGGCGCGGCTTGAGGGGCGGGTGGCGCGGCTTGAGGTCCGGGTGGCGCGGCTTGAGGGGCGGGTGACGTGGCTTGAGGTCCGGGTGACGGGCTTGAGGGGCGGGTGACGTGGCTTGGGGGCGGGTGGCGTGCCTTGAGGTCCGGGTGACGGGCTTAAGGTCCGGGTGACGGGCTTAAGGTCCGGGTGACGGGCCTGAGGGCGAGTGGCGCGGCTTGAGGAGCGGGTGGCGCGGCTTGAGGTCCGGGTGACGGGTTTGAGGGGCGGGTGGCGTGGCTTGAGGGGCGCACGGTCACCCACGTGCGCCCTCGACTCGCACCCCGGCGCCCGTTCATGATGCGCACGCCTCCAAGGCGGTGGGGCGTGGCTGAAGTCGTGCGGCGGATGCGGCTGTCCGGGCGTACGGTCGGAATCATGCGCATTGTCATCGCTGGTGGTCATGGTCAGATCGCGCTGCGGCTGGAGAAGCTGCTCGCCGCGCGCGGAGACGAGGTCGCGGGGATCATCCGCAAGGCCGAACAGGGCGACGATCTGCGGGCGGCCGGTGCCGAACCCGTCGTACTGGACCTGGAGTCGGCCTCGGTCGAGGAGGTCGCCTCTCATCTCCAGGGCGCGGACGCGGCGGTCTTCGCGGCCGGCGCGGGCCCGGGCAGCGGAACGGACCGCAAGGACACGGTGGACAAGGGCGCGGCCGTCCTGTTCGCGGACGCGGCGGTCCGGGCGGGCGTCAGGCGCTTCCTGGTCGTGTCGTCGATGGGCGCGGACCCGCGGCACGAGGGCGACGAGATCTTCGACGTCTATCTGCGCGCCAAAGGCGCCGCCGACGAGTACGTCCGCGGCCTGGACGCCCTGGACTGGACGATCCTGCGGCCCGGAATGCTCACGAACGACGCCGGAAACGGCCAGGTACGTCTGGAGGCCCACACCGGCCGCGGTCCGATTCCGCGCGACGACGTGGCCGCCGTCCTGGCGGAGTTGCTCGACACCCCGGCGACACACGGCCTGACGCTCGAAGTCATCAGCGGCTCGGCCCCGGTGTCGGTAGCCGTGAAGTCGGTGGCGGGGAACTGAGGACGGCCACCGCCGGGGTCCGCAACGGCCCCGGCACGATCTGAACGGGGTCGGGCCGTCATGACCTGGACGGGGTCGGGCCGTCATGACCTGGACGGGGTCCGGCCCTCACGACCGAACGGGCCCTGCCCTCACGACCGAACGGGCCCTGCCGTCACGACCTGAGCGGGTCCTGCGTCACCGTCGCAAAGCGGTACACGCGTACCGGGCACGGCAGTTCACGACCGCACGGTAGCGGGGTTCAGGACAGCGGCAGCTGAACGGGGACTCGGGGTTCAGAGCAGCGGCAGTTGGCCGGGCACTCGGGTTCAGAACAGCGGAAGCTGACCTGAAAACTCGGGCACGACGTACCCGTCCAACGCGGGCTGTGCCGCCCCGAGTTCCGCCTGCCGTCGCGACCCGGGGCACGACACCAGTTCCCCGTGCTCCCGCGCGCCCGGCGGGTCGTGCCGTGCGAACCGGCCGGCGACGACGGCGATCTCCCGACGGCACTCGGGGCAACTTCTGCGACGCGTGCTCATGGGGTCAGTGTGCCCCGGGCGCACCCCGGGAACGCGAAAACCCCTCCGCTCTACGTTTCCGCAGATCGGAGGGGTTTTCCCCAGTGTGGCGGCGCCAGGATTCGAACCTGGGAAGGCTGAGCCGGCAGATTTACAGCGGGCTCCCCTCATTCGCTCTGACCATGGGCTTCACCTCGCTGGGGTCCCTCCGGGGGACGCCTGGGGGAATCGCGCCTCCTCTACGACGCTCAACAGCAGATGCACGACCGGAAGAGGTCGCCCTCCACCAGCCCTCAGACCCCTGGCGCCATGCCTCGCATCAGGACAGGGTTGTCAGTGCTCGGTTGTACAGTGCGCCACAGCAGAGACAGGTTCTCTCCAGGTCGCACTAGCGGCCACACGGTTCACTTTGATGCGCAGATTACTGATTCTGGGTATAGTGCCGCCATGACTGAGCAGGAGGAGGTCGTCAGCGACCTCTCGAAGGCCGGCGTGCTTGCCGGCATCTCGTGGGCGGTGGCTTCCGCGTACGCGGAGACCATGCGGGACTACGACCCACGCCGCGGATACGGGCCTGGCTACGTCGGCTACACCGCTCATGGCCTCATCTGTGACCGCATGGACCGCGTCTTCTCATGCGGCGACTTCCATCTGCCTGCCGGCCTCCCGTCAGACGCCGGGATGGACACCGTCCGAGAGGGGCTACACCCTGACGATTTCGACAGGATGCCCCGCCTGAACCCACACCTTGTCTCGTACGCTCCCCTGAACAACTCGCCGGGGTGGCAGTTCGGGTCCCGACGATGGCTCTTGCAGTCCTTTCACTTTGGGCAGAGCCGAAAGATTCGATGGGCCACAAAGAGCGAAACCAAGCGTCGGGTCGCCTCGCACCCCGACCCTGACCCTGAGCCTGAGTACGACTTGTTCGCGGCGGGTGTCCTCATGCTGGATGGATTCGAACCCTTTCCCCCAGCCATGGACCCGGACGACGAAGAAACAAGCAACACTTTCGTTGTCGGCCACAGCATCCACGAGGAGTTCAAGGAGCGAGAACTCGTATTTGGTCGCCCCAACCTAATAACCCACCAGTCATGGCACTGGAAGCACAACCTGATGACACTTCCGCCCGAGCCTGGAGGGGGCATGCCGGTCGGCCGCGACCCGCAGCCGTACACTCCTAACCCGAACGAAGTTGTCTCTGACGCTCCGGTACGTCTCCGTAAGACGCCAAATGAGCGCAACAGTAGCGAAACGAGTGGTTAAGCATGAATTCTCGTCACCGATCCTCAGTGCAGATCGGTGATGTTGCGCAGCTCTTCGATGGAAGGCGCTTGCGGTTGGCCCGCCACCTTGCGGGCCTCCGCAAGAACGGCTTGGCCGATAAAGTCGGGAAAACACCCACAGCAATCGCTTCGTACGAAAAGAACACTAAGCGGCCAGCCCCAGCCACCGTTGCGCAACTAAGCCTAGCCCTGGGCGTGGATCCTTCATTCTTCCTACCAGGCCCCGTGGAGCTGGAATTCGCGGATGTGGTTGCACACTTCCGCTCCCTCAGGTCCACGACCCAACTAGCCCGAGATCAAGCGTTGGCATATGGCCTGGCCACTGTCGAAGTATCTGCCACGCTTGAGAGGCATGTAGAGTTTCCCGCTGCGAATATTCCGCACTTTGAAGTCAGGGATGACGCTGATTCTCCGGAGGAGGCCGCAAATCTCCTCCGGTCCTCTTGGGACATGCCACTAGGGCCGCTCCCGCACCTAGTGCGCGGCGCAGAGAATCGAGGGATACTCGTAGTTTTTAGTGCACTCGCGAGCGCGAGCGTAGACGCATATTCGTTCGAGGGAATGTCACGCCCGGTTGTCGCACTAAACCCTGCCAAGCGTGACTATTATAGACAACGATTCGACCTGGCTCACGAATTGGGGCATCTAGTCATGCACACAGACGCAGAGCCAGGTTCAGCCAAGACTGAAGCGCAAGCGGACCGATTTGCCTCAGAATTTCTAATGCCCAGAGATCAGATTCACGATCTCCTTCCCGGCAAAGCAGACTGGGGACAACTGCAACGGCTAAAGGAATCTTGGGGGGTCAGCCTCCAAGCCCTCCTTTACCGCTCTCGCGCGTTGGGCGTAATGAGCGATGTAACATACCGAAATGCAATGATGTACCTGAGCTCCAAAGGATGGCGACGACAGGAGCCTGGGGTGATGCCAGTTCTGGAACAACCATCGCTATTGCCAGGAGCCGTCACTCTCCTTGAAGGATCAGGAGTGAGTCAGCACACACTTGCCGAGGAAGCTCGCGTTCCCTTGGATCTCTTCCGGCAAATCTGCTCAAGATTTCCGCAGTACGAGCCAGAAATTGATGGGGAACCTGACGAAAAGCTCCTTCCAGTTGGCGTTGTGTCTCTCTTTTCGAAGCGTCATTAATCAAGAAGTATGCTCCGACTCGACAGGGAATCGCCCCTCTCATCCACCTACCTGGGCAAGCAGATGAGAGGGCGATAGTCAGGAGCGGGTGGCATCGAGCACCGCAGTCACGGCTGCGAGGTCGCCGTCGTACGTAACGTGCGGCTCACTCGGCTCCGGTGGCACGAAGCGAGTGCGGTAGCGCTGAAGATCACTCTCGGAGAAATAGATCGAGTTGGGATCGTGCGCGTGGGCTTTATTGCGCTCGCTGATCCTTTCCCAGAGTTCGTCATGGCTCGCTTCGAGGTAGACAAGCACCGGAGTTGCGCCAGCGTCGGCGGCAATGGCTCGCCACCGAGCACGGTCGTCCGGCGTCCAGAAACCATGGTCCACCACGACGTCTCGCCCTGCCTGGAGATGTTCGCGGAGTTCAATCGCGACCTCCTCCAGGACCGGACGCTCCAGGGTGGGGAAGGTGCCTCGCGGGAAGTCCACCCCATACACGCCGTGACGGCGATACATCTCCTCATCCGGGCACAGACGCACGAAGCCGCGAGCGGTCAGGGCCCGGGAAAGGGTGGTCTTGCCGGAGCCGGGGAGGCCGGCCATGAGGACGCAGAACGGCGGGCGTGAGGGCATCGGTCTCGTCAAGGTCCGGGAGATCTCAGACATCTTCGCTTCGGCTTCGGGGGTGAGCGGGCCAGCACGGTGAGCGGCAAGCAGAGCGTCCAAACGGTCTTCAAGCACGCTCATCAGTGTGTCGTCGACCGCCGTCACGGGGAAACCTCCGATTCCGTCCGCCATGTGCGACCAGGGCCCCCGAGGTCGACACCGTACTCGACGACATTCCCCTCGCTGTCGATGAACTTCGCTGTCATGACGACCACGGGTTCTGTCGGCGGATTCTCAGGGTCAAGCTCCAGAAGCTGTGCGTCCTCCGCTGCCAACAGGCGCGCTGAGGCACTATCGATGCGATGACTGATCGGGAGCCCGGTCGCTTCGGCGATGAGCTGAAGCGAAGTTCCCCCAGTCAACCGCTCGCTCTTCGCCAACTGCGGGATCAGCTTCCCGTACTGAGACGGGATCCAAGACGTACTGTGCGCCACGATGCCGTGCCGGTCCCTATACACCCGGCGCCGGCGGATCACATCGGAGCGAGGTTCGATGCCCAGAGCCTGCGCTACCTCTGGGGGCGCCGGAACTACAGCGGCTTGGTGCGAGTCGGACTTTTCACCGGACCCCCAACTTGATCCGGTACGGCGGCCCCGGTCTTGACGCTGAGATCCCGAAGACATGGGAGCGGGCTGGTCCAGGACTTCCGTCCCGATCCCATGGATCCCTCGGACTAGGCCGTCGTTGCGTAGCTTGCGCAACGCCTTCTCGGCCGTTGCCGTGCTGACACTCCACTCCGCCGCGAGGTTTTTGATGCTCGGCAGCAGCGTCCCCGGCGGCATCTGACCAGACGCGATCTGCTCCGCGTAGTGGGCGGCAATCTTCGCGTACGGCGCCCGATTGTCGGCCTGACCAGCCATTTCGCTAGCTCCTTCGCATCTAGTTCCCTGCGGTTCCCTAGCTTACCGCTTGACACCCCAGGGAACCCTAGGGAACCTTAGGGATGTGCCCGCCGGTCCGGTCGGGAGCCCGAAAGGGGCTCATCCGGCCTGCGCGAGCACGCCTCAACAACTCCACAGCGTGATCCACCGCAGACACGACGGCTGTGACGACACCCCGGCCGAGGCGAGTGGAGACCAGTCGGTCATCTCCCGTCAGGGACACGCGCCGACTCAAAAGAACGGATCTGCCCAAGGGCACGCACGCCGCGCGAAGAGACCGAGATGCGATTCCTCGGAAGAGCGGGACTGAGGCACAGATCCATATCGCGTACGACGGGCCGTCACCTCCCGCAAAAGGTGGCCGGCGCGGCTCAGGCCCGCGCACTCGCCCCGGCATCCAGCCGTGAGGGCGCGGGATCGACTCCCGCCCGGGGCACTCCGGCCGCTGCTCTGTGGCCGTGCCGCGCTAAGCCGCGGCTGATCACCCACAACGGCGCGCACCCCCGGAGGGGCAACTCCGGGGGTGCTGTTCGGGCCGTTCACCTGTGAGAGGAACACGACCCTATGAACCCCATCGTGACTGTTCAGGATGCTGTTACCGCGTTCGCCGACTACATGGAGCCGACGGATGCGGAGCTGGACGCGATCGACCGCGAGATGCCCGTCATCCTCGCGGACATCGACCTGCTTGACGCGCACATCGCCACCCTGGATCGCACTCCGACCGAGCTGGACGAGCGTCGCCTTCGCCGTGCCCGCCGCCGGGCGCTGGCCGCGCGGGTGGAGCTGGTCAACTCCGTCGACTCCGGCGTGGTGGCCTGATGGAGCAGAGGTTCACGGCGCAGATGTCCATGTACCGCGGCTCTTGGCGCCTGTACGTGGTCCTGCTGAACACCACGGAGTGCTGGCCGCAGTTCGGCTTTGCACGGGCTCTGCCGGTGCCGACGTTCACGGAGCGTACGGAGGCGCTCAGCGTGCTGGGCTTCGAGCCGGTACCGGGCGCTGATTGGGCGTGGACCGAGGACAGCGAGACCCACGGTGACCCTGCCTCGCCGGTCGTTCTGATCGCCGCGACGCGGGTGCGTTCATGGACGGGGGCGAGCGCGTGAACGCCGTTCAGATCCGTTCAGCCGAGCGCGCGCTGTCGGTCGGTACGTGGCTGATCGTGGCGGGCGCGATGCTCTACTCGATCCTCGCCGTCACCCCCCTCGCTGCCGCGCACACCCAGGACAAGTGGGACTGGACGGCACCGATCCTGCCGCTCGTGGTGGATGCCGCGGTGGTGATCGTGGTCCGTCTGGATGCGGTGCTGGCCCGGCTCGGAGGGCACGGCGGGCGGTGGCCGGTCGTGCTGCGCTGGATGACCGGCTGCATGACTCTCGCTCTCAACGTCGCGGACTCTGCGCTGCAAAAGGACCTGGTGGGTGTGGCTGTGCACGCGGTCGCGCCGCTGCTGCTGATCGTCACCGCGGAAACCGGGCTCGCCTACCGGCGTGCGATCGCCGCCGCCGTGGCCGAGCTGGAGACACGGCAGCAGGAACAGCGGGAAGCCCGCGAGCGGGCGGTTGCCGAGCGGCGTGAGACGGCCGCGCGCCTGGCCCGTGAGGAGCGCGAGCACGCCGCGCTGCTGGCGCGTGAACAGCGTGAACACGAAGCACACCTGATCCGCGAGCAGGCCGAGCGCGAGGAAGCCGCCCGCCGTGAGGAACGCGAGCGCGCCGCGGCCCGTGAGCAGGCTGAGCGGGAGGCGCGTGAACGCGTAGAGCGCGAGCGTGAACAGCAGGCCCGGGAGCGTGAACGCCGTGAGCGCGAGGCCGCTGAGCGGGCCGAGCAGGAGCGGGCCGCGCGTGTGGAGCGTGAACGCCGTGAACAGGCTGAGCGTCAGGCCCGTGCCGAGCGTGAACGCGCCGCGCTGCTCGCCGCCGGGCCCGCTGTCGAGAAGCTCCCCGAGGATCGCGCCCGTGCCACCGTGCAGGCCGCTTTCGAGGCGGGGTTGCCGGTGCGGTCCGCTGCCGAGCTGTGCGGCTGGTCGGTCGGGTGGGTGTCCACCCGCTACCAGGAGCTCCGGGACGCCGGCCACCCCACCTTCGAGGCTGACGGGGCGATGGTCTGATGCCGACCGCCTACGCCAAGTGCTTCGACCCGAACGGGGTCCGCTACGGCATACCGACCTACCCATGGCGCATGGCCCCGGACGGCTACGCCACCCGCCGACAGCTCCGCACCCGCGGCTTACGGCCCGGCGGACAGCCAGTCGCCGCTCAGGTCATGCGCATCAACCGCAAGGCGGGGACGCCTCGGGTCGCCTTCCTCTACCGCGTGGACCTGGCACTGCCGGTCCGCCCCATGACCTCGCGCAAGTGGGGCGCCCTGGCGCTGGCGATGCTCGCCCGCCGCACTTGCCCGAGCTGCCAGGTCACCTACAGCTACTGCCTGTCGACCAGGCACGGCATCTGCGGTCTCTGCATCGCTTCTGAAGAACAGCGCGCCGCCTGAACACCCCCTTCAACCTGGGAGTTTCGCTGTGTCCAGCCGTACCCGAACCCGCGGTGGCGCGGGTGTCCACACCGTTCGTATCCCGCATCAGCGCGGTCGCCGCTCGCAGCCGTTCCTGATCGTTGTCCCGGACCGGCCCTCGCTGACCCGCGAGGCGTTCGGCTTCCTGGGACGCGCGCTGTGGCGCTTCCGCGGCGCGCTCGCCCCCACCGGTTTCGCCCTGCTCGCGCTGGTCGTCACCGCGCTCCTGCACGTCCTGGGCTGGTGGTCGGGGCTGGTGCTCGCGCCGCTGGCCGTGGCCCCGGCGGTCTGGCTCGGCATCATGCAGCGCCGCCGCGCCGCCCACGGTTCCGTGCTGGCCTGGCGCATCGGCCTGGCCGTGCTCGCCATGCTCACCGGCTCGTGGGCGGCGCTGGCCGCCGGGTTCGGCCCGCTGGCGGGCCCGCTCGGGCTGGTCTGGCTGCTGGGCCTGATCGTGGCGCAGACCGCGTGGCTCATCGTCCGCCGCACCCGCTGACTTCAAGGGAGATTGCCTGATGGCTCAGACCACCAACGGCCAGCGTCGGCAGGCGCCGGCGAACAACCGCAACGGCGCGAACCCGCAGAACAAGGGTGCCAAGTTCACCAACGCGGGGGCCGCCGTGGGCGGGTTCGTTGGCGCGGTGGGCGGCTCGTTCGTCCCGCCGATCAACGTCACCGTCAACAACAACAAGGCTGCCGGACGTGCCCACGGCGGCCGTACGCACGCGGACTCCCTCCTGCCAGCACCGGAGTTCACCTCCCCGGCGCAGGTGCGGAACTACTGCAACACCCTGCGGGCCGCGGCCGTGACGCTGTCCATCGAGGTCGCCATGGGTGCGGAGATCCTCAAGGGCGTCCTGGCCGCGGTGCCGGACCCGGAGGGCCGCGCGTTCGGCTCCCGGGTTCGCGCCCGGAAGGTCTCCCGCAAGATGCAGCGCTCCGCGGACTCCCTACGGGATGCCGCGAAGAACGCAGCGGCCTGCTACGCGACCTTCCAGCAGGAGTTCGAGGAAGAGATCAACCGGGTCCGTCACCGCGCCCGCAAGCCCGCCCAGCCGGTCATGAACTGGGCTCAGCAGTAAGGAGGTTGAGCCATGACTCACCAGTGGACTGACCAGGACGGCCGGACCTACCCGCTCACCGTCCCCACCACGAACGAAGGTACGGGCGGCACCGTCCGCGCCTACCTGCTGAACCGGGCCAAGCCGCACCTGCCGCCGTGGCTCGGCTGGGCCGGTACCGGGCTGGTCGGGGCGGTGGGCAACTGGCAGTGGGGCGAAAGCCCCTGGGCTGGCGTGGGGCTGACCCTGGCCTCCGTCGCGCTGACCGGCGGGACGTGGCTGATGGGCAAGAACACGACTCAGCAGCGGCGCCTGCACTCCGCCATCACGGTGGCCGCGGGCTCCGCCTGGGTGACCGCGGCCTGCCTGTCCGGGCCGACAGCCGGGCCGATCGACGACCTGTATCTCATGGGCGGCCCGGTTCTGGCTCTGTCCTGGAACATCCGCATGGTCCTGCGCCACACCCCCGACGCCACCGCAGCCGGAGGCGACAAGGGCCTGCTGGAGAAGATCGGGCTTGCGCGGGCGCAGATCGGTGCGGCGAAGGTGGAGACCAACCGGGTCACTGCCCCGGTCGCGCTGGATGCGGGGACGCAGACCAACGACGACATGGCCAAGGCGTTGGGCAACCTCGCCTCCGCCCTGGATCTGCCGACCTCCGCGGTTCGCTACACCCCCGACCCTGATTCCAATCGCCGTGGCGACCTGGTGATCGTGCCGGAGGACATGTTGTCCGAGGTGGTGGAGTGGCAGGGCCCCTCGAACCTGGGTGGGTCGATCGCCGATCCGCTGGTCATCGGCCGCTACGACGATGGCTCCGTGCTGGTGATGTGGCTGCCGGGTGACCCGGAGTCGGGCCGCAACTCCACGCACGGGCTGATCGCGGGCGGGACCGGTTCCGGCAAGGGCGATGCCGCCCTGAACCTGCTCACGGAGATCCTCTCCCGCCGGGACGTGATCGTGTGGTTCTCCGACCCCAAGGCGTTCCAGGACTTCGCCCCGCTACGCCCCGGTTTGGACTGGGGTGTCGAGGGCGGCTCGGGTACTGAGGTGATGGTGGCGGCTGTCGAGGCTGTCATCCCCGCCCGCACGCGCTGGCTGGGTGCCCACGGCTACCGGCAGTGGGTGCCCGCGGCAGCCGAGCAGCAGAACGACCCCGAGCACTCCTGCCACGCCGACGGCACGGCGTGCGGGTGTGAGGGGATGCCGTTCCTGGTCACCTGGTTCGAGGAGGCCGCCAACACCCTGCGCAACCTGGGCGATGACACGTTCACTGGGATCGCCCAGGAGGCCCGTTCGGCGGGTGTCTCGCTGATCGTGTCGCTTCAGCGGCCCTCCTACGACCAGATGTCCACCTCCACTCGCGCCTCTCTCCCGTCCGTGATCGCGCTGGGCTGCGACGCGCGCGATGAGGGGTTCTCGCTGCCGGATGAGGTGCTGGCACAGGGCGCCCACCCCGGGGCGTGGGGTAACCGGCGGCCCGGCTACTGCTACGTCGTCTCCCCTGGCATCCCCGAGGACCGCTACGCCTCCCCGGGCCGTACGTGGCGCTTCACCGGCCGGGCCGTGCCGGTCATGGAGCTGTTGGCCACGTGGGCACAGCGCAACGGCGCCGCCGCGGACCCGGTCACCGCTGGCGCCGCCTCCGGTGTCGCGGGCAACGCCTACACCGGCCGGACGGACTCCGGCGCCGACCCGCAGGCGACGGTGCTGCGGGCCGTCCCCGAGGAGGACGACATGGAACAGGGCCGTCTGCTCGTGGACCCGGAGGACCAGCACATCGACCCGGAGGCCGAACTGCCCGACGTTGAGGAAGGCGACGACGCCCCGATCTTCGGGCAGGAAGCCGGCCGCAAGCCCTCCCCGGAGGAAGCTCGGGAGCTGTTCGCCCAGGCGCTGGAGGAGTTCGAGGAAGCCGGACAGATGATCGTCGGTCCGAAGGACTTCCTGGACTGGTGCGACCACCACAGCCTCTCCCGCTCCTGGGTGTCCAAGCGGCTGAAGGAAGCGGCCATCGAGGGCCGCTTGGAGCAGACGAACACCACCGGCAGGTGGCGCATCGTCCCCGTCCTCACGGCTGCCTGACGCCCGTCACATGTGACGGGCGCGTCACACCCAAACCCCTAGGCAGGCGCGGGTGTGACGCGCCGGAACAGCGGCCCGTCACACCCCGCACACCTGCCTGACACTCACCCGCGCGGGCCCGCGTCACACCTCCGGCGCGGGCCCGCGCGGCTCACCCGAGGGAGCCCTGATGACCCACCGCGACCCGCCGGGGATCATCGCCCCGCACATCCCCGCCGACGCCTACCGCCGCGCCGAAACCACCGGCACCCCGGTCGTCATCGTCGTCCACACCGCCGAGTCGACCGGACGGCCGCTGAGGCACTACCTCATCCCGCTCGCCGTCGCCGGAGCAGGAGCCATCGGGATCTTCGCCACCGTGGCCGCGTTCCTCGCCCTGCTCGACTTCGCCGCCCACACCGCCATCGCCGTGGCCAGCGCCACGGGGCCGCTCAGTGTCGGCGGGATCAGCCTCAAGCTCTTCGGCTCCAAGCGCTGACAGGAGACCGCCCACCCATGTTCGAAATCCGCGTCATCTGCGACCCCGCTGAAACCGACCGCGTCCTGACCACACTCGGCACCGCCTTCACGGCCGGCATCGCACGCCACTACCCGGGCCGGGAAGGTCAGCACTGCCTCTACGTCCGGGCCGACCACAAGCACACGCCCGAGCCGGACGTCACGGACTGGCCCCATGCCACCCAGGCATACGCGACCGCACCCGAGCCAGGCGGGGAGCTGGTGTGGCTCAGCAACACCGAGGACCGGGGGCGTGAGTGGCTGCTGCGTCGTGCGGCCCTCATGGACCGCATGGCCAGTGGCCTCATCCCCGGCTACACGGCCAGCCGCAGCACCGCCCTCGACCTGGCATCCCGGCTGATGGGCCTGGACGGAGCCGTCGTGGGCTGCAACCCGCGCGCCTACGTCCGCCAGCAGTACGCCGCATGGCGGCACCAGCAGCAGGCCGCACTCAACGCCGACGGGCGTTGCCCGAACTGCCAGTGGCCGGAGCAGGACTGCAACTGCGCTGACCACCCCGACGCCTAGCTACGCCAAGGGCGGCCCCCGCATCTCGCCAAAGAACGGGGCCGCCCTTGTCACCCAGCACCCTCAACAGGACTGGAGACCTCCAGCATGACCGAACCGACCGACATCCGGCGAGCGCAGGTCGTGTCCCGACCCCTCAGGGTTGTGGACGCGTCGGCCAAGAGCCCGACCGGAGCAGGTTGCCGCGTGATCCCCAACGGCATCGTTGAACTGTTCCGCGGACCTGGTGGCTGGGCAGAGGGCCTGCGCATGCTCGGCCTGGCCGACATCGGCCTGGAGTGGGACACAGCGGCGTGCCAGACCGCGCACGCCGCCGGCCACTCGACTATCCAGGCCGACGTAGCCGCCTACCCGACCGCCCCGTTCAAAGACCGCATCACCGCGCTCATCGCGTCGCCGCCGTGCCAGGCCTGGTCCCGCGCCGGGAAACGCGGCGGACTCGCCGACCAGCCGCTCGTGCACCAGGCCGTTCACGACCTCGCCCATGGCCGCGACACCCGCGCCGAACTCCTCGCCCAGTGCAAGGACGAGCGGTCCCTGCTGGCTGCGGAGCCGATGCGCTGGCTGTACGACCTGCGCCCCGAGTGGGTGTGCCTGGAGGAAGTCCCCGACGTCCTCCCGCTGTTCCGGCAGATCGCCGCCGTGCTGCGGGAGTGGGGCTACAGCGTGTGGGCGGGCCTCGTGAACGCCGCCGACTACGGCGTCCCCCAGAGCCGGCGACGCGCGATCCTCATCGCATCCCGGGTCAGGTCCGTCACCGCGCCAACGCCGACGCACAGCGAGCACGGCGCCATCGGCCTGTTCGGCGACGACCTGCCCCGCTGGATCACGATGGCCGAAGCCCTCGGCTGGGGGGCCACCGACCGCCCCGCGCCCACCGTCACCGTCGGCGGCGGCAAGACCGGCGGCCCCGAGCCCTTCCCGACCCAGGCGCGCGCCGCGCTGCGCGCCGCCCAACAGCGCGGCGCCTGGGTCCTCCACACCAACCGCAACCAGCAGCCCGACGGCAGCCGGCAGACCGCCGACCCCTACGCCGGTCCCGCCCCCACCTTCACCGCCAAATCCGGCAGCCAGTGGATACTGCGCAGCGGCTCCCAGGAAGAGCCGGACACCGTCCGTCCTACGGTCTCCGAAGCCGCAGTACTCCAGTCCTTCCCAGCCGACTACCCGTTCCAGGGCACGAAGACGAAGCAGTTCGAGCAGATCGGCAACGCCGTGCCGCCGCTGCTCGCCGCCCACATCGTCTCCGTACCCACCGGCATCCCGGTCCGCCCGGCCCTAGGGGCGGCAGCGTGAGCGAGCATCTGCACACCGCTGTCCACCTCGCAGCCAGCGGCATGCCCGTCCTGCCGCTGCGTCAGGGGAAGGTGCCGTTCGGGAACTGCCCGGCATGCGCACAGAACGTGTGTGGTGGCCGGCAAAATATGAAGACCCCCGGCCCCTGCACCTGCCCGGCGCCCTGCCACGGCTGGGCCGCCGCCACCACCGACCCCCACGTCCTCAACTCGCCGACGTGGGCGCGGGCGTGGCGCAAGGCGGCAGCAGTGGCCTACCACCCCGGCGGCGCCGACCTGACGGTGGTCGACCTCGACAACCCGGCCGCGATCGCCTGGGCACAGCGGGCCCTGCCGTCCACCCGGACCGTGGCCACCACGCGCGGAGAGCATTGGATCTACCAGGGCGCCATGGGCTCCGTGAACGCCGTCCGGAACGGCGTCGACATCAAGTCCACGATGGCCTACGCCCGCTGGGTCGGTCCCGGCACCGGCACCATGACGGCGTTGCCGGACGTCGTGCGTGCGCTGGCCGTGAAGGAGCCCGCCATTGTCCGGGCGGTGCCGCAGGGGCTGAGCATGCCGGCGTTGGCCGGGGGCGGGGAGTGCCGCCATCGCACGCCCGTCTACCTGGACCGTGGCATCGCCATGGCGGAACAGCAGATCACGGAAGCGTCCAGTGCGGTCCACACCACGGTCTACCGGACGTTCCTCGCCGTGCTGTCCACGCATGGCCGGTGCGGCTGCCTGACCGACGCACATGTCGCGCGGCTGTTCGCCGCCGCTCAGGCCAAGGGCGAATCGGCGCGGCACTGCACCGACGCGTGGGCCAACGCCCGTACGAGGTTGGGACTGTAGCCATGTCCGACGACGACAAGACCCCCGCCCGCGAGGTCATCGCCGACTACGCGCAGCAGCACTTCCGGTACTTCCGCACGGCGGACGGGACCGTGTTCGCGCAGAGGAACGGCCACCCCGTGGCCCGCCCGATCCGCTCGCAGGGCACCTCGGGCAGCCACCGCCAGGAACTCATGGTCGGCCTCTTCAACGACGGGCACGGCGTGTTCAACGGGACCGCGCTCAAGGAGGCGTTGGACTTGATCGAAGCACTCGCGATGAGCCAGGACGTACAGCCCGTCCACATCCGCGTCGCGCCGGGATTCGACGGGGCGACGTGGCTGGACCTGGGCCGTAACGACGGACAGTCCGTCCGCATCCACCCCACCGGCTGGGACATCGTCACCCCCGACCCCGGCGAGGTGTGCTGGCGGCGCACTCAGCTCACCGGGGAACTCCCCCTGCCCGCCAAGGACACCGACGGCAAGGGCATCGACCTGCTGCTGAGGCTGTGCAACTTCGCCAACGCGGAGACCGAATGCCTGGCCGTGGCCTGGCTGATCGGCTGCCTCGGGCCGTCCGTGCCCGTCCCCGCCCCCTTCCTCACAGGCCCCCAGGGCGCAGGCAAGTCCACCGGCGGACGCATGCTCGTGCGCATCATCGAGGGCATGAGCGGCGACCTGCGCCGCGCCCCCAAGGACGAAGAGAACCTGATCGCGGCCGTGGCCGCCGGATGGGTCACCGCCCTGGACAACCTCTCCCACCTCGCCCCGGACCTGTCCGACCTCATGTGCTGCATCGTCACCGGAGCCGAAACCATCAAACGCGCCCTGTACACCGACGGCGACGTGGTCCGCGCCCGCTACCGCCGGCCCCTGCTGCTGACGGGTATCGACGTGGGCGTCATCCGTCCCGACCTCGCCGAGCGTCTCCTGCCGCTGCGCCTGGAACGCCCCCGCGTGAGGCGTACCGAGGCCGAACTGTGGGGGGAGTTCGAAGAGGTCCTGCCCGTCGTTCTCGGGTCTCTGCTCGATCTCACGGTCAAGGTCCGCGCGGCCGAGGCGGACATCCCCACCGACCTGCGCATGGCCGACTTCGCCCACCTGTGCGCACAACTCGATGCGGCGACCGGCCTCGGAGCGCTCAACGCCTACCGGACCAGCCTGGACGACCTCAACGACGATGTCATCGAGGGCGATCTCCTGGCACAGACCGTTTTGCAGCATGCCGCCGGCCTGGAAGCGGAGGCAGAGCAGCGGATGACGTCTGCCGAGTGGCTGCACTGCCTCACCCGGCTCTACTCCGGAGACGACTTCCGACCCCTGCCCAAGGGCTGGCCGACCACCGGCAAGGTCCTCTCCGACCGCCTCAAGCGGCTTCAGCCGACCCTCGCCGCCCGAGGCGTCCTCATCGACTGGGGTCGGACCAAAACGGCCCGCTACATCGAGATGACCCGACCGCCCGCCCCGCCCACACAGCAGCAGGAGCCGGCGTTCTGAGCGGCGGCGCCGCAGCCGTCCCGGACAAGCAAGAAGAGCACCACACGCCGGACGTGCTCCTCTTGCTGTCCGGCGCAACGCGCCGCCCAACGGTCGCGCCGCGAAGCGGCTCCTTTTTCACGCCTTAAGGCGCACCACACCACAACAGACACCACCCTTCTCTTGTCCAAAGAGAAGAGACGCTGCGTCACCCGCGTCACCCCGAGGGGCCAAATATCCCGTGACCTGCCGCAACACCGGTGACGCAGACGGACAGCGGCTGCGTCACCCCGCGTCACCCGCGTCACCCGCGTCACCGATGACGGATGGCCTGCGTCACCGATGACGCACCCCGGAGCTACTGCGTCACCCCAAAACGCAGGTCAGAGGCGTAAGTGACGCAGATGACGCGGTGATGCAGAAATCCGCACCTCGGACAGGCCCGGGCTGCCGACAAACCCAAGCCCGCCATTCCCCTCCAATGGTCGAAGCCTCGAAGGAGTCGCACCGTGGCACGCCCCAAGATGCTCAAGCTCCTGGAAGTTCTCGAAGAGATCGACATGAGCCGCGCCGCCTTCTACCGCATGCGCGCCCGGGGTAAGGCCCCGAAGCTCATCAAGCTCCCCAACGGTCAGATTCGCTGCCGCCGCGCCGACCTCGACGCGTGGTGGTCGTCCATCGAAGACACGGCTGCCTGACGCCCCCCCCCATCGAGCCCGCCCCACTTGGGGCGGGCTCTTTCACTGCCCGGAGAGCCATGCCCCTCACCTACGACGTTCGGATCTACAGCATCGAAACCCGCCGCGACCGCCCGAAGCCCTACCGCGTCCGGTGGCTTGTGGGAACCCAGAAGCATTCCAAGAGCTACACCGTCAAAGCCCAGGCTGACGGCCGTCGCTCGGAGCTGATGACCGCCCTACGCAAGGGCGAACAGTTCGACGTGGAGACGGGCCTCCCCGCCTCCGAACTCCGTGCGCTGAACGGCTCCGTGACCTGGTACGAGCACACGCGCGCCTACATCGACCGCAGATGGGACAAGCTCCCTGCCAAGTCGCGCCGCAACGACGCCGACGCCCTGGCCACCATCACCCCCGCACTCGTGAAGACAACCGTCGGGCAGCCCTCGTCCCGCGTACTCCGCACCGCCCTGTACGGCTGGGCGTACAACAAGAGCCGCTGGTCCCAAGAGCACCCCAGCGACGTCACGGACGCACTCCGCTGGCTGGAGAAGAACTCCCTGCCCGTGGCCGCTCTCGAAGACCCCGCCACGCTCCGTCTGGCTCTGGACGCCCTGTCGACACTGCTCAACGGCTCCTCCGCCGGCGCACGAACGGCGCGGCGCAAGAAGGCATGCCTCAGTGACGTCTTGGGGCTCGCGGTCGAGCGGCGCTACTTCAGCGTTCCGGTCAACCCACTGTCCACCGTGAAGTGGTCGGCTCCGAAGTCGACCGAAGAGGTTGACCCGGCGAGCGTCGCCAACCCTCGCCAGGTGCGGGCTCTGCTTGAGGGCGTACGCGTGCAGGGCGAGCGGGGTGCACACCTTGAGGCGTTCTTCGGGTGCCTGTACTACGCCGCCATGCGCCCGGCCGAAGCGGTTGGACTGACCGCGTCCCAGTGCCACTTGCCGAAGAGCGGGTGGGGCAAGCTCACCCTTCGCGGCGGGATCGTCCACGCCGGCCGCGACTGGACGGACGACGGTCGGGCCCACCAAGACCGTCACCTCAAGGCACGAGCACAACGAGACTCGCGCGTGGTGCCCATACCTCCCCACTTCGTCGCGATGCTCCGTTGGCACATCGAGCGCTACGGCACGGCTCCGGACGGCCGCCTGTTCCGCACGAACCGGGGCGGTGTGATTCAGGACACGGGGTACGGCGAGGTGTGGGCAAGCGCCCGAGGCGACGCACTGACGCCAGAGCAGGAGGCATCGCCGCTCGCCCGGCGACCGTACGACCTCCGGTGCGCCGGGGTCTCGTTCTGGCTCTACAGCGGAGTCGACCCGATGGAGGTGGCGCGTCGGGCCGGACACTCGGTCGCCGTGCTGCTGCGCGTCTACGCAAAGGTTCTGGCGCAGGCCCAGGAGCGAGCGAACCACCAAATCGAGGCTGGCCTGCGGGAATGGGACGGAGCTGGCCCCTCCCCCGGGGGACGCCTGGGGGACACGCGCTGATCAGGCTTGGGACTCACCCGAGACTAGGTGAGACAAGCCACCCATTTCGACCCTCGTTCGAATGGTGCTGTTCGAATACGAAAAGACCCCCTCCGCGCTGCGTTTCCGCAGTTCAGAGGGGGTCTTTCTCAGCGTGGCGGCGCCAGGATTCGAACCTGGGAAGGCTGAGCCGGCAGATTTACAGTCTGCTCCCTTTGGCCGCTCGGGCACACCGCCGGGGTTTGCTGCCCTTCGAACCGCTCTTGGGCGGTGCTCCCTGGCAACGACGTAAACAATACCCGATGCGGAGGGGTGCTTCGCCACCCGATTGATCGCCTCCCGGGGGACGTGGGGTGGCTAGGCTTGTCCGGATGCGGTCCGGGGCCTGCCCCGGGCTCGGCGGCCGCCCCCACGCCGCCGAGTCGCACCCCACACGCACCCCGATACAAGGAGCCACAGGACATGGCCGACTCCAGTTTCGACATCGTCTCGAAGGTCGAGCGGCAGGAGGTCGACAACGCCCTCAACCAGGCCGCCAAGGAGATCTCCCAGCGCTACGACTTCAAGGGCGTGGGTGCCTCGATCTCGTGGTCCGGGGAGAAGATCCTGATGGAGGCGAACTCCGAGGACCGGGTGAACGCCGTCCTCGACGTCTTCCAGTCCAAGCTGATCAAGCGGGGCATCTCCCTGAAGGCCCTGGACGCGGGCGAGCCCCAGCTCTCGGGCAAGGAGTACAAGATCTTCGCGACGATCCAGGAGGGCATCTCCCAGGAGAACGCGAAGAAGGTGGCGAAGATCATTCGCGACGAGGGTCCGAAGGGCGTGAAGGCCCAGGTCCAGGGCGACGAACTGCGAGTCAGCTCCAAGAGCCGGGACGACCTCCAGGCCATCATCGCCCTGCTGAAGGGCAAGGACTTCGACTTCGCGCTCCAGTTCGTGAACTACCGGTAGCCGGCCGACTCGGCCCCGTGCCAGCTCCACGAGGTCCAGGGGTCTACCGGTCTACGGGTCCATCGGGTCTGCGGGTCTGCGGGTCTGCGGGTCCACGGGTCCACGGGTCCACGGGTCCACGGGTCCACGGGTCCACGGGTCCGCGGGTCCACGGGAAAGGGTGGGCGCCCCGTTGGGGGATGCCCACCCTTCCTCGCCTGCTGGCTGCGGTCTGGAGGTGTCGCTCTGCGGCTGAGGCCGTTCAGCTGCGGGAATGGCCGAACAGGAGGCGGTAGGCGATCAGGAGCACGAGGGAGCCGCCGATCGCCGAGGCCCATGTCGCGCCGTCGTAGAAGTCCTGGGTGATCGGGTGGTCCAGCCAGCGGGCCGAGATCCAGCCGCCGATGAACGCGCCCGCGACGCCGATGAGCGTCGTGCCGATGAAGCCGCCCGGGTCGCGGCCCGGCAGCAGGAACTTGGCGATGGCCCCGGCCAACAGCCCCAGAATGATCCAGCTGATGATCGTCATGCCTTGAACCTGCCCCTCCGCGCTGTGCCTGCACTTTCACGGCACTGTGATCTCGGGCGCGCTTGTTCGTGCTCTGTTGATGGGCAGGACGCCACGGAGGCACCCCTCGGTTGCAGCGATCAGTAAGGTTCCGGCCATGACACAGCCCAGCTCCGCCTCCCCCGAGCTGCGGCGCACCCTGGGGGTCGGGGACGCCGTCATGATCGGGCTCGGCTCGATGATCGGGGCCGGGATCTTCGCCGCGCTGGGCCCCGCCGCGCACGCGGCCGGTACCGGACTGCTGCTCGGGCTGGCAGTCGCGGCCGTGGTCGCCTACTGCAACGCCACGTCGTCGGCACGCCTCGCAGCCCTGTATCCCGCCTCGGGTGGCACTTACGTCTACGGGCGCGAACGGCTCGGCCCGTTCTGGGGGTACCTCGCGGGCTGGTCCTTCGTCGTCGGCAAGACGGCCTCCTGCGCGGCGATGGCACTCACCGTCGGCGCCTACGTCTGGCCGGAGCAGGCGCACGCGGTGGCGGTCGCGGCCGTGGTGGCGCTGACCGCGGTGAACTACGGCGGTGTCCAGAAGTCCGCCTGGCTGACCCGCGCGATCGTGGCAGTGGTCCTCGCTGTCCTCGCTTGTGTGGTGGTCGTGTGCCTGGGGTCCGGGGAGTCCGATGCCGGACGGCTGGACATCGGGGCGTCGGGCGGCGTCGGCGGAGTGCTTCAGGCGGCCGGTCTGCTGTTCTTCGCGTTCGCCGGGTACGCGCGGATCGCGACCCTGGGCGAGGAGGTGCGGGACCCGGCGAAGACCATTCCCCGGGCGATTCCGCTGGCCCTGGGCATCGCGCTGGTGGTGTACGCGTGTGTGGCGGTGGCTGTCCTCTCCGTTCTGGGGTCCGAGGGTCTCGGTCAGGCGAGCGCGCCGCTGGCCGACGCGGTGCGGGCGGCCGGGGTCCCTGGGCTGACGCCCGTTGTGCGCGTGGGAGCCGCCGTCGCCGCGCTCGGCTCGCTGCTCGCCCTGATCCTGGGCGTCTCACGGACGACGCTGGCCATGGCCCGTGACCGGCATCTGCCCGGCGCCCTGGCGGCCGTGCATCCGCGGTTCCAGGTCCCCCACCGGGCCGAACTCGCCGTGGGCGCGGTGGTCGCGGTCCTGGCCGCCACGGTGGACGTGCGGGGCGCGATCGGGTTCTCCTCCTTCGGTGTGCTGGCGTACTACGCGGTGGCCAACGCGTCGGCCTGGACTCTCAGCTCCGCGCCGGCCGCTCGCGTCGTCCCCGCGGTGGGGCTCCTCGGGTGTGTGGTGCTGGCCTTCTCCCTTCCGGGGGTCTCCGTGGCCGTCGGTGCGGGGGTGCTGGCGGTGGGGGTGGCCGCGTACGGCGTACGGCGGTGGGTGGCGGCTCGGTCGGGTGCGCGGGGGCGTTAGCCGACGGGTGGTTGGGGTTGGGGGCGGACGCGGGTGGGTTGGGGGCGGACGCGGGAACCCGTGGGCGATACTCGGGCTGGCGGGCAGTGGGGTGCGGACGCGGAAACTCGGCCAGGCGGCCTGGAGCGCGGTCCGGCGGGCGATGGGGTGCGCGCGGGTACCGTCGCCGACGCGCCGGGGCCGGGTGCGGCAGGGGGGAAACCCCGGCCGACACGCAAGGCGGGAGCGCGTGCCGACCAGCGGTTGGATCCGGACGCCGGAACCACGGCCGACGCGCGGGGCGCGGTGTGGAAGGGGGGAAACCCCGGCCGACACGCAAGGCGGGAGCGCGGACCGACCGGCGGTTGGATCCGGACGCCGGAACCACGGCTGACGCGCGGGGCGCGGTGTTGGCCGACGAGCAGTGGGCGCAGCGGCGGAAGGGCCCGGGAGATCGGCGGCCGAGCCGGCCCGAATCGCCGGTTGGAGTCGAATCGCCGGGCCGGGTCGATCAGGGTCTGGGTGCCACCGCCGTGCGTATGCGGAAGTCGGCCCAAGGGGCCATTTCCAGTTCCTCGTTCATCTCCTCGTACCAGCCTGTGCCGTCGGCCCAGGCGCGCAGCCAGTGGGCGAGGCTCGGGGCGTCCACGTACCAGGCGTGGTCCGCGTCGTCGGCGTTCGGTTCGAAGAGCAGGACGGTGGATTCAGGGCTGCGGCAGTCGACGCAGGCGTACATCGCGCAGCCCCAGTGGGATATGGGCAGGACGCCTTCGGGCCAGGGCCAGTCGGGATCCTTGCGGGCGCTCTCGCGATTGGCGAGGTACTGCGTGACGGCGGCGGGCTCACCGGACGGAGGGCTGTCGAGCAGGGGCAACAGGCCGTACTCCGGGCCGAATCCGCCGTCCCCTATACGGAGGTAGAGGTCGGCGAGCAGCGGTGGCAGGCTGAAGCCGAGAGCGGCCTCGGCACGGGCCACGGTGGCCGCGTCCACGGGCTCGGGCAGTGAAGTCCAGCCCCACGGCCGGGTGTTGCGGGCCTTGTCCGCCACCCTCGTCAGCAACTGCTCGTTGTCGGTCATGCATTCATGATGCAAGCCGCCACTGACAATCGGGCCGGCCTGTGGACAACCTCCGAGTTGTGGAAAACCCTCGGCTGTCGCCCGGGTCCGGCGCGGCCCCTTCCCCGCTCGGTCAACGGCTCTGTCGGCTCTACCAGGTCGACGCGAACGGCCTGTCGGTCGAGACGATTTCGCGGCCCAGGGGGAACAGCGACACCGGGATCAGCTTGAAGTTGGCGATGCCGAACGGGATGCCGATGATCGTGACGCACAGCAGCAGGCCGGTGACGATGTGGCCGATGGCGAGCCACCAGCCCGCCAGGACCAGCCACAGGACGTTGCCCACGCACGAGGGGGCTCCGGCGTCGTGGCGCTCGATCGTCGTGTAACCGAAGGGCCACAGGGCGTAGACGCCGATGCGGAAGGCGGCGATACCGAACGGAATGCCGATGATGGTGATGCACAGCAGCAGGCCGGCGGCCAGGTAGGCGAGGAACAGCCAGAAGCCGCTGAGGACGAGCCAGATGACGTTCAGGATGGTTTTCACCGGGGACCAGCCATCCTCTCGAGCCGGGCGATGCGCTCCGCCATCGGCGGGTGGGTTGAGAACATCTTGGAGAACCCCTGACCTGGGCGGAATGGGTTGGCGATCATCATGTGGCTGGCGGTCTCGATGCGCGGCTCGGGCGGCAGCGGGAGCTGCTTGGTGCCGGCGTCGAGCTTGCGCAGCGCGCTGGCGAGGGCGAGGGGATCGCCGGTGAGCTGGGCGCCGGACGCGTCGGCCTCGTACTCTCTGGAGCGGCTGATCGCCAGCTGGATGAGCGAGGCGGCGAGCGGCCCGAGGATCATGATCAGCAGCAGGCCGAGGATGCCGGGGCCGTCGTCGTCATCTGAGCGGCCGATCGGGATCAGCCACGCGAAATTGACCAGGAACATGATCACCGAGGCCAGGGCCCCGGCGACCGATGAGATCAGGATGTCGCGGTTGTAGACGTGGCTCAACTCGTGGCCGATGACGCCGCGCAGTTCGCGCTCGTCGAGGATGCGCAGGATTCCCTCGGTGCAGCACACTGCGGCGTTGCGCGGGTTGCGGCCGGTCGCGAACGCGTTCGGGGCCTCCGTCGGCGAGATGTACAGGCGCGGCATGGGCTGGCGGGCCTGGGTGGAGAGATCGCGGACCATGCGGTAGAGCTGTGGGGCCTCGAATTCGCTGACCGGTCGGGCGCGCATCGCGCGTAGCGCCAGCTTGTCGCTGTTCCAGTACGCGTACGCGTTCGTGCCCAGCGCGATGACCACCGCGATGACGAGCCCCATGCGGCCGAAGAAACTGCCGATGACGATGATGAGTGCGGACAGTCCCCCGAGGAGGACTGCGGTCCTGAGCCCGTTGTGCCGGCGGTGCACGGTACGCCCTCCAAGTGGTGCGGCAGGGGAACCCTTTGCTGGTCGATCTGCGATGCCACTGGTGCCGTGGTGTCACGTCCAGTGGACCCTTCTGTACTGGTCAACGCCAGGCGAGGGCCACGGGTTCCCTTGTGCGTGTGGCGGCGGGCGTGCGCCGTACGGGTGAACGCGCCCGCGCGCGTGGGAGGGAGGGTCGGTCCCACGCGCGCGTACGGAACGGTCTTGGGTCTTCGGGCCTTCGCCCGGGTTTCCTTCGCCCCGGTTTCAGAAGAGTCCGGTGTCGGCGAACCGCAGGATCAGCTGGGGCGCTCCGGACAGGGCGATGCCGACGACGCCGGTGAGCGCCATCGCGGCCGTGACCGGTGCGGGAGCGAGGTACCGGACGGGCTCGCCCTCCGGGGCGCGGAACAGCAGGGCCGTCCACTGGAGGTAGTAGAACAGCGCGATCACGACGTTGACGGCCATGACCACGGCCAGCCAGCCGAGCCCGGCGTCGACGGCGGCGGAGAAGACGGTGACCTTGGCGAAGAGGCCGATGATGCCCGGCGGGAGCCCGGCGAGGCAGAGCAGGAAGAAGGCCAGGACGAGGGCGGACAGCGGGTTGCGCGCGTACAGGCCGCGGTAGTCGCTGATGCGGTTGAGGGTCTTCGTGCGGCCCACGAGTGCGGCCACCGCGAAGGCACCGAGGTTCACGGCGGCGTACATGAGGGCGTAGGCGACCGTGGAGCCGATGGAGCGCTCGGTGTCGTCGGAGTACGCGGCGGCGGCGATCGGCACCAGCAGGTAGCCGGCCTGGCCGACGGAGGACCAGGCGAGCAGGCGTACCGCGCTGTACGCGCGCGTGGCCTGCTGTCGCAGGGCGCCGACATTGCCGACGGTCATGGTGAGGGCGGCCAGCGCGGCCATGGCCGGGCCCCAGACGTCGGCGTACGACGGCAGGGCGATGACCGTGACGAGGATGAGGCCGGTGAAGCCGACCGCCTTGCCGACGACCGACAAGTAGGCGGCGACCGGCAGGGGCGCCCCGACGTAGGTGTCCGGCACCCAGAAGTGGAAGGGCACGGCGGCCGTCTTGAAGGCGAAGCCGATCAGTGTGAGGACGACTCCGGTCTGGACGAGGGTCTGGAGCTGTCCGTCGACGTCCTGGATCCGCTCGGCGATCTGCGTGAGGTAGAGGGTGCCCGTGGAGGCGTACACGAAGCTGATGCCCATGAGACTGACCGCGGTCGCGGTGACCGAGGACAGGAAGAACTTCAGTGCCGCTTCGGAGGACTTGCGGTCGCCGTGGCGCAGGCCGACGAGGGCGAAGGCGGGCAGTGAGGCGACTTCCAGGGCGACGATGAGGGTCGCGAGGTCCCGGGAGGCGGGCAGCAGGGCGGCGCCGGCCGCGGAGGAGAGCAGCAGGAACCAGAACTCCCCTTCGGGGAGTCCCTTGTTGGCGTCCTTCAGGGCGGTGACCGACAGCAGTGCCGCGAGGAGGGCGCCGCCGAGGACCAGGAACTGGATGACGAGGGTGAAGCGGTCGGCGGTGTAGCTGCACAGGGCGTCGTCGCCGGCCAGGCAGAACGTGGAGCGGTCCCCGTCCAGGAGGGGCAGCAGCAGAAGCGCGGAGGCGGCGAGGCCCGCCACGGACGTCCAGCCGAGCACCGCCTTCCTGTTCTCCGCGATGAACAGGTCGGCGACGAGCACCACGAGTGCGACGACCGCCGCGACGGTGGGCGGCGCGATGGCGAGCCAGTCGACGGACTGGACGAGGTTCGCGGCCAGTGGCTGGGCCAGGGAGCTCATCGGGTGCCTCCTGCGAGGAGCTGCTGCACGGCCGGGTCGGTCAGGCCGAGGAGGGTCTTCGGCCACAGTCCGGCGACGACGGTGAGGGCGACGAGCGGGGTCCAGGCCGCGAACTCGTAGCTCTGGACATCGGCGAGCTTCGGGGCGTCCTGCGGCGCCGCGCCCATGCAGACGCGGCGAACCACGACGAGGAGGTACGCGGCGGTGAGCAGGGTGCCGAAGGCGCCGATCGCCATGAAGGTGAGGAAGGCCGGGCGGCTGAGCTCGGGGGCGGGCTCGAACGCGCCGAACAGTGCGAGCATCTCGCCCCAGAACCCGGCGAGCCCGGGCAGCCCGAGCGAGGCGACCGCGGCGAAGGCGAGCAGGCCGCCCAGGCGCGGGGCCTTGCCGTACAGCGCGGCGCCGGTCTGCTCGGCGAGGGCGTCGAGGTCGGTGGTGCCCGTGCGGTCCTTCAGGGCGCCGACCAGGAAGAACAGCAGGCCGGTGATGAGGCCGTGGGCGATGTTGGCGAACAGGGCGCCGTTCACGCCGGTCGGGGTCATCGTGGCGATGCCGAGCAGGACGAAGCCCATGTGGCCGACGGAGGAGTAGGCGATGAGGCGCTTGAGGTCGCCCTTCGCCCCCTGTTTGGCGAGGGCCAGGCAGGCCAGGGATCCGTAGATGATCCCGACGACGGCGAAGGCGGCGAGATAGGGCGCGAAGTCGGCGAAGCCGTCGGGGGCGATCGGCAGCAGAATGCGCACGAACCCGTACGTGCCCATCTTCAGCAGCACACCGGCCAGCAGGACCGAGCCGACGGTCGGGGCGGCGGTGTGGGCGTCGGGCAGCCAGCTGTGCAGCGGCCACATCGGGGTCTTGACCGCGAGCCCGATCCCGATCGACAGAACGGCGATGACCTGCACGGATGTGGTCAGCGACCGGCCGTTGTCAGTGGCGAGTGCCACCATGTCGAATGTGCCGGTCTTGATCCCGATCAGGAGCAGGCCGAGCAGCATGACCACGGAGCCGAGCAGCGTGTAGAGGATGAACTTCCAGGCGGCCGCGGTCCTGCCCTCGCCGCCCCAGCGGGCGATGAGGAAGTACATCGGAATCAGGACCATCTCGAAGGCGAGGAAGAACAGCAGCAGGTCGAGGACGGCGAAGGTGGCGAGGGTGCCGGACTCCAGGACGAGCAGCAGTGCGACGAACGCCTTCGGGGTCGGGCCCGCGGGCATCTTGAAGTAGCTGTAGAGCGCGCAGAGGAAGGTCAGCAGCGCGGTCAGGACGACGAGGGGGAGTGAAATGCCGTCGACGCCGAGGTGGATGCGCACGTCGAGTGCGGGGATCCAGCTGATGTCCGTGCTCGCCTGCATCTTCGACGGCTGGTCGTGGTCGAAGCCGAGCGCCAGGACGATCGCCGCGATGAGCACGACGCCGGTGACGGTGACGCCGTGCCGGAGCACGGCCTGCTCGGGCGACTTCCCCTTCAGCCCGGGCGGGGCGGGCAGGAGAGCGGCGGCGGCGCCGAGAAGCGGGCCGACGACGACGAACGCCAGAAGGAACTGCATCACGGACTCGTTGATATCGATCACGCCTGCTCACGCTCCCGTGGCGACGAGGAGGGCGGCGACCGCAAGGACGACGGTGCCGGCGAGCAGCGCGCTCACATAGGTCTGCACATTGCCGGTCTGGGCGCGCCGTACGGCGATGCCGAGCCAGCGGGGTAGGGCGCCGGCGCCGCGTACGTAGGTGTCGACGACCTCGCGGTCGAGGAACCGGACGAGAGACGCGCCGGCCTGGACCGGGCGGACGAACAGCGCCTGGTACACGGCGTCGAGGTGGAAGCCGACGGCCGCGTGCCGGTGCAGGGGGCCGAGCAGCAGCCGGCCGGGGTCCGCCGGGTCCGGTGCGTAGGCCACTCCCCCGTACACGGGAGCGTGGCTGGCGATGGCCTCGGCCTCGACGAGTCCGGCGTCGCCCTCCGGGTGGGCCGCGACCGCGCCCAGCGGGAAGCGGGCCGCCACCGAGGTGGTGTGCCGCCACGCCGCGTACGTGACGATGCCGCCGACCAGAGCCACACCCGTGCCGAGGACGGAGGTGGTGAGGGTCGGGGTGAGGTCGCGGCCGTCGAACCAGTCGGGCAGCACGCGGTAGGCGAAGGCTCCGACGGCGAGGGAGGGCACGGCGAGCACCCACAGCACCACGGTCATCGTCAGCGGCTGCCTGCCGTGGTCCGGGGCCTCGGCACCGCGGCCGCGGAAGGCCAGCAGCCACAGGCGCATCGCGTACGCGGCGGTGAGCAGGGCCGTGACCAGGCCGGAGACGAGGACGAGCCAGCCGGTGGCGGCGGGGGCGTGCTCGGTGTGGCCGGTGGCGACGTGCTCGGCGGCGCCGAGGACGGACTCCTTGGAGAAGAAGCCGCTGAACGGCGGGATCGCGGCGAGCGCGAGGAGCGCCACGGTCATCGTCCAGAAGGCGTCCGGGACGCGGTCGCGCAGGTGGCTCATGCGGGACATGGCCGCCAGCGAGTTGGTACCGGAGGCGTGGATGATCACGCCGGCCGCGAGGAACAGCAGCGCCTTGAAGGCGCCGTGCGACAGGAGGTGGAAGACGGCGGCACCACGGTCGGCGACGGCCAGGGCGCCGGTCATGTAGCCGAGTTGGCCGATCGTCGAGTAGGCGAGGACGCGCTTGATGTCGTCCTGGGCGATCGCGGCGAGCCCGGAACCGATCATCGTGATGGCGGCCATCGCGGCGAGGACGATCATCGCGGCCTGGGAGGCCTCGAAGACCGGGAGGAGTCGGGCGACGAAGTAGACACCGGCGGCGACCATCGTCGCGGCGTGGATCAGCGCGGAGACGGGCGTCGGGCCCGCCATCGCGTCGGGGAGCCAGGTGTGCAGCGGGAACTGCGCCGACTTGCCGGCCACGCCCGCGAGCAGCAGCAGGGCGACCAGGGTCGGGTTGTCGAGTCCGCCGTCCGCGACGGTGTCGAGGATCGTCGTGATGCGGAAGGACCCGGCGTCGGTGGCCAGCGCGAACAGGCCGATGAGGAAGGGGACGTCACCGAGTTTGGTCACCAGGAAGGCCTTGATGGAGGCGGCGCGGGCCTCCGGGGTCTCCCAGTAGTGGCCGACCAGGAAGTACGAGCAGATGCCCATGATCTCCCAGCCGACCAGCAGCACCATCAGGTCGCCCGAGTAGACGACGAGCAGCATCGCGGAGGTGAACAGGGAGACGAGCGCGGCGTAGGAGGGGTAGCGCGGGTCGTCGCGCAGGTAGCCGGTCGAGTAGATCTGCACGCAGGTGGCGACGACGCCGACGAGTACGGCGACCAGGGCGGCGAAGCCGTCGATGTGCAGGGCGAGTTCGATCGGGACCGAGCCGGTGGGCGTGAGTTCGGTGGCCGAGTTGATCGCCTGACCGCCGCCCTGGCGCACGGCGACGACCGCCGCGAGTACGAGCGACGCGAGCGTGGGCAGGACGGCGAGCGGGCGGACGAAGCCGGGGGCGGTACGGCCCAGGAGCAGGCCGGCCGCGGCGCCGAGGAAGGGAAGGAGGGGGACGAGTACGGCGAGGGTGGTCGTGGTCACGCGGTGGCCTCAGCCTTCTCGGCCTGCCCGGCGGTGAGGGCGTCGTGGTCGGGGCCGTCGGGCTCGTGGCCTTCGGCGGTGTCGCGGAGCTTGTCGATGTCCGAGGTGCCGCGGTTGCGGTGGACGGCGAGCACGATCGCCAGGCCGATGCCGATCTCGGCGGCGGCGATGGTGATGGTGAACAGCGTCAGGGCCTGGCCGGAGTGCAGGGTCTCCTCGGCGGCCCTGCTGAGCCAGACGTCGAAGGCGACCAGGTTGAGGTTGACGGCGTTGAGCATCAGCTCGACCGACATCAGGACCAGGATCGCGTTGCGGCGGGCGAGGACGCCGTACAGGCCGGTGCAGAAGAGGAGGGCGGAGAGTACGGCGGGATAGGCGAGATGCATCAGCGCGTCTCCTTCTCGCTCGGGGCTCCGGGCGCGGGGGCGGTCTCCTTCGCCTTGCGGGACAGGACGATCGCGCCGACCAGGGCGGCGAGGAGGAGGACGGAGAGGGCCTCGAAGGGGAGGACCCAGTTCTGGAAGAGGCTTTCGCCGGTGGCCCGGGTGGAGCCGGCGGCGGGGCCGTCGAGGTCGATCCAGGTCGTGCGGAAGGCGTCGACGACCACCCAGACCAGGGTGGCCGCGGAGACGACGGCCACGGTGAGGGCGGCCCAGCGGTTGCCGGAGTCGGCGTCCGGGGAGCGGCCGATGGGGGCCTTGGTGAGCATCAGCCCGAAGAGAAGGAGGACGACCACGGAACCGACGTAGATGAGGACCTGCACCCAGGCGATGAACTCGGCGGTGAGCAGGAGGTACTCGACGGCGAGTCCACCGAGTGCGACGACCAGCCACAGGGCGGCGTGCACCAGCTGCCGGGTGGTGACGCTGACCACCGCGGCACCGAAGGTGACCAGGCCGACGAGGAGGAAGGTGATCTCCACGCCGGTCGGTGAGAGGAAGCCATGTGCTTCCGCTGCGGTGGTGGTCGTGGCATGCGCCGTCGCGGCGGCCGCGGCAAGGCTCACGACTCCCCCTCCTGCGGCTGTGCCTGGGCGGCCGCCAGCTTCTCGGCGGTCTTGCGGGCGGCGGCGATCTCCTTGGGCTCCTCGGCCGCGGGATCCAGTGCGGGCGGGGCCGGAACGGTCCACATCCACTCGCGGAGTTTGTCGCGCTCGTGGGTGAGTTCACGGATGTCGGTCTCGGCGTACTCGAACTCCGGGGACCAGAACAGCGCGTCGAAAGGACAGACCTCGATGCAGATACCGCAGTACATGCACAGGGAGAAGTCGATGGCGAAGCGGTCGAGGACGTTGCGGCTGCGCTCGCGGCCGCCCGGGGCCGCCGCCGGGACCGTCTCCTTGTGGGAGTCGATGTAGATGCACCAGTCCGGGCACTCGCGGGCGCACAGCATGCAGACCGTGCAGTTCTCCTCGAACAGGCCGATCACGCCGCGCGTGCGGGGCGGAAGGTCGGGCTGGGTGTCCGGGTACTGCGCGGTGACGGTCTTCTTCGTCATCGTGCGGAGGGTGACGGCCAGGCCCTTGGCCAGGCCGCTGCCAGGAATGGGGGCCATGGTTACTGGATCACCACCTTGACGACGCCGGTGAGGGCGATCTGGGCGAGGGAGAGGGGGACGAGGAGGGTCCAGGAGAGCTTCTGGAGCTGGTCCTCGCGCAGTCGGGGGTAGGTGACGCGGAGCCAGATCACGATGAAGGCGAGGACGGCCGTCTTCAGCAGCGTCCAGACCCAGCCGAGGCCGTCGGCGCCCCACGGTCCGTGCCAGCCGCCCAGGAACAGGACGGTGGTCAGGCCGCACAGGACGACGATTCCGGCGTACTCGGCGAGGAGGAAGAGAGCGAAGCGCAGCCCGGTGTACTCGGTGTACGCGCCGAAGATGATCTCCGAGTCGGCGACCGGCATGTCGAAGGGCGGGCGCTGGAGTTCGGCGAGTCCGGCGACGAAGAAGACGATCGCGCCGACGATCTGCCAGGGCAGCCACCACCACTCGAAGGCGTCGAGGATGCCGGGGAGCGAGACGGTGCCGGCCGCCATCGCCACGGAGGCGGCGGTGAGCAGCATCGGGAGTTCGTAGGCAAGCAGCTGGGCTGCGGTGCGCAGGCCGCCGAGGAGGGAGAACTTGTTGGCGGAGGCCCAGCCGGCCATGAGCGAGCCGAGGACTCCTACGCCCATCACTGCGAGGACGAAGAAGATGCCCGCGTCGATGACCTCGCCGACCGCGCCCTCGCTCGGGCCGATGGGGATGGCGAGCAGGACGAGCAGATAGGGGAGCAGCGCCACGGCGGGGGCGAGCTGGAAGATACGGCGGTCCGCGCCGGCCGGGACGACGTCCTCCTTCTGCGCGAACTTCACGCCGTCGGCGACCAGCTGGGCCCAGCCGTGGAAGCCACCGGCGTACATCGGGCCCAGCCGACCCTGCATGTGGGCCATCACCTTGTGCTCGGTCTGGCCGATGATCAGCGGGAACGTGAGGAAGACGACGAACACGATCAGGAGTCGCAGGGTGACGTCGAGCGCGTCGTTCACTGCGGGCCTCCTGTGGAGTCGTTGCGGTCTGCCGGGTCGTTTCGGTCTGCCGGGTCGTTTCGGTCTGCCCGGTCGTCGCGCTCTGCCCGGTCGTCGCGGTCTGCCGGGTCTGCTTCGGGGGCGGGCTCGGCGGTGGGCGCCTTCTCACCGCCGTCGGACGGCTCCTGTGCCGGCTCCGACTTTGGCGCCGCCTCAGATCGCGGCTCCGACTGCGGCACCGACTCCGACTGCGGCTCCGGATCGGACTCGGCCGGGCGCTCGGGCTCCGGCTCGGACGCGCGCTGCTCCGGCCCGGACGCACGCTGCTCCGGCTCGGACGCACGCTGCTCCGGCTCGTCGAAAGCCGGGCGCGCGTGGTGCCACGGGGCGTCCGAGCTGCGGGGCGCCTTGGGCGTGACCGTATCGGGGGCGGCCGTCTCGGGGGTAGCCGTCTCAGGGGCGGCCGTATCGGGCGCCGAGTCAGCTGCGGCAGGTGCGCCAGATTCGGCAGATTCGACAGATTCGGCAGATTTGGCAGGCTCGGGCGCCGACTTGTCGGAAGCGGCCACTTCAGGTGCCGCTGCCTCCGGCGCCGTCCTCTGACTCGCCGATCCCTGCGAGGCGCTGCGCGAGCGACGAGGGCCGGACGGGGCAACGGTTCCCTCGGGCGCTCCGGCTGCCGGTGCCGCCTGGCTCGCGGAACCGTCGGCCGCCGTACGAGCACGACGCGCGGGCGTGGTCGCAGACTCGGGCGTGGCAGCAGGCGCCGCCCCCTCCGGCGCTCCGACCTCCGCCGCCCCGGCCTCCGGCACCGCCTGGCTCGCCGAACCCTCCGCCGCCGTACGGGCGCGACGCACCGGTCGTTCGCCCGCTGCCCTCGCCGGCCGCTCCCCCGCCGCTCGGGCCGGCCGCTCCCCCGCCGCTCGGGCCGGGCGGTCTCCCGCTGCGCGGCCCGCGCCTCTGGCCGGGCGGGCCGGGGCAGGAGGGAGCTGGCCCTTCAGAGGGCCCCATTCGTTCGGGTCGGGGACGCCCGGTGGGAGCATCTGGCGGCGCTTGGGGCCGCCGTGTTCGGACTCGCCGGGCTCCTTGGCGCCGGGCCAGGCCTTGGCGACGCGGGCGGCGAGGACGAAGTCCTTGCGGAGGGGGTGGCCCTCGAAGTTGTCGGGGAGGAGCAGGTGGTCCAGGGCCGGGTGGTCGGTGAAGACCACGCCGAACATCTCGTGCGTCTCGCGCTCGTGCCAGGCCGCGCCCGCGAACACGCCGACCGCCGAGGGCAGCGTCGGCGCCTCGTGCGGGACGGTCGTACGGACCAGGAGACGCCGTACCGGAGTCAGGGCCGCGACATGGGCGGCGACGCGGAAGCCGGTGCCGGGCTCGTCGACGGCGCTCAGCCAGTCGAAATAGGTGCAGCCCAGTTCGTCGCGGGCGGCCTCCAAGGCGGTGATCCAGGAAGCCGGGGGTACGTCGACCGTCAGGACGTCGTACGACTCCTCGGCCGTGGCCTCCGGGCCGAAGAGGTCCTCGACGGGGGCCGGCAGCCAGCCGATCGTCGTCATCGGGAGCCCTCCCCCGCGCCACCGTCATCCGCGCCGCCGGAACCCAAGCCCCCAGCACCCGCACCCGCACTCGCACCCGCACCCGAGGCGCCGGCACCAGAGGCGCTGGAACCAGCACCGCCACCGGCAACCTCCGGCCCACGCACCAGCCCGCTCTGCAGTGCCGCCGTCGACGGCCGTGCCGACCCGCTGCCGTAGCGCTCCCCCAGCGACTCCCGCGCGATCTTCTCCTGCAGCTTCAGGATTCCCTGGAGCAGGGCCTCGGGGCGCGGCGGGCAGCCGGGGACGTAGACGTCGACGGGGATGATCTGGTCGACGCCCTTGGTGACGGAGTAGGAGTCCCAGTACGGGCCGCCGCAGTTCGAGCACGCCCCGAAGGAGATGACGTACTTCGGCTCGGGCATCTGCTCGTACAGGCGCTTGACGGCCGGGGCCATCTTGTCCGTCACCGTGCCGGAGACGACCATCAGGTCGGCCTGGCGCGGGCCCGGCGCGAAGGGGATCACGCCGAGGCGGATGAAGTCGTGGCGGGCCATCGACGCGGCGATGAACTCGATCGCGCAGCAGGCGAGGCCGAAGTTGAAGACCCAGAGGGAGTAGCGGCGTCCCCAGTTGAGGATCACCTTCATCGGTTCGGGCGCGAGGCGGGCCAGCGCGCCCAGTCGCTTCGGCTCCGGCAGCAGAACCGGCTGCTGCTTCTCGGTGGCTGGCGTCACGTCCATGCCAGGACGCCCTTCTTGTATGCGTAGAGCAGGCCCACGGCGAGGAAGCCGAGGAAGACGAACATCTCGACGAGGGTGGTCGCGCCGTAGCCCGGGGCGGCGAAGACCGTGGCCCAGGGGAACAGGAAGATCGAGTCGATGGCGAAGATCACGTACAGGAAGGCGTAGACGTAGTAGCGGACCTGGGTGTGTGCCCAGCCCTCGCCGACGGGGTCGACGCCGCACTCGTACGTCATGAGCTTCTCGGGTGTGGGGACCACGGGGCGCAGCAGGCGGCCCGCCCCGAAGGCGACGGCGACGAACAGCACGCCGACGACGGCGAGCAGCCCGACGACCGAGTAGGACTGGAAGTAGTCCGCCGAGACGACGACGTTGTTGTGCGCATCCGCCGCGACGACGACGGTCTGGTCCGACACGTCCGCCCCTCGCTCCCTGACCTCGTGACCGATGCCCCAGGAACAGGCCCTGGGACCAGTGTCCTGCGATAGGTGATCTCGCGTACACCACTGTTCGACGATCTGTACGCACGGGAGTCTAGGCCCTGCTAAAGAGAGCGTAAGCAGCCCGTCACACCTTGAGATCTCGTCGAGACGCGCGAGGCGACAAGGAGCGACGCGCCGGGAGTGCGCACGGTCGGGCTCGGGTGATGCTCGGGAGTGCGCACGGTCGGGCTCGGGGTCGGGCTCAGGGTGGTGCTCGCGTGGCGCTGGACGTGAGGCTCGAGGTGGCGCTCGACGTGGGGCTCGGGGTGGGGTTTTCCCCCGGAGATCGCGGCGGTCCGCTCCATGGCGCGGCGGCCCGCCGCGCGGCACGCTAGCCCATATGACCGAACGCCCCAGCCCCGCGCGGGACGCCTCCCGGCGGCCCGAACGCGAGCAGCAGCCGCTGCCACCGGCCCGTTTCGCCTACGACCGGCAGACCTGGAAGGAGATCGCCCACCTTCTGGCGAACCTTCCGCTGGCTCTGCTCGGCTTCACCTATGTCGCGGTGGTGCTGTTCACCGGCGCCCTGCTGACGTTGACGGTGATCGGCTTCCCGCTGCTCGCGGCGGGCCTGGTGGGCGCCCGGCAGCTGGGCAAGATGGAGCGCGCACGCGCGCGTGCGCTGCTGAACGTGGAGGTGGCCGAGCCCAGCCCGCTGCCGCTGCGCGGCGGCAAGGACGGCTTCTTCCCGCAGCTGTGGCTGGCGCTGAAGGACCCGGTCGGCTGGCGCACGATCCTGTACGACTTCATCCGCCTGCCCTGGGGCATCCTCACCTTCGTCATCACGCTGACCTCGCTGTTCGTGCTGTGGCCGGTGCTGCCGTTCATCGCGCGGGGTTTGGCGAACGCGGACCGGGCGATGGTGCGCGGACTGCTGTCGCCCTCCGACGAGCTGGAGCGCCGTATCGCCGAACTGGAGTCGGACCGGGGGGTCGTCGTGGACACGGCGGCCGCCGATCTGCGGCGTATCGAGCGCGATCTGCACGACGGGGCGCAGGCCCGACTGGTCAACCTCGCCATGGGCCTTGGCCTGGCCAAGGAGAAGCTGCTCGAGGACCCGGACGCCGCGGCCTCGATGGTCGAGGAGGCGCACGGCGAGGTGAAGCTCGCACTGCAGGAGCTGCGTGATCTGGCCCGCGGCATCCATCCGGCCGTCCTGACCGACCGGGGCCTGGACGCCGCCCTGTCGGCGGTGGCCTCGCGCTGCACGGTGCCGGTGAAGGTGACCGTCGATCTCCTGGCCAGACCGGTCGCGGCCATCGAGGGCATCGCCTATTTCACGGTCTCCGAGCTGCTGCAGAACGTCAGCAAGCACAGCATGGCGAAGTCGGCCTCGGTCGACGTGTGGCGGTCGGACGACCGGCTGCTCATCCAGGTCTGGGACGACGGTCGCGGCGGCGCGCGCCTGGACGGCGGTACCGGCATGCGCGGGCTCGCCGACCGGCTGGAGGCGGTGGACGGGCTGTTCGTCATCGAGTCGCCGCGCGGCGGACCCACGACCGTGACGGCCGAACTGCCCTGGCGGGACCGCACCCCCGGGCAGGGGTAGGGAAAACCCCCCGTTCAAGACGCCGACGGCCTCCATGTTCCGTGGACCTGCGGCCCAGGAGGGTGGAGGTACGACGGCACAGCCCCGGCGGGGCTGACGGTACGAGGAGAACGGACGAGCCGATGGCCACGGAGTACGGACAGGGTTACGGGCACGGGCACGGGCTCGGTCTGCCCGAGCGCGGCCTCCCCGAGCACGGCGGCGAGCGACGGCACCGGCTGCCGGCCGGACTGCGGGCGCCCTTCGAGGCACGCAGCTGGCGCGAGTTCGGCTATGTGCTGCTGAGCCTGCCGATCAGCATCCTGCTGTTCGTGTACGCCATCACGATGGTGTCGCTGGGCGCGGGCCTGCTGGTGACGTTCCTCGGCATCCCGGTGCTGGCGGCGGGCCTGGCGGGCTGCCGCGGCTTCGGGGCGCTGGAGCGGGTACGCGCGCGTGCGCTGCTCGGCCTGGAGGTGGCCGACCCCGAGCCGCTGCGGATGCGCCGGCGCGGCTTCATGGCGTGGATGGGCGCCGTACTGAAGAGCGGGACGTCCTGGCGGGCCCTCCTCTACTCGGTGCTGCACTTCCCGTGGGCGGTGTTCTCGTTCGTCGTCGCGCTGAACGTGTGGGTGTACGGCTGGGCGCTGCTGACGTACCCGCTGTGGTTCTGGGTCTTCCCGATGTGGGCCGGTCAGGACGGTCTGCAGATCTACGGCGACGAGACGCACCGCTTCTACCTCGACAACCCGTTCGAGATCACGGTCACCGCGCTGGTGGGCCTGCTGTTCACGCTGGCCACGCCGTGGATCGTGCGGGCGCTGACGACGGTGGACCGGCTGATGGTGCACGGCTTGCTCGGGCCGTCGAGGCTGGCCACGCGCGTGGTGGAGCTGGAGTCCGACCGCGGTGTCGTCGTCGATACGGCCGCTGCCGACCTGCGGCGCATCGAGCGCGACCTGCACGACGGTGCCCAGGCCCGGCTGGTGGCCCTGGCCATGGATCTGGGCCTCGCGAAGGAGAAGCTGGCTGAGGACCCGCAGGCGGCGGCACGCATGGTCGACGAGGCGCACGGCGAGGTGAAGACGGCGCTGCAGGAGCTGCGCGATCTGGCCCGCGGGATCCATCCGGCGGTCCTGACCGACCGCGGTCTGGACGCGGCCCTGTCGGCGGTGGCCTCGCGCTGCACGGTGCCGGTGGAGGTCCAGGTCGACCTGGAGGAGCGGCCGGTGCCGGCGATCGAGGGGATCGCGTACTTCACGGTGTCGGAGCTGCTGCAGAACATCAGCAAGCATGCGCGGGCCACGTGGGCGGCCGTGGATGTGTGGCGGGTGGAGAACCGGCTGATGCTGCAGGTCGTGGACAACGGGATAGGCGGCGCGGCCACCTCCGGCGGCTCGGGCCTGTCGGGACTGGCGGAACGGCTGGACGCGGTGGACGGGATCCTGGTCGTGGACTCGCCGGTCGGCGGGCCGACCCGGGTCACGGCGGAGCTGCCCTGGCGGACCGTGTAGTCCGGGCGGCGCCTGGCCGTACGGCACGAGTCGTTACGGCCGCTGTTACTGCTGTTGCTGTTGCTGTTGCTGTTGCTGTTGTTGCTGGGGGCGTGTCGTTGGATCGCGCGCCCGGTGAGGTGGGATCCGGCTCCGGTTGGTTCGGGGCCGGATTTCCGCGTGCCGGATTTCCGTCGGCAGAGTTTCCGGTGGCCGGAGTTCCGGTCGCCGGAGTTCCGGTCGCGGGCCTTCCGTTTACCGGCTTTCCTTTTGCCGGTTTTTTCGTTTGTTCGCAAGCAACTCCCGGAGCACGCGCCCCGAAGTCGCCCCCTTTGTGCCCACGCGATCCGAACTGTGTCGCGCAGGTTATCCACAGGCCCGGTACGCACGAGCCGATCGCGGGATACTGAGGTCGCTAGGGACGACAGGGCCGGGGCGCGCTCGGCCGAATGCCAAGGCTCGGGGGGCCGAGGATCGTGGAGGACAGGGTGCGGGTGGTCATCGCCGAGGATTCGGTGCTGCTCAGGGAGGGGCTGACCCGGCTGTTGACCGACCGTGGGCACGAGGTCGTGGCAGGGGTCGGAGACGGCGAGGCGCTGGTCAAGACCATCACGGAGCTGGACGGCCAGGGCGAGCTGCCGGACGTGGTGGTCGCGGACGTACGGATGCCGCCGACGCACACCGACGAGGGGGTGCGGGCGGCCGTGCTGCTGCGCAAGGCACACCCCGGTCTCGGGGTACTCGTGCTGTCGCAGTACGTGGAGGAGCGGTACGCCACGGAGCTGCTGGCAGGCTCCAGCCGGGGCGTCGGCTATCTGCTGAAGGACCGCGTGGCCGAGGTCAGGGAGTTCGTGGACGCGGTGGTGCGGGTCGCTCAGGGCGGTACGGCGCTCGACCCGGAGGTCGTCGCCCAGCTGCTGGGCCGCAGCCGTAAGCAGGACGTGCTCGCGGGGCTCACCCCTCGGGAGCGGGAGGTCCTGGGGCTGATGGCGGAGGGGCGGACGAACTCGGCCATCGCCCGGCAGCTGGTGGTGAGCGACGGCGCGGTCGAGAAGCACGTCAGCAACATCTTCCTCAAGCTCGGGCTGTCCCAGAGCGACGGGGACCACCGGCGCGTGCTCGCGGTCCTCACCTACCTGAACTCCTGACGTACCGATCCCGTGTCAGTGAAGTGGGCGACCGCTCCGCGGCGTCCACCGGACGGACGCAGACACGGCAACCGAACAAACAACAGGGAGCGTCTTCAAAAGCAGCGCCGGGGGGCGTGTAAATCATGACAAGTCAGGGTGGCGAGCAGGCTCAGATCCATGTCCGTCATGCGAATGGCCCAGGGAGGGCGACCTTTGCGGACGTAGGGTTGATCCTGGGAAGGCTTGCGGGAAGGCCAGCCCAGACAGCCGCCTCGAAGGAGGTCCAGTTCAGTGACCAGCCAGGTCAGTAGCCCATCGGAGCAGGCCGACGAAGCCGTCGTGGGAGAGCAGCGCAAACCGGCAGGGACGAAGGACGTCCGCCGGCTGGACCGAGTCATCATTCGATTCGCGGGGGACTCCGGCGACGGTATGCAGCTCACCGGCGACCGCTTCACCTCGGAAACGGCGACTTTCGGCAACGACCTGTCGACGCTGCCGAACTTCCCCGCCGAGATCCGTGCTCCGGCCGGAACCCTGCCGGGCGTCTCCTCGTTCCAGCTGCATTTCGCCGACCACGACATCCTGACCCCGGGCGACGCGCCGAATGTGCTGGTGGCGATGAATCCGGCGGCCCTGAAGGCCAACCTCGCCGATGTTCCGCGAGGCGCGGAGATCATCGTCAACACGGACGAGTTCACCAAACGGGCGATGCAGAAGGTGGGCTATGCCGCCTCTCCGCTGGAGGACGGCTCGCTCGACGGATACAGCCTTCACCCGGTGCCGCTGACGACGCTGACGGTCGAGGCGCTGAAGGAGTTCGACCTCACGCGCAAGGAGGCCGAGCGGAGCAAGAACATGTTCGCGCTGGGCCTGCTGAGCTGGATGTACCACCGTCCGACCGAGGGCACCGAGAAGTTCCTGAAGTCGAAGTTCGCCAAGAAGCCCGACATCGCGGCGGCCAACATCGCCGCCTTCCGCGCGGGCTGGAACTTCGGCGAGACGACGGAGGACTTCGCCGTCTCCTACGAGATCGCCCCGGCGACGAAGGCCTTCCCGGTCGGCACCTACCGGAACATCTCCGGGAACCTCGCGCTGTCCTACGGGCTGATCGCCGCGTCCCGCCAGGCGGACCTGCCGCTGTATCTGGGCTCGTATCCGATCACCCCGGCCTCGGACATCCTGCACGAGCTGAGCCGGCACAAGAACTTCGGCGTACGGACCTTCCAGGCCGAGGACGAGATCGCGGGCATCGGCGCGGCGCTGGGCGCGGCCTTCGGCGGCTCGCTCGCGGTGACGACGACGTCCGGCCCGGGTGTGGCGCTGAAGTCGGAGACCATCGGCCTCGCGGTCTCCCTGGAGCTGCCGCTGCTGGTGATCGACATCCAGCGCGGCGGGCCGTCCACCGGTCTGCCGACCAAGACCGAGCAGGCGGACCTGCTGCAGGCGATGTTCGGCCGCAACGGCGAGGCGCCGGTCCCGATCGTCGCCCCGTGCACGCCGGCCGACTGCTTCGACGCGGCGCTGGAGGCGGCGCGGATCGCGCTGACGTACCGCACTCCGGTGATGCTGCTGTCGGACGGCTACCTGGCCAACGGCTCCGAGCCGTGGCGGATCCCGGAGCCGGACGAGCTGCCGGATCTGACCGTGCAGTTCGCACAGGGTCCGAACCACACCCTGGACGACGGCAGCGAGGTCTTCTGGCCGTACAAACGCGACCCGCAGACCCTGGCCCGACCGTGGGCGATCCCGGGCACACCGGGTCTGGAGCACCGCATCGGCGGCATCGAGAAGGAAGACGGCACGGGCAACATCTCCTACGCCCCGGCCAACCACGACTTCATGGTCCGCACCCGTCAGGCCAAGATCGACGGCATCGAGGTGCCCGACCTGGAGGTCGACGACCCGCACGAGGCCAGGACGCTCGTGCTGGGCTGGGGGTCCACGTACGGACCGATCACCGCCGCCGTACGCCGTCTGCGCACCGCGGGTGAGTCGATCGCGCAGGCACATCTACGCCATCTGAATCCGTTCCCGCGCAACCTGGGCGCGGTACTCGGTCGCTACGAGAAGGTGGTGATCCCCGAGATGAACCTCGGTCAGCTCGCCACCCTGATCCGGGCGAAGTACCTGGTGGACGCCCACTCGTACAACCAGGTCAATGGCATGCCGTTCAAGGCGGAACAGCTTGCCAAGGCTCTCAAGGAGGCCATCGATGCCTGAGACGACCACGGAAGGCACGGGCACGATCGAGGCACTCTCGCTCATCCCCAAGGCCGAGGCCCGCCAGTCCATGAAGGACTTCAAGTCCGACCAGGAAGTGCGCTGGTGCCCCGGCTGCGGTGACTACGCGATCCTCGCGGCGGTCCAGGGGTTCATGCCGGAGCTGGGTCTGGCCAAGGAAAACATCGTCTTCGTCTCGGGCATCGGCTGTTCGTCGCGCTTCCCCTACTACATGAACACGTACGGGATGCACTCCATCCACGGCCGCGCGCCGGCGATCGCGACGGGGCTCGCGACCTCGCGCCGGGATCTGTCGGTGTGGGTGGTCACGGGTGACGGCGACGCGCTGTCGATCGGCGGCAACCACCTGATCCACGCCCTGCGCCGCAACGTCAACCTCAAGATCCTGCTGTTCAACAACCGGATCTACGGGCTGACGAAGGGCCAGTACTCCCCGACCTCCGAGGTCGGCAAGATCACCAAGTCGACGCCGATGGGTTCGCTGGACGCGCCCTTCAACCCGGTGTCCCTCGCGATCGGCGCGGAGGCGTCGTTCGTGGCCCGCACGGTCGACTCCGACCGCAAGCACCTCACCCAGGTCCTGCGCGAGGCGGCCGCCCACAAGGGCACGGCGCTGATCGAGATCTACCAGAACTGCAACATCTTCAACGACGGTGCCTTCGAGGTCCTCAAGGACAAGCAGCAGGCCGAGGAGGCGGTGATCCGGCTGGAGCACGGGCAGCCGATCCGCTTCGGCACCGACGGTTCGCGCGGTGTGGTCCGCGATGCGCAGACGGGTGACCTGCGCGTCGTGACGGTGACGCCGGAGAACGAGTCGCAGATCGTGATCCACGACGCCCACTCCGCGTCCCCGACCACGGCCTTCGCCCTGTCCCGCCTGGCCGACCCGGACACCCTGCACCACACCCCGATCGGCGTGTTCCGCTCGGTGGGACGCCCGGTGTACGACACCCAGATGGCCGACCAGCTGGACTCGGCGATCGAACAGAACGGCAAGGGGGACTTGGCGCAGTTGCTGGCGGGTGGGGACACCTGGACGGTGGTCGGCTGACAGCCGACCGATCACCGACATGACGAAGGGCCTGGACGCTGCGGCGCCCAGGCCCTGTCCGTCACGTCGATGTCATGCGTCGGGGATGTCTTTCTTGGCGCGGATGAGGGTGTCCCGTGTGATCACGACGATGCGCTCGTAGTCCGCTCGGGCCGCGTCCGGGGGGAGATGGGGGTCGAGGTCTACGGTGGCTTCGGTGCCAATGACGGCGAAATTACCGTCGGACAACTCAAAGAGATCCGGACAGGTTTCGCCGGAGTAGCTACCCCGCTTGCGAGGAGAGTCCCCGAGACGTCGGAGGATGCGGGCGGACTGGGTCTCGATGCGCGCCAAGTGCGGTCCCCTCTCGGGGCCGCCAGACCCCGGGTCAAAGGGGCAGCTACTAACGATCGCCACGCCCCGGGGTCACGGTGACCCCCGAGATGCATTGACAAGAGGGGCGCCGCGCACCCCATAAACCACTCTTTCGAGTGAACGTCACATCGAACCGTTCGGTCACCAGGACGCCTAATCGGTCACGGGCCCGACGATCCACCATTCATCCGGATCGTCCGCCAATTCGTCGATCATGGCATCGACCGCCTTGCCGACCCGCGCATCCAACGACTCCGCCGGCAGGCTCCGTCGGTGCTCGACCGTGCGCTCCCAGTACTCGGCGAAGACCTTGTTGCGGCACAGGACGCGCAGCGTCCCGAGCAGTTCGTCCCAGTCCACCGCGCCGACCCGGTGGGCGAGCAGCAGGATCCCCCATTCCCGATTGGCGTAGAGCATCGCCCGGCGCTTGCGTTCCGAGATATCGGTCAGCGTGCTGACGGCGGCGGCGAGAGTGGGGTCCTCGATTGCCCGGTCCAGCTGATCCACGACGAGCCGATAGTGCTGGATGAGATTCGCTCGGTGGATCTCCTCCGTCATGAGCGTGAGCTGGCGCAAGAGCTCGGCCATGAGGTCCTCCTGGCGCCGCCGGCGCTCCTCACGCGCGAACGGGGCCCGTAACACAGCGAGGCACGCCGCGACTGCAGAACCGATACTGCGCGCGGCCAGATTCTGTGTGGCCATGTCAAGCCGTCCCCCTGGATCCGGTGGCCGTGCACCGTGCGGTGACTCGCTGGGCAGTGCACGGTGGGCGTAGCACTCCGCCTCCACATTGCCCGTCAGTCAACGGCGGCGCGGGAGGCGGAGAGGGGGCGCATGGAAGGATGTGTCTCGCATGTCGACCAACGCCCTGACATATGTGTGCCCCCAGGCGCCGTACGCATTCCTGCCGGCGAAGCCCGGGGAGTCACATCACCCCTGATCAGAGCCGCCTTTTCGCGCGTCGTACACCTCCCGCGCCTTCTGCACCTCCGCCATCCGCTCCTCGGTCCACAGCGCGAGCCCCCGCACCCGTTCCGCCGCCTCGCGGCCCAGGTCGGTGAGGGAGTAGTCGACCCTCGGGGGGATCACCGGCTTGGCGTCGCGGTGGACGAAACCGTCGCGTTCCAGGGTCTGGAGGGTCTGGGTCAGCATCTTCTCGCTGACCCGGCCGATCGCCCGGCGCAGTTCGCTGAAGCGGTAGGGGCGGTCGAGAAGCTCGATCAGGACGAGGACACCCCAGCGGCTGGTGACGTGCTCCAGCACCAGCCGGTGCGGGCACATCTGCTCGCCGGTGTCGTATTTGCTCGCGGTCACACCCCGCACGTCACTTACTGCCATGTCAGTACCTTACTTCAAAGTGGGTACTTTCGCTGAGTTAGCGCACCTCCTAGGGTTAGTGCCACCGCACCCCACAAGGAGTTCTGATCATGAGCATCGTCGTCACCGGAGCCACCGGACATCTCGGCCGCCACGTCGTGGAGCAGTTGCTGCAGCAGGTCCCGGCCGACCAGGTGACCGCCGTCGTCCGCACCCCCGAGAAGGCCGCCGACCTCGCCGAACGCGGCGTACGTCTCGCCGTCGCCGACTACAACGCCCCCGAGACCTTCGACGGGCTGTTCGCGGCGGGCGACAAGGTGCTGCTCATCTCCGGCAGCGAGGTCGGCAACGACCGCGTCGGCCAGCACAAGGCGGTCATCGACGCCGCCAAGGCCGCCGGCGTCGCCCTGCTCGCCTACACCAGCGCCCCCGGCAGCCTCACCGCCGCCCTCGCCGACGACCACCGCGGCACCGAGGCGGCGCTGCTGGAGTCCGGGCTGCCGTACACCCTGCTGCGCAACGGCTGGTACCACGAGAACTACACCGAGAACCTCGCACCGGTCCTGGAGCACGGCGCCGTCACCCACGCCGCCGGCACGGGCCGCGTCTCCTCCGCGTCGCGCGCCGACTACGCGGCCGCCGCCGTCGCCGTACTGACCGGCGAGGGCCATGAGAACCAGACGTACGAGCTGGGCGGCGACACCGCCTGGAGCTTCGCCGAGTACGCCGCCGAGCTGAGCCGGCAGACGGGCCGGGAGATCGCCGAGCACCCCGTCTCCGTCGAGGCGTTCACCGGCATCCTGGCCGGCGCCGGACTTCCGGAGCCCCTGGCCGCGGTCCTAGCCGGCGTGGACGCCTCCGTGGCGAAGGGCGAACTGGTCGTCGACAGCGGGGACCTGTCCCGCCTGGCCGGCCGCCCGACGACGCCGGTCTCCGAGGCGATCGCCGCCGCACTGAAGGGCTGAGCCTCCGGGCTCGGCCGGGACTTCCCCCAGGCCAGCCCCACGAGGAGCCGACTCACCCCCGACCGCATCCGGGCACTCTCCCTCGCATGTCATGACCGTATGGCGATACGGGCATGACATGCGAGGGCTTTCGGCGTTACCTTCGTGCGGGCCGACGTAGGGACGCGGCCACATGAGGGCACGAAGGAGGGGCCGTGACCGGGAAGTCCAAGGGCGAGCGGCACATAGGTCTGCTGAACGGCTTCGCGGCGTACGGGATCTGGGGACTGTTCCCCCTGTTCTGGCCGCTGCTGGAACCCGCCGGATCGGTCGAGATCCTCGCCCACCGGATGGCCTGGTCCCTCGTCTTCGTGACGGCCGTCCTCCTCGTCGTACGGCGCTGGGCCTGGGCCGGTGAGCTGATCCGGCAGCCGCGGCGCCTCGCGCTGGTCGCCGTGGCCGCGGCCGTGATCACCGTCAACTGGGGCGTCTACATCTGGTCCGTGAACTCGGGCCATGTCGTCGAGGCCTCGCTCGGGTACTTCATCAATCCGCTCGTCACCATCGCCATGGGCGTGCTGCTCCTGAAGGAACGGCTGCGGCGCGTGCAGTGGGCGGCGGTCGGCGTCGGCCTCACCGCGGTGATCGTGCTGACCGTCGGGTACGGCCGACCGCCGTGGATCTCCCTGGTCCTCGCCTTCTCCTTCGCCACCTACGGGCTCGTGAAGAAGAAGGTCAATCTCGGTGGCGTGGAGTCGCTGGCCGCGGAGACCGCGATCCAGTTCCTGCCCGCGGTCGGATATCTGGCCTGGCTGACGGCACAGGGGAAGTCGACCTTCACCACCGAGGGGTTCGGGCACGCGGCGCTGCTCGCGGCCGCAGGCGCCGTCACCGCGCTGCCGCTGGTCTGCTTCGGCGCGGCGGCGATCCGGGTGCCGCTCTCGACACTGGGACTGCTGCAGTACCTGGCCCCGGTCTTCCAGTTCCTGATCGGCGTCGCGTACTTCCACGAGGCCATGCCGGCCGAGCGGTGGGCCGGGTTCGCGCTGGTCTGGCTGGCACTGACGCTGCTCACGGCGGACGCGTGGCGATCCGCGCGGCGGGCCAGGGTGGCCGCGATCAGTATCCCGCCCGTCGTTGTGCAGCCCAGCGGCGACCGGGAGAAGCCGACGTCGGCCGCGGTGGACGCCTGACCCGCGAACACCGGCCGGCGGGCCCGCGCACACCGGTCGGCGGCCCCGCGCCGCCGACCGGCGATTCCCGTTGCGGCCCCGCTCCCCCACCCCCTATGAGTGGTCGCATGACTCAGGAACCCGCGACCTCACGACCCGCGACCGCTCCGGCGCCCCTGCACTGGAAGCTCGTCGTCGACTGCGCCGACCCCCAGTCCCAGGCCGACTTCTGGGCCGCCGTGCTGCACTACGAGGTCGAGGACAACAACGCCCTGATCGAACGGCTGCTGGAGCTCGGCGCGCTGCCGCGCGAGGCCGTTGTCGAGTTCCACGCCCGGCTCGCCTTCCGGGACCTCGTGGCCGTACGGCATCCCGACGACCCCTACGACAAGGACAGCGGCACCGGGCTGGGGCGGCGGCTGCTGTTCCAGCGCGTTCCGGAGGAGAAGACCGTCAAGAACCGGCTCCACCTCGATGTGCACACGGCGGCCGGGGAACGCGACGGCGAGGTCCAGCGGCTGGAAGGGCTGGGAGCCGGCGTGCTGCGGCGGGTCCGGGAGCCGTCGGGAGAGTGGGTGGTGATGGCGGACCCGGAGGGGAACGAGTTCTGCGTGCAGTGACGCGGGGGCTGACGTGTGCGGTGATCGCGGGGGCGACGCGTGGCGTGATCGCGAGGGGGGCGGCGCGTGGCGTGAGCGCGGGGGCCGACGTGCGCAGTGATCGCTTGCGCTGACGCACGCGCTTACGCGCCGGTGCCCCCAGGGTTTTCCCTATACGAACATCCCGTCCGAATAGCGCTCTTGACGGACAGTCAGACTCACCCTCACCATCCAGGCACCCCATTCACTGAGGAATCCCCGTGATTCCCCAAGGAATTCGGAGCCCCCCACCATGAAGCTCTCCGTCTCCTGGCGGGCGTCGGCGGCAGCCGCCGTCGCGACCGCCACACTCCTGACCGGCGGATCCATAGCCGACGCGGCGCCCAGAGCCGAGGCCCTGGCCGCCGCGCCCGACATCCCCGTGGCCGGCGTCAAGGCCCACCTCACCCAGCTCCAGTCCATAGCCACAGCCAACGGCGGCAACCGTGCCCATGGCCGCCCCGGCTACAAGGCGTCCCTCGACTACGTGAAGGCCAAGCTGGACGCCGCCGGATACACGACGTCCATCCAGCAGTTCACGTCCTCCGGCCGCACCGGATACAACCTGATCGCCGACTGGCCCGGCGGCGACACCAACCAGGTCGTCATGGCCGGATCCCACCTCGACAGCGTCTCCTCCGGCCCCGGCATCAACGACAACGGCTCCGGCTCGGCGGCCGTCCTGGAGACCGCGCTCGCCGTGTCGCGGGCCGGCTACCACCCCACCAAGCATCTGCGGTTCGCCTGGTGGGGCGCGGAGGAGCTGGGGCTCGTCGGCTCCCGCTACTACGTCAACAACCTCTCCTCCACCAACCGCGCGAAGATCAGCGGCTATCTGAACTTCGACATGATCGGCTCGCCCAACCCCGGCTACTTCGTCTACGACGACGACCCCGCGATCGAGAAGACCTTCAAGGACTACTACGCCGGCCTCGGCGTCGCGACCGAGATCGAGACCGAGGGCGACGGCCGTTCCGACCACGCGCCGTTCAAGAGCGCCGGGGTCCCGGTGGGCGGCCTGTTCACGGGAGCCAGCCGCACGAAGACCGCCGCCCAGGTGGCCAAGTGGGGCGGTACGGCCGGGCAGTCCTTCGACCGCTGCTACCACTCGTCCTGCGACACGACGTCCAACATCAACGACACCGCCCTCGACCGCAACAGCGACGCCGTCGCGTACGCGGTGTGGGAGCTGTCGGAGTAGGACAGGCAGGACACCGCATCGCCGGCCCCGGAGCCACCGGTGCAGAACGGAGCCACAGGAGCCACCGGAGCTACCGGAGCTACCGGAGCTACCGGAGCTACCGGAGCTACCGGAGCTACCGGAGGGTGAACGATCAGTTGTTGGGCGGTTCGGCCGATTTGGCGGCTCGGGCGGCGAGACGGTCCATGCGGGCGTGGGCCGACTCCAGCTCCTCGACGTCGTCGGCGGCCGGACCGCCCTCGGCCGTGAGCTCGTCCCACAGCCCGAGCAGGTCCCGGCCCAGGCGCAGCCCCTGTGCCGGGTCCCGCACGGCGCGCCAGGCCGTGGCCGCGCCGTGCAGACTGCCGTACGCCGCCTCCGCGTCGCCGGCGCTGTGGTGCCGGCGTGCCACGTCGAGGGCGAGGGCGAAGGCCCGCTCCGGGTCGCCCCCCAAGTAGGCGATGTACGCGCCGAGTTCCCGGATCCGCAGCACCTCGGGGTGCTGCGGGCCGAGCACCGCCGACGCCTCCGCCACGGTCCGCTCCGCGAGCCTCGCCGCCTCCGCCGTGCGCCCCGCCGTCACGGCGTCGTTGATCCGCCCCATCGGTTCGGCGAACGGGGACACATCGGCGGTGACGTCGGACGGCGGGTCCCCGAGAACGGCCTCGGCGATGGCGTCGAATCCGCGGGGCGGGGCCGGCTTGGGGTCGGGGTCCAAGGCGGGGTCGGGATGAGCGTGGATACGGGAGTGGGCGTGCGGGTCCGAGGCCGGGGCCGGCTTGGCGGCGGGCGTCGGGACCGGCAAGGGGGTCGGATCCGAGACGGGGATGCGGGTGGAGGGCGGGGGCGCGTCCGCGGGTTCCGGGGTCGGGTCCGGTAGCGCGTCCAAGGGTTCTGGGGTCAGGTCCTGTAGCGCGTCGGTGGCTTCCGGGTTCAGGCCCTGTAGCGCGTCCATGGCTTCCGGGTTCAGGCCCTGAGTCGCGTGCGCGGGTTTCGGATTCGGGGCCGGGGGGCCTGCGATCTGCCCGGCTGCGAGTGCACCCACGGAGGTGTCCGCGGGGGTGTCCACGGAGGTGTCCATGCGTACGTCCAGCGGGGTTTCCGTGGGTGCTTCCCCGGGAGTTTCCGTGTGTGCGTCCACAGGGGCGGCCGTGAATGCGTCCACGAGGGCGTCGCCGCGCGCGTCCGTGGGTTGGCCCATCAGTGGCGGCGGGCCGAACTCCCCCAACGGCGGCGCGACCGTGCCGGGCGGCGTGTCCCCCACCGGCTCCGGAAACGCGCGCAGCCGGAAGGTGGGCGAGGCATCCTGTGCCGGGCTCGACATCGGCCGTAGGACGTGGGTGGCCTTGTCCGGGTGCGGTTCGGCGTTCGGCGCGGGGTCGGCGCTTGCCGGGGGGCCGGGAAGCCCTGGGTCGGCGCTCGCCGGTGTGGTCTGTGCCGTCGGTGTCGCGGGCGGGCCGGTGCGTACGGGGTCGGCGGTGAAGCGGCTGGAGCCGTCCGTCTCGACCAGCAGTGGGACGACGTAGCCGATGCGCTCGTCGTGGACGGTGGCGTGCACGGGGCGGCCGCCCGCGAGGGCGATGCGCTGGAGGTGGGCCAGGACGACGTGCTGGATCTCCTCGCCCGGGGCCGCCGTGACAGGGACGCCGCCGACGGACGCGCCGCCGGCCCCCGGACCGACGACGGGGACGTGCACGTCGATCGGCGCGGCCACGTGGGCCGCGTCGGCGGCGTGCTTGTGTTCCCGCTTCTTGGCGCGGCTCAGTCGAGGCATCGCTTCCCTCACTCGCATCCGTCGGGGAGTGCGCGGACGGCGCGTTCGGGTTCCATGGTGCTCCCTCTCGCCCCTCGGGTTCCGCATCCCCGGCGTCCAGGTCCGGTTGTACAGGTCGGACACGTCGTACACGTAATCTCGAGTCTCTCCGGCCGCGCACGGTGCGGACGTCACCGTGACGTCACAGACTCGTTCCAGGAGCTTGTGCCACGTCACAGCGTTCTCATGCCCGGCGCGAAGATCAACGGCGTGACGAGGGAGGAGTGCGGGCATGCGCGTACAGCAGGGCGGGCCACAGCCGGGGCCGGAGATCTGGCTCCGCGGGCCGGTGCCCCTGCCGGAGGAACCTCCGCCCGCGCCCGGCGCCCTCCGGCCCCGGCGTTTCTCCTGGGTCGGTGTGTGCGGCGGAGCGGGTACCTCCACACTCGCCTCGGTCTACGGCGGCCACGACTGCGGGCGCGTCTGGCCCGGGCCGGCGGATCCGCCGTCGGTACTGCTCGTGGCCCGCACCCACGCGTCCGGGCTGACCGCCGCGCTGAACGCACTTGAGGTCTTCCGTCGTGGGCAAGCCCCGCGCGGGCTCGACCTCGACGCCGTGGTCCTGGTCGCGGACGCGCCGGGACGCCTTCCCCGACCGCTCGCCGACCGCGTGAAGGTCATCGAGTCGGTGATCGACGTGTACCGGGTGCCGTGGGTACCGGCCTGGCGCCTCGGCGATCTGACCGGCCGGCCACCGAAAGAGGCGGACGCCCTGGCGCGGCTGACGGGGCGGTCTTGGTGAACGCCGGGACGTCGGTGGTGGTTGACGAGGCGGTCTTGGTGAACGCCGGGACGTCGGCGGTTGACGAGGCGATCTTGGCGAACGCCGGGACGTCGGCGGTGGTCGGCCGGTGCTGGTGCCGGTGCCGGTGGGCTGAGGCGCGGGCGGACTGACCTCGTGGATTCGGTGAGGTCGGGGAGCGTGGGATGTGATCCGCCGCGTGCCGGGGATCCGGTTCGGCGGGGCTGACGCTGCGGGTGTCGCCCGGACAATCAATGTATGACGCACACTCCCGGCCACCCCGGCACCGGGCCCATGCCCGCACCTCATCCCGACGCCCTCTCGGCCGAGGAGATCGCCTCCGCCGTGCGCTCCCGGTCCCTGCGCGCGGTCGATGTCGTCGCGGAGGCACTCGACCGTATCGAGCGGGCCGACCCGGTCCTGTCCGCCTTCATCGAGGTGTGGGGCGAGGAGGCGCTTCGGCGGGCCGGCGAGGTGGACGCGAGGGTCGGTGCGGGTGAGCGGCTGCCGTTGGCCGGCGTACCGATCGGGGTCAAGGGGCGGCGTGGGCTCGGGGCGGCGCGCCCGTTGCTGGAAGCGGGGTGCGTGGCGGTGGGGGCGACGTCCGTGCCGGGGCCGGGCACCGTGTGGCAGACCTGGGGACTCGGCCGGCACGGCCCTACGGTCAATCCCTGGCGCCACGACCGCACACCGGGCGGTTCCTCGGCCGGTTCGGCGGTGGCTGTGGCGGCGGGTCTGGTGCCGCTCGCGACGGGGAACGACGGGGCCGGATCGGTACGGATCCCGGCGGCCTGGTGCGGGGTCGTCGGGCTGAAGGTCGGCAACGGACGGCTGCCGTCGAGCGACCGCACCGGCCTCATGGTGCCGGGAGTGCTCGCGCGGCGGGTGGGAGATGCGGCCGCGTACTGGCGGGTGATGTCCCGGGCGACTGCGACATGCCCGGTAGCCACCCCCCACTCCGCCCCCGCCTCGGACGCCCACCCGACCGCCGTATGGTCCCCCGACCTGGGCTTCGACTCCCCCGACCCGGACATCGTCGCCGTCGCCCGGGCCGCCGCCGTCCGCCTCGCTGAGGCAGGTGTGCTGCGGCTGACGCACCCGCACCCCGCGTTCCGGCTGCACGACCCGGCCCCGGCATGGCTCGCCCTACGGACGCCGGGCCTGGGGCCCACCCCCGAGGTCCACCGCATCCGGGCCGCGAACGACAGCCTGCTGGCCGCCCTCTTCGCCGACGCCGGGCTGCTGCTGACGCCGACGGCCCCCACCCCGCCGCACGGCCACGACGGCCCCGGCGAGCGCTACTCCACCGCTCTCACCTGGGCGTTCAACCTGAGCGGGCACCCGGCGATCAGTATTCCGGCGGGCTTCGGGCCGGACGGTTGCCCGGTCGGACTGCAGTTGGTGGCGGCGCACGGCAAGGAGGCGCTGCTGCTGGAAGTCGCGAGCGCGGCAGAGCGTGTCCTCGGGCCCTGGTGAACCCGACCGGCGTCCATGCCGCGGCCGGCTCATGACCCCGACCCTCTCGCCCTCCACCCCTCACCCCTGGACAGCTACATGCGTACGCATATAATGCAGAGGCGATTAATTGTCGTACGCCGACCATCCGGCCCGTGAAGGCCGACTGTTTGGGGGAACCATGACCCGCCGCTTCCTGTTCGTCCTCGGCAGCAGCCGCTCCGACGGCAACACCGAGCTCCTGGCCCGACGGGCCGCCGAGCAACTGCGGGAGGATGTCGAGCAGCAGTGGATCGATCTGGCCACGCATCCGCTGCCCGACTTCGAGGACCTGCGGCACGACAGCGACCATGCCCGACCGACCCGGGGCAACCTGGCGCTGCTCTTCGACGCCACGCTCGCGGCGACGGACATCGTGATCGTCTCGCCGCTGTACTGGTACTCGGTGTCCGCCCACGTCAAGCGCTACCTCGACTACTGGTCGGGGTGGCTGCGCACCCCCGGTGCCGACTTCAAGGCGACCATGGCCGGCCGCACCCTGTGGGGCGTCACCGCGCTCGCGCACGAGGAGCAGGAGGTCGCCGACCCGCTGGTCGGGACGCTCAGCAACTCCGCCGCGTACATGAAGATGCGCTTCGGCGGAGTGCTGCTCGGCAACGGCAGCAAGCCCGGTGACGTGCTCGCCGACGCCGAGGCCCTGGCCAGGGCGAAGACGTTCTTCGCCCAGGACGCACCGCTCGCACGCTTCCCGTACGAGAACGAGACCGACTGAGCTCTACGCCGTGATGTCCTTCGCCGTGAACCTCGCCCACGCCGCCGATCCGAACACCGCGGCGTACAGGCCCTGGAGACCCAGGTTCTTGACGAGGTCGTCCCAGTAGACGGGTTCGCGCATGAGGTCGGCGAAGGACAGCCAGTAGTGGGAGAAGAAGTACGGCTGGAGCGCGTGGAGCTGAGGGATCTGGTCGAGGATCTGCACGGTGATGAGCAGACCGACCGTCGTCGCCATCGCCGCGATGCCGCTGTTGGTCAGCGTCGAGACGAACAGGCCGAGCGCCGCCACGCCGATGAGTGACACGGCGACGACCAGGGCGATCAGCAGGGCTCTGGCCAGGCCCTCGCCGAAGCTGATCCGGGTGCCGGAGATGGTCGTCAGGTCGCCGAGCGGGAAGAGCAACGCCCCGACCGTGAGCGCCGAGACCGCCACCACCAGGGTGGCCACCAGGCAGAACGTCATCGTGGTCGCGTACTTGGTGAGCAGCAGGCGGGTGCGGCCCGCGGGGGCGACGAGGAGATAGCGCAGGGTGCCGGCGTTCGCCTCGCCCGCGATCGCGTCGCCCGCGATGACGCCGATCGCCATCGGCAGGAAGAACGGGAGCGTGGCGGCGAGTGCGGTGAAGACCAGGAACAGGCCGTTGTTGGTGATCTGCGAGATGAACGCCGGACCACCGCCGCCCTCGGGTCCACCACCGCCCGCCGACGAACCGTCGCCGGTCTCGATCTTCACGGCGATGCCGACCAGGATCGGCACGGCCGCCAGGACGGCGAGCAGCGCGAGGGTGCGCCAGCGCCGGAAGGTCGTGAGGAGTTCGCTGCGGAAGAGGCCGAAGGTCCACAGGGGGTTGGGCTTCCGGTCCCCTTCGCCCACGCCGCCCCCGATCACACCGCCTGCGCCCACCCGGCTTCCGATCGCACCGCCTTCGCCCACGCCGCTCCCGATCACACCGCTTTCACTCGCGCCGTTTTCGATGGTGCCGCCCTGTCCGACGACGTCAGCCCGCGACATCGAACCCCTCCCCCGTGAGTGCCACGAACGCGTCCTCCAGGGAGGCCCGCTCGACCCCGAAGCCTCGGACGCGGACTCCTGCCCTCACCAACGCCGCGTTCAGGTCGGCGAGATCGCGGTCCGGAGGCTCGGCCGTCACCCGGTCGTCGGTGACGACGACATCACCTGCGCCCTGTTCCTTCAGCACCCTGGCCGCGTCGCCGGTGTCGGGTGTGGTCACGACGAGACGGCCACGCGTCCCGGCCGCCAGCTCCGCCACCGCCCCCTGGGTGATCAGCCGACCCTGGGCCATCACGGCGGCGTGGGTACAGACCTGCTCGATCTCGTCGAGGAGGTGGGAGGAGAGGAAGACGGTCGTGCCGTCGGAGGCCAGCTCCCGGATCAGCGAGCGTATTTCGCGCATGCCCTGCGGGTCGAGGCCGTTGGTCGGCTCGTCGAGGACGAGGAGCCGGCGCGGCTGGAGCAGCGCGGCGGCGAGCCCGAGCCGCTGCTTCATGCCGAGCGAGTACGCCTTGGCCTTCTTGCCCCCGGCGGCCGTCAGCCCCACCCGGTCCAGGGCGGCGGCGACACGGGTACGCCGGGTGCGCGGGTCGGCGGTGGGGTCGGCGGCGTCGTACCGCAGGAGGTTGTCGCGGCCGGAGAGGAAGCCGTACAGGGCGGGGCCCTCGATGAGCGCGCCGACGTGCGGCAGTACGGCGCGCGCGCCCCGGGGCATGGGCTGCCCGAGCACGCGCGCGGTACCGGAGGTCGGCTCGATGAGCCCCATCAGCATGCGGATGGTGGTGGTCTTGCCCGAACCGTTCGGGCCGAGGAAGCCGAAGACGCTGCCCGCCGGGACGGCCAGATCGAGACCGTCCACGGCGAGCTGCCCACCGCGGTAGCGCTTGGTGAGGCCGTGAGTGGCGATCACGGCACCGCCGTCGCCGGGCCCCGCGAGCCGACCGGCGTCGCCGGATCCCACAGGCGGCCCGGCGTGCGTCGCGGCTTCGCCGCTCTGCGCACTCCGGTCGGCCCGGGGCACCTCGTCTGCCCGAGACGCCTCGCCGGGCCGGTCGGTCTCCCCGGGCCGGCCGGGCCGGTCAGTCTCACCGGGCCCGTCGGTCTCGTCGCTCCGAGCCGGCGCGTCGGCCCGCGCGGTCTCGTCGGTCTCCCCGGCGGGCGGTTCCTCCATCGGCGCCTCGGGCTCCTCGGTTCGTGGTGCGGGTGGGGCGGACGAGGACGGGCTACTTGCCCGAGTCGGCCGCCTTCACGAGCGCGTCCTTGGTGACCGCGCCGACGTAGACCTTGCCGTCGTCCGTGACGAGGGCGTTGATCAGACGCGTCTTGAAGACCGTGCCCGAGCCGAACTTACCGGTGACCTTGTCGCCCAGGGAGTCCAGGAAGCCACCCATCTCGCCGCCGACCTCGCTGCCGGACGGGACGCCCTCGCCGCCGGTGTCGAAGACGGCCACGGAGTTCCAGCCCTCGCCGATGACCTCGGGGCCGCCCTCGGCGCCCTCGCCCAGCGCGCCGCCGGTCAGCGGGCCGCCGAACTCCTTCTCGAAGTCCTTGCCCAGCCCGTCCTCGGACTTCGTGCCGCCGTGCTCCCGGGCCGCCTTGTCCAGCTCGCCCTCCTCGGTGACCGTCGCGCCCTTGGGCGGGGTGAAGTCGAAGGTGGAGGCGGCCGGCTTGGCGAAGCTGACCTGGGTGAAGCCCGCGTCGATCACGGCCGCGCCGCCGCTGGACGGGGTCAGCGTGAACTTCAGCGGCATGCCGGTCTTGGCGTCCACGGCGACGGTGATCGCACCGACCGTGCTTCCGGACTGCTTCGGCTTGATGAGCAGCCGGTAGGCGTCCCGGCCCGCGACCTGCGCGGTGCCGTCGACGGTGACGGACGTGGTGTCGTCGACCGCCTTCAGGGCCTCCTCGGTGAACTCCTTGGGCGTGGCGGGCACCTCTTCGGGCTTGCCCTTGTCCGCCTGCGCCTCGTCGGCGGTGCCGTGGAAGACCTCGTTGGACTTGCTGTCGTAGCCCCAGATGTCCTTGCCGTTGTGGATGAGGCTGTACTCGGAGGCGTTCTCCAGCAGGGAGAGCTTCTGTTTGTCGTCGCCGTCCACGGCGAGCCGCAGCGTGTGCGTGCCGGACGCCAGCTCGGCGAGCTTGGCCGAGGGGTCGGCGGACGAGCCGTCACCCGAACCGGACGCCATGGCGCCGGAGGCGAAGCCGGCCCCCAGCCCGCCGAGGTCGGGCAGGCCCAGGTCAGTGGTGATCTTGAAGGTGCCGGACAGCTGCTCGACGTCCGACTTCGCGATCCTCTCGATGAGTTGCTGCGCGGTGATCTCCGGCAGGTCGGGGTCGCCGGAGCTGGCGATCGCCGGGACGAGCCCGATGGTCGCCGCCGCGATACCCACGACCGCGACCGGAACGACGTACCGCGCGGCCTTGCGACGACCCGCGCGCAGGTCGTCGGCCTCCCCTGCGGTCGTGCTGTCCTCGGATTCGTACGGTGCCATGTGTGCCCTACCTCCGTCGTCGGCGGCGGCTGTCCGTCTCAATTCCTCGCCCGCGAGTCCTAAGACCCCGCATTCGCCCACCCCGTAGCCGCCATTCTCACCCGAATCGGTGAGGAGTGGTGTTTTCCGTGGTCTCCATCTGACCAAATCGGCCAGGAAGATTCGTCAGCCTGCGGAGCCAACTCCGTGTACACCTGCGGTATGACACACGGAGGCGGCGCCTCCCCCGACCCGTAGGGGTCGGTGCGGGAAGACGCCGCCTGTGCGCGCCGGACCTGGGCGGTGCCGCGCCACCCGGCCGGCCGAGGAGCGGCCAGGGATCAGCCGGGGATCAACCGTGCATCAGCCGTTGAGGAACACGTAGTCGGCCTGGTACGGCACACCGACGATCGCGCCGGGTGTGCAGGAGCCGGTGGGGGCCACGCCGCCGACGGTGTTCAGGCGCAGGATCTCGGCGGTGTCGGCGAGCAGGCCGTGGTGCTTCCCGGACTGCGTGGCCCTCAGGTCGAGCTCGGGGATGTTCTTGTCGCCGTTCGGCGTCTTGGAGATGACCGCCCCGGTCACCGCGCTGCCGTCCCGCGCGATCCACTGCGGCGTACCGGAGTTGGGTGCCACGAACGAGTGCGCGATACGGCCGCCGAGCACGGCGCTGACGTCCCGTTGGGCGAACGCGTACCCGCCGCCCTCGGCCGGCTTGCACTCGTAGATCTGCTTGCCCTTGACGACGGACGCCTGGAAGTTGTCGAGCGCGTCGCGGAAGTCGAACCCGGCGACGGTGACCTTGTGGAGCTGCCCCCGCACCGCCCCGCCCGGGAACTCGGCCGTGTGGAGGTTGGCGTAGAACGAACTCGGGTCGGTCTTGAGAGCGTTGAGCACGGCGGGGTCCTTCACCCGTACGGTGCCGGTGAGGCTGTGGCCCCTGCTCTTGCCGAGCAGACCGCCGAAGTCGACCTTGATGCCGCCGTTGGTGCCCTTGGCGCCCTGGTGGATGTGGAGGGCGGTCGGCCTGCCGGTGCCGCGCCAGGTGACGGCGACGGACACCTTGTCGCCCTTGACCTTCACGAACTCCAGGGCGGCACCGTCCTTGTCCCCGACTGCGGGGCCGCCCGCTACGGGCACCTCGTTGGCCCCGCGAAGACTGGCCGCGAGGATCGTGCCCCCGCTGCCACCGATGCCGCCGCTGCCCTCGCTGCCCGCTCCGGCGGCTCCGCTCTGGCTCACGATCCCCTGCGCGTCGCTTCCGGCGTGGCCCGCGTGGTCGGCGCGGTTTCCTCCGGCGGCGAAGGCGGGAATCACCGCGGCGGCGACACCACCGGCGGCGGCCACCGCGACGGCGGTGACGATCAGGCTCTTACGGCGCTTCGAGAACGTCGTCTTCATGCCCATGATTCTGTTTTCTCCCCGTAATGCAGCTGACGCCCCCTGCGTCAGCTTCTGGGCATTCATACGGAGGGGATCTTAGTTTGGACTCAGTCCAGACTTGTGACCTGCATCACATGCTCGAACGGGGGAGGCGGGGATGGCGGCTCCTCAGCCGCCCCCCGGATACACACCGTCGCGTCGGCCGGCCCTCAGCCCGCCCGGTGCACCACGGCGTCGCACAGCTCCATCAGCGCGGCCTTCGCGTACATGTCCGGCAGCGGCGCGAGCGCGGCCCGCGCTTCCTCCGCGTACCGCACCGTGTCGCGGCGCGCCTGCTCCAGCGCCGGGTGCTCACGGAGTCCGGCCACCGCCTCCGCCAGCCGCGCGTCGTCGCTCAGGTCGGAGTCCAGCAGCTCGCACAGCGCGATGTCCTCGGCCAGCCCCAGCCGCGCGGCCCGCTCCCGCAGCCGCAGCACCGTCAGGGTCGGAACGCCCTCGCGCAGATCCGTACCCGGCGTCTTGCCGGACTCGTGCGAGTCGCTCGCGATGTCCAGGACGTCGTCCGCCAGCTGGAAGGCGACACCCAGCCGCTCGCCGTACTGCGTCAGCACGTCGACCACCGCCTCGTCGGCGCCCGACATCATCGCCCCGAACCGGCACGACACGGCCACGAGCGACCCGGTCTTCCCGCTGAGCACGTCCAGGTAGTGGTCCACGGGGTCGCGCCCGTCCTGCGGGCCCGCCGTCTCCAGGATCTGTCCGGTGACCAGCCGCTCGAACGCCTCGGCCTGCACCCGCACCGCCTCGGGCCCGAGGTCGGCGAGGATGTGCGAGGCACGCGCGAAGAGGAAGTCGCCGGTCAGTACGGCGACCGAGTTGCCCCAGCGGGCGTTCGCGCTGTCGACACCGCGCCGTACCGCCGCCTCGTCCATCACGTCGTCGTGGTACAGCGTCGCCAGATGGGTGAGCTCGACCACGACGGCCGACGGGACGACCCCCGGCGCGTACGGGTCCCCGAACTGGGACGTGAGCATCACCAGCAGCGGCCGGAACCGCTTCCCACCCGCTCGCACCAGGTGCTGGGCGGCCTCGGTGATGAAGGGGACCTCACTCTTGGTGGCTTCGAGCAATCCCTCCTCGACAGCCGCCAATCCGGCCTGGACATCGGCTTCCAGAGCCTGGTCCCGCACGCTCAGCCCGAACGGCCCGACGACGGTCACGAGGGGTCTCCTGTCTGCTGGTGTCCACTGCCGGTTACACGGTTTGTCGATAGGTCGCTGCCATCACTCAAGTCAGCGTATCCGGTCGCGTTTCGATCACCGATGCCGCCCACCCGTCCACCACGGGCGGTATCGGATCACGGCCGGAATATTTTTGATCACCTGATAAGGACGGATATCGATCGACTTATAGGGAAGTAGCGCCCCGTACCCCGAACCGAGGTCGACGCCGAAGCCGACACCGGCACCGCCACCGGGTCCGGGAGTACCCCTTCCGTCCTCGCCCACGCCTCCCTCGATCGGCCCAGGACCTCCCCACCCCGGCCCACGGCGACATGGACATGCCGAGTCGCGACGCGCGACGCGCGACCCGCCCGCCGCACCGGCCGAACGGAACCCCGCTCACGCGTATCCGTATGCCCCTCTTCCGCGAGACGACGCACCACGACCCCTTCCCCCTGCCGGACGCCACGGTCCACCCGCCGGACGACTGCCATGACAACGACTGGCACCACAGGGGAGGTTCCACAGCCTCGCCGCCGTCCCGCCATCCGAGGGCCGCACTGATGGAACCGGAGGGCGCACGCTCGGCGCACTTCGAGCCCGCAGGAACTCCCGGTACGCGCAAGCCCGTTGGTCCGCCCCTGAGAACCCGAGCGCCCCAGCGCCCCAGCGCATGAGGACCTGGGCACCCGAGCGCCCGGGTTGCCGCGAAGAGGCCCTGGGAACGCCGACGACCGACGAGGCGGATCCGCTACGAGACCAGCGGCGACCGGGACCATTTCGTGACTTTTGGCTAGGCCGTCCGCCCCGGGGGCGAAGAGGCGCTTTTCGGTCCGACATGGGAAAAACGGACTCCACGGACAGCCACTTATAGGCGAGTTGGAGCCATTGCCCGATTTGCCATGCTTGCGCATACCAGTGAGTTGGGTCACTCGGACCGGTCGCGCACCCGGCCGGGAAGACCCCCTTCCCTCCTTGCCGCGAAAGCAAGTTGAGGATTGGCAACCGCAAAGGATCAAGCGCCCCATACGCACCAGACCATGGTCAAACTGCACGAGAGGTGACCTCGGCACTTGTTCCGGGCATGTGCTCTCGCATACGTTCCCGCTCGTCGGGCGGACGCCTAATCCTGCCGCTGCCCGAGTCATCCACCCACGCAACTCACACACGCACGGCAGGAGCGGGGGACCCAGGTAAGCCGCCGGACCGGACGCCTTGATGGCGGACCGGACCGGCTAGGGGTGAAGTCGCGCTGCCGCACGGTGGCCCGGCCGGGCATCTCCCGCCCGAACCCGACAGCTCACCTCGCAGGCGTCGGAGAGGAACAGCGCCATGCCCCGAGGCAAGCACCGCCGCCCCCGCACCAACCCGCTCACCCGTCGTGCCGTCATCGCCGGAACCGGTACCGCCGCTCTCGCCCTCCCCCTCCTGAGCGCGACCACCGCGAGCGCCGCCGAGCCCGCCACGGCCAAGGTCGGGTCCGTCGCGTACACCACCAAGAAGGGCGACACCCTCTACGGCATCGCCGACCGGTACGACGCCCAGGGCGGCTGGAAGCAGCTCTACAAGGACAACCGCAAGGCCATCGGCGACAACCCCCGGCTGATCCACCCCGGCACCGACCTGAAGGTCCGGGCGACCAAGAAGGTCAGCACGTCGGACAAGACGGCCTCCAAGGCCGCCGCGCCCGTCAAGAAGTCCTCCGTCGCGCAGGCCACCCAGTCCTCCGTGAAGACGTTCCCGGACAACCTCGACGGCTGGATCCGCAACGCCCTGGACATCATGGAGCAGAACGGAATTCCCGGGTCGTACGAGGGCATTCACCGCAACATCATGCGTGAGTCGTCCGGCAACCCGCTGGCCATCAACAACTGGGACTCCAACGCGGTGGCCGGCACCCCGTCGAAGGGCCTCCTCCAGGTCATCGACCCCACCTTCGCGGCCTACCACGTGCCGGGGACCGTCTACGACCCCTACAACCCGGTGGCGAACATCGTGGCCGCGTGCAACTACGCGGCCGACCGCTACGGCTCGATCGACAACGTGAACGGCCCCTACTAGGAGCCGCGAGCCACCCATCGGCGCATATAGCCCCTTACCGGGCGATATGTGCCAGGGTGTCCGCGAAGAGTCTCTCGAGGACGACGGCGATGCCGTCGTCCTCGTTCGACTCCGTGATCTCGTCGGCGACCGCCTTCAGTTCGGGATGCGCGTTGGCCATCGCGACCCCTCGGGCGGCCCAGTCGAACATGGGGATGTCGTTGGGCATGTCCCCGAACGCGATGGTCTCGCGCGGACCGAGGCCGAGGTGTTCGGCGGCCAGCGCCAGACCGGTCGCCTTGGTGATGCCGCATGGCTGGAGTTCGACGGTGCCGGGCCCCGACATGGTGACCGTCGCCAGCGAACCGACCACCGAACGCGCCGTCGCCGCCAACTCGTCGTCCGACAGCGTCGGATGGCGCAGCAGCACCTTGCTGATCGGCTCGCACCACAGGTCGTCACGGCGCCTGACGCGTACCGCGGGCAGCGTGGGGTGCGGCATCAGATAGCCGGGCTCGATGAGCGTGAGCCCGTCCACGCCGTCCTGGTCGACGGCCGCGTACACCTGGCCCACCTCGGCCTCGATCTTGCCGAGCGCGGTCTCCGCCAGCTCCCGGTCCAGCGTCACGGACCACAGCAGACGATCCGCGCCGGCGTCGTACAGCTGCGCGCCCTGTCCGCACACCGCGAGCCCCGTACTGCCCAGGATGTCCAGCAGCGGCCGCACTCTGGGCGCCGGCCGCCCGGTGACGACGAGGTGCTGGGCACCGGCCGCCGCCACCCGCGCGAGCGCGTCGAGGGTCCGGTCCGAGAGCGTGTCGTCACCTCGGAGCAGCGTCCCGTCCAGGTCAGTGGCGATGAGTGAATATGCGATGGGTGGGGCCATGATCAGAGAATACGGACAGGAGGCCCCATCGACTCGACCTGAACCGGACGGCTGCTGTGTTCACATGTGTTGACACCTGTTCCGGTTCCATTTCTGCTAATGGACGCGCAACTGCCGTCCGCCCGCCGCGATTTCACTCCCCCGTGGCCACGTCGTGCGCGCGATACCCCGCCGAGGGTGACGACCTGCTGTTTCACCGGCCCCGGCGACGCGGGTTCTCGCACTGCCCAAGGCAGGCGGCTCACCCGTAACGTGTGGCCCGACCGACCACATGGCATACGGAGCGTATGAGAGTGAGGCAGCACCCCATGCCCCCCTTCGATCTCCCCGAGGGCGACCCCTTCGGCACGCACAACCTTCCGTACGGCGTCTTCTCCCTTCCCGGTTCGGACTCCGCGCGACGGGTCGGCGTCCGGCTCGGCGACCACGTCCTCGACGCGGGCAGGGCAGCCCACGCCCTCGGTTCGCCCTACGCCCCGCTGCTCGCACAGGACTCCCTGAACCCGCTCCTCGCCGCCGGCCGCACCACCTGGTCCGACGTGCGGCGCGCGCTGACGGCCTGGGTGACGGTGCCGGCGCACCAGGACGCCATCCGCGACCTCTTCCACCCCCTGTCCTCGGTGACCCTGCACCTGCCCTTCCAGGTCGCCGACTACGTCGACTTCTACGCCTCCGAGAACCACGCCCGGAACGTCGGCCAGATCTTCCGCCCCGACGCCGCGGACTCCCTGACCCCGAACTGGAAGCACCTGCCGATCGGCTACCACGGCCGCTCCGGCACGGTCGTGGTGTCCGGCACGGAGGTCGTGCGCCCGTCGGGGCAGCGCAAGGCCCCCACCGATCCGGCGCCGGTCTTCGGCCCCTCGATCCGCCTCGACATCGAGGCCGAGGTCGGTTTCGTGGTCGGTACGCCGTCGCGCATGGGCGAGCCGGTCGCGCTGGGCGACTACCGGGAGCACGTCTTCGGCCTGTGCCTGCTCAACGACTGGTCGGCACGCGACATCCAGGCCTGGGAGTACGTCCCGCTCGGCCCCTTCCTCGGCAAGTCCTTCACCACGTCGGTGTCGGCGTGGATCACCCCGCTGGACGCCCTGGACGACGCGCGGGTGGCACCGCCGCAGCGCACGCACCCCCTGCTGCCGTACCTGGACGACTCCGGCTCCGAGACCGAACCCGGCGGCTACGACCTGCGTGTCTCGGTGGCCGTCAACGGCCATGTGATCTCGGAGCCGCCCTTCTCCACCATGTACTGGACGGCCGCCCAGCAACTCGCCCATATGACCGTGAACGGCGCCTCGCTGCGCACCGGCGACCTGTACGGCTCCGGCACGATCAGCGGCCCGACCGAGCGCGAGCGCGGCTCACTGCTGGAACTGACGTGGAACGGCCGCGACCCGCTCGAACTCCCCGACGGCAAGCGGACGTTCCTGGAGGACGGCGACGTGGTGACGCTGTCCGCCTGGGCGCCGGGGCCGGGAGGGGTCCGGGTGGGACTGGGTGAGGTCACGGGGCGCATCGCGGCGGGGTGACGTGGAGGCCGGAAGCGGGGCCAGGGTCGAGGGCGCGGCCAACTCGCCCATGCCGCAGGACGTTTCGTGTCCTCGGCCAGGCTGGCGGCGCCGGGGCCGGACGGTTGCGCGGTCGGCGGCCCCGACCGCGCATTCGACGCGTCTTTCCCCCTGACTCCGTCGACCGTCACCGTCATACTGACTGGCGGTGGGACGCGCGCCGTATCCGGTGTGGGCGGCCCGCCGGCCCGCACGGCCGCCCCCGCATGTTCCTGTCCAGGATCCGGAGACCCAGGCATGACCGTCTGCATGCTCCTGTTGAGCATCGTCGCCCTGGCGGCCGCCGTACCCGTCCCCCGGGCGCTGACCCGGGCCACCTGGCCGGAACGGGAACCCGTGGTCGCGCTCTGGGTGTGGCAGTGCCTGGTCGCCACCGTCCTGCTGTGCTGCCTGACGGCCCTGTCCCTGGGCGCGGCCGCCGTCTTCGGCACGGTGCGCACCCAGCTCTTCGCCCCGGCCCCGCCGTCCGTGGCGGAGGCGTACGACCTCTCGGCCGCGCCGGTCTGGGCGGCCGTGCTCACCGTACTGCTGGCCTCGGGTGCGGCCTGGACGACCGCGATGCTGGCCCGCGAGGCCGTCGAGGCCCGCCGGCGACGCGGGGTGGCCAGGGCCCACCTGCGAGAACGCGCCCCCGACCTGCCCGCGGGCCTGGGTTCTGCGCGCGGCCCGCTGCTGGTGCTGGAGGACGAGTACCCGGACGCCTGGTGGATGCCCGGCAGTCCGGCCCAGCTGATCGTCACCACCGGTGCCCTGCACCGCCTGACCGACCACCAGCTCGACGCGGTCCTCACCCACGAACGCGGCCATGCCCGCGCCCACCACGACTGGCTGCTGCACCTGTCCACCGCGCTCGCCACCGGATTCCCCCGCATCCCGTTGTTCGCCCACTTCTGCGACCAGACCCACCGCCTGGTCGAACTGGCCGCCGACGACACCGCGTCCCGTCGCTGCGGTCATCTGACGACGGCCCTGGCCCTGATCGAGCTCAACCAGCACCGAGGCGTCCTGTCGTGCGCTTCCACCCACCGGCTGCTGGGCGAGCGCGTCGACCGCCTCCTCCAGCCCCCGCCCCGCCTGGGCCGCCGCGACCGCGCGCTCACGACGACGCTGGCGACACTGGTCCCGCTTCTTCCGCTGCTCATCACGTTCGCCCCGGGGCTGACGGCACTGACGTGATCGGCGTGCCGGGCCGTCGGGACTGCGGCAGCCGAGGTCGCCGGGCAGTGCCGGACAGCTGACGCTCTTGGGTCGGCGGGGCCCTCCCTAGGCCCAGTCCTCCGGCTCCGGCTCCCTCTCCATCTCGGGCCAGTCGTCCATCCCGTGACCTGCCGCGGGAGCCGCGTCCACCGGCCCTGAACCGGCTCCGGACTCACCCCGCGCCGAGACCAGCACCTCGATGACTCCCTCGCCGTACGTGGCCAGCTTCTTCTCGCCGACCCCGCTGACGCTCCCGAGCTCCCGTACCGACCCGGGCCACACGGTCACGATCTCCCGCAGCGTCGCGTCGTGGAAGATCACATACGCCGGGACCCCCTGCTCCCGAGCCTGCTCGGCGCGCCAGGCCCGCAGCGCCTCGAAGGCCGGCACCAACGCTTCGGGCAGCTCGGCCGCCGCGGCCTTCGCCTTCTTCTCCCCGCGCGCGCCGGACCCCGAGCCCGACCGCGAGGTCGCCGGCTTCTTCGGTTCCTTCCGCAGCGGCACCTCCCGCTCACGCCGCAGCACCGACCCGCTGGCCTCCGTCAGCACCAGCGTCCCGTACTCCCCCTCGACCGCGAGCAGCCCCTGCGCCAGCAACTGCCGTACGACGCCCCGCCATTCGCCCTCGCCGAGGTCCTCGCCGATGCCGAACACGGACAGCTGGTCGTGATCGAACTGGATCACCTTGCCGGTGCGCCGCCCCAGCAGGATGTCGACGATCTGCACCGCCCCGAACTTCTGCCCCCGTTCGCGCTGCAACCGCACCACCGTCGACAGCACCTTCTGGGCCGCGATCGTGCCGTCCCAGGTCTCCGGCGGCGTGACACAGGTGTCGCAGTTGCCGCAGCCCACCGGCTCGGGGTCCTGGCCGAAGTAGGCGAGCAGCTGGCTGCGCCGGCACTGGGCCGTCTCGCACAGCGCCAGCATCGCGTCGAGGTGGGAGGCGGCACGGCGCCGGAACGCCTCGTCACCCTCGCCCGAGTTGATCAGCTTGCGCTGCTGGATGACGTCGTTGAGGCCGTACGCCATCCATGCCGTGGAGGGGAGGCCGTCGCGGCCCGCGCGGCCGGTCTCCTGGTAGTAGCCCTCGACCGACTTCGGCAGGTCGAGGTGGGCGACGAAGCGGACGTCCGGTTTGTCGATGCCCATGCCGAAGGCGATGGTCGCGACCACGACCAGGCCGTCCTCCCGCAGGAAGCGGGACTGGTGCGCCGCGCGCGTGCCCGCGTCCAGTCCCGCGTGGTACGGCACCGCCTCGACGCCGTTGCGGGACAGGAACTCGGCCGTGGCCTCCACGGACTTCCGGGACAGGCAGTACACGATGCCCGCGTCGCCCGCGTGCTCGTCCTTGAGGAAGCTCAGCAGCTGCTTCTTCGGGTCGGCCTTCGGCACGATCCGGTACTGGATGTTCGGCCGGTCGAAGCTCGCCACGAAGTGCCGGGCCGTCGGCATGTTCAGGCGCTGGGTGATCTCCTGATGGGTGGCCCGGGTGGCCGTCGCGGTGAGAGCGACCCTCGGGACGTCCGGCCAGCGCTCGCCGAGCAGCGACAGAGACAGATAGTCGGGCCGGAAGTCGTGGCCCCACTGGGAGACGCAGTGCGCCTCGTCGATGGCGAACACCGAGATCTTGCCGCGGGAGAGCAGTTCCAGCGTCGTGTCGAGCCGCAGCCGCTCCGGTGCGAGGTAGAGCAGGTCGAGCTCGCCCGCGAGGAACTCCGCCTCGACGACTCGCCGCTCGTCGAAGTCCAGCGTGGAGTTGATGAACCCGGCGCGCACACCCAGCGCCCGCAGCGCGTCCACCTGGTCCTGCATCAGGGCGATCAGCGGGGAGACGACCACGCCTGTACCGGGTCTGACCAGGGACGGGATCTGGTAGCAGAGAGACTTGCCGCCACCGGTCGGCATGAGCACGACCGCGTCGCCGCCCGCCACCACATGCTCGATGACGGCTTCCTGCTCGCCGCGGAAGGCTTCGTATCCGAAGACCCGGTGCAGCGCGGCCAGCGCCTCGCTGCCGCCGGTCTGCGCCGTCTCGGTCACCCCTGGCATCTCCCTGATCCCGCCCGTCGCACCCATCGCCGTGTCCCCCGTACGTCGTCCCTCGACCACTGCCTCCACGATAGGGGTCAGGACCGACAGCGCCGGAGTTATCCACAGGCTCGCACCGAGGCAAGGCGGCGGCCCGGCACCCCTCGGAAGGGATGCCGGGCCGCCGTCGTGAACGAGGGTGCCGCCTCAGCGCACGAATACTCCCGCCTGGTTCGCCAGGTCCAGGAAGTACTGCGGCGCCACGCCCAGCACCAGCGTGACCGCGACACCGACGCCGATCGCCGTCATCGTCAGCGGCGACGGAACGGCGACCGTCGGGCCCTCGGGCCGGGGCTCGCTGAAGAACATCAGGACGATCACGCGGATGTAGAAGAACGCGGCGATCGCGGACGAGATCACACCGACGACGACCAGCGCTCCCGCCCCGCCCTCCGCGGCCGCCTTGAACACGGCGAACTTGCCCGCGAAGCCGGAGGTCAGCGGAATGCCGGCGAAGGCCAGCAGGAACACCGCGAACACGGCCGCGACCAGCGGCGAACGGCGGCCCAGACCGGCCCAGTTGGACAGGTGCGTCGCCTCACCTCCGGCGTCGCGCACCAGCGTGACCACGGCGAACGCCCCGATCGTCACGAAGGAGTACGCGGCCAGGTAGAAGAGGACGGACGACACCCCGTCGGGCGTGGTCGCGATGACACCCGCGAGGATGAATCCCGCGTGCGCGATCGACGAGTACGCCAGGAGCCGCTTGATGTCGGTCTGCGTGATCGCGATGATCGCGCCGCCCAGCATGGTGACGATCGCGACGCCCCACATGACCGGCCGCCAGTCCCAGCGCAGGCCCGGCAGCACGACGTACAGGATCCGCAGCAGCGCGCCGAACGCGGCCACCTTCGTCGCCGCCGCCATGAACCCGGTCAGCGGCGTCGGCGCGCCCTGGTAGACGTCGGGCGTCCACATGTGGAACGGGACCGCACCCACCTTGAACAGCAGTCCCATAACGATCATCGCGGAGCCGACGAGCAGCAGCGCGTCGTTGCCCATGGTGTCGGCGAGCGCCGGGGTGACGTCCGGTACCGCCCCGTCGACGACCTGCGCGATCGTCGCGTACGACACGGAGCCCGCGTACCCGTACAGCATCGCGATGCCGAACAGCGTGAACGCGGAGGCGAAGGCCCCCAGCAGGAAGTACTTGACCGCCGCCTCCTGCGACATGAGCCGCTTGCGCCGGGCCAGCGCGCACATCAGGTACAGCGGGAGCGAGAGGACTTCCAGGGCGATGAACAGCGTCAGCAGGTCATTGGCCGCCGGGAAGATCAGCATGCCCGCGATGGCGAACAGCAGCAGCGGGAACACCTCGGTGGTGGTGAACCCGGCCTTCACCGCGGCCTTCTCGCTGTCGCTGCCCGGCACGGAGGCCGCCTGGGCGGCGAAGGAGTCGACCCGGTTGCCGTGCGCCGCCGGATCGAGCCGCCGTTCGGCGAACGTGAACAGGCCGACCAGGCCGGCTAGCAGGATCGTGCCCTGGAGGAACAGGGCGGGTCCGTCGACGGCGATCGCGCCCATCGCGGCGATGCCCGACTTGGTCGTGGCGTATCCGCCGGCCGCCAGCGCCACGACCGCGGCGAAGGCGGCGACGAGCGCCACGACGGAGACGAACACCTGGGCGTAGTAGCGCGCCTTGCGCGGTACGACCGCCTCGATCAGCACGCCGACGATCGCCGCACCGACAATGATCAAGGTGGGCGACAGCTGCCCGTACTCGATCTTCGGCGTGTCGATCTTCAAGATCGGGTCGGCCGCGGTTGTCCACAGGCTGTGGACGGCTGATGTGCTCACTTGGCCGCCTCCACCTCGGGCTGAGGATCCTTCTTCTGAACGTCCGACATGGTCTGCTGGACCGCCGGGTTGACGATGTCCGTGAGGGGCTTCGGGTAGACGCCCAGGAAGATCAGCAATGCGACCAGCGGGGCGACGACCACGAGTTCACGCACCCTGAGGTCGGGCATCGCGGAGACCTCCGGCTTCACCGGGCCCGTCATCGTCCGCTGATAGAGGACGAGGACGTACAGCGCGGCGAGCACGATGCCGAAGGTGGCGATGATGCCGATCACCGGATAGCGCGTGAACGTGCCGACCAGGACCAGGAACTCACTGACGAACGGCGCGAGTCCCGGCAGCGACAGTGTCGCCAGGCCGCCGATCAGGAAGGTGCCGGCGAGTACCGGGGCGACCTTCTGCACACCGCCGTAGTCGGCGATGAGCCGTGAGCCGCGCCGGGAGATCAGGAAGCCGGCGACCAGCATCAGCGCGGCCGTCGAGATGCCGTGGTTGACCATGTAGAGCGTCGCGCCGGACTGGCCCTGGCTGGTCATCGCGAAGATGCCCATGATGATGAAGCCGAAGTGCGAGATCGACGCGTACGCGATCAGGCGCTTGATGTCCCGCTGGCCGACCGCGAGCAGCGCCCCGTAGACGATGCTGATCAGCGCCAGGACGAGGATCGCGGGCGTCGCCCACTTGCTGGCCTCGGGGAACAGCTGGAGGCAGAAGCGGAGCATCGCGAAGGTGCCCACCTTGTCGACGACCGCGGTGATGAGGACGGCGACCGGTGCGGTGGCCTCCCCCATCGCGTTCGGCAGCCAGGTGTGCAGCGGCCACAGCGGCGCCTTCACCGCGAAGGCGAAGAAGAAGCCGAGGAACAGCCAGCGTTCGGTGTTCGTCGCCATGTCCAGCGTGCCGTTGGCGCGGGCCTCGGCGATCTCCTGGAGGCTGAAGTTCCCGGCGACCACGTACAGGCCGATCACCGCGGCCAGCATGATCAGACCGCCGACCAGGTTGTAGAGCAGGAACTTCACGGCGGCGTACGACCGTTGCGTCGACGCCACCTTCTCGCCGTGCTCGTGGGCACGGTCCCCGAAGCCGCCGATGAGGAAGTACATCGGGATGAGCATGGCTTCGAAGAAGATGTAGAAGAGGAAGACGTCGGTGGCCTCGAAGGAGATGATCACCATCGCCTCGACGGCCAGGATCAGGGCGAAGAAGCCCTGGGTGGGCCGCCACCGCTTGCTGCCTGTCTCCAGCGGGTCGGCGTCGTGCCAGCCCGCGAGGATGATGAACGGGATCAGCAGCGCCGTCAGCACGATCAGCGCGACCGCGATGCCGTCCACGCCGAGTTCGTAGCGGACCCCGAAGTCCGCGATCCAGGAGTGCGATTCGGTGAGCTGATAGCGGTCGCCGTCGGGGTCGAAGCGGACCAGGACGGTGATCGCGAGGGCGAGTGTGCCGAGCGAGACGAGCAGCGCGAGCCATTTGGCGGCGGTGCGCTGCGCGGCCGGTACGGCGGCCGTGGCGATCGCCCCGATCGCCGGGAGCACCGCCGTGGCTGTCAGCAGAGGAAAGGACATCGGTATCAGACCGCCCTCATCAGCAGGGTCGCGGCGATGAGGATCGCCACACCTCCGAACATCGAGACCGCGTACGACCGCACGAAGCCGTTCTGGAGCCTGCGCATCCGTCCGGACAGGCCGCCGACGGAGGCCGCCGTGCCGTTGACGACGCCGTCGACCAGGGTGTGATCGACGTACACCAGGGACCGCGTGAGGTGCTCGCCGCCGCGGACGAGGACGACGTGGTTGAAGTCGTCCTGGTACAGGTCGCGGCGGGCGGCCCGGGTGAGCACCGACCCGCGCGGGGCGACGGCCGGGACCGGGCGGCGGCCGTACTGGCCGTAGGCGATGGCGACGCCGATGACCATGCACGCGACGGTCGCGCCGGTGATGACTCCCGCGCTGAGCGGCGCGTGCCCGTGGTCGTGCCCGGTGATGGGCTCCAGCCAGTGGATGAAGCGGTCGCCGATGCTGAAGAACGCACCGGCGGCGACCGAGCCGACGGCCAGCACGATCATGGGGATCGTCATGACCTTGGGCGACTCGTGCGGGTGCGGTTCGTTGCCGTTCTCGTCCGGCTGCCAGCGCTTCTCACCGAAGAACGTCATCAGCATCACGCGCGTCATGTAGAACGCCGTGATCGCGGCGCCCAGCAGGGCGCAGCCGCCGAGGATCCAGCCCTCGGTGCCGCCCTTGGCGAACGCCGCCTCGATGATCTTGTCCTTGGAGAAGAAGCCGGACAGGCCCGGGAAGCCGATGATCGCGAGGTAGCCGAGGCCGAAGGTCACGAAGGTGACCGGCATGTACTTGCGCAGGCCGCCGTACTTGCGCATGTCGACCTCGTCGTTCATGCCGTGCATCACCGAACCGGCGCCGAGGAACAGCCCGGCCTTGAAGAAGCCGTGCGTCACCAGGTGCATGATCGCGAAGACGTAGCCGATGGGGCCGAGGCCGGCCGCGAGGACCATGTAGCCGATCTGCGACATGGTCGAGCCGGCCAGCGCCTTCTTGATGTCGTCCTTCGCGCAACCGACGATCGCACCGAACAGGAGCGTGACGGCGCCGACGATCGTGACGACGAGCTGCGCGTCGGGCGCCGCGTTGAAGATGGCGCCGGAGCGGACGATCAGGTAGACGCCCGCGGTGACCATCGTCGCGGCGTGGATGAGGGCCGAGACCGGGGTCGGGCCCTCCATCGCGTCCCCGAGCCAGGACTGCAGCGGGACCTGGGCGGACTTGCCGCACGCGGCGAGCAGCAGCATCAGGCCGATCGCGGTGAGCTTGCCCTCGCTCGCGTCCCCGACCATGCCGGGCTCGCCCTCACCGCCGAGCAGCGGCCCGAAGGCGAAGGTGCCGAACCACAGGAACATCAGCATGATCGCGATCGACAGGCCCATGTCGCCGACGCGGTTGACCAGGAAGGCCTTCTTCGCGGCGGTGGCGGCGCTGGGCTTGTGCTGCCAGAAACCGATCAGCAGGTAGGAGGCGAGACCGACGCCCTCCCAGCCGACGTACAGCAGCAGGTAGTTGTCGGCGAGGACCAGCAGCAGCATCGCCGCGAGGAACAGGTTCAGATAGCCGAAGAAGCGGCGGCGCCGCTCGTCGTGCTCCATGTACCCGACCGAGTACAGGTGGATCAGCGAGCCGACGCCGGTGATCAGGAGCACGAACGTGATCGACAGCTGGTCGAGGCGGAAGGCGACGTCCGCCTGGAAGCTCTCGACCTGGATCCAGCTGAACAGGTGCTGGGTGAGGGTGCGCTGTTCGGGATCCTTGCCCAGCAGGTCGGCGAAGAGGACGACGCCGAAGGCGAAGGAGACGAAGGACAGGAGCGTGCCGAGCCACTGGCCGACGGCGTCCAGCCGCCGGCCGCCGCACAGCAGTACGGCCGCTCCGAGCAGGGGCGCTGCGATCAGCAGCGCAATCAGGTTCTCCACGTTTTCTTCCGACCCCTCAGAGCTTCATCAGGCTGGCGTCGTCGACCGAGGCCGAGTGGCGGGAACGGAACAGCGACACGATGATCGCCAGCCCGACGACGACCTCCGCGGCGGCGACGACCATCGTGAAGAAGGCGATGATCTGGCCGTCGAGGTTGCCGTGCATCCGGGAGAAGGCGACGAGCGTCAGGTTGCAGGCGTTGAGCATGAGCTCGATGCACATGAACACGACGATCGCGTTGCGCCTGATCAGCACGCCGGTGGCGCCGATCGTGAACAACAGGGCAGCGAGATAGATGTAGTTGACCGGGTTCACTTCGACGCCTCCTCCGGCCGCTTGAAGGTCGACGGCTCGATGGCGGTGCGCTCCAGCCGCTCCTCGGCCCGCTGCTCCAGCGCCCGCAGGTCGTTGAGCGCCTCGGTGGACACGTCGCGGATCTGGCCGCGCTCGCGCAGCGTCTTGCTGACCGTGAGGTCGGAGGGGGTGCCGTCGGGCAGCAGGCCCGCGATGTCCACCGCGTTGTGCCGGGCGTAGACGCCGGGGGCCGGCAGCGGCGGGATGTGCTTGCCTTCGCGGATGCGCTCCTCGGACAGCTCGCGCTGGGTCTTGGCGCGCTCGGTGCGCTCGCGGTGCGTGAGCACCATGGCGCCGATCGCGGCCGTGATGAGCAGGGCGCCGGTGATCTCGAAGGCGAAGACGTACTTGGTGAAGATGAGGGCGGCGAGGCCCTCCACGTTGCCGTTCGCGTTCGCCTGGGCGAGGCCGTTGAACTCCGTGATGGAGGCGTTCCCGATGCCCGCGAAGAGCAGGATGCCGAAGCCGAGCCCGCAGAGAAGGGCCAGCCAGCGCTGGCCCTTGATGGTCTCCTTCAGGGAGTCCGCCGCCGTCACGCCGACCAGCATCACCACGAACAGGAACAGCATCATGATCGCGCCGGTGTACACGACGATCTGCACGATGCCCAGGAAGTAGGCACCGTTGGCGAGATAGAACACGGCGAGGACGATCATGGTCCCGGCCAGGCACAGGGCGCTGTGCACGGCCTTCTTCATGAACACGGTGCACAGAGCGCCGATGACGGCGACGGTGCCGAGGATCCAGAACTGGAAGGCCTCTCCGGTGGAGGTGGAGTAGGCCGCGAGTTGCGCGGTCATCGGCCGATCACCTTCTCGGACGCCGGCTCGGTCCCGCCGAAGGTCGAGTCGGCCTCCTGCACGACCTCACCCTTGGAGTGGGCGACCTGCTGCTCCGTGCCGGGCGCCGCCTCCGTCACCAGACCCCGGTAGTAGTCCTGCTCGTCGGTCCCCGGGAAGATGGCGTGGGGCGTGTCGACCATGCCGTCCTCGAGACCGGCGAGCAGCTGCTCCTTGGTGTAGATGAGGTTGGCGCGGCTGGAGTCCGCGAGCTCGAACTCGTTGGTCATCGTGAGCGCGCGCGTGGGACACGCCTCGATGCACAGGCCGCACAGGATGCAGCGGGCGTAGTTGATCTGGTAGACGCGCCCGTACCGCTCGCCGGGCGAGTAGCGCTCCTCTTCGGTGTTGTCGGCGCCCTCCACATAGATGGCGTCGGCGGGGCAGGCCCAGGCGCACAGCTCGCAGCCGACGCACTTCTCCAGGCCGTCCGGATGGCGGTTGAGCTGGTGCCGTCCGTGGAAGCGGGGAGCGGTGGTCTTCTGCTGCTCCGGGTACTGCTCGGTCAGCCGCTTCTTGAACATGGCCTTGAAGGTCACGCCGAAGCCTGCGACGGGGTTCATGAAACCGGGCTTGGTCTCCTTGGGCTCCTCAGCCATCGGACGCCTCCTTTCCATCCAGAGATCCGTCACTCTGAGTATCGGGCCCACCACTGACAATCAGCTCCCGCTCGCGGCGCGAGGGGCGGCGCGGCACCGGCGGCAACTCCTGCCCCGGCAGCGGCGGTACGGGGAATCCGCCCGCCATCGCGTCGAACGAGGCCGGTTCCTCGACGGCCGCCTCGGCTCCCTTGGCCTTCTCGCGGAACATGTCGGCGAGGAAGGAGAGCAGGAGCAGCGCGAGGACGCCGCCGCCGACGTAGAGGGCGATGTCGGCGAAGTCGTAGTTCTCGTTGCGCAGGGTCCGCACGGTCGCGACGAGCATCAGCCAGACGACGGAGACCGGGATGAGGACCTTCCAGCCGAGCTTCATCAGCTGGTCGTAGCGCACGCGCGGGAGCGTGCCGCGCAGCCAGATGAAGAAGAACAGCAGCAGCTGGACCTTGATCACGAACCAGAGGAGCGGCCACCAGCCGTGGTTGGCGCCCTCCCAGAAGGTGCTGACCGGGTACGGGGCCCGCCAGCCGCCCAGGAAGAGCGTCACCGACACCGCCGAGACCGTCACCATGTTCACGTACTCGGCGAGCATGAACATCGCGAACTTGATCGACGAGTACTCGGTGTTGAAACCGCCGACCAGGTCGCCCTCGGACTCCGGCATGTCGAAGGGGGCGCGGTTGGTCTCGCCGACCATCGTCACGATGTAGATCAGGAAGGACACCGGCAGCAGCACGATGTACCAGCGGTCCTGCTGTGCCTCGACGATCGCCGAGGTCGACATCGAACCGGAGTAGAGGAACACCGAGGCGAAGGCGGCGCCCATCGCGATCTCGTAGGAGATCATCTGGGCGCAGGAGCGCAGGCCGCCGAGGAGCGGGTAGGTGGATCCGGAACTCCAGCCCGCCAGCACGATGCCGTAGATGCCGACCGAGGCGACCGCGAGGATGTAGAGCATCGCGATCGGCAGGTCGGTGAGCTGCATCGTGGTGCGCTGACCGAAGATCGAGATCTCGTTGCCGGCCGGGCCGAAGGGGATCACCGCGATCGCCATGAAGGCCGGGATGGCCGCGACGATCGGTGCGAGGACGTAGACGACCTTGTCCGCGCGTTTGACGATGACGTCTTCCTTGAGCATCAGCTTGATGCCGTCGGCGAGCGACTGGAGCATGCCCCAGGGGCCGTGCCGGTTGGGCCCGATGCGCAGCTGCATCCAGGCGACGACCTTGCGCTCCCAGACGATGGAGAACAGCACGGTCACCATCAGGAAGGCGAAGCAGAACACCGCCTTGATGACGACCAGCCACCAGGGGTCGCGGCCGAACATCGAGAGGTCTTCAGCGGCGAGGAAAGGGCTCATGCCTCCACCTCCTCGGGGCCCTCGGACGTGAGGGTCGCCGGGCCGATGCGGACGAGTGAGCCGGGCAGCGCCCCGGAGTCGGAGGCGACGCCGGCGCCCACGGAGTTCAGCGGGAGCCACACCACCCGGTCGGGCATCTCGGTGATCTGCAGCGGCAGTTCCACGGATCCGGCGGGGCCGGTCACGGCGAGGACGTCGCCGTCCTTCACCCCGGCCTCGGCGGCGGTGGCGGCCGACACGCGCGCGTGGGCGGCGTGCCGGGTTCCGGCGAGCGCCTCGTCGCCCTCCTGGAGGCGGCCTTGGTCCAGCAGCAGCCGGTGCCCGGCGAGGACCGCCTCACCGGCGGCCGGCCGCGGCAGCTGGGCCCCGGTCTGAAGGGGTGCGGTGGCCCGCGGCCCGTCCCAGGCGCCGAGCCGGTCGATCTCCGCGCGCGTGGTGCGCAGATCGGGCAGGCCCAGGTGTACGTCCATGGCGTCGGCGAGCATCTGCAGGACCCGCGCGTCGGCCGGGGCGAGGCGGCGGGTCATCTGGTCGGGCTTGAGCGCGGCCTCGAAGAAGCGTACCCGGCCTTCCCAGTTGAGGAAGGTGCCGGCCTTCTCGGCGACCGCGGCGACCGGCAGCACGACGTCGGCGAGCTCGGTCACCTCGCCGGGCCGCAGTTCCAGCGACACCACGAAGCCGACCTCGCCGAGCGCCTCACGCGCGCGTGCCGGGTCGGGCAGGTCGGCGACCTCGACGCCCGCGACCAGCAGGGCCTGGAGTTCGCCGGTCGCGGCGGCCTCGACGATCTGGCCGGTGTCGCGGCCGTAGCGCAGCGGGAGATCGGCCAGTCCCCAGACGGCGGCGACCTGTTCACGCGCGCGTGGGTCGGTCGCGGGACGTCCGCCCGGCAGCAGCGACGGAAGCGCGCCCGCCTCGACGGCACCGCGCTCTCCGGCCCGGCGCGGGATCCACACCAGTTCGGCGCCGGTCGCAGTCGCGGCCCGTACGGCCGCGGTGAGCCCGCCGGCGACGGCGGCGAGCCGCTCACCGACGACGATCACCGAGCCCTCGGTGCGCAGCGCCTCGGACGCCAGCGCACCCGCCCCGTCCAGGCCGACGCCGCTCGCGAGCGCGTCCAGCCACTCGGTCTCGGTACCGGGAGCGGCCGGCAGCAGGGTGCCGCCCGCCTTCTCCAGGCCGCGCGTCGCGTGCGTGGCGAGCGAGAAGACCTTCTGGCCGTGCCCCCGCCAGGCCTTGCGCAGCCGCAGGAAGATCCCGGGCGCCTCCTCCTCGGCCTCGAACCCGGCCAGCAGGACGGCCGGCGCCTTCTCCAGGGAGGCGTACGTGGCACCCCTTCCGTCCAGGTCACGGCCGTGGCCGGCGACCCGCGCGGCGAGGAAGTCGGCTTCCTCGCCGCTGTGCACACGCGCGCGGAAGTCGATGTCGTTGGTGTCGAGCGCCACGCGCGCGAACTTGCTGTACGCGTAGGCGTCCTCGACGGTGAGCCGGCCGCCGGTCAGCACACCGGTGCGGCCGCGGGAGGCGAGCAGGCCCTGCGCGGCGATCTGCAGCGCCTCCGGCCAGGAGGCCGGTTCCAGTTCGCCCTCGGCGTTGCGCACGAGCGGTGTCTGGAGCCGGTCGCGCTGCTGGGCGTAGCGGAAGCCGAACCGGCCCTTGTCGCAGATCCACTCCTCGTTGACCTCGGGGTCGTTGGCCGCGAGGCGTCGCATGACCTTGCCGCGCCGGTGGTCGGTGCGCGTGGCGCAGCCGCCGGAGCAGTGCTCGCACACCGACGGCGAGGAGACCAGGTCGAAGGGGCGGGAGCGGAACCGGTACGCCGCCGAGGTGAGGGCGCCGACCGGGCAGATCTGGATGGTGTTGCCGGAGAAGTACGACTCGAACGGGTCGCCCTCACCGGTGCCGACCTGCTGGAGCGCGCCCCGCTCCAGGAGCTCGATCATCGGGTCGCCCGCGATCTGGTTGGAGAACCGGGTGCAGCGGGCGCACAGCACGCAGCGCTCGCGGTCGAGCAGCACCTGCGTGGAGATCGGGACGGGCTTCTCGTACGTGCGCTTGCGTCCCTCGAAGCGGGACTCGGCCTGGCCGTGCGACATGGCCTGGTTCTGCAGCGGGCACTCGCCGCCCTTGTCGCAGACCGGGCAGTCCAGCGGGTGGTTGATGAGCAGCAGCTCCATCACACCGTGCTGGGCCTTCTCGGCGACGGGCGAGGTGAGGTGCGTCTTGACGACCATGCCGTCGGTGCACGTGATCGTGCAGGACGCCATCGGCTTGCGCTGGCCCTCGACCTCGACGATGCACTGCCGGCAGGCGCCGGCCGGGTCGAGGAGGGGGTGGTCGCAGAAGCGGGGGATCTCGATGCCGAGCTGTTCGGCGGCCCGGATGACCAGAGTGCCCTTCGGCACACTGATCTCGACGCCGTCGATCGTCAGCGTCACGAGATCTTCCGGCGGGACCGCCGCCTCTCCCCCTCCGGAGGGAGCGCTGGTGGTCACAGTCATGCGTTCACCTCCGTGCGGTGGTCGGCCCAGAGCGTCGACTTGGCCGGGTCGAAGGGGCAGCCACGGCCCGTGATGTGCTGCTCGTACTCCTCGCGGAAGTACTTCAGCGAGGAGAAGATCGGCGAGGCGGCGCCGTCGCCGAGGGCGCAGAACGACTTGCCGTTGATGTTGTCGGCGATGTCGTTCAGCTTGTCGAGGTCGCTCATCACGCCCTTGCCGGCCTCGATGTCACGCAGCAACTGCACGAGCCAGTACGTGCCTTCGCGGCAGGGCGTGCACTTGCCGCAGGACTCGTGGGCGTAGAACTCGGTCCAGCGGGTGACGGCGCGCACCACGCAGGTCGTCTCGTCGAAGCACTGGAGCGCCTTGGTGCCGAGCATGGAACCGGCGGCGCCCACGCCCTCGTAGTCGAGCGGGACGTCGAGGTGCTCGTCGGTGAACATCGGCGTCGAGGATCCGCCCGGCGTCCAGAACTTCAGGCGATGGCCGGGGCGCATGCCGCCGCTCATCTCCAGCAGCTGGCGCAGGGTGATGCCGAGGGGGGCCTCGTACTGGCCGGGGCTGGCGACGTGGCCGCTGAGGGAGTAGAGCGTGAAGCCGGGGGACTTCTCGCTGCCCATCGAGCGGAACCATTCCTTGCCGCGGTGCAGGATCGCGGGAACTGACGCGATCGACTCGACGTTGTTCACAACAGTCGGGCAGGCGTAGAGACCTGCCACCGCGGGGAAGGGGGGACGCAGCCGCGGTTGTCCACGGCGGCCTTCGAGCGAGTCGAGCAGTGCGGTCTCCTCACCGCAGATGTACGCGCCGGCGCCGGCGTGCACGGTGAGTTCGAGATTCAGGCCACTGCCGAGGATGTTCTCGCCGAGGAAGCCGGCCGCGTAGGCCTCGCGCACGGCCTCGTGCAACCGCCGCAGAACGGGGACGACTTCACCACGCAGATAGATGAAGGCATGCGAAGACCTGATGGCGTAACACGCGATGACGATGCCCTCGATGAGGCTGTGCGGGTTCGCGAAGAGGAGCGGAATGTCCTTGCAGGTTCCGGGCTCCGATTCGTCGGCGTTGACAACTAGATAGTGCGGTTTTCCATCCCCTTGCGGAATGAACTGCCACTTCATTCCCGTCGGGAATCCCGCGCCGCCGCGCCCGCGCAGACCGGAGTCCTTGACGTACGCGATCAGGTCGTCCGGCGACATGGCGAGCGCCTTGCGGAGCCCCTCGTACCCCTCGTGCCTTCGGTAGACGTCCAGCGACCAGGACCGGTCCTCGTCCCAGAAGGCCGACAGCACGGGTGCGAGCAGCTTCTCGGGGCTGTTTTCCTTCAGCTCTGGTGCCAACGTCATCACTCCCCCTCCTCGGCGACAGGCCCTGCCGGGTGGGCGGGGTCGGATGCCGACGTCTCATGCGGCGCGTCGTGCGAACTGAGGTGCTCGGTCGGCGAGGGCTCGTGCGGGGCCCTGTCCTGCGGCTCGTCGTGCGGGCCGCCGTCGCGTGGATGGACCACGCGCGCGGGTCCGGTTTCCCCCTTGGCCAGGCGGAGGCCCACCAGCGAGGCCGCTCCCGCACTGCCGCTCTCCTCGACGGCCCCGGGCCGCTCGTCGGGGAAGCCGGCCAGGATCCGCGCGGTCTCCTTGAACGTGCACAGCCGCGCCCCGCGCGTCGGCTCCACGGGCCGCCCCTCGCGCAGGTCGTCGACGAGACGCTTGGCGCTCGCGGGGGTCTGGTTGTCGAAGAACTCCCAGTTGACCATCACGACGGGCGCGAAGTCGCAGGCGGCGTTGCACTCGATGTGCTCCAGGGTGACCTTGCCGTCGCCGGTGGTCTCGCCGTTGCCGACGCCCAGGTGCTCCTGGAGCTCCTCGAAGATCGCGTCGCCGCCCATGACCGCGCACAGCGTGTTGGTGCAGACGCCGACCTGGTAGTCACCGCTCGGCTTGCGCCGGTACATGGTGTAGAAGGTGGCGACCGCGGTGACCTCGGCCGTGGTCAGCTCCAGTACGTCCGCGCAGAACTGCATGCCGGTGCGCGTGACATGTCCCTCCTCCGACTGCACGAGGTGCAGCAACGGCAGGAGGGCGGAACGGGAGTCCGGGTAGCGGGCGATGATCTCGCGCGCGTCGGTCTCCAGCCGGGCCCGGACGTCGTCCGGGTAGCCGGGCGCGGGCAGTGCGGGCATGCCCAGGCTGACGCCCCGCTCGGAAGAAGAGGTGGTCACCGGTCGACGCCTCCCATCACGGGGTCGATGGACGCGACGGCGACGATGACGTCGGCGACCTGGCCGCCCTCGCACATCGCCGCCATGGCCTGAAGGTTGGTGAAGGACGGGTCGCGGAAGTGGACCCGGAAGGGGCGGGTGCCGCCGTCGGACACGGCGTGCACACCGAGCTCGCCCTTGGGCGACTCGACCGCGGCGTACGCCTGTCCCGCCGGGACGCGGAAGCCCTCGGTGACCAGCTTGAAGTGGTGGATCAGGGCCTCCATGGAGGTGCCCATGATCTTCTTGATGTGGTCGAGGGAGTTGCCGAGCCCGTCGGGTCCCAGAGCGAGCTGGGCGGGCCAGGCGATCTTCTTGTCGGCGACCATGACCGGGCCGGGCTGCAGCCGGTCCAGACACTGCTCGACGATCCCGAGCGACTGGCGCATCTCCTCCAGGCGGATCAGGAAGCGCCCGTAGGAGTCGCAGGTGTCGGCGGTCGGGATCTCGAAGTCGTAGGTCTCGTAGTCGCAGTACGGCTGCGACTTGCGCAGGTCGTGCGGGAGACCGGTGGAGCGCAGGATCGGCCCCGTCGCGCCGAGGGCCATGCAGCCGGCCAGGTCGAGATAGCCGATGTCCTGCATGCGGGCCTTGAAGATGGGGTTCCCGGTGGCGAGCTTGTCGTACTCCGGGAGGTTCTTCTTCATCTTCTTCACGAACTCGCGGATCTGGTCCACCGCGCCGGGCGGCAGGTCCTGGGCGAGACCGCCGGGGCGGATGTACGCGTGGTTCATCCGGAGGCCCGTGATGAGCTCGTAGATGTCGAGAATCATTTCACGATCACGGAATCCGTAGATCATGATCGTGGTGGCGCCGAGCTCCATGCCGCCGGTGGCGATGCACACCAGGTGGGAGGAGAGCCGGTTCAGCTCCATCAGGAGCACCCGGATGATCTTGGCGCGCTCGGTGATCTGGTCCTCGATGCCGAGGAGCTTCTCGACGGCGAGACAGTAGGCGGTCTCGTTGAAGAAGGACGTCAGGTAGTCCATGCGCGTCACGAACGTGGTGCCCTGCGTCCAGGTCCGGTACTCGAGGTTCTTCTCGATGCCGGTGTGGAGGTAGCCGATGCCGCAGCGGGCCTCGGTGACGGTCTCGCCGTCGATCTCCAGGATGAGGCGGAGCACTCCGTGCGTGGAGGGGTGCTGGGGGCCCATGTTGAGGACGATGCGCTCGTCGTCGGCACGGGCCGCGGCCTCGACGACCTCGTCCCAGTCGCCACCGGTGACCGTATATACGGTGCCCTCGGTGGTTTCGCGGGCGGATGCTGACTGCGTGCTCACGAGTACGACCTCCGCTGGTCCGGAGCCGGGATCTGGGCGCCCTTGTACTCGACGGGGATGCCGCCGAGGGGGTAGTCCTTGCGCTGCGGGTGGCCCTGCCAGTCGTCCGGCATCATGATCCGCGTCAGGGCGGGGTGACCGTCGAAGACGATGCCGAAGAAGTCGTAGGTCTCGCGCTCGTGCCAGTCGTTGGTCGGATAGACGGAGACCAGCGACGGGACGTGCGGGTCGCTGTCGGGAGCGCTGACTTCGAGGCGGATCAGCCGGTTGTGGGTGATCGAGCGCAGGTGGTAGACGGCGTGCAGTTCCCGGCCCTTGTCGCTCGGGTAGTGGACGCCGCTGACCCCGGTGCACAGTTCGAAGCGCAGGGCGGGGTCGTCGCGCAGCGTGCGGGCGACGCGGACCAGGTGCTCGCGTTCGACGTGGAACGTGATCTCGTCCCGGTCGACGACCGTCTTCTCGATGGCGTTGGCGGGCACGAGGCCCTGTTCCTCCAGCGCGCCCTCGAGTTCGTCGGCGACTTCGTCGAACCAGCCTCCGTAGGGGCGGCTCGCCGGGCCCGGGAGCCGGACCGAGCGGACGAGGCCGCCGTAGCCGGAGGTGTCGCCGCCGTTGTTGGCGCCGAACATGCCGCGCTGGACGCGGATCTCCTCGCCGCCCTGGCCGCGCTGGCCCGGGAGGTTGTCGGCGGAGAGGTCCTTCTCGGGGTTGACCCCGTTGGACCCGTTCGCCCCGTTGGTGCCGTTCGCGTCGCTCACCGCAGCAGCCCCTTCATCTCGATCGTGGGCAGGGCCTTGAGCGCCGCTTCCTCCGCCTCACGGGCCGCCTCCTCGGCGTTCACGCCGAGCTTGGAGGTCTGGATCTTCTGGTGGAGCTTGAGGATGGCGTCCATCAGCATCTCGGGCCGTGGCGGGCAGCCCGGCAGATAGATGTCGACCGGGACGATGTGGTCGACGCCCTGCACGATCGCGTAGTTGTTGAACATGCCGCCCGAGGAGGCGCAGACCCCCATGGAGATCACCCACTTCGGGTTCGGCATCTGGTCGTAGACCTGCCTGAGCACCGGCGCCATCTTCTGGCTGACCCGGCCGGCGACGATCATCAGGTCGGCCTGGCGCGGGGATCCGCGGAAGACCTCCATGCCGAAGCGCGCCAGGTCGTAGCGGCCGGCGCCGGTGGTCATCATCTCGATGGCACAGCAGGCGAGGCCGAAGGTGGCCGGGAAGACGGACGACTTGCGCACCCAGCCCGCGGCCTGCTCGACGGTGGTCAGCAGGAATCCGCTCGGCAGCTTTTCTTCGAGTCCCATGTCTAAAGGCCCCTCAGTCCCATTCCAGGCCGCCGCGCCGCCATACGTACGCGTACGCGACGAAGACGGTGAGCACGAAGAGCAGCATCTCCACGAGCCCGAAGATCCCCAGGGAGTCGAAGGTGACGGCCCAGGGGTAGAGGAAGACGATCTCGATATCGAAGATGATGAAGAGCATCGCCGTCAGGTAGTACTTGATCGGGAAGCGCCCGCCGCCGGCCGGCGTGGGGGTCGGCTCGATACCGCACTCGTAGGCCTCGAGCTTGGCCCGGTTGTACCGCTTCGGACCGATCAGCGTGGCCATGACCACGGAGAAGATCGCAAAGCCTGCCCCGAGGGCTCCCAGTACGAGGATGGGCGCATACGCGTTCACCGCTCCTCGCTCCTCTCAGTCGGCACTGACTGCTGGCGGTTGCACTGGGCTCACATCCGCCTCACCAGTTCCACGAGCCCCGCTCGTCCCGGCGAAGATCGAGAACATGTGAAGCAGGTCACAAGCCCAACTGCCTCGCATCTTATGCCTGCCGGTCTGTGATCTGCGACACGGGGTATTGCACAAGCTTTGTGATCTCCACCACCTGACGAAGGATCATGAACACGGATGAGCAGTGATCTTCACACGAGAAGCGTCCGAGTGATCACCAGAGGTGACATTTTCGCTCATCGGCGCAGCTCGGAGAGGGCGTCTCAATATCAAGATGGTTCCCTTGCATGCAAATTGGCGCTGGACCGGATGAGTTGGTAGAGGACCTCGTTCACACGTCAGGGGGAGAGTCGGGGGCGGGTGTGGACGCGTGCACGCATTCACGAGCGGCGACGGTCGCGATTCGCGCACCGGACGCGCACGGGCTCGTAACCGTTGCGTGACCTCTGCCACATCGATGAGAGACCTCTGAGAACCGGGCTTGGCCACCGGTCCCAACAGGTGGTAGGTGCAGAGCAATTCGGACTTAATGATGAAAGGCCGTGATCACGGGCAAGCAATGAGCGCCCGCAATGTCCGTTACGGCGTCAATAAAGGGTGACGCGGGCGAATTTCGGGCCGTCGATTGAACAACTGTGGCGCAGCCCACGTTTCTTGAAGGTATGGAGGAGCCCCTGATACCCGTTGTTCTCATGTCCCACACCGCTCACATACGCAGCCACCGGAAGCCCCGCCGCACCGCGTCGTCGACGATCGCGATGCGTGCCGGAGTTGCCGGTGGCGTCCTCAGCATGGCAGCGGCAGGCGCAGCGGCCACGGCGCACGCCGCCGAGCCCGTGACGCAGACCATCGAACTGCCCACCCTCACGGGTGACCTGGCGGACCAGCTCGCGCAGTCCGCCGACGCCACGCAGCTGGCGGCGGCGAACTACGAGCTCGACGCCCAGCGTGACGCGGCCGCCGCCGCGGCCGCCAAGGAGGCCAAGAAGGACCTCGCCGAGGCCAAGAAGAAGGCCGAGGCGAAGAAGAAGGCCGAGGAGGCCCGCCGGGCCGCCGCCGAGGAGGCCGCCTCCCGCAGCACCGAGCGGACCACCCTGTCCGCCTCCGCCGGCGCCACCGCGGACGTGTCCGCTCCCGCGAGCGGCAGCGTCGGCACGGTCATCGCCTTCCTCAAGGCGCAGCTGGGCGACGCGTACGTCATGGGCGCCACCGGCCCCAACGCGTGGGACTGCTCCAGCCTGGTCCAGGCCGCCTACAAGCAGGTCGGCGTCGACCTGCCGCGGGTCTCGCAGGACCAGTCGATGGCCGGCACCGACATTCCGCTCTCGCAGGTCCAGGTCGGTGACATCCTCTACTGGGGCGGCAAGGGTTCCGCCTACCATGTGGGCGTCTACATCGGTAACGGCCAGTACCTGGACGCGGCCAACCCCTCCAAGGGCGTCGTCATCCAGGACCTGTCCGGCTACCCCGCGTCGGGCGCGGTGCGCGTGCTCTGACGCGAGCCGTACAGCACAGGCGTACGGATGGGGCCGCAGCCGCTCGGGGGCAGCGGCCCCTCCGTCCTGTCCGGAGCCCGGTGTCTATCCGAGGTCGAAGGTGTTGGGCAGGCCCAGCTTGAAGCGCACCTCGTCGATCCGCTTGAGGGGCTCCATCTCGGGGGGCCGGTACAGCTCCTGGATCTCACAGCGCTCGGCGTCCGAATTGTCCGCGTCCAGGAGCGCGTTGACCGCTAGGCGGGCCGACTCGTTGGCGCCCTCCATCGTCGCGAGGTCGACGTCGGTGCGGACGTAGTCGCCCGCGAGGAAGAAGTTGGGGACCCTCGTGCGGGCCGTGGGGCGGTTGTAGAGCGTGCCCGTGGGGTGGATGAGGAGCTGTTCGCGGTTCTGCGGGTCCGGGCCGCCCAGACCCGTCACCGCCGGGTCCATGAACCAGCCGAGGCGGTCCTCGTCCCGCAGCACCGTCTTGCCGGCGTCATTGAGGCCGTCCTTCAACTGGGCCCAGAGCTCGGCGACGACCTCCTCCTTGGTGCACTCCTTGGCCGTCTTGCCGTACAGGATGCCCGGCTTGTCCCACTCCGAGATGATGGCGGAGAGGCAGTCCTGGGCGCGTCCGTCGCCGTAGTCGCGGGAGAAGTCCCGCCCGGCCCAGAACTGGGCCTGGCCGACGCCGGTCACCGACCAGGGTGAGTCCAGGCAGTTGATGTGGCCGTGCACGACCGGGGTGGGGGTGCGCAGGTAGAACATCACGCCGGTCATCCAGTCCGCCTGGAGGGCGTCGCAGCGCGCCAGCTGCGGATCGGCCGCGCGCAGGGCGGGGCCCCAGGTGCCGCGCGCGTGCTCGACGGGGAGGGCGCAGACGTAGTGGTCGGCGGTGACGGTGCGTTCGTCGCTGCCGTCGCGGGCCGAGACGCGGACGCCGGTGACGCGGCCGCCGGCGTAGCCGACCTCGCGGACCTGGGTGCCGAGGGCGAACTCGACGCCGAGGGAGCGCAGGTGGGTCTCCCAGGGGTCGATCCATGCCTCGCTGGTGGGGGCGTTCAGGACCCGGTCGATGTCGGCGTCGCCGTCCATGCCACGGCCGAGCAGCCCCCACAGGAGCAGGGCCTCGATGATGACGCGGCCGACGGTCCGGGTGGAGGCGACCTCCGCGCGCGTGGCGACCAGGTTGCGGGTCTGGCCGATGCCGAGGACGGTCCGGTACTCCTCGCTCATCTCCTCGGCACGGATGAAGTCCCACCACGAGACCTTCTCCCACTGACGCTCGCGCCGGGCGTCGCAGCTGGTGAGGTGGACCAGGACGCGGTCGACGAAGTAGAGGGCCTCGTGGGCGGGCAGGCGGGTGCCGAGCTCCAGCACCGACAGCAGCTGATCGCGGATCCAGCCGAGGGTGAGGTCGCCGGGGCGCGGCGCGGTGGTGGCGCGGCGCAACGGGAAGTGCAGGTCGGCGCGGCCGCCGGAGCGGGCGAACAGGGCCTCGGTGCCGCTGACGAGGTTGTCGTGGACGCCGTGCGCGTTGCCGGGGAAGGGGATGCGGCGCATGGTGTCCGGCAGGTTCCGGTAGAAGCCGGGAAAGAAACGGAAGCCGTGCTCGGCGGGGAGGTCGGCGCGGCCGCCGGCCGCCGTTTCGGGGAAGGGCATCGAGCGGGCCTTGCCGCCGAGGGCGTCGTGGTACTCGTAGACGGTGACGGCGTAGCCGCGTTCGGCGAGTTCGTGGGCGGCGCTCAGGCCGGAGACTCCGCCGCCCAGGACGGCGACGCGTCTGCCGGTGGCGGCCCGGGCCGGGCCGGCGGGCCATAAGGCGACGGCGCCGGCCACCGAGCCGGCGCCTGCCAGGAAGCGTCTGCGGGTGTGGCCGGACGGTGTGTGACCTGTCTGCTCCTGGGTCTCGTGCGCGTGTTCTGTTGTCATGAGACCCGGAGGGTAGGGAGGGTCCGCGGAGGCCGGAAGGCCGTTTCTCGCCCGGCCACAGCATCCTCACAACCCGCAACGGCAGAAGGACCGAAAGGGAGAACGACGATGCCCAGCGTTTTCGTGCAAGGCAGGCCCGTGGAGTCGTACCCGCCGCTCGCACCCGAGGCCCGGCGTGGCTCGGTGCGGCGGATCACCGAGGTGGGCGAGGAGGTGCTGCACAAGCCGTGCCGGGACGTGACCGAGTTCGGGCCGGATCTCGCCGCGCTCATCGACGACATGTTCCTGACGATGTACATCGCCGACGGGGCGGGCCTGGCGGCGAACCAGGTCGGGGTCGACGCGCGGCTGTTCGTGTACGACTGCCCGGACGACGACGGGGTCCGGCATGTCGGGCACATCGTGAATCCGGTGCTGGAGCCGCTCGGCGCCGCGGACCGGCGGCTGCTGACCGACTCGGAGGGCTGTCTGTCCGTGCCGGGGGCCGTGATGGACGTACCGCGTCCGGACCGGGCCGTGGTGCGGGGCGTCGACAAGGACGGCGAGCCGCTCGTGATCGAGGGCACCGGGTACTTCGCCCGCTGTCTCGCGCACGAGGCCGATCACTGCGGCGGGCAGGTCTATCTGGACCGGCTGTCCACGCGGGAGCGCAAAGAGGCGCTGCGGCAGGTGGCGGACCGGCGCGACGAGGTGTTCGCGCGCCGGGCCGCCAACGTGGAAGCCGTCGAGAAGGCGCGGACGACAGGCTGATCCCTGCCTGGACGACAGGGCTGAGCCCGGTCGGCACGACAGGCTGAGCCCTGTCCGGGCGACAGGCTCAGCCCTCCCCCGGGCCACAGCCGTGGCTAGGCCTTCGGGGCCACCTTGCTCAGGCCGTTGATGATGCGGTCCATCGCGTCGCCGCCGGTCGGGTCCGTGAGGTTCGCGAGCAGCTTCAGCGTGAACTTCATCAGCATCGGGTGGGTCAGGCCGCGCTGGGTCGCGATCTTCATGACCTTCGGGTTGCCGATGAGCTTCACGAAGGCGCGGCCCAGCGTGTAGTAGCCGCCGTAGGTGTCCTTCAGGACGCGCGGGTAGCGCTGGAGGGCCAGTTCGCGGCTCGCGGGCGTCGGGCGGGCGTGGGCCTGGACGATGACGTCGGCGGCGATCTGGCCGGACTCCATGGCGTAGGCGATGCCCTCGCCGTTGAAGGGGTTCACCAGACCGCCGGCGTCGCCGACCAGCAGCAGGCCCTTGGTGTAGTGCGGCTGGCGGTTGAAGGCCATCGGGAGCGCGGCACCGCGGATCGGGCCGGTCATGTTCTCCGGCGTGTAGCCCCAGTCCTCCGGCATGGAGGCGCACCAGGCCTTCAGGACCTCGCGCCAGTCCAGCTCCTTGAAGGAGTCGGAGGTGTTGAGGACGCCCAGGCCGACGTTGGAGGTGCCGTCGCCCATGCCGAAGATCCAGCCGTAGCCGGGCAGCAGACGGTCCTCGCCGGGGCCGCGGCGGTCCCACAGCTCCAGCCAGGACTCCAGGTAGTCGTCGTCGTGGCGGGGGCTCTCGAAGTACGTCCGTACGGCGACGCCCATCGGGCGGTCCTCGCGGCGGTGCAGGCCCATCGCGAGGGAGAGACGGGTGGAGTTGCCGTCGGCGGCGACCACCAGGGGCGCGTGGAAGGTGACCTCGCGCTTGTCCTCGCCGAGCTTGGCGTGGACGCCGGTGATCCGGCCGGTGCGGTCGTCGATGATCGGGGCGCCGACGTTGCAGCGCTCGTAGAGCCGGGCGCCTGCCTTCTGGGCCTGGCGGGCGAGTTGCTCGTCGAAGTCGTCGCGCTTGCGGACGAGGCCGTAGTCGGGGAAGGAGGCGAGATCCGGCCAGTCCAGCTGGAGGCGGACGCCGCCGCCGATGATGCGCAGCCCCTTGTTGCGCAGCCAGCCGGCCTCTTCGGAGATGTCGATGCCCATGGCCACGAGCTGTTTCGTGGCGCGGGGGGTGAGGCCGTCGCCGCAGACCTTCTCGCGCGGGAACTCGGTCTTCTCCAACAGGAGTACGTCGAGGCCGGACTTGGCGAGGTGGTACGCCGTAGTGGAGCCGGCCGGCCCCGCGCCCACGACGATCACATCGGCGGTGTTCTCGGTGAAAGGGGAGGAGTGGGGCTCGGTCACGACGGTCACGGCTGGATCTCCCCAGGGTTCGAAATCTGCGTGCCGACCGGCACTGGACATGGGCAGTCTATTCAGCAGAATTGATCACCCGGCTGAAGGGCTGCCCTGTGAACCGAGCTCTCCCCGTAGTACGGCTGCGTGTGCCCACCGACGAGGACGCGATCGCGTGGCACCGGGTGTTCGCCCACCCGGACGTCATGGAGTTCCACGGCGGCCGGACCGCCGAACTGTCCGTCTACGAGGAGCTCACCGCCCGCCAGCGCCGGCACGACGCCGAGCGGGGGTTCTGTCTGTGGACGCTGCTCGACGAGCGGGAGCGGGTGCTCGGTTTCACCGGCGCCCAGCCCTGGGAGCGGCCGTGGGGTCCCACGGGCGAGATAGAGATCGGCTGGCGGCTCGGGCGGGAGCACTGGGGGCAGGGGTACGTCACGGCCGCCGCGCGGTTGACGCTGGAGCGGGTGCGGGCGGCCGGCGTGGCGGACGTGGTCGCCATGGTCGACGCCGGCAACACGCGGTCGATCGCGGTGACACGGCGGCTCGGGATGCGGCTCGCGGAGGAGTTCACCGGCCCGGACGCCGGGCGGACGGCGCACTGCTACCGGCTCGATCTGTGAGCGCGGGACCCGAGAGAACTGCGAGCCTCGATTCCGGATTCATCACTTTGAGTAACCGACTGTTACAGAAAGGTACTTGAAGCTTCCGGACGACACCCCCGGGCGGTTACCCTTCCAGTACCGCTGGGGGTGACATCTGTGCGCATAACACCCAAAACGCCCGAGGTGCGGGTTCCGAAACTCGTCGGACTGATGGCCATGGACGCGCGCGAGGCAGCGAAGTCGCACGGCCTTCTCCTCAACGCACCGGACCGGCCCGACTTCCATCTCACCGTCGTCGACTACGTCGTCCGCCAGTATCCCCAGCCCGGAGCCGAGGTGCCGCGGGACTCGATGGTCTACATCTGGTTCGACTTCGGCGAGGGCGAGGGCGGCGGAGGCATCCGCGAGCCACGCATACCGCGACCGCCCTCGGGTGGACTCAGGCGCGAGCTCGACGAGCCAGGTGAGGATCCGTACCCCGTGGTCAGCTCGGCCTGAACCCGGTGTTCAGTCCTGCTTGAAGCCCCGGTGCAGGGCCACGACCCCGCCCGTCAGGTTCCGCCACGCCACCTTCGACCAGCCCGCCTTGCGCAGGCGCTCGGCCAGGGCCGGCTGGTCGGGCCAGGCGCGGATGGACTCGGCGAGGTAGACGTACGCGTCGGGGTTGGAGGACACCGAGCGCGCGACCGGGGGCAGGGCCCGCATGAGGTACTCGGTGTAGACGGTGCGGAACGGCGCCCAGGTCGGGTGCGAGAACTCGCAGATCACGACCCGGCCGCCGGGGCGCGTCACCCGGTACATCTCGCGCAGCGCGGCGTCGAAGTCCTGGACGTTGCGCAGTCCGAAGGAGATCGTCACGGCGTCGAAGGTGTCGTCCTGGAACGGCAGCCTCGTCGCGTCCCCGGCGGTGAACGGCAGCCAGGTGTGCTTGCGCTTGCCGACCTGGAGCATCCCGAGCGAGAAGTCGCACGGGACGACGTAGGCACCGGTCTGTGCGAAAGGCAGCGAGGAGGTGGCCGTACCGGCGGCCAGGTCCAGGATCTTCTGCGCCGGGCGGGCGTCGACCGCCTTCGCGACCTCCTTGCGCCATCTGCGGTCCTGGCCGAGCGACAGCACGTCGTTGGTCAGGTCGTACCGTTCCGCCACGTTGTCGAACATCGAGGCGACTTCGTGCGGCTGCTTGTCCAGGGATGCGCGGGTCACGGGCCCATTGTGGCAGTACGGCCGTCCGGGGTCGCAGTACGGCCTCCCGGGAGCAGTTTCGGCTCCTTCTTCCCGGCCACGTCCTCCACCCAGCCGCACAGCAGCACGAAGACGGCGATCAAAATCCAGCCGACGCCGAACATGAACCACTGGCTCTCCAGCGGCAGGTACGTCTCGAACGCGGGCACGTTCCAGAACTGGTCGATCAGCGGGACGGCGAGGATCAGGGCGATCTCGTGCCAGAGGTAGATCGTCACGGCACGGGCGTTGAAGACGGTGACGAGGCGGTCGAGACGGCGGAAGCGGGCGAGCCACGCGAAGTCGATGCCGAAGAAGTCCTTCGCGTACATCAGCAGCGTCACGAAGCCGGCCGACCAGAACGCCTGGGCGAGCGGGATGTCGTCCAGGTCGTAGGAACCGGTCTCGGCCTGGTGCGTGAAGGCGTACCAGCCGCCGAAACCGATGGCGGCGAGCGACAGGACGGCCACGGCGAACGGCCTCAGCCGGGCCAGCACCCCGTCGCGGTGCGCGAAGCCGAGGATCCAGCAGAACAGGAACGTGGCCAGGTCGGTCAGCGCGCTGCCGAGGCGGTCGTCGGGGGGCTCCCACGCGAAGTGGAGGACGATGACGGGCACCAGCGACAGCAGCAGCACCGCCACCGGAGCCGACCGGAACACCCGCAGCAGCAGCGGTGACAGCAGGACGAACCACAGATACGTCCGCAGGTACCAGAGGATCTCCCAGGCCTGCTCGGCCCACGCGTTGCCCGGCGGATCGCCCAGCGGCACGATCCAGTAGACGATCTGCCAGCCCGGCATCCAGTCGTGGATCAGCATCGCCACGACCACGAAGAAGCCCCAGAACCAGAACGGCGGCAGCAGCCGGCGCAGCCTGCCGCGCACCACCTTCGGCGCGGGGCGTTCGAGGGACTTCGCCATGAGGCTGCCGGCGAGGGCGAACATGATCCCCATCGAGGGGAGGACCATGCCCGCCCAGGCCCAGCCGAAGGTGTGGTAGGTGACGACGCGGATCAGGGCGACGGCACGCAGGGTGTCGAAGTAGCGGTCCCGGCCCGGGGGCCGAGGCGGAGGCTTCTCCTCCTCCGCCTCGGCGGCTGCGGGCGGCGCCGGGGCCTCGGGCTCCGGCTCCGGTTCCTGCTCCACCACGGGCAGGGGTGCCGTCGCCTGCGCCGGTCCCTGGTCGTGGTCGGCGTACTCCTGGGGATACGGCTGATGCGTGTAACCCGGGTACCCGTACCCTTGACCGTACCCCTGCTGGTGCCCCGGCTGCTGGTACGGCTCCGGATAGCCGGACTGCTCATAGGGCTGCCGCTGTTGCCCCGGGTGCTGCCCGTACCCAGGTTGCTGCTGGTACCCCGGCTGCCGCCCGTACCCCGGTTCCTGCCCGTATCCCGGTTCCTGCCCGTATCCCGGCTGCTGCCCGTACCCCGGCTGCTGCTCCCAGCTCATCGGCCCGCCCCCGCCGGCGTCCCGACCTCGCCGGTGCGCTTCAGCTTCTGCCAGCGCAGCCGGCCGCCCGTCATCGCCGTGATGCAGGAGTGGATCAGGACGAGGTACATCATCTGGCGGTAGGCGAGCTGCTGCAGCGGCATCATCAGCAGATAGCGGTACTTCTCGCGGTCCAGTCGGAAGGCGTACGCCGCGCACAGCAACTGCACCGCCAGCACCGCGAGCCAGGCCAGCAGGGCCGCACGGAAGTCGACGAAGATCATCGAGTAGACGGTGAAGACGTCGATCAGCGGCGCGAAGACCGGCGTGACGATCTGGAAGATCACGACGAGCGGCATGCCGACCCGGCCGAAGCGGCCCGAAGGACCCTTGTCCGTCAGCGACCTGCGGTGCTTCCACAGCGCCTGCATGGTGCCGTACGACCACCGGTAGCGCTGCGACCAGAGCTGCCCCAGCGAACCGGGCGCCTCGGTCCAGGCGCGTGCGTGCTCCTGGTAGACGACCCGCCAGCCCGCGCGGTGCATGGCGATGGTGATGTCGGTGTCCTCGGCGAGGGTGTCCTCGCTCATGCCGCCGACCTGAAGGACCGCCTCGCGGCGGAACGCGCCGATCGCGCCCGGGATGGTCGGCATGCAGCGCAGCAGGTCGTACATGCGGCGGTCCAGGTTGAAGCCCATCACGTACTCGATGTGCTGCCAGGCGCCGATCACGGTGTCGCGGTTGCCGACCTTGGCGTTGCCGGCGACCGCGCCGACACCCGGGTCCGCGAAGGGCTGCACGAGCAGCCGTACGGTGTCCGGCTCGAAGACGGTGTCGCCGTCCATCATCACGACGATGTCGTGACTGGCGCTGCGTACCCCGTTGTTCAGCGCGGCGGGCTTGCCCGCGTTCTCCTGGCGGATGACGCGGACGTTGGTCATGCCGAGGTCCATGGCCGCGCTGCGGGCGATCTCGGACGTGCCGTCCGTCGAGCCGTCGTCGACCACGATGATCTCGATCGGGTGGGTGCTCCGCGCCAGCGACTCCAGGGTGTTGGCGATGCACTCCTTCTCGTTGTACGCCGGGACGATCACGCTCACCGGCCGCTGGACCGGTGGTCCCCAGCTGAAGCGGCGTCTGTTGCGCTGCCGGTAGTGGCGCCGGGCGAGGATCAGCATCATGCCGAAGCGGCCCATGACGGCCACGCCGACGACGAGGAGGCCGACCGAGAGCACCGGCACCGTCCATTCGGCGACGGCGACCGCCCCGATCAGGGCCTTGCCCTCGTAGAGGGTGGCGCCGGTGGCCTCGCGGTGCGCGGCCTGGAGGTTCGAGGTGCCGGACCCCGCGCCCACGGCACCGGCCTGTCCGTTCGGGCCGCCCTGCGCCTGCTGCGCCTGGCCGGCCTGAGGGGCGTTCGCCGTCTCCTGCTTCCGGAGGGCGCCGCTGATCGTGGTGAAGGTGTACCCCTTCGCCCGCATCTTCTCGATGTACCGCGGCAGCGCCTTGATCGTCTGCGAGCGCTCGCCGCCCGCGTCGTGGAAGAGGACGGACGCGCCCTCGCCGTCGTCCGGAGTGGCCCACTTGATGATGTTCGAGACGCCCGGCCGCTTCCAGTCGTCGCTGTCGGTGTCGACGAAGACGCTGGTGTAGCCGTCCTCGCCGAGCTTCTTGTAGACGGGCCAGCTGTAGTTGTCGATGGCGTCCGTCTCCGAGGAGTACGGCGCCCGGAACAGCGTCGTGGTGATGCCGGCCGCGCCGGCCAGTGCGAGCTGGGTCTGCTGCATCTCGCGGTTGACGCGGGCGTCGCTCTGGTACGAGAGGTCGACGTGGGTGAAGGTGTGGATGCCCACCTCGTTTCCCTCGTCGACCATGTCCGCGACGATCGACGGATAGCGCGAGACCATCGAGCCGACCACGAAGAACGTGGCGGGGATGTCGTACTTCCTGAGGATCGCCAGGACCTGCGGTGTCCAGGTGGGGTTCGGGCCGTCGTCGAAGGTGAGCGCGATCGTCTTGTCCGGCACGGACACGGTGGTGGCCTGACCACCCCGGAACGTGAGGATCGGACCGCCGTCGAGGACCTTGTCGGGGACCTCGCCCGAGCTGGCCCCGGTGCGTACCCGCTGGTCGCCGCCGACCTCGGCGCGCAGATAGCCGTCGAGCAGCATGACGCTGGTCAGCGCGAGCAGCAGCAGCGCGGCCAGGATGACCCGGGGCTTCTGCAGGGCCGCGGCCTTGCCGGCCACCCGCTCGATGCGGGTGGGGGCGCGGCGGCGGCGACGTGAGGGCGTCGTCGTGGTCATGAGTGGGCCTTGCGCTCCGGGTCAGTTGGCGGACGCGTCGGCGGACGCGGACGGGGCGGGGGCGCCCGAGGGCGGCGCCGACGGGGTACCGCTGGGCAGGGTGACGGGGTTGCCGCGGCCTCCCTGGGGCTCGTTGCCCGGGCCCGTGCCGCCGGGACCGCCCTGGCCGTTCGCGAAGGGCAGCAGCTGCGACGGGTTCAGCGAGGTGCCGATGCCCATGAAGGCCATGCCCAGCACCACCGCGTAGCCGAGACAGGCGACGCCGAGCAGGAGGCCGAGGCGCCGCAGCAGCTTGGAGCGGCGTCCGGAGTTGTCAACGAACACGGGCCCCTCTGCGGACCCGTTGCCGCGTTTGCGGCGACGACCGCGCACACGCGTTTCTGCGGCGCGGTTTTCGATGGCAGGCTCGGAATGCATTCCCCGGATGTTAGGGAGCCTTTATGTGCCAACAGCTCTCTTTTTATGTGAGACGCCCATGAGAAATGCCTGAGCCTGTCCTCTGCCTGAGAATTTGGACGACGGCCGCGAAATGATGAGAGATTTGCCGTCATGCATACGTACCCAGGGAAGTCGGCGGCCTGTCTCATCTGTGTGGTCGCACTGGCCGTCACGGGGTGCTCCGCGGGCTCCGGCGGCACGGCGGATGCGGCCCCGCCGACGACCTCGCGAGCTGAGGCGTCGCCCTCCGAGAGCGCCTCGTCGGGCACGTCGTACGCGCCCTATGTCAGCGCCACCGAGGCCTCCGCGCAGGACTCGGCCGGCTCTCCGTCGACGTACAACCTGGCCTTCGTCATCTCGGACGGCAGCGACTGCACGCCGAAGTGGAACGGCACCACCGCCCTCTCCGACTCCGCCGTGAAGTCCCGTACATCCAAGCTCACTCAGGACGGCGCCACCGTGCGCGTCTCCTTCGGCGGGGCGTCCGGCAAGGAGCTGGCGGCGAGTTGTGACAGCGCCTCGGAGCTGGCGCAGGCGTACGGGGAGGCGCTGGACGCGGCGGGTTCCTCGCAGGCCGACTTCGACATCGAGGGCGACGAGTTGAGCGACTCGGACTCGGTGGATCTGCGGTCGGAGGCGATCGCGCTGCTGCAGAAGGAGCGCGAGGTGGAGGTCTCCTTCACTCTGCCGGTGATGCCGTCCGGGCTGGACGACGACAGCGTGGCGCTGCTGGAGTCCGCCAACGAGCACGATGTCCAGGTCTCCACCGTGAACATCATGACGATGAATTACGGCGAGTCGTACGGCGACGACATGGGGGACTACGCGATCACTTCCGCGAAGGCCGCCCATTCTCAGCTGAAGGAGGTTTTCGGTACGTCGGACGCCACCGCTTGGAAGGCGCTGGCGTTGACGTCGATGCTCGGTACGAATGACGTCGACAACGAGACGTTCACGCTCGACGACGCGGCGCAGGTACGGGAGTTCGCCGACGAAAAGGGGATCGGGTGGGTGTCCATGTGGGCGACGTTCCGGGATCAGCAGTGCGGTGCCGACTCCGACGATGACGAGTTGACCAACTGCAGTGGGGTGGATCAGGAGAGCGGGGCGTTCGCGGAGGCGTTCTCGGGGTGAGCTCGGGTGAGCCCGGGGTGAGCTCGGGGGCTTCCGACGTACGCGGGACGCGGGTCGTTCGTGGTTGATCGCGCAGTTCCCCGCGCCCCCGGAACCCTTCAGCGCCGCCGATACAGCAGCCGGCCGTCCACCACCGTCGCCACGCACGTCCCCGCGCCCCGCTCCGCGAGCTCGGACTCGTCCCGTACGTCGAACACCGCGAACCTCGCCGCGGAGTCGCGCTCCCGCGGCTCCGCGAACTCCACCGGGATCCCGGAGGCATACGGATCGAGAGCCGGCGTCCCGGCCGGGCGGCCGAGCCTGCCCATGACCGCCAGGCCCGAGCGGTGCACGGCGTCGCGTACCGCGCGGTTGGTCAGGTCCTCGCAGGCCGCGCGGACCGTGCCGTGCGCCAGCATGCGCTGCACTCCGCGCCGGGCGCTCGCGCCCCAGCGGGCGTCGTCCATGGTGAGGGCCGCGAGCGCGGCGCCGGTCAGCGGCTCGGTGCCCAGCTCGTCGGCCTCGCGCGGATCGGGGTGGTACGCCTGCTCCAGCAGCTCGTTGCCGTGGAGGTTGATCAGGCCGGGCGTGAGGATGCCCGGCCACTGCCGCACCCGTGCCCCCGGATGAGCGGCGACCAGGTCCTCCGCCCGCCCGGCGTCGGCGATCCACGCGCCCTTGACGGCGAGCGCCCGCCCCCTGGAGTCCGCGTGGATCGTCAGCACGGGTACGTCAGTTGGAGGCGAGGATCTTCAGCTCGGGGTGGGCCGTGCCACCCGCGATCGCCGTGGACGAGATGTGGGACATGACCCGCTCGTCGACGGGGTCGTTCGCCGGGTCGTCGTGCACGACCAGGTGCTCGTACGTCGTGCTCCGCTGGGCGGGGACGCGGCCCGCCGTGCGGATCATGTCGATCATCTCCTGGAGGTTGGAGCGGTGCCTGGCACCGGCCGCCGAGACGACGTTCTCCTCCAGCATGACCGAGCCGAGGTCGTCGGCGCCGTAGTGCAGCGTGAGCTGGCCCGCGTCCTGGCCGGTGGTCAGCCAGGAGCCCTGGATGTGGGCGATGTTGTCCATGAAGAGCCGGGAGATCGCGATCATCCGCAGGTACTCGAAGATCGTGGCCTGGGTGCGGCCCTTCAGGTGGTTGTTCATCGGCTGGTAGAGGTAGGGGATGAAGGCCCGGAAGCCGCCCGTGCGGTCCTGGACGTCACGGATCATCCGCAGGTGCTCGATGCGCTCGGCGTTGGTCTCGCCGGTGCCCATGAGCATGGTGGAGGTGGACTCCACGCCCAGCCTGTGCGCCGTCTCCATGATCTCCAGCCAGCGCTCGCCGGACTCCTTGAGGGGCGCGATGGCCTTGCGGGGGCGCTCGGGGAGCAGTTCCGCGCCGGCGCCCGCGAAGGAGTCGAGACCGGCCGCGTGGATGCGCTGGATCGCCTCCTCCACGCTCACCTTCGAGATCCGCGCCATGTGCTCGACCTCGCTCGCCCCCAGGCTGTGGATGACGAGCTGGGGGAACTCCTTCTTGATGGCGGCGAAGTGCTTCTCGTAGTACTCGACGCCGTAGTCCGGGTGGTGGCCGCCCTGGAACATGATCTGGGTGCCGCCCAGTTCGACGGTCTCCGCGCAGCGGCGCAGGATGTCGTCCAGGTCGCGGGTCCAGCCCTTGTCCTTGGCGGTGGGCGGCGCGTAGAAGGCGCAGAACTTGCACGCCGTGACGCACACGTTCGTGTAGTTGATGTTGCGCTCGATGATGTACGTCGCGATGTGCTCGGTGCCCGCGTACCTGCGGCGGCGTACGGCGTCGGCGGCGGCGCCCAGCGCGTGCAGCGGGGCGTCGCGGTACAGGTCCAGCGCCTCGTCGGGCGTGATGCGCCCACCCGCGGCGGCACGGTCGAGGACGGACTGAAGGTCGGCCTTCTCGGTCACCGGGGCGTCCCTTTCGTCAAGGGTTGTGGACTGATCCACCTTGTTGGCAGCGGACCGAACCAGCGTACGCCAGGCCGTTCACGGGACGGACGTCAGGCCGTTCACGCGCGGGATGCCAGGCGCTTCACGGGCGGGACGTCAGGCCGCGTAGGCCCCGATCAGCAGTCCCACGAGCGCCCCGCCGAGCAGGAACGGCCCGAACGGGATCGCCGACTTGCGCCCGGCCCGCCGCAGCGCGACGAGTCCCCAGCCGTAGAGCGCCCCGAGCAGGAACCCGGCGAACGTCCCGAGCATCACCGTCGGCCACCCGTACCAGCCCAGCGCCGCCCCCGCCCCGAGCGCGAGCTTCACATCACCGAACCCCATGCCGCCGGGGTTGATCAGGTGCAGCGCGTAGTACCCGGCGCCCAGCGCGAGCGCGCCCCACGCGGCGGTCGGCCAGTCACCGGCGTGTTCGGGGACCAGGGCGACCAGGCCGAGCAGCCCGAGCGCGGCCCCGGCGAGGGCCAGCGTCAGCGGGTTCGGCAGCCGCCGTACCCGGAAGTCGACCACCGTGAGCAGCACGCCGACCGGCGCCAGCACCAGCCAGACGCCCAGTTCGGGCCGGGTGCCGGTGGCGGCGGCGAGGGCGGCGCAGACCAGGGCGGTGGCGACGGCGAGCGCGGCGGCGCCGGTGCCGTACGACGTGCCCCGCCCGCAGCGCGCGCACCGGGCCCGGCCGAGCCAGCCCGGTATCGGATGCCCGCCGGGGCAGTGCTCCCGCCACCCCTCCTCGTCCGGCGCGGAGAACCGGTAGGCGGCCCGGGGCAGGAGCAGCCCGGCCGCCAGGCCCCAGAGCGCGGCGACGGCGACCACGCCGAGTGTGCTCACCCCGACTCGCCCGTCACCGCCCGGCCTTGGACAGCCGTGCCTCGGGATTCCCCTCGTCACCGCTCTCCGACCGGTACACCAGATCATCGCCGGCCGGGGTGATCCGGACGGTGTGCGGGGCCGGGTTGCAGCCGCCGTGGTTGTCCTTGCGGCCGACGGACGTCACGACGAGCTCCTTCGCCGACGCCTTCTTCAGGGTCAGTACGTCGTTGCAGACACCGCCGAGCAGATCGGTCTGCCGCAGGGTGCCCACCTCGTCGCCGACCTCGGCCTTGTGCACGGTGAGCCGGAAGGTACCGGCCGGCAGGGCGCCGTCCAGGGCGGTGGCCTTGCCCTCCCAGGTGCCGAGGTAGCCGGCGGGTACGGCGTTCCCGGCCGGCTCGGCGGACTGCTGGGGCGCCTGGGACGAGGCGGCTCCGGAGTCCCCGCTCGCGCCGTCCCGTTCGCCGCCGGGCAGCAGCTCGAACACGAACACCGACCCCACGGTCACGGCCGCCAGCGCGCCCGCGACGGCCAGCGCCACCGTGCAGCTCATCCTGCGCCCGCGCCCGCCCTCCCCCGGTGTCGAGGTCGCCGCGACGGACACGGCGAGCTTGCCGGGCCGGCGCTCGGCGGCGGGGACGGCGTCCTGCGGGGGCGGAGCGTCACGCGGTTCGGGTACGACGACCGGAACGGCTCCCGACGGCGGGGAGGCCGGGACGGGCGGCGGCGGTGTGGACATGGCGGAGGGCGACGCGGACACCGGCCCGGGACCCATCACCGGCGGCGGGCCGAACTCCCCCACCGTCGCCCGCCCGGCCCCCGCACCGCCGGCCGTCGTGTCCACCGCTCCGACGGAAGGCAGGTCGAAGCGCACCGGCCCGGACGAGACGTCGTCCCCCGCCTCCAGATTCAGCAGGCGCACGGCGCCGCGGCTGACCTGCTCCACCAGGGGCCCGGGCAGCCAGCCGCCCGCGACCAGGCGAGCCGCGCCCTGCGGAGCCAGGCGCCGGGCCACCTCACCCGGGGCGGGCCGGGCGCCCGGCTCCTTCGCCAGGCAGTCCGCCACCAGCTCCCGCAGCTCGCCGTCCAGCGCGTCGAGTTCGGGCTCCTCGTGCACCACCTTGTAAAGGAGTGCCGCCGAGGAGTCCCCGGAGAAGGGCGGCCCCCCGGTCGCCGCGTACGCCAGCACGGCACCGAGCGAGAAGACGTCCGCCGCTCCCGTGGCCCCCTTGCCGAGGATCTGCTCGGGCGACATGTAGCCCGGGGAGCCGATCGAGACGCCGGTGGACGTCAGGGACGCGGTGCCGTCCATGGCGCGGGCGATGCCGAAGTCGATGAGCAGGGGTCCGTCCAGGGTGAGCAGGACGTTCGACGGCTTCACGTCCCGGTGCACCAGGCCCAGATCGTGCACCGCGGCCAGCGCCTCCGCGAGACCCGCGCCGAGCGCTCGGACCGAAGGGGCGGGCAGTGCGCCCGAGTCCGCGACCGCGGACGTCAGCGACGGACCCGCCGCGTACGCCGTGGCCACCCACGGCACCGCCGCCTCCGGGTCGGCGTCCAGGACGGGCGCCGTCCACGCGCCGCCCACCCGGCGGGCCGCCTCCACCTCCCGGCGGAAGCGGGCGCGGAACTCCTCGTCCAGGGCGAAGTGCGGATGCACGATCTTGACGGCGACCGTGCGGCCGCCGGCGCTGCGCCCCAGGTACACCCGCCCCATGCCGCCGGAACCGAGCCGGCCGAGCAGCCGGTACGGCCCGACGACCCTGGGTTCGTCAACTCCGAGCGGCTGCATCCGCGTCCACTCCTCCCCCGTAGGAACCGTCAGCAGATTAGTGCGGAATCCCCGCGCGCCTCACGGCTGGAGCAGATCCACCTTCACATCCGCCGGAAATCCGGTGGTCGGTCCCACCCTGCGCGCGAACTCCGCGACCGCCGCCAGCTGCGGGCCGCCGAACCGGAAATCGAGGGTGGTGAAGTACCGCTCCAGGACCTGCTCGTCGAAGGCCTCCCAGCGGGCCGCCTGTTCGGCGACCTTGCTCACCTCTTCCAGGGAGAGGTTGCGGGAGGAGAGGAACGCCTCGTGGACCTGGCGGGTGATGACCGGTTCGCGCTCCAGATAGTCCCGGCGCGCCGCCCAGACGGCGAAGACGAACGGCAGCCCCGTCCACTCCTTCCACAGCGCCCCGAGGTCGTGCACCTCCAGCCCGTAGCGGGGCCCGTCCAGCAGGTTCGCCCGCAGCGCGGCGTCCCCGATGAGCACGGCGGCCTCCGCCTCCTGCATCATCAGGCTGAGGTCGGGCGGGCAGGTGTAGTAGTCGGGCTGGACGCCGTAGCGCTCGGCGAGCAGCAGCTGCGCCAGCCGCACCGAGGTGCGCGAGGTCGAGCCGAGGGCGACGCGGGCGCCGTCCAGCTCGTCCAGCGGGACCTGCGAGACGATCACGCAGGACATCACCGGGCCGTCGCAGCCGACGGCGATGTCGGGGAAGGCGACCAGATCGTCGGCGTTGCGCAGGAACTCGACCAGGGTGATCGGCCCGATGTCGAGGTCGCCGCGCACCAGGCGCTCGCTGAGCTTCTCCGGCGTGTCCTTGGTGAGCTCGAAATCGAGCAGGGTGCCCGTTCTCGCGAGCCCCCAGTACAGGGGCAGGCAGTTCAGGAACTGGATGTGGCCTACGCGCGGCCGGGTGCGAGAATTGTCCACATCGCGAGACTAGACCCCATGAGGTAGCGTGCAGCCTTCAGGGTCGTGACACCCTCGTCACAACCGCCCGTCACCCGAGTGTCGGATTCACCTCGTCACCGAGACGGGCGTCGGCCCCGTCAACACGAAACGGGCCACTCAAACGTCCGAGTGACGTGATCTTGACCTCTATTGCTTTCGGCTGCCTGCGTGCTAGGCTCGCCGCAAGTTGCAGTTTGGTTTCCCTTGCAGTACAGAGCCTGCGGAGCATGTAACCGCAGGCTCTCGTCGTTTTCAGACGTATGCAGTTGTGCGGGACTTTGTTTTCACACTTGCAGGGTTCTGGAGCAGGGCAACCCTTTGGGCCCAAGGAGGGCTTATGGCTACCGGAACCGTGAAGTGGTTCAACGCCGAAAAGGGCTTTGGCTTCATCGCCCAGGAAGGCGGCGGCCCCGACGTCTTCGTTCACTACTCCGCGATCAACGCGAGCGGCTTCCGTTCGCTGGAGGAGAACCAGCAGGTCTCCTTCGACGTGACCCAGGGCCCGAAGGGCCCGCAGGCGGAGAACGTCACCCCCGTCTGATCATTCGGTCTCGGAGCCTGGTGCTTTGATCCGGAACAGATAGCAGTACCCAAGGAGCCCCGTGCCGCAAGGCGACGGGGCTCCTGCCTTTTGCCTCCCGCGGCCCTAGATGTGCTGCATGACCAGGAGGAACGTCGTCCCGGGCGCGAGCGCCTCGTAGGAGTGCGGCACATCCCCGCGGTACGACATGTAGTCGCCGGGCCCGAGCTCGGCCTCGTCGCCCCTGGGACCCGCCTTCACCCTGCCCGTGCTGACGACCAGATGCTCCACGGTCCCCGGGATGTGCGGGTCCGACTCACGGGCCGCGCCCGGTTCCGCGCGCAGGTGGTAGATGTCCCGGCGGGCGCCGGGCGGGCTGGCGGAGAGCAGGGTGGCCACGAAGTCCGCCCGCTCGGAGGCGACCGTGGGCCCTTCACCCGCACGGATCACCTGGACGGCCGGCGCCGGCGGCTCCACCAGCACGCTGAACGGCACACCGAGCGCGACGCCCAGCGCCCACAGCGTCTCCACGCTCGGGTTGCCGCTGCCCGCCTCCAGCTGGGACAGCGTGGACTTCGCGATCCCCGCCCGCTTGGCCAGCTCCGACAGCGACAGCCCGGCCCGGGTGCGCTCGCGGCGCAGGGCGACGGCGATCCACGTGAGGGGCTCGCTCATCCGGTTCACTTCCCGTCGTTCGCTCTACAGGTACGTTCGTTCGGCTTGACGAACCGTCGCCCGTCTGTTCATTCTGGGAAACATGCGTTCGCTCCTCCGAACACCGATGATGACACCCCTGGTGCGCGACAGTGCACTGGTCTGGCTGGCGAGCGGAGTCGTCGGCGTCTCCTTCGGCGCGATCTCGGTGGCGGGCGGGCTGCCGCTCTGGGTGCCGGTGGCGATGTCGTTGATCGTGTACGCGGGCTCGGCGCAGTTCAGCGCGGTCGGCGTGCTGCTGGCCGGGGGCGGGCCGCTCGCCGCGGCGGCCACCGGGCTGCTGCTGAACACGCGCACGGCCGCCTTCAGCCTCGCCGTCGCCGACGTCCTCGGTGGCCGGAGCCGGCTCACCCGCTTGGTCGGCGCCCACCTCGTCACCGACGAGACGGTGGCCTTCACGCTCGCCCAGCCCGGCCCCGAACGGCGCCGGGCGGCGTTCTGGGTGAACGGACTCGGGCTGTTCGCCGCCTGGAACACCGGCGTCCTGGCCGGTGCGCTGGCCGGGACCGCGCTCGGCGACACGGCGAAGTACGGGCTCGACGCCGCCTTCCCGGCCGTCCTGGTGGCGCTGGTCCTGCCCACCCTGCGCGCGGACACCCGCATCCGCCGGTGCGCGCTGCTCGGCGCCGCGCTGGCCCTGGCGGTGACCCCGGCCGTCCCGGCGGGCGTGCCGGTGCTGCTGGCACTGGCGGGGCTGGTCCGCTACGGCCGCAAGGAGGTGGCGGCGTGAACGCCACGGTCGCCGTGATCCTGGTGCTGGCGGTGGGGACGTACGCCTTCCGGCTCGTCGGCCCGGCGTTGCACGGGCGTGTCGAACTCCCCGCCCGTGTACAGAAATTGCTGTCCGCCGCGGCGGTGGTGCTGCTGGTGGCGCTGCTCGCGACGGGGGCGCTGACGGAGGGCGGCGGCTTCTCGGGGTGGGCCCGGCCTGCCGGGGTGCTGGTCGGGGGCGTGCTGGCGATGGGGATACCCCTCGGCCGAGGCAGGCACAGCGCCTGGGGGAAGCCGGCGCCGTTCCCGGTGGTGGTGCTGGGAGCCGCCGCGACCACCGCGCTGCTGCGAGCGGCGGGACTGTCCTGAGCGACGCGTGGGAGGATCGCCGTATGACCAGCGGTGACGAGAACGCCCAGGGGGAGGACCACGGGACCCCCGCCGACGACAAGCCGGCGACGGGCCTGCCCGTCGGCCTGCCCGTCGGCCTGCCCGTCGGCCTGTCCCTCGGCACGGCCATCGGCGTGGTGTTCGGGCTGACCGTCTTCGACAACCTGGCCCTCGGGCTCGCCCTGGGCCTGTGCCTGGGCGTCGCCGTCGGCAGCGCGATCGGGTTCGGCGGGGGACGAGGCGGCGCCGAGCAGGGGGACGGCGGCACGGAGTAGGGGGACGGCGGCACGGAGTAGGGGTGGGTGCGGGCCGGCACGTCGCAGACGGCGGCGCTCGCCCGGTCCTCACCTGCCGTGCGAGCGGCCTTCGCCGAGGCCGACGGCCTTGTCAGTGCCGTTCGCTAGGGTCCCCGGCCATGACCGACGCTGACTTCCTGACCGCCACCCGCACCTTCTACGACGCGATCGCCGAGGACTACGCGACGCTCTTCCAGGACGAGCTCGTGGGAAGGCCCGTGGAGCGGGCGGTACTGGCGGTGTTCGCCGAACTCGTCGACGGGGACGGGCCGGTGGCGGACCTGGGCTGCGGGCCGGGGCGGACCACGGCCCGCCTCGCCGCGCTGGGGCTGCCCGTGTTCGGGGTCGACCTGTCGGAGTCGATGCTCGCGATCGCCCGCCGCGAGAACCCGCAGCTGCGGTTCGAGCAGGGCTCGATGCTGGAGCTGGACCTGCCCGACGGCACGCTGGCCGGCGCGCTGTCCTTCTACTCCTCCATCCACACACCCGTGGACCGGCTGCCCGCCCTGTTCGCCGAGTTCCACCGGGTGCTGGCCCCGGGCGCGCCGCTGCTCGTCGCCTTCCAGGCCGGTGACGCGCACCGGCACCACGACCGGCCCTTCGGCCACCCGGTCGCGCTCACCTTCCAGCGGCGGCGCCCGGAGCACATCGCCGAGCTGCTGACGGCGGCCGGCTTCGCCCTCTTCTCCCGGACCGTCCGTGAGCCCGACCCGGCGCTGGACGAGACGTCGCAGCAGGCGTTCCTCCTCGTCAGGAAGCCCGCCTAGCCTCCTTTACAGGCTTCCGGCGATGTCCTTCGCCGCGATGTACCCGAAGGTCATCGCCGGGCCGATCGTCGAGCCCGCGCCCGCGTAGCTGTGCCCCATGACGGCGGCGCTCGCGTTGCCCGCCGCGTACAGGCCCCGGATGACCGAGCCGTCCTCCCGCAGGACCCGCGCGCGGGCGTCGGTGAGGAGGCCGCCCTTGGTCCCGAGGTCGCCGGGGACGATGCGGAAGGCGTGGTACGGGGGCAGCCAGAGGGGTGCCAGACAGGAGTTGGGCAGCACGGACGGGTCCGTGTAGTAGTGGTCGTAGGCGCTGTCGCCCCGGTGGAAGTCGGGGTCCTTTCCTTTCAGGGCCTGCGCGTTGAAGCGGTCCACGGTGGTGCGCAGGGCCGTCGCCGGGACGCCGATCGAGGCGGCGAGCGCGTCCAGCGACCAGGCCTTGTGCGCGGCACCCGAGTCGTACCAGGAGGCGGGGAAGGGCAGGGCCGGCAGGACGTCCTTGAAGAGGTAGCGGTTGCGGTAGTGCTGGTCGACGACCAGCCAGCACGGGATGGCCGGACTGGTGTCGTGGACGTCGTACATGGTGTGGACGACGTCGCTGTAGGGGGCGGCCTCGTTGACGAAGCGGGCGCCGGCCGCGTCGACCAGCAGGCCGCCGGGGAGGGTGCGTTCGGCCAGGCAGAAGTACGGCTGGCCGGGGACCGGGATCGCCGGGCCCCACCAGGCGTCGTCCATGAGGCCGAGCGCGGCGCCCAGCCGGTGCCCGGCCCGGATGCCGTCGCCGGTGTTCTCCTTCGCGCCGACCGTCCAGTCCGTGCCGATGGGCTGACGCTGGTACTGCGCGCGCATCGCCGCGTTGTGCTCGAAGCCGCCCGAGCCGACGATCACGCCGCGCCGGGCCCGGACCAGGCCCGGACCGCCGTCCCGGGTGACGACCGCTCCGCTCACGGCGCCGTCCTCGACGTACAGGTCGGTCAGCGGTGTGCCGAGCCATACGGGCACCCCTGCCGAGCGGAGCCCGAGCCGCAGCCCGGCCGCCAGCGACTGGCCCATGGTCAGCGGCTTCTCGCCGCGCAGCGCGGCCGCCGTGCCGCGCGCCAGGCACTGCGCGGCCACGGCGGCGCCCTTGGCGTTCACGGCGGCCAGGGCCAGCCACTTGTAGTCGGCGCTGAAGACGACCATGCCGGCGGGCACGTCCATGTACGGCGGGTTCAGACGTGCCAGTTCGGCGCCCAGGAGGTTGCCGTCGAGCTGGTCGGGTTCGACGGAGCGGCCGTTCGGCAGGCCCCCGGGCAGCTCGGGGTAGTAGTCGCTGTACCCCTCCATCCAGCGGAAACGCAGGGGGCTGTGGGCCATGACGAAGGAGAGCATCGCCGGGCCGTGGGCGAGGAAGGCCCGCTGCCGGTCCTCGGGCACGTCCGGGCCGACGACGGCGGAGAGATAGGCGGCGGCCTTCGCGGGGGTGTCGGGCACACCGGCCGCGAGGAGCACGGAGTTGTTGGGGATCCAGATCCCGGCACCGGACCGGGCGGCGGACCCGCCGAAGGTGGGCGCCTTCTCCAGCACCACACAGCTCAGGCCCTGCCGCGCCGCGGTGAGGGCGGCGGTCATGCCGGCCGCGCCGGAGCCGACGACCACGACGTCGTACGTGCCGAGGAGCGGCAGGTCGGCCGCCCGCGCGGGCTGCTGGATCGCCCCGGTGAACCCGAGAGCGGTGGCGGCCGTGCCCGCGGCACCGGCGGCGAGGACATGTCTTCGGGAAGGGTGCGCGCTGGTGGTCATGGGGACGGCTCCCGCCTGGACGGCTCCACGTTTCTGAGGGTGTGTCAGAAATGCGAATGTGGCGCGGATGCCTTGTGAAGTCAAGCGCGGGACAAGGGAGTCAAAGCTCTGTGGTGGGTCGGCACCCGCTCCCTCCCGCCTTGGTCCGGACGCCGGCGGGGCGAGGAGCGGGTTGCCGCCCGGGCCCGTCCGAAATCGTCGTCCATCGGGCAAAGCCCAGTCAATCCTTGGGATTTGTCACCACACCCAAGCATTAACTTGGGTGTCATGACCCTCGATGACCTACGGGTGTTCGTGGCCGTGTGCCGGGCCGGGAGCCTCAGTTCGGTGGCGCGGGAGCTGGGCTGCACCCAGTCGGCCGTGAGCCAGCATGTGAAACGCCTGGAGCGGGAGACCGGTGTCGCCCTGCTGGAACGCCGGCCCCGGGGCGTGGTGCCGACCCAGGCGGGCCGGGTGCTGGAGGCGGCGGCCGCCGAGGGGATAGCCGGGCTGGATGTGGCGGTACGGCAGCTGCGGGACCTGGTCGACGGCGAGAGCGGATACGTGCGCGTGGCGACGGGAGCGACGACGGTACGGCACTTCATGTCGGAGGCGGTGGTCGCGTACCGGCGCCGGCATCCCCGGGTCAACCTGGAGTTCCGCACGGTCAGTTCGGGCCGGGGCAGCTTCGACGCGCTGGCCGACGGCACGCTCGACCTGGCCTGGATCACCCTCGGCCCCCCGGTGCGCGGCATCGAGCAGCGGCCGGTGGTGGAACTGCCGTGGGTGCTGGCGGTGCGGGCCGACGATCCGCTGGCCCGTCGGCCGTACGTTGACGCCGCCACCGACCTGGCGGACGTACGGCTGATCCGGCTGCCGCCGAACTCGGCGTCGGCGGCGCATCTGGACGCCGCCTGCGCCGAACTGGGCGTCCGGTTCGCGCGGGACACCAGCGTCGCCGACTGGGACACGGCGCTGCTGCTGGCCGAGCTGGGGGTCGGGCGTGCGGTGGTGCCCGCGCTGCCGGGGCTGGCGGTTCCCGGCGACGGCGACCTGCGGCTGATCCCGCTGCCCGCGCTGCGTCCGCTGCCCGTGGGCTGGGCCGTCCGCCGGTGGGACGCGCTCAGCCCGTCGGCCAGGGCGTTCGCGGACCTGGTGGAGAGGCACCGCCGGGGCTGACTACGTCAGACCGATCCGGTCGCAGTCCGCCTGGTACTCGGGGGTGCAGATCTGGTCGACGGTGTAGACGCCGTCCTTGATCACCGTCTCCTCGATGTTGGACTTCGTCAGCGCGACCACCGTCACCAGGTGGGCCGGGATGTCGTCCTGGGTGGGGCTGTCGACCGAGTCCTGGGTGAGCGAGTCGAACTCCAGGTCACGGCCCTGCACCTTGTACACGGCCATCTTCGCGGCGTTGGTCGCCTCCTGCAGGAAGGGCTTGTACACCGTCATGAACTGCTCGCCCGAGACGATCCGCTGCACGGCGTCCAGGTTCGCGTCCTGCCCGGTCACCGGCGGGATCGTGCTCGCGCCGGCCTCCTTGAGCGCGTCGATCACGGCACCGGCCATACCGTCGTTCGCCGAGTAGACGGCTCCGACGCTGCCGACCCCGACCGCGGCGATCGCCTTCTCCATGTTGGCCTTGGCGGCCTCGGGCGACCACTTCGTGGTGTCGTACTTCTTGACGATGTTCACGGCGCCCTCGAGCTCCGCGAGGGCGCCCTTCTTGAACCGGTCCGTGTTCGGGTCGGCGGGGTCGCCGTTCATCATGACGACCTTGCTGCTCGCGGCCTTGTCGCCGAGTTCCTCGACCAGGGAGCGGGCCTGCACCTCACCGACGAGCTCGTTGTCGTGGGAGACGTAGGCGTCGATGGGGCCCTCGGCGAGACGGTCGTAGGCGATGACCGGGATGCCCGCGTCCTTGGCCTTCTGCACCTCGGGGGCTATGGCCTTGGCGTCCACCGCGTCCACCAGGACGACGTCGACCTTGTCGTCGATCATCTGCTGGAACTGCTCGCTCTGTCTCTGCGGGCTCGCCCCGGCATTGGCGTAGACGACCTTGCCCTTGTCCTTGGTGAGGGTGCCGACTTCCTTCTTGATGAGCGGGTAGTCGAACTTCTCGAAGCGGGCGGTGTCCTTGTCGGGCAGCAGCAGCCCCACCGTGATGTCGTCACCCTTCTCCGGCGAGGCCGAGCTGTCACCGCCCCCGATGCCGTCGATGACACCGCACGCGGCGAGCGACATCGCCGACGCGGAGGCGACGAGGGCTGTACCGATCCGGCGTACGGCGGAGGTGTGGGGGGTGCGAGCGTTCACTTCTGGGCCTTCCGAGCGGAGGAGCGGCGTTGCTACCCGGGTGGCGGTAGCCAACGCGGACGGGGCATGTCACGTCAAGCGGTTGTCGTAACGAGACGGCAACCGTTCGTCCTGTGCGGCTCCTGCCCGCCGCTCGGGCGATCACGCGCGTGTGCGGCCTCCCCGGGCGCCGCGAGCGCGGCGCTACTTCGCGTACAGGTCCTCCACCTCGGTCGCGAAGTCCCGCATCACCACTTCCCGGCGCAGCTTCATCGACGGTGTCAGGTGGCCGGCCAGCTCCGTGAAGTCCGTCGGCAGGACGGCGAACCGGCGGATGGACTCCGGGCGGGACACCAGCTTGTTCGCCTCGTCGATCGCGCGTTGCAGGATCGCCCGCAACTCCTGGTCGTCCACGAGGAGTTCGGCGGGCACGGCGTGCTTGCCGTTCATCCGGCGCCAGTGGGTGACGCCGTCCATGTCCAGGGTGACCAGTGCCGAGACGTAGGGGCGGCGGTCGCCCAGGACCATGCACTGCGAGATCAGCGGGTGCGAACGCAGCCAGTTCTCCAGCGGTGCCGGGGCCACGCTCTTGCCGCCCGCGGTGATGAGGAGTTCCTTCTTGCGGCCGGTGATCGTCAGATAGCCGTCGTCGTCCAGGGCGCCGATGTCACCGGTCGGCAGCCAGCCGTCCGCCGTGGCCGGGACCACGCCGCCGGCCGCCGGGTCCCAGTAGCCGCGCAGCACCTGGTCGCCGGCGACCAGGATCTCGCCGTCGGCCGCGATACGGACGCGGGTGCCGGGAAGCGGCCAGCCGACCGTGCCCAGGCGGGGCTTGAGCGGCGGTGTCACGGTCGCGGCGGCGGTCGTCTCGGTGAGGCCGTAGCCCTCGTAGATCTCGATGCCCGCCCCGGCGTAGAAGGCCGCCAGGCGCCGGCCGAGCGGGGAGCCGCCGCAGATCGCGTACTTCACGCGGCCGCCCATCGCGCTGCGGATCCGCCGGTAGACCAGGGGGTCGTAGAAGGCGCGGGCGGTCTTCAGGGCCGCGTTGGGTCCCCCGCCGGTTCCGGACGCGCGAAACTCCAGCGCCTCGCCGTAGCGCTCGGCGACCGACGCCGCCCGGTCGAAGGACGAGGCGCGGCCGCCCGCCTCGGCCTTGGCGCGGGCGGAGTTGAAGATCTTCTCCAGCATATAGGGGATGGTCAGCAGACAGGTGGGGCGGAAGGCCGCGAGGTCCGGCAGCAGGTCCTCGGCCTTCAGGCTCGGCGCGTGGCCGAGGCGCACCCGGGCCCGTACGCAGGCCACCGCGACCATCCGGCCGAAGACGTGCGACATCGGCAGGAAGAGCAGGACGGACGCCTCTTCGCTGGTGCGCGCCTTGAAGATCGGGTAGAGCAGCTCGATGGCGTTGTCGACCTCGGCGAAGAAGTTGCCGTGCGTCAGCGCGCAGCCCTTCGGGCGGCCGGTCGTGCCGGAGGTGTAGATGAGGGTGGCCAGCGTGTCCGGCACCAGCATGCCCCGCCGTACGGCCACTTCACCGTCGGGCTGCTGTGCGCCGGCCTCCGCCAGCCGGTCCACATGCCCTTTCTCCATCACCCACATGTGGCGCAGGTCGGGCACCCGGTCCAGTTCGGGGCCGAGCGCGGCGGCCTGGGCCGCGGTCTCGGTGACCAGGGCCACCGCGCCGGAGTCCTGGAGGATCCAGCGGGTCTGGAAGACGGAGGAGGTGGGGTAGACCGGGACCGTCACCAGGCCGGCCGCCCAGGCGGCGAAGTCGAGCAGCGTCCACTCGTAGCAGGTGCGGGCCATGACGGCGATCCGGTCGCCGGGCACCAGTCCCTCGCCGATCAGCCCCTTCGCCACCGACTGCACCTGCTCGGCGAACTCCGCGGCCGTCACGTCCGTCCACTGCCCGTCCGCGCCCTTGCGGCTGAGGACCACGGCGTCGGGCGCCTGGTCCGCGTTGTCGAAGGGCAGGTCCGCGAGTGAGCCATGGGTGACCGGCGGCGCGAACGGCGGTACGTACGCCTCCCGTACGACGCCGTCCAGCCGCCTCGTCACCGGCTGCACCAGGGTCGGGCCCGGGGCGTCGTCGAACGCGGCCGAGGGGGCGAAGGACGGAAGCGAGGTGGACACGGGCGGCTCCTGCGGCGGGCTTGCAGCGAAGAAATCTGCTTGCTGCATGACGTACGTGCCTCGCGCACCGTGGCGTTCACCTGCGGAGGCCTGCGGAAAGGGGTTACCGCTGGTTAGGCAGGAGATCGTACGGCTCACGCGTGTGGGGGTTGTGCGGGTTCGGGGGTGGTCCGGAGCCGGGTATGTGCAACCTCGGGGGTTATGTGAGGGGCACTCAGCTTCGTCTCACCCGTTCCTTACCTTCGCTCCAGGATCGCCGTCACGCCCTGGCCGCCGGCCGCGCAGACCGAGATCAGCCCGCGCCCCGAACCGCCCGTCTCCGCGAGCGACTTGGCCAGCGTGGCCACGATCCGGGCTCCGGTCGCCGCGAAGGGGTGACCGGTCGCCAGGGACGAGCCGGTGACGTTCAGCCGGGCGCGGTCCACGGGCGCGAGCCCCCGTTTCTCCCACGCCGCCAGCGTGGCCAGCACCTGGGAGGCGAAGGCCTCGTGGATCTCGACGAGGTCGAAGTCGGCGACGCCGAGCCCCGTCCGCTCCAGCATGCGCGGGACGGCGTACGCCGGTGCCATCAGCAGCCCGTCCTCACCACCTGCCACATCGCCGTGCACGAAGTCCACGGCCGCCGTCTCATGGGCGGTGAGGTAGGCCAGCGGCTCCAGTCCCCGGCGCCGCGCCCACTCCTCGCTCGCCAGCAGCACGACAGCCGCCCCGTCCGTCAGCGGGGTCGAATTGCCCGCCGTCATCGTCGGATCGGCGCCGTCCAGACCGAACACCGGCTTCAGCGCGGCGAGTTTCTCCGGCGTCGAGCCGGGTCGCAGGTTCTGGTCCCGCTCCAGCCCACGGAAGGGCACGACCAGGTCCTGGAAGAAGCCGCGTTCGTACGCCGCCGCGAGCCGCTGGTGGCTGGCCGCCGCCAGTTCGTCCTGGGCCTCGCGGGTGACGCCCCACGCGCGTGCCGTGACGGCGGCGTGCTCGCCCATGGAGAGCTTCGTGCGCGGCTCGGCGTTGCGGGGGATGTCCGGGACGAGGTGGGAGGGGCGCACGCGGGTGAGCGCCCGGACCCGGCCGCCGAGCGACTTGGCCCGCCGGGCCTCCAGCAGGAGGCGGCGCAGTTGGTCGTTGACGCCGAGGGGGGCGTCGCTGGCCGTGTCGGCGCCGCCGGCGATCGCGGACTCGGTCTGGCCGAGCGCGATCTTGTTGGCGGCGGCGATGACGGCCTGAAGACCGGTGCCGCAGGCCTGCTGGATGTCGTACGCGGGGGTGCGCGCGTCCAGCCGCGAGCCGAGGACGGTCTCGCGGGCGAGGTTGAAGTCGCGGCTGTGCTTGAGGACGGCCCCGGCGACGAACTCGCCGACGGCGCCCGGGTCCGCGAGGTCGTACCGCTCGACCAGACCGTCGAGGGCGGCCGCGAGCATGTCCTGATTGGACGCGGTGGCGTACGGGCCGTCGGAGCGCGCGAACGGGATGCGGCTGCCGCCGATCACCGCGACGCGCCGGACCGACGGGGCCGGCACGGAGCTCGCGCCGGAGCTCGTCCCGGAGCTCTTGCTGGGGCTCATCTCCACCCACTCCTCACGTCCACCATGGGATTACCTCCGGTAACCTTACTCCAGAGTCAGTTCCGGAGCGCACCTGGGAGTCGCACATGGCCGACCGCTATCTGAGCTTCACCGGCACCGCACCCGGCCGCTTTGTCACCCGCCGCCTCGGGCTGCCCCAGCCCGCGGCACTGAAACGCTTCTCGCCCGAGCGGCCCGCGCTGGAGGGCGACCGGCTGCTCCTCACCGCCGGCAAGTCGGACCTCGACCTCGCCGCGACGGGCCTCGACCTCGCGGCGACGGGCCTCGGCCCGACCACCGCCCGCGAGCAGCCGGCCGCCGTCGTGCTGGACGCCACGGGAGTGCGGGACGTCGAGACGCTCGCCGAGGTGCACGCGGCCCTGCACCCGGTGGTGCGGTCGGTGACGAGCAGCGGCCGGATCGTCGTCCTCGGCGCTCCCCTCGACCCGGCCGACCACCACCAGGCGGCCGCCCAGCAGGCCCTGGAGGGCTTCACGCGCTCGCTGGGCAAGGAGATCGGGCGCGGCAGGACCGTGAACCTGGTCCGGCTGACGGACGCCCGCGCCGCCGCGTCGACCCTCGCCTTCCTCCTCTCCCCCAAGTCGGCCTACGTCAGCGGCCAGGTCGTCGAGGTCGGCCCGCAGGACGTCACCGCGCCCGCGGACCCCGCGCGTCCTCTCGCCGGCCGCACCGCCCTGGTCACCGGCGCCGCACGCGGCATCGGGGAGGCGGTCGCCGAGACGCTGGCGAGGGACGGCGCCCGGATCGTCGTACTGGACGTGCCGCAGGCCGAGCAGGACGCTCGGCGGGTGGCCGACCGGCTCGGCGGCACCGCGCTCACGCTGGACATCACCGCCGACGACGCCGGAGCGCGGATCGCCGCCGCGCTGCCCGACGGGCTGGACGTCCTCGTCCACAACGCCGGCATCACCCGGGACCGGCGGCTGGTCAACATGCCCGCCGAGCGCTGGAGTTCGGTGCTCGACGTGAACCTCGCGAGCGTGCTGCGCACCACGGACGCGCTGCTGGCGAGCGGAACCCTGCGCGAGGGCGGCCGGATCGTGGCGACGGCGTCGATCGCGGGGCTGGCGGGGAACGCCGGGCAGACCAACTACGGCGCGAGCAAGGCGGGCGTCGTCGGCCTGGTCCGCTCCCTGGCGCCGCGGGCGCTCGCCGAGCACGGGGTGACCGTGAACGCGGTCGCGCCCGGGTTCATCGAGACGAGGATGACCGCCGCGATCCCCCTGTTCATCCGGGAGGCGGGCCGGCGTATGAACTCGCTCGCGCAGGGCGGCCTGCCGGCCGACGTCGCCGAGACGACCGCCTGGCTCGCACACCCCGCGTCGGGCGCGGTCAACGGCCAGGTCGTCCGGGTCTGCGGCCAGAGCCTGCTGGGGGCCTGATGACGACCGTGCTGACCGGCGCCCCCTCCCTTCCGGCCCTGCTCGCCCGGGGCGCGGTGCTCTCCGCGTTCAAACGGCCCCGCCCCGACGCGGAGTTCCCCCGCACCCGGCTCGTACTGCCCGGCGTGCGCGTCGACCTGGCGCGGCTGGCCGCCTACGAACGGGTGTGCGGCTTCGCGACCGGCGACGACGCGCTGCCCCTGCCCTACCCGCACGTCCTCGGCTTCCCGCTGGCCATGAGGCTGATGAGCGAGCGGGCGTTCCCCCTGCCGCTGCTCGGGCTCGTCCACACGTCCATCGAGGTCACCCGGCACACGGCGATGCCCGCGACCGGCGCGTACGACGTCGGCGTGCACGTCGACCGGCTGGCGGCGCACCGCCGGGGCACCGAGGCCGTGGTGGTCACCGAAGTGCGGTCGGGCGGGGACGTCGTGTGGGAGTCGACGAGCAGGTATCTCGCCCGGCACCGTACCCACGGCACCGACACGGCTGCGCCCACACCGCCGGCCGAGGAGCCCAAGCCCCTGCCGCAGGTCGCCGAGTGGCGTATCGCCGGGGACGTCGGACGCCGCTACGGCGCCGCCTCCGGTGACCGCAACCCGATCCACCTGCACCCGCTCACCGCCCGCCTGTTCGGCTTCCCGCGCGCCATCGCGCACGGCATGTGGACGGTGGCCCGCTGCCTCGCCGCCCACGGCACCGCGGACGCGGTACGGGCGCGGGCGGACTTCCGGGCGCCGGTGCTGCTGCCCGCGACGGTGACGTACGCCGCGGAGGGCGGGCGGTTCGAGCTGCGCGGCGGGGACGACCGCGTCCATGTGCGGGGTGAGGTCTATCCGCTCGCCTCGTGAGCTGCCTCCGGCGGCGTCCAGGGCCGGCCGTCCATGAGGTTGCCCAGACCGGCCCACGCGAAGTTCATCAGCGTGGCGGCCGCCTGCCGCGCGCTCACCCCCGGCGTGGTGTTGGCCCAGTCCGCGAGCGACTCCGCGGCGCCCACCAGGGCTTCGGCGATACCGGCGACCTCGCTGGCCGGGAGGTCGGGGTCACGGTGCGCCTCGCGGGCGGCCACCACGATCAGCTGCGTCACGAAGTCGACGATCTCGGCCCGCATCGCGGCGACCTCGGTGGCGAACGGCTCGCCGTGCGTGCGGGCCTGGAGGTGCAGGACGGACCAGGCGTCCGGGTAGTGCGAGGTGTGGGTGAAGAACGCCCGCAGCCCGTCCCAGAGCTGGCGGTCGGCCGGCAGCTCGGTCCGGACGCTCCCGCGCACGGCCGCGACCAGCGCGGCGGCCTCCCGCCGGATGCAGGCGGTGAAGAGGTCTTCCTTGGAGTTCAGGTACAGATACACCAACGGCTTGGAGACACCGGCGAGTTCGGCTATCTCGTCCATCGACGCGGCCATGTACCCGCGCCTGCCGAAGGTCCGCACGGCGGCGTCCAGCATCTGCTGCTCACGGACGGCCCGCGGCATCCGTTTGGTCTTCACGGCACCCATGGCCGTAGCGTACGGGCCGGGAGGGAGATCCCACCCGGCCCGCCGTGAACGCCTGCCCTACTCGTCGCCGCCCAGCTCGTCGGCGAACCGGGCCATCCGGTCCGTCAGTACCTGCCCGTCGACGGCCGGCAGGGCCGTCAGCCGGGGCAGCAACTGCGCGGTGAGCAAGGTCGACAGGGCCGAGGTGTCGGCGCCGGTGCCGTCGGTGCGCACGACCACCGGCTGCGGTGCCCGGCCCGCGAGCTTAGCGCCCACCTCCAGGCGGCGCCGGGCCAGCTCGTACTGGAGCACGGCACGGTTGTCGCGGTACGCCTTGGCGAGGGCACGCTGGGCGCGGGCCTCGTTCTCCGCGGCGATCAGACCACTGCGGCCCCGGGTCTCGATCTCGAACCGCACGCGCTGGGCGTTGGTCTCCTGCTGCTCCAGGAGCTGGGCGACCTCCTCGCGGGCCCGGTTCAGCGCCGCCTTGACCTCCACGATCCGGGCGTCGCGCACCTTCTTGGCGCGCTCGATGTCCATGCCCAGCTGGTCGATCCGGCGCTTGCGGATCAGGCCCCACTCCTGGTCGTAGGCCGTGCGCTCCTTGGCGACCCGCTCCCGGGTGGCCAGGTGCTGCTGGTACTGCGTCGGCAGCTGCACGTCCGGGATGTTGGAGCCGGTGATGCGCACGCCGTAGCCGGACAGCTGGCGGTTGAGCAGCTCCTGCATGTCGGCCACGTCCGAGCCGCGCAGGTCGTACGCCCGCTCGGTGCGCATCTTGCGGGCGCGCTGGCGGATCGCGTCCTGCACGGCGCTGGAGAGCACCAGGTCGAAGTTGCCCGCGCCGATGGTGCGCACGAACAGCACGGCGTCGGTGATGCGGAACTTCAGGAAGAACTCGATCGAGCGCAGCGGTACGTTCTCCTGCGTCGGACAGGCCATCACCGGCGCGGAGTAGGGGATCTCCGTGGCCGTGTCGACGACGAAGTCGACGCGGGACCAGGGGTGCCACAGGTAGTGGCGGCCGGCGTCCAGGGTGCGCACGACGGCGCCGTAGCGGGTCAGGACGCCGTTGGTGCCCTGCTCGATCTCCACGATCGAGGAGCGCCACCACCACAGTCCGCCGACCAGCAGCAGCAAGGCGCCGCCGGCGTAGGACAGGGTGGCGAGGGTGCCGTAGGCGAGGTCCCCGGCGGCCGAGGAGGCGTCCGCCTCCTGGAGGGACAGCATCACGCCCATGAACAGGGCGTACACCCCGATCCACAGCGGCAGCATCCACCACAGACGGCGCCGGTGGCGGGGGATGATGACCGGGATGAGGGTGTCGGCCTCGCCGCCGCGCAGCAGCCGCGCGATGTCGGCCCAGGGGGCGACCTTCTCGGAGATGACCGACCTGCGCTGGGTACGGACGGTGCTCATCGGGTGGCCTCCTCGGCGGTGTCGGAGCCGGCGTCGCGGGCGTCGCCGGCGGCCGGTGCGGGCTGGTCGGGAACCTGCGGCACCGTGGGCCGCTCGGCCGCCAGCAGCGCGCCGATCTCCGCCTCGCGCGCGGCGATCCGCTCGGACACCTCGCCCAGACGCTCCCGTACGGCGGCCATGTCCTCGTCGGTGAACAGCTCCGTGCCGCGCTCGCCGACCAGCTCGCGGGCCAGCTCGAGGAAGTCGATGCCGGCGACGCCGCCGTCCGTCGTGCCGCCGATGCGCACCAGCCGCGGCAGGTGGTCGGCGACCTGCTCCAGTGTGTCCAGCACCTGCTGCTGGTAGCGGTATTCGAGGATCTCCGGCGCCTCCGCGGCGGTCACCGCGCGGATGTCGAGGGCCTGTGCCTCCAGCAGGGCCGCGTTGGCCTTGGCCTCCGACTCGGCCTGGACATAGCGCTGCCGGGCGAGTGCCTCGGCGCGGTTGGTCTCACGCTCCACGGCGGTGTCCATCTGCGCCTGGTACTGGGCGATGTCGGCCTGGATCGCGGACAACGTCTCGTGGCTGGAGGCGAGTTCCCGGGTGAGGTCGCCCTCGTCCTGCTCCTTGCGGAGCTGGAGCGCGTACTCATGGGTGTACGCCTCCTTGGCCACGCGCACCATCTCCGGCGCCGCCAGGTCCATGCGGTAGCGCTGGTCGGAGGGTTCGGCGTGGGTGATGTTGGCGTTGGTCAGCTCGACGGCCGGGCGGAACTGCTGGTTGAGCTGCTCCAGGAGGCGGCCGGTGTCCTCACCGACCATGTCGTAGATCCCGGCGGCTTCCTGCTCGTAGATCAGGCTGCGGATCGTCTCGCTCACCGCGTTGCTCAGCTTCTCCTCGAAGCCGCGCACCGCGCCCAGCGTGTAGACGAACTCCGTCGGGTCGCTGATCCGGAACTGGATGAACAGGTCGATCGAGCCCTTCACCCCGCCCCGGGTGGGCGCCTCGCGCACCGGCGCGTTGAACGGGTACTCGATCGTGGTGTTGACGATGTACGACACCCGCTTCCACGGGCTCAGCAGCACGATCCGTCCCGGCCCGACGACCTTCTCCAGCTTGCCGAAGCGGGTGATCATCGCCTGGCAGCCGTCGGGGACCATGACCATGCCCTGACGCCACCACACGAACGCGACGGCGAGCAGTGAAATGACCCAGTAGTGCACGCCGAACAGGGGGTTGGTGAGCACGTCCGCGCCGGACGCCCCCACGATGCCCGCGCCGACCGCGCCCAGCAGGAGCAGCATCAGCACCGGCAGCATGGAGATGATCGAGCGGCCCTTGGGGATCACCATCGGGCAGATGGCGTGCACCGTCTCGGTGCCCTCCCGGATCTGCTCGCTGCGGCCGAGCGCCTCCCCGGCCTCGTCCAGCGGCACTGTCTTCTGTCGCATGACGGTGGCGGTGGAGCCGCCCTGTTCCCGTGCGGCCGGGAAGTCGGCCGGGTCGATGCCCTGGCCCTGGGCGTCGTGGTCACCGCCGCCGGCGCCCCGTGTCCCTCGTCCGCCGGCCTGCCGCCGCAGTTCCTCCTGTGCGGCCGTCCGCGGATCGGTGCCGGAGGCCACTGCCTCGGCAACACGTCGTGCGCCCTGTTTCGCGCGCGCTCGCGCCACGGTTTCCCCCTTGTGTTCCGGTGCCCGTCGCATGCGGGTCCTACAGCTGATACACCGGTCGGCCCGATGTGGTTCCAGCCATCCCACATCATGATCCGGACAAGGGTAAAGGAGGCACCCGCGCAGTTACCCGTCGGTATTCACTGCCGGGATCCGGAAGAGCGGGGCGGCGGCCCTACGAGGCCCGGGAAGCCTGCCCCGGCGTGCGGGAGGCGTCGTCCTCGATGTCCTCCTGGCTGCGGTTCGCCTCCAGGTTGGCCTTCATCCGGTCGACGCGCTGCACGATCCCGGCGGAGGCGCGGTCACGCTCCTTGCGCAGCACCACGAAGCTGATGGGGGCCGACAGCACCAGGGCGAGCAGGACGACCCACATGCCGTTGGAGTCGCCGAGGCCGCGGGGGGCGAGGCCGGAGTAGACGAGGCCCCAGACGACCACGAGGCAGCCCACGAAGATCCCGAGGCGCATCAGTGTGTAGCGGAGCATCTCAATCCACTCTTCCGATTCCAAAAAGGGCCACTGCCCAGTGAAGCACGGCGGACCGCCGATCTTGCAGGGGGGTCAGCCGACCGCCTGTTCGAGCGGCAGCAGCATGATCACGTCGTCCCGGTCGTCGCCCGGCGCGACGCGGATGGCGTCCGGGATCCGGCCGACCTCCTTGTAGCCGCAGGAGCCGTAGAAGCGCTCCAGACCGAGGCCGCCCCGGCAGGTGAGCCGGATCGCGTCGACGCCGTCGAAGGTGCGGGCCGAGCGCTCGGCGGCGGCCAGCAGGTCACGGCCGTAGCCCTTGCCCTGGTGGTCGGGGTGGACCATCACCGTGTACAGCCACACCCAGTGGGTCATCAGCCGGTGCGTGTTGAAGGTGAAGAACGCGGTCGCGGCCACCTCGCCCGCCGCGTCGTGCCCGACCAGCAGCCGGCAGCGCCCTTCGGCCATCGCCACGAAGTGCCGCACCAGCTCCGGCCGGACCTCCTCCCGCCCCACCGGCGGCACGAATCCGACGGCTCCGCCCTTGTTGGAGACATCGGTCCACAGATCGAGAATGCCGTCACGCAGGGCGGGGGTGACGGCGGGGTCCAGGGTGAAAGTAAGGGACACGGCATCATCGTAGCCATTACGTCAGGGCGTGTGCGGCCACCTTCGGATCCGCGACCGGGCCGTCGTACGCGGCCTTGCGGAGGCCCCGGTGGCAGCCATGCCGCACCGAGCGCCCGCCCTCGGGCGCGGGGAACTGCGCGCGCAGCCCCCGCGCACCCGGCCGGGCTCAGAGGCGCATCGGCTGCGGGGACTCGCGGCGTGCCGGGTCCGCGCCGTCGTACTCGCGGATGATCTCGTAGCGCGTGTTGCGCTCGACCGGGCGGAAGCCCGCGTCCCGGATGAGGTCCAGCAGGTCGTCGCGGGTCAGCTTGTTCGGGGTGCCGAAGTTGTCCGCGTCATGAGTGATCTTGTACTCGACGACCGAGCCGTCCATGTCGTCGGCGCCGTGCTGCAGGGCCAGTTGGGCCGTCTGGACGCCGTGCATGACCCAGAAGACCTTGACGTGCGGGACGTTGTCGAAGAGCAGCCGGGAGACCGCGAAGGTCTTCAGGGCCTCGGCGCCGGTGGCCATCTGGGTGCGGGCCTGGAGCCGGTTGCGGACCTTGCCGTCCTTCATGTCGACGAAGTCGTGCTGGTAGCGCAGCGGGATGAAGACCTGGAAGCCGTTCGTCTCGTCCTGGAGCTCACGCAGGCGCAGGACGTGGTCGACGCGGTGGCGCGGCTCCTCGATGTGGCCGTAGAGCATGGTGGAGGGCGTCTTCAGGCCCTTCTCGTGCGCCAGGCGGTGGATGCGGGACCAGTCCTCCCAGTGCGTGCGGTGGTCCACGATGTGCTGACGGACCTCCCAGTCGAAGATCTCCGCGCCGCCGCCGGTCAGGGACTCCAGGCCGGCGTCGATGAGCTCGTCGAGGATCTCGGAGGCCGACAGCCCCGAGATGGTCTCGAAGTGGTGGATCTCCGTGGCCGTGAACGCCTTCAGGGAGACGTTCGGCAGGGCCGCCTTCAGCTCCCGCAGCGAGCGCGGGTAGTAGCGCCACGGCAGGTTCGGGTGCAGGCCGTTGACGATGTGGAGTTCCGTGAGGTTCTCCGCCTCCATCGACTTGGCCAGCTTCACGGCCTCCTCGATGCGCATCGTGTACGCGTCCTTCTCGCCCGGCTTGCGCTGGAAGGAGCAGTAGGCGCAGGAGGCCGTGCAGACGTTGGTCATGTTGAGGTGACGGTTGACATTGAAGTGGACCACGTCGCCGTTCTTGCGCGTGCGCACCTCGTGGGCCAGTCCGCCGAGCCACGCCAGGTCGTCCGACTCGTACAGCGCGACGCCGTCCTCACGGGACAGCCGCTCACCGGAACGGACCTTCTCCTCCAGCTCGCGCTTGAGCCCGACATCCATGCGTGCACCTCTCTCGATCAGACTCCGTCAACCGTACGCCCAGCCCCCTAGACCTCTTCCGGCAGCTCACCCACCCGGTTCTCCCACTTCGTGGAGAGCACGATCGTGGTACGGGTCCGGGAGACGCCCGTGGTGCCGCTGAGCCGCCGGATGATCTTCTCCAGACCGTCCACGTCGGCCGCGCGCACCTTGAGCATGTAGGAGTCGTCGCCCGCGATGAACCAGCAGTCCTCGATCTCGCCGAGGTCCCGCAGACGGTTCGCCACGTCCTCGTGGTCGGTGGCGTCGGACAGCGAGATGCCGATCAGCGCGGTGACGCCGAGACCGAGCGAGGCCGCGTCGACGGTGGCGCGGTAGCCGGTGATGACGCCGGCCGCCTCCAGCCGGTTGATGCGGTCGGTGACGCTGGGGCCCGACAGGCCGACGAGACGCCCCAGCTCCGCGTACGAGGCCCGGCCGTTCTCCCTCAGGGCCTGGATGAGCTGCCTGTCCACCGCGTCCATGCGATTGAAAGCCTTCCGCTGAAGAGGTCTGACGTACGTGCTGAGCGACGTACTTGCCGAACTGAGCCTTGAAGTGATGAGTCCTGCTGGTACCGCTTGATGCTGTGGCGTGCCGGGTCAGGTGTGACGGTCGCCGCCGCCCAGTTCGCCCTTCCAGCGGCGGTAGAGACGGTGCTCCACGCCCGCCGCGTCGAGGACGCGTCCGGCGACGAAGTCCACCAGGTCCTGGATGTGCGTGGCCCCCGCGTAGAAGGCGGGCGAGGCGGGCACGACGGTCGCCCCCGCGTCGTCCAGTGTCACGAGGTGACGCAGCGTCTGCCCGTTGAGGGGCGTCTCCCGTACGGCGACGACGAGCCCGCGCCCTTCCTTCAGGGTCACGCTCGCCGCCCGCTGCAACAGGTCCTTGGACAGCCCGAGCGCGACTCCGGCGACGCAGGCGGTGGAGGCGGGCACGATCAGCATGCCCTTGGTGGCGTACGACCCCGAGGACGGCCCGGCGGCGAGGTCCCCGGCGTTCCAGTACCGGACGTCATCGATGTCCGCCTCGAAGGTCCCGGGCTTGCCGTCGGCGCCCCGCGCCAGCCACTCCCGCAGGTCGTCCTGCCAGTGGGCGTCACGGAAGGAGATCCCCGTCTCGTCGAGCAGGGTGAGCCGCGAGGCCCGGCTGACGACCAGATCGACGCTCTCGCCGGCACCGAGGAGCGCGCGCAGCACGGCGGCGGCGTATGGGGTGCCGGAAGCGCCGGACACCCCTACGATCCAAGGCGTACGCGCCGTCTCTCCTGGCTTGACTGGGTTCACGACACCGAGCCTATCCGGCGTGGCGGGGTGGGAACCGACCAAGGGGTGCCAGGCGTTCCCGTTTGGGGACGAGTTGGGCAGTGGGGGTTGCCGTGCCGGGTATGTGGGATGCGCAGCGCGCGGGGTCACCGGGTGACCGGGCGCTGACGGCCGCCAAGCTGATGGCGGGCTGGGTGGCGCTGCTGTGGCTGCTGGAAGTGGCCGATGTGATCAGCGGGCACGCGCTGGACGGCTTCGGCATCGTCCCGCGCACGACTTCCGAGCTGGTGGACGTCGTCCCGGCCGCCTTCATCCATTTCGGCTTCGCCCATGTCGCCGCGAACAGCGTGCCGCTGCTGGTCCTGGGGTTCCTCGCGGCGCTCAGCGGCATACGCCGGTTCGCCGCGGTCTGTGCGCTGATCGTCGTCGCGGACGGGCTCGGCGTGTGGCTGATATCGCCGTCCGGCACCAACACCGCGGGCGCGTCCGGCCTGATCTTCGGCCTCTTCGGCTTCCTGCTGGTCACCGGATTCGTCGAACGGCGCCCGCTCGGCGTGCTGGCCGGCCTGCTGGTCGCCGCGGTCTGGGGCGGCTCGATCCTGGCGGGCCTCGCCCCCACCCAGTCCGGCGTGAGCTGGCAGGGGCATCTGATGGGGCTGGTGGCGGGGGTGGCGGCGGCGTTCGTGTTCCGCCGCCGCAGGTCCGCATCCTCCGGTCAGGAGCTCATCGCCTAGCGCCCCGCCGAAACGGGGCGCACGGTGCCTGCCGAGGGCGCCGACGGCCCCTTCGTTCCGTCAGACGGTGAGTCCGCGCACCAGCAGATCCAGCAGCGCGCACACGAACAGGGCGATCCCGATGAACCCGTTGACGCTGAAGAACGCCCGGTTCAGGCGGGACAGGTCATGGGGGCGGACGATCGAGTGCTCGTACACGAACGCGCCCGCCACGATCAGCAGACCGAGCCAGAAGAAGGCGCCCGCGTCCGTGGCGAGCGCGTACCAGGCGAACAGGGCCGTGGTGACCGCGTGACAGACCCGCGCGCCCCAGATCGCCGCGGGGATGCCGAAGCGGGCCGGGACCGACATGACGCCGATCTCGCGGTCGGTCTCGACGTCCTGGCAGGCGTAGATCAAATCGAAGCCGCCGATCCAGATGCCGACGGCGAGGCCGAGGATCACCGCGTCCCAGGACCAGGTGCCGGTGACGGCCAGCCAGCCGCCGACCGGGCCCATCGCCTGGGCCAGGCCGAGGATGGCCTGCGGGAAGTTCGTGAACCGCTTGCCGTAGGGGTAGACCACCATCGGGATCACCGCGATGGGGGCGAGGGCCAGGCACAGGGGGTTCAGCAGGGCGGCCGAGCCCTGGAAGATCACCAGGGCGATCAGCGCGCCGGTCCAGGCGTGCCGTACCGACATCGCGCCCGTCACCAGCTCGCGGTGCGCGGTGCGCGGATTACGGGCGTCGATCTCGCGGTCGATGATCCGGTTCACGGCCATCGCGAAGGTCCGCAGACCCACCATGCAGACCGTCACCAGCAGCAGCCGGCCCCAGTGGATGTTCTTGTCCCACTGGAACATGGCGGTGAGCGCGGCGATGTACGCGAACGGCAGCGCGAACACCGAGTGCTCGATCATGACGAGGCGGAGGAACGCCTTCGTGCGTCCTGGCTGCGGAATCGCCGCGGAGGCGCTGCTCACAGGCCGTACTCCTTCCAGCGGCGGTCGACCTTCGCCGCCGTCTCGGGATCGGACTCGACCATGTCGGGCCAGCCGCCGTCGCGGGTGTAGCCCTCCTCGGGCCACTTCTTCGTCGCGTCGATGCCCGCCTTGCCGCCCCAGAACTGCTGGTAGGAGGCGTGGTCGAGATGGTCGACGGGGCCTTCCACGACCGTCAGGTCGCGGGCGTAGTCGGTGTTGCCCAGCGCCCGCCAGGAGACCTCGTGCAGATCGTGCACGTCGCAGTCGGAGTCGACGACCACGATCAGCTTGGTCAGGGACATCATGTGCGCGCCCCAGATCGCGTGCATCGTCTTCTGGGCGTGCTTGGGGTACTTCTTGTCGATCGAGACGATCGCGCAGTTGTGGAAACCGCCGGACTCCGGCAGGTGGTAGTCCACGATGTCCGGGACGATGATCTTCAGCAGGGGGAGGAAGAAGCGTTCCGTCGCACGACCGAGGGGGCCGTCCTCCGTCGGAGGCCGGCCTACGACGATCGACTGCAGCAGGGGTCGGCGGCGCATCGTCACGCAGTCGATCCTCAGTGCCGGGAACGGCTCCTGCGGGGTGTAAAAACCGGTGTGGTCGCCGAAGGGCCCCTCCGGCAGCATCTCCCCGGGCTCCAGCCACCCCTCCAGGACGACCTCGGCCTGCGCGGGGACCTGGAGCGGGACGGTCTTGCAGTCGACCATCTCGATCCGCTTGCCCGCGACGAAGCCGGCGAAGAGGTACTCGTCGATGTCGCCGGGCAGGGGCGCGGTGGAGGCGTACGTCACCGCGGGCGGGCAGCCGAAGGCGATCGCGACGGGCAGCCGCTCTCCCCTGCGCGCCGCCACCTGGTAGTGGTTGCGGCTGTCCTTGTGGATCTGCCAGTGCATGCCGATGGTGCGCTTGTCGTGGCGCTGGAGGCGGTACAGACCGAGGTTGCGCACCCCGGACTCCGGGTCCTTGGTGTGGGTGAGCCCCAGGTTGAAGAAGGAGCCGCCGTCCTTGGGCCAGGTGAACAGGGCGGGCAGCCGGTCGAGGTCGACCTCGTCGCCCTGCAGCACGACCTCCTGGACCGGCGCGCTGTCGGACTTCACCTTCTTCGGCGGCACGTGCGTCATCGCGCCGAGCTTGCCGAAGGCCTCGCGGACGCCGACGAACCCGTGCGGCAGCTCGGGCTTCAGCAGCCCGCCGATCTTGTCGGAGATGTCGCCGTACGACTTCAGGCCCAGGGCCTTCAGCAGCCGCCGGTCGGTACCGAAGACGTTCATCGCGAGGGGCATCGAGGAGCCCTTCACGTTCTCGAAGAGCAGGGCGGGACCGCCGGCCTTCTGTACCCGGTCGACGATCTCCCCGACCTCCAGATACGGATCGACCTCAGCCTTGACACGCTTGAGGTCGCCCTCGCGCTCCAGCGCCCTGAGCAGGGAACGAAGATCGTCGTAAGCCATGGGGTCAAGTATCCCCGAGCGGCTACCCTGGCCCTTACCCCGGGGGCCGTGCCCCCGGTTCGCCGACCGTTTCGTTGAGAGGGCCCATGCTCCGGGTGCTGATGTTCCTCGTGCCACTGGCGCTGAGCGTGTACGCGTTCATCGACTGCATCAGCACGAAGGAGGACGACATCCGCCACATGCCCAAGCCGCTGTGGGCGATCCTCGTGCTGGTGTTCCCGCTGGTCGGCTCGATCTCCTGGCTGATCGCGGGCAAGAAGCGCAGCCCGGCCGCGGACGGCTGGTCCGGCGTACGGGACCGCGGCGGCCGCCGGCAGTGGGTCGCGCCCGACGACAACCCCGAGTTCCTGAAGTCCCTGGGCGACGACGACAAGTCGCGGGACGAGGACGACGACAAGAACAAGCGCGACGAGCCCTGACCGGGTCCGCCCGCACGGCTGACGCCGCTATTTGACGTAGGTCTCCCTCAGCTGCCGCAGCCGCGCGGCCTCGCGCCGGCCGAGGTCGAGGGCCATCGTGCCGCGTCCGTAGAGAGAGAAGGCGTCCTCGCGTACCCGGGGGTCCAGGCCGCGTGCCCGGCACAGCGCGTTGTAGTGGACGTCCAGGGAGAGCCGGGTGCCCGACATCCAGTCGCGGGCCGGGGTCGTCAGCGCCTCACGCAGCACGTCCTTGAAATGGTCGCGCGTCAGCCGGTCCGCCGCGTCGGGGCGGGGCGCGCCGGGACGGTACGGGTGGTGGTCCCCGAGGTCGTCCGCCCACGCCTCCAGCGTCCGTAGGGCGTCCTCGGCCGCATCGAGGTCGCCTCCGTCGTACGCGAGCGTGCACACCCCCGTCGCCAACTCCCGCGCCTGCCGGGATCGTTCCTCGTCACGTCCGCCGCAGGCAGCCACGAACGCCGCCGGCCCGACCCCCCGTTGCCGCAACGCGGCGATCCGCCACGCCCGCCCGAACGACACCATCAACCCTCCCCGCCCCCCGAGTTCCTGGTGATCACCGGGCCCGGCCACATAACACCCGCCGACCGTCGCGCAGGGGACCGGGGCCACGGGGACGGGCGGGACCACGGCGGGGACCGGGGCCGCGGAGACCGCAGCAAGAAGACCGGGGTCAGCGCGACCGTCGCTCCGGGCCCCGAGACCACGGCGAGATCCGGGACCAGGGCAACGACCGGCTCGTGCTCCGTCGCTGTGCCGGCTCGCCCCCCTTTCCGCCGTTGCCCGTGCCGGTCCGTCACTGGAGAGTGGGGGCATGGATCAGTCGGAGACACGGGAGTGGCTCGGCACCGCGCTCGCGGAGGCGCGCGCCGGGCTCGATGAGGGCGGCATCCCCATCGGGGCCGCGCTGTACGGGGCCGACGGGGCGCTGCTGGGGCAGGGCCGTAATCGCAGAGTGCAGGACGGCGACCCCTCCATGCACGCGGAGACGGCGGCGTTCCGGGCGGCGGGGCGGCAGCGGTCGTACCGGGGCACGACCATGGTGACGACCCTCTCCCCCTGCTGGTACTGCTCGGGCCTGGTGCGGCAGTTCGGCATCTCCCGGGTGGTGATCGGCGAGGCGGTCACGTTCCGCGGCGGGCAGGACTGGCTGGCCGGTCAGGGTGTGGAGATCGTGCTGCTCGACGACCCCGAGTGCATCGCAATGATGCATGCCTTCATCGAGCACCAACCCGACCTGTGGAACGAGGACATCGGTGAGTGACCCACGCCGTACCCCCGGCACCCCCAGCACCCCACGCATCCCCACCATCGACCTGCGGCCCTGGCTGACCGGCGACGCCGAAGCCCGCGGGTCCATCGCCCGCACCGTCGACGAGGCCCTGCGGACCGCGGGGTTCCTCCTGGTCACCGGGCACGGCGTGGATCCGTCCCTGCGCGAGCGCATCCGCGCCGCCGCGCGCGCCTTCTTCAAGCTCCCCGCCGAGGCCAAGCAGGCGTACGAGGTGAAGGTCGGCGGACGCGGCTGGCTCGGGCCGGGCGCGGAGGCCAACGGCTACTCGGAGGGCACCGAGACGCCCCCGGACCTGAAGGAGTCGCTGAGCTTCGCGACGCACGAGCCCTTCGAGGACCCGGTGGTCAACGCCGAGTGGTACGCGCCGAACGTCTGGCCGGCCGAAGTACCCGCGCTGCGGCCGCTGGTGGAGGAGTACCTCGCGCGGATGGGCGACCTGGAGAACCGGCTCCTCGCCCTGCTCGGCGAGGCCCTCGGCCTCGAACCCGACTTCTTCACCCGGCACATGGACCACCCGACCTACGGCTTCAACATCAACTGGTACCCGGGCAGGGAGGTCCTCGGTGAGCCGGAGCCGGGTCAGTTCCGCATCGGACCGCACACCGACTTCGGCACGGTGACGATCCTCGACCGGCAGGCGGGCAAGGGCGGTCTGCAGGTCTTCACGGACGACGGCGGCTGGGAGGACGCGCCCTACGACCCGGCGGCGTTCACCATCAACATCGGTGACCTGATGGCCCGTTGGACCGGTGACCGGTGGCGGTCGGGACGGCACCGGGTACTGCCGCCGCCCGCGGACGCGCCCGCCGAGGAGCTGATGTCGCTCGTGTACTTCGGGGAGTGCACGCCCGGCACGATCGTGGAGTCCGTGCCCGCCCCGGTGGGCCGGGTGGCCCACCCGCCGGTCGACTCGCACGTGTATCTGCGGCGGCAGCTGGACTCGATCACCGTCGACCGGCCCGACTGATCGCCGGGCCGTTTCTGAGGAAGGGTTGCCTCGTTGGGCGGGATACCACCCTTTCGGGTGTGTCCCCCGCCGCGAATGGAGCCGCCCGTGCGAATGACTGACATCCAGCGCTGCGAGGTCCGGCCCGGACAACTCGTCGAATGGACGTTCAGTCCGGCGAGCGTCGCCGCGGCGGCAGACCTGCCGGAGGACTCGCGGCCTCCGGCGTACATCCAGGAATCGCACATCAGGACCGCCCGGTCCGTGCGGGACGGCGGCCTGTTCGTACCGACCTGGCTCGGTACCGCCTTCGACCTCCCGGGCCGGGCCGACCTCGACGCGCTCGAGGAGGCGCTGCGCAGCTGGACGATCCGGCACGAGACGCTGCGCAGCGGCTTCCGCTGGTCCGGCGAGTCCGGCGACGAGATGCGCCGGTTCACGCTCGACGCCGACGCCGTGTCCCTGCACCGCACGGTGGTCGGCGACTTCACCGACCCGGACGAGCTGGTCCGCCACCTCCAGGACCGCTTCGACGCCACGGCGGACGCGCTGCGCTGGCCCAACCTCATCTACACGGCCGTCGTCCGGGACGACTCCACCAGCGTGTACATGGCCTTCGACCACAGCAACGTCGACGCCCACTCCATCCACCGCGTCCCCGCCGAGATCCACGAGCTGTACACGGCGCGGCTCGCGGACGGGCCCCCGGAGGCGGTACCGGCCAGCAGCTACGTCGACTTCTGCGAGATCGAGCGCACGGACGCCGACCGGATCGACGACAGCCACGAGATCGTGGCACGCTGGCGGGAGTTCATCCGCCGCTGCGACGGCCGGCTGCCGAACTTCCCCGTCGACCTCGGCCTCGACCCCGAGGCGGGCCTGCCCACGCAGAGGCTGCTGCGCGAGGAGCTCACCGACCCGGACACCGCCGCCGCGTTCGAGGCGTACTGCCGTCCCTACGGCGGCAGTTCGGTCGGCATCCTGGCCGCCACCGCCCTCATCGTCCACGACCTCGGCGGACAGTCCGTCTACCGCACCGTCGTGCCGTTCCACACCCGGGTGAAGTCCCGCTGGACCGACTCCGTGGGCTGGTACGTCGGCGGCGCGCCCATCGAGATCCCCATGGAGCAGGCGTACGACCTGCCCAGCGCCCTGCGGACGGTGCGCGACGCGCTGCACGCCGCCCGGCATCTGGCCCGTATGCCGCTCGCCCGGGTGCTGCGTCTGCTCGGCGCGGACTTCCGACCCACCTCGCCCGACCTGTACTCGATCGTCTCCTACGTCGACAGCCGAGGCGTCGCCGGATCCGGGCAGTGGACCGAGCAGAAGGCGTACGGGCTGATCAGGGTGTCGTACGGCGACCAGGTGTGCGCCTGGGTGACCCGGCTGCACGAGGGCCTGTGGTTCGCCGGCCGCTACCCGGACACCGATGTCGCGCAGAAGAACATGCGGCTGTACGTGGAGCGGCTGCGGGACATCATCACCTCGACCGCCCCGTAGACCGCCGGGCCGGTCAGGCCCGTCACGCCGTTCAGGCCGTCAGGCTCGTCCCGCCCGTCCCGCCCGTCCCGCCCGTCACGCCCGTCACGCCGTTCAGGAGCCGTCCTCCTCCAGCACGACGATCAGCCTCTCGAAGCGGGCCCGCCAGCGCTGCTCCGTCTCCGCCTCGCCCTGGAACTCGTGGGTGAAGCGCAGCGCGGCACCCGTCTCGCCGTCCCGTTCCAAGTGGAACCGGATCCGGCCGCCCTCCACGGTGTACTCGACGACCCGGTCCACGTCCCAGGCGGTGATCTGCCCGCTGCCGAAGTCACGCAGGTCGACCTCGCCGCCGAGGCGCGGTTCCAGGGTGTCGACCGGAGAGGCCCAGGCCGTGAGGCCCTCCGGGGTGGCGAGGCACGGCCAGACCGCGTCCATGGGCCGGGGAAGCCGCACCAGGAAATGCAGGATGTGGGTGTTCCCGTGGGTCTGGCTGATGCCCTGCTCTATCGAACCGGTCATGACACCAGCCTGACCCCGCCGGACCCGAAGCGCACCCCTTACGGCCTCTGACCTGCGCGATCGACCACGGCCGGTCGAGGATCGCCGTGTTGTCGAAGACCCATGAGTGGTCGAGGCCTCGTAGCCCTACTCGTCCGGTATTGACTTCCGGCGCCGTTGGCCACTGACCGCGTGCGCTCTCCTTGATCAAGCCCGTGCGGGTGCTGTCGACTGACGGGCAGTGCCGTATCCGCCACCCGCGCTCTCGGCCGCCGATCCGATGCCTTCGACCATCAATTCGAACCATTTCGGGCAAACCAATTTTAACCCGACCTTTCATGTCGCAATATCCGCTAGCACTGGAGCATGAGTTCGATTATGATCTTGGGCGACCACTAGATTTATATCGAAACGGCTGGGAATGAAAATCTCTCTGGGCAGGAAGTCCGCACATATCCTGGGAACCGCTGTAGCCACGGCTGGGCTGGTTCTTTCCATAGGCGCTGGAACCGCCGCCGCCGGACCTTCCGGGGTCAGGTTCGATGTCGGCCCCAAGCTGAGCGACGGCTCACGCGAGATCGACATCTACCTCAACAACAAGTACGCCGGATACGGCAAGTGGACGGCGAACGGCGACACCCTCACGGCTCACGACTCCGCCGCCGACGGGTACGGCATCGGCGCGTACCTGGGCACGAATCCCGTTCGTGAGGCCGGAACGTTCGGGAAGAGCGCGCCGTTCACCAAGAACGTCGGCGGAGACCTCGGCGAGGACAAGAATTACAACTTCTGGGTCTGCATCGGCAGCAACAGCGCCGGCTTGACTTGCTCCGACGTCTACTCTGTGACGTCGTAGCGACACTCCACAACAGGGCTGGAGTACCCGCTTTCTCGCGGGTACTCCAGCATTTCCGTTTCAGGATATCGACCAGAGAATCAAATCGAGCCCGCCAGCGCCATCCCCATTCCTCCTCCCTCGGAATTCATGGGTGAGCTGCACGACGCGGCCCGGACCACACCGCACGCCTTGACCCACTGTTTCCCGACACCGCCCGGGCGGATCAGGGCGCCTGGCCGCGCGCGTTCTCGCGGTTCAAACTGATGTCCTGTTGCATGGCACCAGCCTGACTTCGTCGGCAGAGGATTCTCGCCGCTCACAGACGCTGACCCGCTTCTACGCCTGAGGCCGCTACACGCCCGCGTAGGAGTGCTTGCCGGAGACGAAGATGTTGACGCCGTAGTAGTTGAAGAGCCAGCAGCCGAAGGCGATGAGGGCCAGGTAGGCGGCCTTGCGGCCCTTCCAGCCGGCCGTGGCGCGGGCGTGCAGGTAGCAGGCGTAGGCGACCCAGGTGATGAAGGACCAGGTCTCCTTGGGGTCCCAGCCCCAGTAGCGGCCCCAGGCGTCGCCCGCCCAGATGGCGCCCGCGATGATCGTGAACGTCCACAGCGGGAAGACGGCCGCGTTGACGCGGTAGGAGAACTTGTCGAGGGACGCCGAGGCGGGCAGCCGGTCGAGGACGGAGTTCGCGAAGCGGCCGGGGGTGCCGCCGTTCGCGAGCTTGTTCTCGTAGCTGTCCTTGAAGAGGTAGAGCAGCGTGGACATCGCACCGACGTAGAAGACCGCGCCGCAGAAGATCGCCGTGGAGACGTGGATGTACAGCCAGTACGAGTGAAGGGCGGGAACCAACTGGTCACTGGCGGTGTACAAGACAGTGACGGCGAGGCCGAGATCGAGGAGGACCGTGGTGATCAGGAACAGCCCGAGCCAGCGCACGTTCTTCTTCAGGGCGAGCAGCGCGAGGTACACACCGACGGCGACCGTGGAGAAGGTGATGTTGAACTCGTACATGTTGCCCCACGGCGCCCGCTGCACCGACAGGGCCCGCGTGAGCACACCGCCGAACTCGACCAGGAAGGCGAGGACGGTGAGGGAGATGGCGATACGCCCGTAGAGGTCGCCCTGCTCGTCCCCGCCGTGCGCGCCGGGACCGTCCGGCACGTCCCGCTGCCCGGCCGCGGCCCGCACGACGACCTTTGGCCGCTCCAGAACGGCGGTGGAGCCGCCCTTCTTCACGGTGACGGCGGGTGCCTGGGCCTTGGCGGTCTTGGCGGGGGTGAGCGCGGCGGCCGTGCGGCCGACCTTGCTGCGGCTGCCGAGGAGCCATTCGGCGATGTACGCGAAGAAGGCCAGGGTGTAGACGGCCATCGACGAGTAGATCAGCGTGTTGCTGATGCTGGCGAGGTTCTCGTTGGTGGCGGCGGCCAGATCGGTTGCGGCGGCGAGAGTCACTTCTCAGCCCCTTCGGCAGGTACGACTTGGGGGTCGGGGGAAGCTTCGGATTCTGCGGGGTCGTCTTCGGCATCGGGGGCGCCCGGCGCCTGCTCGTAGAGGATTCCGGCGAGGTCGCCGAGTTCCTCGGGCACCTTGGCGGACTCGCTGCGGCCGAGGCCGGCCATCTCGACGACCGTGACGCCGTCGCTGCCGGTGGCGGCCCGCACCCACACGCGGCGGCGCTGGATGAACAGGGAGGCGGCGAGGCCGAAGATCGCGGCGAGGGATCCGGCGAGCGCCCAGCCGCTGCCGGGCTGCTGCGTCATCTGGAAGTTCGCCCACTCCTTGGTGCCCTCATAGGTGACCGAGCCGGCGCCGCCGGGGAGCTTCATGGTCTCGCCGGGCTTCAGGTTCTCCCGGAGCTGCTTGCCCTTGGAGTCCTTGAACTCCTTCATGTGCGACTTGTCGAGCTGGTACACGCTCTGCGGGATGCCCGAGTCGACTCCGAGATCGCCGTAGTACGGCGCCAGGTTCAGCACGGGGTTCAGCAGGGCCGGAAACGTCGAGGCCGTCTCACTGCCCTTGGTGTAGGTCGGCAGGAGGAAGGCCGAGATGCCGAGCTGTTCCCTGGCGCCCTTGGCGTTCTTGTAGCCGTCCAGGACCTTGACGACACCGGTGGACGTGACATTGCCGTCCAGAGGCAGCAGCGGGACGGCGTCGCGGAACACGACCTTGCCTCTGCCGTCCCGGACCGTGATGACGGGGGCGTAGCCGTGGGCCGTGAGGTAGACCTTCGAGTCGCCGATCTCCAGCGGTTTGTTGACCTTGACGATCGTCTTCTCGTCCTTGCCGTAGGCGCCCTCGGAGTAGGTGAGGGCGGCCTGGTAGGTACGGGGAGTGCCCTTGTTGGGGCCGGAGACCTCGTAGGTGCCGGTGAAGTCGTTCAGGTCGAAGCTGTACGGCGTCAGGTCGTCCGTGGTGAAGAGGCTGCCGGATTTGAAGTCGTCGTAGGAGATCAGGGTGTTGGAGAAGCCGTTGCCCTCGACGAGCAGCTTGTTGCCCTCGGACTTGAAGAGCTGACCCCAGGCGAACGCGACCAGCATCACGATCAGAGCGACATGGAAGGCGAGGTTGCCGACCTCGCGCAGATAGCCCTTCTCGGCGGCGACGGCGTCACCCGCGAGGTGGGCGCGGAAGCGGCGCTTCTTCAGCAGGGCGAGCGCGGCCTCACGGACCTGCTCGGGCTCGGCCTCGGTGCGCCAGGTGGTGTAGGCGGGCAGCCGGGTCAGCCGCTTGGGGGCGCCCGGCGGACGGCCGCGCAGCTGCCCGACGAACTGCCAGGTACGCGGGACGATGCAGCCGATGAGGGAGACGAACAGCAGGATGTAGATCGCGGAGAACCACACCGAGCTGTAGACGTGGAAGAGGCCGAGCTTGTCGTAGATCGGAGCGAGCGTCTCGTGCGCCTTGCGGAACTCGGCGACCTGCGTCTCGTCGATGCCGGTCTGCGGGATGAGCGAGCCGGGGATCGCGCCGAGTGAGAGCAGCAGAAGCAGAAGCAGGGCCACCCGCATCGAGGTGAGCTGCCGCCAGAACCAGCGGGCCCAGCCGATGACACCGAGCGAGGGCAGGTTGGGGGCGTCCTCGGCGGGGGCGGTGGAGAGCTGGGAGCCGGCGGCGCCCAGGTCGTGGTCCTGCCCCTCGGAGGCGACCGGGCCGGCCTTGTCGGTCGTGTTGCTCATCGATCAGATCCCTACAGTGAATCCTGCGGACCAGGACTGCATGTCCCGGACGAGGCTGTCCCAGATACCTGTCAACAGCAGCACACCGGTCACGATCATCATCGTTCCGCCGATCCGCATCACCCAGGCATAGTGCCGCTTGACCCAGCCGAACGCACCGAGCGCCTTACGGAAGGCGACCGCCGCGACCACGAACGGCACACCGAGGCCGAGGCAGTAGGCGACCGTCAGTATGGCGCCGCGGCCCGCGCTCGCCTCGTTGTAGGAGAGCGCGATCACGGAGGTCAGCGTCGGACCGATGCAGGGCGTCCAGCCGATGCCGAACAGCGCGCCGAGGAAGGGCGCGCCGACCAGCCCGGTCACAGGCCGCGTGTGGATGCGGAATTCACGCTGGGTCATCCAGGGCATCAGGCCCATGAAGAACACACCCATGACGATCATGAGTGTGCCCAGCACCTTGGACAGGACGTCCTTGTGCTCCTGCAGGCTGTCACCGAAGTAGCCGAACAGGGCCCCGCTGGAGACGAACACGGCGGTGAAGCCGAGCACGAACAAGGAGGCGCCGGCGACCATCCGTCCGCGCCGGGCCTCGGCCAAATCCGTGCCCGTGACCCCGGTCACGTAGGAGAGGTAGCCGGGGACCAGCGGCAGGACGCACGGAGAGAAGAAGGAGACGAGGCCGCCGAGCAGTGCGACGGGCAGAGCGACGAGCAGAGCGCCGCTCAGCACGGTCTGGTTCGGATCTGTGGCCGCGGCGAGCGTGGCAACTGTGCTCACGTCACTTCTCCGCGAGGACCGGGGTGATCATGGAACGCAGCTTCTCCTCGCTGAGCGCGGCCAGGGAACGGGCCGCGATCTTCCCGTCCCGGTCGAGGACCAGCGTGGAGGGGATCGCCTGGGGGTTGAGCGTGCCCTTCCCGAAGCGGAGCATCAGCTTGCTGCTCGGGTCGTACAGGCTCGGGTAGGTGACACCGAACTCTTTCTCGAAGGCGCGGGCGTTGTTGACCTGCGGGTCGGCGACATTGAGGCCGACGAACTGCACGCCCCGCGCCTCGAGGTCCTTGTACACCTTCTGGAAGTTGGACGCCTCAGCACGGCAGGGGGCGCACCAGGACCCCCACACGTTCAGGACCACGACCTTGCCCTTGAAGGACGAAACCGCGAGCTGCTTGTCGTCGATGGTCTTGCCCGACAGGTCCGGGGCCGGGTGGCGCTTGCCCTTCTCGACCGTGGAGATGCCGTCCTTGCCCATGATGAAGTTGGTGTCACCGCCCCCACCGGAAACGCCGCCCGAACTGCACGCGGACAGCGCCAGCGCGGCGGCTGCGGTGGCGGCGAGCAGGGCGGTACGGCTACGGGCGCGACGGGCGGCACTCATGTGAAAAGTTTCGCATGTCCGTTCCGGGGATCTTGCGCACCCCCCTCCCGGGCGTAAAACCGCATTTCAGGCGGCGTTTTGGGTGCCGCTGGAGGAGTTCGAGGAGGTGCCGGTGGAGCCGGTCTTCAGGAAGGAGCTCCAGCCGCCCACGGGCTCCTGCCCGACTTCCAGAGTGCGCAACTTGTCGAGAATGTCCGGCTTCTGGACATCCATCCAGTCCACGAACTGCCGGAAGGAGACGAGTCGGATGTCACCGCCCTTCTCCCGCTCCCGCGCGATGTGCTTGAGGGCCTCCTCGACGGCGTCCATGTAGATGCCGCCGTTCCACTGCTCGAAGTGGTTGCCTATGAAGAAGGGCGCGCGGTTTGTCTCGTATGCCCGCTTGAATCCCTGTATGTACGCCTGCGCCGACTGCTCGCGCCAGCCCGGGTAGTTGTGGCTGGGGGCGTTCGTCGAGTTGACCGACTGGTTGGCCAGCATGTTGTAGTCCATCGACAGGACCTCGAAGCTGTGGCCGGGGAAAGGTATCTGCTGCAACGGCAGGTCCCACAGCCCCTGCTTCTTGTCCGGCCACGTCTGACGGCCGCCGGGCGAGGAGGCGTCGTAGCGCCAGCCCAGCTCCTTGGCGGTGGGCAGCAGGTTGTCCTGGCCGAGGAGGCAGGGCGTGCGGCCGCCGACGAGCTCCTTGTCGTAGTCGAAGGGCAGCGAGGGCAGATCGGTCCACCCCGAGTTCGTCCGCCACTCCTTGACGAAGGACTTGGCCTGGTCGATCTCGCTGCGCCACTGCTTCGGGGTCCAGTTGCCGACGGTGCCGGTGCCGCCGCAGAAGTGGCCGTTGAAGTGGGTGCCTATCTCATGGCCTTCGAGCCAGGCGCGCCGGACGCCCTTCAGCGTCTGCTTGATGTGGTCGTCGGTGAGATAGCCGATGTCGGAGGCGCCGCGCGGGTTGTTCGGCGGGTCGTAGAGCCGCTTCTTGCTCTCGGGCAGCAGATACAGCCCCGAGAGGAAGAAGGTCATGTGCGCCTCGTGCTCCTTGGCGAGGTCGAGGAAGCGCGGGAAGAGACCGTTGCCGACCTCGCCGGCGCCGTCCCAGGAGAAGATGACGAACTGCGGCGGCTCCTGGCCCGGCTCCAGCGGCTCGGGCTTGGCGGGCTGGTTCGGCTGCTTGCCGGTGAAGGAGGTGGAGCCGTCGCCTATGGGGCGGGCGCGGTTGGTCTGGGTGCCCGGCTTGTTTGCCGAGCCGTCCCCGGAACCCGATGACCCGTTCGAACCGTCTGACGAGGTGAGCGTGCCGCACCCCGCGAGTGAGAGGCCGGCGGCCGCTCCGGCACCGAGTCCGATGGCTCCCCTTCGGCTGAAGTTGCGCATTGCTGCCCCGTCCGTCGTGCTTGCTCTGGTGGTCACCCAGTCAGAGGGCACGACGAACGAGGAGGTTCCTCCAGATCACGGAGGATTCGCAACAAATGTCACAAAGGCGTCTTAAGCGCCGAAAGCCTTGTCCTTCCCCTTCACCGGCTGGGCGCCGGCGCGGAGATGGGCGGGCACGAGATCGATGGCCGGCTCGGTGTAGCCGACGGAAACGATCCTGTCGCCCTGGTACGTGAAGGTCGTCAGGGACGCGAGGGTGCACTGCCGCTTGCGCGGGTCGTGCCACAGCCGGCGGCGCTCCACGTAGCTGCGCACGATCCAGATCGGCAGCTGATGGCTGACCAGCACGGCCTCGTGCCCGCGGGCAGCGTCCTTGGCTGCGTCCAGCGCACCCATCATCCGCACGACCTGGTCGACGTACGGCTCACCCCAGGACGGCCGGAACGGGTTGACGAGGTGCTTCCAGTTCGCCGGCTTCTTCAGCGCGCCGTCGCCGACGCCGAAGGTCTTGCCCTGGAAGACGTTGCCCGCCTCGATGAGCCGCTCGTCGGTCGCGAGGTCGAGTCCGTGCGCCTTGGCGATCGGCGTCGCGGTCTCCTGCGCCCGCTCCAGCGGGGACGCGCACACGTGGGTGACGTCACGGGGAGCGAGGTGCTCGGCGACCCGGTCGGCCATCTGCCGTCCGAGCTCGGAGAGGTGGTAGCCCGCGAGACGGCCGTAGAGGATCCCGTCCGGGTTGGCCACCTCGCCGTGCCGCATGAGGTGGACGACGGTGATGTCCTCGCCGGTCATGGTGCCGTCGTTCATGGAGTTGTCGCTCATTCCGCCGTGGCCTCCGCCGCCGCTCGGGCCGCCGCCGGGAGGGCGTCGGCGATGCGCTGGACCGCCCGCTCGTCGTGTGCCGTGGACACGAACCAGGACTCGAAGGACGAGGGCGGCAGGTACACGCCCTGCGCCAGCATCGAGTGGAAGAAGGCGGTGAAGCGGAAGGACTCCTGGCGCTTGGCGTCCTCGTAGGTGCGGACCTCACGGTCGGTGAAGAACACCGAGAACATGTTGGAGGCGTTCTGGAGCCGGTGGGCGACGCCTTCCTTGGTGAGGGCCTCGGTGACGAGGGTCTGCACGGTCCGCGACACCGCGTCGATCTTGTCGTAGGCGGCCTGGTCGAGGAGCCGCAGCTGGGCGAGGCCCGCGGCGGTGGCGACCGGGTTCCCGGACAGGGTGCCCGCCTGGTAGACGGGGCCGGCCGGGGCGAGGTGGGCCATCACATCCGCGCGCCCGCCGAAGGCCGCGGCCGGGAAGCCGCCGCCCATCACCTTGCCGAACGTCATGAGGTCGGGCCTGACCCCGTCGACGCCGTACCAGCCGGCGCGGCTGGTGCGGAAGCCGGTCATGACCTCGTCGGAGATGTACAGGGCGCCGTTCTTGTGGCAGGCGTCCCGCAGCCCCTCGTTGAAGCCGGGCAGCGGCGGGACGACGCCCATGTTGCCGGGCGAGGCCTCGGTGATGACGCAGGCGATCTCGCCGGGGTGGCGGTGGAAGGCCTCGTGCACGGACTCCAGGTCGTTGTACGGCAGCACGATGGTGTCGCCGGCCTGGGCGCCGGTGACGCCGGGCGTGTCGGGCAGCGCGAAGGTGGCCACACCCGAACCGGCGGCGGCCAGCAGCGAGTCGACGTGCCCGTGGTAGCAGCCGGCGAACTTGATCACCTTGGTGCGCCGGGTGAACCCGCGGGCGAGACGGATCGCGGACATCGTCGCCTCGGTGCCGCTGGAGACCAGCCGCACCTGCTCCAGCGGCTCGATCCGGTCGACCATCTCCTCGGCGAGCGCGACCTCGCCCTCACCGGGGGTGCCGAAGGAGGTGCCGCGGGACACCGCGTCCTGGACGGCGGCGATCACGTCCGGGTGGGAGTGCCCGAGGATCATGGGCCCCCAGGAGCAGACGAGGTCGACGTACTCACGCCCGTCGGCGTCGGTCAGGTACGGACCGGTGCCGGACACCATGAACCGGGGCGTACCGCCCACGGCGCGGAAGGCGCGCACCGGGGAGTTCACGCCGCCCGGCGTGACGGCGGCCGCACGGTCGAACAGAGCCTGCGAGGCAGGCGCATCGTATGGATAGGGCGTTCCTGAAGAGGGCGCTTCGCTCATGACCTGCGACTACTCCGACCTTCTCTGACCTACTCCGATGATCTCGGACTCCGGTTGCCAGTGACCTCATCAGAGTAGGCCAGGGGGCGGCGACGGCAGCGGGGCGCTACCGGCGCGGGCAGCGGTCGTCCCGTCCTCCCGCACCCCAGGCGCCCCTGCCTTCACCCGCCGTCACCGCTCCGGGAATCTGCGAGACTGGACGTGATACACACAGCTCATGCGGGGCGTGGTGATCGGGGACTGAGAAGATCCCGCGGACAGGTGTTTCAGCGCACGTTTCGGCGGGCGGCCGTGGGGGAGGTCACTGACACGATGATCGGGTTGCGCGGCGGGGCCTGCGCGTCCTAGAAAAGCAGTCGGGTGGAGATATGCATCGCGGTGGCGGACTGGGCGAGGGGACTGACGACCTGGGTCCTCGACGTGCCCGGCGGGGAAGGCACCGACGCGACGCGGAGGATTCGAACGAAGCACGCCAGGGACACGTTGTACCAGGTATGCCAGACGCGACGGGTGTACCGGGTGTACCGAGTGAGCACGAGCCGTTCGACCGGCGGATCGACGGCCAGGTCGACCGCCTCCGGGCGGAGAGCAGGAATGGTGGTCGGGTGGGGGTGACGTACAAGTACTTCGGCGCGCCGGACGGCGCCACCGCTGCCCGCGTCCCCATCTCCATGCGACCCGAGGAGCTGGGCGGCGACGAACTCGGCATGAACGGCATGTTCACCAAGATCAAGCCGGAGACCATGGCCGCGATGGTGCTGACGGGCATCGAGGGCGTGCCCCTGCACAAGGTGCCGCCGCTGGAGCTTGTCGTCCTGCACCCCGACTACGCGGTCGTCAAGCTGCCGATGACGGTGGTCGACCCGCTGCGGGGCATAGGAGAGGAAGCGGTCGGCGCGGCCGCGTTCATCTGGTCGACGGTCCCGGACCGGGGTGGTCCGCGGGACGCGTTCAACGTGTACCAACTCCTGCACGAGTGGCAGGACTTCAGCCATCGCCTCCACGAGGCGGGGCATCAGCCGTACTGCCTGGTCTGGCCCTGAGCCAGGGGTTCTCGGGCGGTCGGCACAGCGGGCGGGGTTCGCGGACCCCGCCTTCGTCGCGTTCCGGGAGGGACACGGGCGGCCGGGGCGGTCCTCCGCGCGGCGCACGCGGCAGGCGGTCCTCTGCGCGGCCCACGCGGCGGGCGGACCGGGGTCGCGGCCCCACGTAGCCTCTTCCCGTGCCAGCCTCCCGTCTGCATCGCGTCGCCGTTCTCGTTCTCGAGGGTGCGAAGCCGCTCGATGTCGGAATCCCCGCGCAGGTGTTCACGACCCGCGCGAGCATGCCGTACGAGGTGCGGGTGTGCGGGGCGGCACCCGGTCTCGTGACCGGCGGTGACGGGCTGTCGTACTACGTCGCCCACGGCCTGGACGCGCTGGCGTGGGCCGAGATCGTCTTCGTGCCCGGCTACCGGTTCCCGGACCGTGAGGACCCGCCCCGGGCGGTCGTCGACGCGCTGATCGCCGCCCACGCCCGGGGCGCCCGGCTCGCCGCCATCTCCACGGGCGCGTTCGCGCTCGCCGCCACGGGGCTGCTCGACGGCAGGCGCGCCACGACGCACTGGCACTACACGCGGGCGCTCATGGCCAGGCATCCGCTCGTGCAGGTCGACGAGAACGTGCTGTTCGTCGACGAGGGCCGTGTCCTCACCTCGGCCGGCGCCGCCTCCGGCATCGACCTGTGCCTGCACATCCTGCGCGGCGACCTGGGGGTGGCCGCCTCCAATCACGCGGCCCGCCGCCTGGTCGCGGCCCCCTACCGCAGCGGCGGCCAGGCCCAGTACGTGCCGCGCAGCGTCCCCGAACCGCGCGGCGAGCGCTTCGGCGCCACGCGCGAGTGGGCGCTGCACCGGCTCGGCGAGCCCCTCACCCTCGACGTACTGGCGCGGCAGGCCGGGGTCTCCCCGCGGACGTTCTCCCGGCGCTTCGTCGAGGAGACCGGCTACACGCCGATGCAGTGGGTGATGCGCGCCCGTATCGACCTGGCCCGCGAGCTGCTGGAGCGGTCGCAGCGGAGTGTCGAACAGATCGCGGCCGACGTCGGCCTGGGCACCGGCGCGAACCTGCGCCTGCACTTCCAGCACATCCTGGGCACCACACCGAGCGAGTACCGGCGGACCTTCACCCGGGGCGAATAGCAGCTGGGACGGGGTCCTTTGCGGCAGCCGTGGCGGGCTCCCTCTGCACCAGACCACGTGGGATCCCCCTCTGCACCAGACCACTGGGATCCCTTTGCGCGAGTAGTGGCGGGATCCTTTTGAACCATGGCGATCGCGCCACTGTCAGCGCCGGGGGCGGCGGGCGAGCCTGGTGGCGAGGAGAAGGGACATCACTCATGACTCGCATCGCCATCAACGGATTCGGCCGTATCGGACGCAATGTGCTGCGCGCGCTGCTGGAGCGCGACAGCTCCCTGGAGGTCGTGGCCGTCAACGACCTCACCGAGCCCGCCGCCCTCGCCCGGCTGCTCGCCTACGACAGCACGGCCGGGCGCCTCGGGCGTCCGGTGACGGTCGACGGGGACGCCCTCGTCGTCGACGGCCGCCGCATCACCGTCCTGGCCGAGCGCGAGCCGGCGCAGCTGCCGTGGGCCGAACTGGGTGTCGACATCGTTCTGGAGGCCACCGGCCGCTTCACCTCGGCCAAGGCCGCCCGCGCCCACCTCGACGCGGGTGCGAGGAAGGTGCTCGTGAGCGCGCCGTCGGACGGGGCCGACGTCACGCTCGCGTTCGGGGTCAACACCGACACCTACGACCCGTCCCTGCACACGATCGTCTCCAACGCGTCCTGCACCACCAACGCGCTCGCGCCGCTGGCCAAGGTGCTCGACGAACTCGCCGGTATCGAGCACGGGTTCATGACGACGGTGCACGCCTACACGCAGGAGCAGAACCTGCAGGACGGTCCGCACCGCGACCCCCGTCGTGCCCGGGCGGCCGGCGTCAACATCGTGCCGACGACGACCGGGGCCGCCAAGGCGATCGGCTTGGTGCTGCCGAACCTGGACGGGAAGCTGTCGGGCGACTCGATCCGGGTGCCGGTGCCGGTGGGCTCGATCGTCGAGCTCAACACGACCGTCGCCCGTGACGTGACCCGCGACGACGTGCTGGCGGCGTACCGCACCGCGGCTCAGGGGCCGCTCGCCGGTGTTCTGGAGTACTCGGAGGACCCGCTGGTGTCGTCCGACATCGTGGGCAACCCCGCCTCCTCGATCTTCGACTCGGCCCTCACCCGCGTCGACGGCCGCCACGTCAAGGTGGTCGCCTGGTACGACAACGAGTGGGGCTTCTCCAACCGCGTGATCGACACGCTGGAACTCCTCGCCAACGGCTGACGGACACCGCCTCGGACACCGCCCCGCCCGGCGCCTTCCTCCTACTGGTCGGCTTTCCGGTCGCCGGGGCGGTTCTCGTTCGCGCGGTGGACCGTCGTGATGGCCCGCATCGTGCCCAGGAAGCGGCGGACGGTGGCCAGTTCCTGGTCGTCGTAGGAGCGCGGGGCGCCGACCATGTCCTCGATGAGGGGACCGAAGAAGGTCCAGCCGAGGGTGACGGCCTTGTCGGTGACAGTCAGCAGGACGCGCCGGCGGTCGTGGGTGTCGCGTTCGCGGCGGACGGTTTCCAGCCGTTCCAGGCGGTCGACGAGGGCCGTGGTCGATGCCGAGTTCACGCCGAGCTGTGCCCCGAGCCACCCGGGAGTGGCGCGTACGTCCTCGCGGTGGGCGTCTAGCAGGTGGATCAGTGCGCGCACGTCCGTGGAGTGGAGGCCGTTGCGGCCGGCGAAGTCGCCGGTGAGAAGGTCCAGTTCCACGGTGACGGCTCGCAGCAGGTGCACCAGTGGGAGCCCCGGGTGCAGGTGACCCCGGGCTGCAACGACTGCCATACCGAGGTCACGCCGACGACCGGTGGACGACCGTGATGTGGCGGTCCGCGCCGGGGCTCTCGATCTCGTCGCCCACCGCCACGGCCAGGTCCTCCGCGCTGATCCACGGCCGGCCCGCCTCCGGGTCCGTGAGCAGGGTGTCGGTACCGCGCCGGTAGCGGCCGGTCCGTTCGCCGGGTTCGAGCTGGGCCGGCGGGCTCAGGTAGACCCAGTCGGCGTCGGCGTGGGCCTCGCACGCCCGCAACTGCGCCGTCCCGGCGAGCGCCACGGCCCGGTACTCGGCGGGCACGTACGCGCGGTCGCCGGCCACCAGCCGGCCGGGGGCGCCGGGGCTGCGCAGGGCACCGGCGCCGCCGACCACGAGCACCCGGGTGCCGAGCCGCGCGGCGGCGTCCAGCACGGTGCGGGTGGCGCCGACCAGGAACTCCCGGTCGGCCGGGAAGGACCGTACGGCGAGGACCACGGCGTCCGCGCGGCCGGTCGGGGCCCCGTCACCGAACCCGTCCGTCCCCGACTCGCTCGCCCCGAACCAACTCGCCCCGAACCGGCTCCCCCTGAACCGGCTCACCCCGGACCGGCTCACCCCGGAACGGCTCACCCCGGACCGGCTCCCCGTCAACCGGCTCACCCCGGACCGGCTCACCCCGGACCGGCTCCCCGTCAACCGACTCGCCCCGGAACGGCTCCCCGTCTACCGGCTCGCCCCGGAACGACTCCCCGTCAACCGCCCCCTCCGGCTCCCCGCCCCACGGAACCCGTCGTCGTCCGCGCGCCGGTCGCCGGGGCATGCCCTTCGGAGACTCGAACTGCGCTGCCAGCAACGAGGCCAGGGCGAGGGCGAAGCCGAGGGACTGGGGCAGGCTCAGGGACTCGCCCAGGGCGATGCCGATGACCGTCGCGACCAGCGGGGACAGCAGCACCAGCGGTGCGGACGCGCCCACCGACAGCTTTCCGATGCCGCGGAACCACAGCGTGTACGCGATCAGCCCGCCCACGCTGCCGAGCCACAGGTAGCCGGCCGCCGCCCCCGCGTCGATCCGCTCCGGCACTCCCTCGATCACCAGGGTGAGCGGGAGCAACAGCACGCCGCCGACGGCCAGTTGCCAGCCGGCGAAGGCGAGCGGGCCGACCCCCGCGGGCCGCCCCCAGCGCTTGGTGAGGACGGTGCCGCAGGCCATCGCGGTCGTACCGCCGAGGCCGGCGAGCACCCCGACGGCGTCCAGCCGGGCCTCCGGGCCGAGCACGACGAGCCCGACGCCGACGACACCGAGCACCCCCCAGGTCCAGCGCCAGACCGTGGCCCGGACGTGGAGCGCCGCGATGGCGAGCCCGGCGACCAGCAGGGGCTGGGCGGCGCCGAGGGTGGCGGCGACCCCGCCGGGGAGCCGTTCGGCGGCCAGGAAGAGCAGCGGGAACAAGGTGCCGATGTTGAGCGCGCCGAGGACGCCGGCCTTCCACCACCAGTCGCCGCGCGGCAGCACGCGGGTGAGCGCCAGGGCGAGCAGCCCGGCGGGCAGGGCGCGGACGAGCCCGGCGAACATCGGATGCCCGGGCGGAAGGAGTTCCGTGGTGACGGCGTAGGTGGCGCCCCACGCCGCGGGAGCGAGGGCGGTCAGTGCGACGGTTGCCACCGGCAGCGCGCGGGAACTCCGCGCCGGGCCCGGTGACCGCTCGGTCGAGGGATGCATGAGAAGCAGTCTCCGCAGCCCGGCCCCATGGCTCCAATACATGGTTGTCATCACAGCCATGAACGAGAACCATGGTCCTGTGGATCTCCAGCAGATGCGCTACGTCGTCGCCGTGGCCGAAACCCGTAACTTCACGCGCGCGGCGGAGCGCTGCTACGTGGTGCAGTCGTCCCTCAGCCATCGGATCGCCGGTCTGGAACGGGAGCTCGGGGTCAAGCTGTTCGCCCGTTCCAGCCGCCGTGTCGAACTGACCAGTGCGGGTGAGGCGTTCGTGGCCGCGGCGCGCGAGTGCCTGGCCGCCGCCGACCGCGCGGTCGCCGACGCCGCCGCGGCTACCGGTGTCGTACGGGGCCGGCTCGCCGTCGGCGTGATCGTGACCACGGCCGCGGTGGACGTACCGGACCTGCTGCAGCGGTATCGCGCGCGGTACCCCGATGTGCGTGTCGTGCTGCGTTCCGGGCGCAGCGACGAGCTGGCCGCGGCGGTGCGGGACGGCGAGCTGGACATCGCCTTCCTGGGGCTGCCGGAGGGTGAACGGCCCTCCGGGGTCGAGACCCTCGTCCTCGACCACGACGAGCACGCCCTGGTCGTGCCGGCCGGGCACCGGCTCGCGGGCGTGGACCGGGTCACCCTGGCGGAGATCGCCGAGGAGACCTTCGTGGACTTCGCGGCCGGCACCCCGGCCCGGGCCCAGTCCGACCGGGCCTTCGCGGCCGCGGGCCTGGTCCGGGACGTCGCCTACGAGGCCGGTGTGGTCGAGCTGATCTCCCGGCTGGTCGCGCGCGGGCTCGGTGTCGCGTTGCTGCCGTCGGCGTACGTCCGCCCGCTGGCCGCCGACCATCCCGAACTGGCGCTGGTCCGGGTGCTCGACGGGCCGCATCGGCTGGAGTACCTGGTGTGGAGCCGCTTCAACCCGAGCCCGGCGACCCGGGCGATGCTCGACGTCCTCGGGGTCGGTCCGCACACGGCCGGATCCTGAGCGCGAACCAGAGGGCCCGGCTGCCGTCGCCTCACGGATGGCCGGACTCCGTACCATGAGAGCCATGAAGGAGACCGTCGAGCCGCCGATGCCGCCCGCGCCGGGCGCGGAGCAGTACCCGTCGCTCGCCCTCGTCAACAGCGTCGTCGCGCTGCCGGGCGGGCAGTTCGTGGATCAGCTCGGCACTCCGGCGGCGGCGAACGACTGGCTCGTGGAGCGCGGACTCGCTCCCGTCGACGCGGGGATGCGGGAGATGTGCGCGGCCCAGCTGCGGTCGCTGCGCGAGCAGGTCCGGTCGCTGTTCGACTCGCGGGTCGCGGCGCTGCCCGCGCTGCCGGCGGCGCTGGCCGCCGTGAACGACGCGCTGACCAGGGTGCCCACGGCTCCGCTGCTGCAGTGGGACGAGAAGGACGGCCCGTACCGCGCCGCGACGCACCCCACCACCGAGATCGTCGACCACGCCCTGGCGACCCTCGCCGCCGACGCCGCCGACCTGCTCACCTCCGCCGACGCCGAACGCCTCACCGCGTGCGGCTCGGCCCCCTGCAACCGCTACCTGCTCCGCCACGGCCGCCGCCACTGGTGCTCCACCCGCTGCGGCGACCGCGCCCGCGCGGCCCGCGCCTACGCCCGCCGCACCCGGGCGACAGCCGACTGAACGACGAGAACCGCACGAGGGTCCGGGGGCGTACGGCGCACGCTGGCGAAGGCCGGCAGTGGGCCGAGAACCGCACGACGGTCCCGGGACGTACGACACACCCGAGCAACCGCCGGCAGAGAGCCGAAGACCGCACGACGGTCCCGGGACGTACGACACACCCGAGCAACCGCCGGCAGAGAGCCGAAGACCGCACGACGGTCCCGGGACGTACGACACACCCGAGCGACCGTCGGCTGAGCGACGAGGACCGCACGACGGTCGTCGGGTGTTCGGCGCCGAGCGCCCACGCACGCCGGTCGGCTCACTTGACGCCGACCGTCCGCAGCACCGTCACCGCCAGCGTCCGCGCCACCTCGACCACCTCGGCGAGCGTGACCTGTTCCCGCGCGCTGTGCGCCACCCGGATGTCCCCCGGCCCGTACTGCAGGGTCGGTATCCCCGCCCCGGAGTACAGCCGCAGATCGCTGCCGTACGGCGCCCCGCACTCGCGCGGGTCCGCCGCTCCCGCGGTGTCGGCGTGGGCGCCGCGGATCAGTTCCGGCAGCGGGTGGCCCTCGGGCAGCCGGCCGCTGGCGAACTGTCCGCCCGGCCACGTCACCATCGCCGGGTGGTCGCGCAGCCACGGATCGGCGGCACAGGCCTCGGCGACGCACCGCTCGAAGGCGGCCCGTGCCTCCGCCGGGTCCTCCCCGAGCCGTACGCCCAGCCGCCCTTCGGCGATCAGGAGATCGGGCACGCTGCTCGCCCAGTCCCCGGCGCGCACGGTGCCCACCGACAGGGCGTACGGGATGGGGTGTTCGGCCATCAGCGGATGGGCGTCGCGGTTGCGTTCGGTCTCCAGCCGGGCCAGCGCCGCGTGCAGCGGCACATACGCGTCGATCGCGCTGACGCCCTGGTCGCGGGCGCTGCCGTGGGCCGCCTTGCCGGGCACGGCGAGCCGGAAGGTCAGCGCGCCGGCGTTGGCGGTGACGAGCGCGCCGCCCGTCGGCTCGGTGATGACGCAGACGTCGCCGCGGTGGCCGCGCCGCAGCGTGCCGAAGGCGCCGAGACCGCCGTCCTCCTCCCCCACCACGAAGTGCACGCCGACCCGTCCGCGCAGCCGCACCCCGGCGGCGCGTATCGCCGCGAGCGCGGCGAGGTGGGCGGTCAGGCCGGCCTTCATGTCACAGGCACCGCGCCCGTACACGACGTCCCCGACGACCCTCGGCACGAACGGATCCCCGGCCCACGCCTCCCGGTCCCCCGGCGGTACGACGTCGACATGGCCCTGCAGGACGAAGACGGGCCCGTCCCCACCGTCCTCGGTCGCCCCGACCAGCCCCCAGGCCTCCGCCCGCGCGGCCTCCGTCCCCGGGAACCCGGGGTCCGCGCGCAGCGCGTCCAGGTCCATGGACCACAGGTCGACGTCGAGCCCGAGCCGCTCCAGCCGCCCCGCCAGCAGATGCTGCAGCTCGGACTCGGCCGCGCTCCCCGTCACGCTCGGCACGGAGATCAGCTCCAGCAGCGTCCGTCCGATCCCGGCCGCGTCGATCTCCGCCAGTACGGCGTTCTCCACGTCACTCAGCACGACGACGTCCTCCCCTCGGCCACCGGGCGCACGGCCCGCCCGATGAGATGGTGGCCCATCGCGGACGTATCCGAGAGAGGGCGGCCCCCGGACCGTGATTCCTCCGCCCCAGCCGGCCCTTCCGCTCCAGCCGGCCTGGCTCGTCCGCCTCAGTCGGCCTGGCTCGCCCGCCTCAGCCGACCCCCCGCCACGTCAGCCGACCCCGCCACGTCAGTCAGCCTGGCCAGTTCAGTCAGCCTCGCCCTCCGCCTCAATCGACCCCGCCACCTCAGTCAGCCTCGCCACCTCAGCCGTCCCCGCCACCTCAGTCAGCCTCGCCACCTCAGCCGTCCCCTCCGGCTCAGCCGGCCCCGCCGACCGTGAATCCGATCGCCGTCCCCCCGCCCTCCCGCCGGAAGGCGAACGGCGCTCCGCCGTGGGCCAGTGCCACCTCCCGCACGATGGACAGGCCGAGCCCGGATCCCGGCAGGGAACGCGCGTCGGGGGCGCGGTAGAAGCGGTCGAAGACGCGGATCAGGTCGTCCTCGGCGATACCGGGCCCGCGGTCCAGGACCTCGACACGGACCGTTCCGGGCCGTGCGGGCCCGGCAACGCTGATCTCGATGGGCGCGGTGCCGTCGCGGTCGAACTTCGCGGCGTTCTCCACGAGGTTGGTCACCGCCCGCTGAAGCATCGCCGGCCGGCCCTGCGTGGTCGTGTCGCCGCACGCCCGGACCTGGATCCGCCGTCCGGTACGCCGTCGCGCCAGCCCGGCGACGTCCTCGGCGATGTCGGCGAGGTCCACCCGCTGGGCCGGCTCGGTGTCGGACTGCCCGGCCGCCAGGTCGACCAACTCGTTGACCAGGTCGGTCAGTTCACGTGCCTCCTGGCCCAGGTCGGCGACCAGCTCGTCGCGGGCGTCGGGCGGCAGCTCGTCGATGCGGCGCAGCAGGGAGATGTTGGTGCGCAGGGAGGTGAGCGGGGTGCGCAGTTCGTGGCCCGCGTCCTGCACCAGCCGCCGCTGGTCCTCCTCGGACTGGGCCAGCCGCCCCAGCATCCGGTCGAAGGCCCGGCCGAGGCGGCCCACCTCGTCGTAGCCGGTGACGGGCACCTGGATGCCCAGCTGCCGGGTGCGCGCGACGTCCTCGGCCGCGTCGGTGAGGACGACCAGCCGGCGGGTGATGCGCCGGGCCAGCCACCAGCCGAAGAGCCCCGCGAGCGTCACGACGGCCGCCACCAGCAGCAGCGTCCGCTGCTGGAGCGCCCGCAGCAGGTCCTCGGTGTCGCTGAACTCCTGGGCGATCTGCACGGCGCCCCGGCCGCCGCCGAGCGCGACCGTCGCCACCCGGTAGACGTCGCTGCCGACGTCGACGTCCTTGTGCTGGACCATCCGCCCGGCCGTCCCGTCGGCCGCGATCCGCCGGTCGGCGGCGGTGACCGGCAGCCCCGGGCGCCCCGGGTCGACGACGGCGCCGTCCGGGCCCAGCACCTGCACGTCGGTGCGGGCGGGCCGTACGAGATCGTGGCCGGGGGCGGAGGAGGAGAAGTCGTCCGGCCGCATCGGCCGCTGCCGCACCTCGCCGCGCAGGTCCTGGACGACCTCGTCGAACACGGACTCCTGGTCCACCCGCACCAGCCGGGCGGCGGCGGTGTACGACAGCAGTCCGACCAGGACGGTGACGACGGCGGCCACGGCGGCGAAGGACACCGCGAAGGTGGAGCGCAGCGAGACGAGCCCGGTGCGGCGCCGTCCGGTCAGCAGCCGTGCGGTCACGATCCTGGCGAGCCGACGGCGGGCGGGGCCGCCCACTCAGTCCTCCCGCAGCACGTAACCCACCCCGCGGACCGTGTGGATCAGCTGCGGGGCGCCCGGCTCGTCGAGCTTGCGGCGCAGGTAGCCGACGTAGACGGCGAGGTTCTTGGAGCCGGGGCCGAAGTCGTAGCCCCAGATGCGGTCGTAGATGGTGGCGTGGTCGAGGACGATGCCGGCGTTGCGCACGAGCAGCTCCAGCAGCTCGAACTCGGTCCGCGTCAGCTCCAGCTCCCGCGCGCCCCGCCAGGCCCGGCGCGCCTGCGGGTCCATCCGCAGTCCGGCCGCCTCCAGCAGCCGGCCGGTGGGCTCGGGGGCCGGCTTCGGGGGTACGTCGACCGGGGCGCCGTTCGTCTCGCTGGTGCGGCGCAGCAGGGCGCGCAGCCGGGCGAAGACCTCCTCCACGTCGAAGGGCTTCACCACGTAGTCGTCGGCGCCCGCGTCCAGGCCCGCGATGCGGTCCTGGGTCTCCACGAGCGCCGTCAGCATCAGGATCGGGGTGCGGTCGCCCTCGGCGCGCAGCACCCGGCAGACCTGGAGGCCGTCTATGCCGGGCATCATCACGTCCAGCACGAGTACGTCCGGGGGTGTGCGGTGGGCCTGCGCCAGCGCTTCGACGCCGTCGGCGACCGCGGTGACCCGATAGCCCTCCAGGGTCAGCGCGCGCTCCAGGGCGTGGCGGATGGCGCGGTCGTCTTCGGCGAGGAGAACAGTCTGGGACACCCGTTCAGTCTGCCAAGGCCTCCGGCGGTTCGGCCGGGTGGGCTGCGCCGCGGTTGCCCTTCTTACTGGGCTCACACCCTCACACGGCCCCTGGGGGCTCCGCCCCCAGACCCCCGTTCGGCCTGAACGGCCTCGTCCTCAAACGCCGGACGGGCTGACAGACGCCCCGCGCCCCAGCCGCCGGACGGACTGAGACACGCCACCCGGCCCCAGCCGCCGGACGGACTGAGACACGCCACCCGGCCCCAGCCGCCGGACGCGCTGAGACATGCCACCCGGCCGCCAGCCGCCGGACGGGCTGAGGCATGCCACCGGGCCCCGGTCGCCGGACGGGCTGAGGGATTCTCCGGGGTCTCAGCCGCCGGCCGGGCTCGACAGCGCCGCCAGCTGCTCGGCGAACGGCACCACCGTGAGGTCGTCCCCGGCGGGCCGCCTCGTCCCCGACAGCCCCTGCACCAGCGTGACCAGCTCGTCCGCCGCCCGCTCGATGCGCCCGTCCAGGCCCTCGGCGCCCCAGTCCTCCGAGGCCGCGTACACGCCGGTCGGGACGACCACGGCGCGCAGATGGGCGAAGAGGGGACGCAGCGCGTGCTCCAGGACCAGCGAGTGCCGGGCCGTGCCGCCGGTCGCGGCGATCAGCACCGGCAGGCCCGCCAGCGCGTCCTTGTCGATCACGTCGAAGAACGACTTGAACAGTCCGCTGTACGACGCGGAGAACACCGGCGTGACGACGATCAGTCCGTCGGCCGAGGTCACCGCGTGGATCGCGGCGGCCAGCTGCCGGCCGGGGAAGCCGTTGGTGAAGTTGTGCGCGATCTCCACGGCCAGGTCGCGCAGCTCGACGACCTCGACCTCCACGGGGTCCGCGGCCAGCCGCCCGGCCGCCGCCGCCAGCCGGTCGCCCAGCAGCCGGGTGGAGGACGGGACGCTCAGCCCCGCGGACACGACGACGAGCTTCATGCGACGGTCACCTCTTCCGACTCCTTCTTGGCCAGCAGGGAGGCGTGGGTCGGCGCGTCCGGCACGCCGGCCGGACGTCCGGCGGCGAACTCCTTGCGCAGCACCGGCACGACCTCCTCGCCGAGCAGGTCGAGCTGCTCCAGGACGGTCTTGAGCGGCAGCCCGGCGTGGTCCATCAGGAACAGCTGGCGCTGGTAGTCGCCGGCGTAGTCGCGGAAGGCGAGCGTCTTCTCGATCACCTGCTGCGGGGACCCGACCGTCAGCGGCGTCTGGTCCATGAAGTCCTCCAGCGACGGGCCGTGCCCGTAGACCGGGGCGACGTCGAAGTAGGGCCGGAACTCGCGGATCGCGTCCTGGGAGTTCTTCCGCATGAAGACCTGACCGCCGAGGCCGACGATCGCCTGCTCGGGCGTGCCGTGGCCGTAGTGGGCGTACCGGGTCCGGTACAGCTCGACCATCTGCTTGGTGTGGTCGGCCGGCCAGAAGATGTTGTTGTGGAAGAAGCCGTCGCCGTAGTACGCGGCCTGCTCGGCGATCTCCGGGGAGCGGATGGAGCCGTGCCAGACGAACGGCGCGACGCCGTCCAGCGGCCGGGGCGTGGAGGTGAAGCCCTGCAGGGGCGTGCGGAACTTGCCCTCCCAGTTCACGACGTCCTCGCGCCACAGGCGGTGCAGCAGGGCGTAGTTCTCGATGGCGAGGTTGATGCCCTGACGGATGTCCTGCCCGAACCAGGGGTAGACCGGGCCGGTGTTGCCGCGGCCCATCATCAGGTCCATCCGGCCGTCGGCCAGATGCTGGAGCATCGCGAAGTCCTCGGCGATCTTCACCGGGTCGTTGGTCGTGATGAGCGTGGTGGAGGTGGACAGCACCAGCCTCTCCGTCTGCGCCGCGATGTAGCCGAGCATCGTCGTCGGCGACGACGGCACGAACGGCGGGTTGTGGTGCTCACCGGTCGCGAAGACGTCGAGTCCGACCTCCTCGGCCTTCAGCGCGATGGCGACCATGGCCTTGATGCGGTCGCGCTCGGTCGGCGTACGGCCCGTGGTGGGGTCCGGCGTGACATCGCCGACGCTGAAGATCCCGAACTGCATGGTCGCTCACCCTCCAGGTTGTTGACGGTTCAACTATACCCGGAGAACGGAGACCGTGCGGGGGCTATTCCCGCCCCACCGAAACGACCGCCGCCCCACCCAAACGACCGCCGCCCCACGGACACGACGACCCGACCTGCCCGGACGACGACGACACCTCCCTACCGACCGGCCATGTCCAGCGCCCAGCCGGCTTCGCCCCGCCGGCCCGCCCCGACTAGCCCCAGCGGGGATCCCTGCCCGTCCGTGCGAGCAGGCGCTCGAAGGGGGACGCTCCCTCCGGCTCGGGGGCCGGTTCCCCGAAGACCCCCATCTTCCTGGCCGTCGGCGACAGCGTGTCCACCGTGCCGGCGAGCTCCGCCACGACCGCCTCGTCGGCGGCCGCGTAGTCCTGGCCGGTCGCCCGCGCCAGGTCCCACACGTGCACCGTCAGATCGAGCAGCGCCATCGAGCCGACCAGCCGGGCCGGCATGTCCATCCCGCCGGTCCGCCCCTCCTCCGCGCCGGGCGCGGACCAGGCCGCCACCAGCAGGTCCGCCTCGCGGCCGAGGTCCTCGCGCCACTCGGCGTTCCCCGTGACCCGGTCCGGGGTGTCGCCGAAGTCCGACGCCTCCTTCGCGGCCAGCCGCTGGAACTGCACGATCACCTGATAGAGGTGGTTGACCAGGTCCTTCACGTCGTACTCCGCGCAGGGCGTGGGCGCGGCGAGGTCCTCGTCGGAGATGCCCCGCACCACCGGGACCGCCCGCTCGCGGGCCATCGCCAGCAGCTCACCGATGCCGTACGTCTTCACACCGTTCGTGTCCATGTCTCGACGGTAGGGACACCGACGGCTGCCCTTCTTGAAGAAACGCGACGTACCATCCGGCCATGGAGGCACCCCGCCACGACACCCGCGGGATCGTCGACCCGGCCGGGCTGCTCAGGCGTGTGCGGTTTCGCCGCCACGAGCCCGCCGAGCCGCTGCGCCGGTACGTCGAGTGGTACTGGCTCATCGACTGGGACCTGCCCGAGCCCTACGCCTCCCATGTCGTCCCGCACCCGGCCGTCAATCTCACCTTCCAGTGGGACGAGGACGAGGGCGGGCCCTACGCCGAGGTGACCGGTGTCGCGCTCGGCATGTACACCCGGAAGCTGACCGGGCGGGGAAGGGTCTGCGGGGTGAAGTTCCGGCCCGGCGGGTTCCGCCCGTACGCCGCCGAGGCTCCGGTGTCCCGGTGGACGGGCCGCACCGTGCCCGCCCGGGAGGTGTTCGCACCGGCCACGGCCGAGACCGCCGGCACGATCGTCACCCCGGCCGACGACCAGGCCCGGGTGGCCGCCCTGGACGCCTTCCTCCTCGCGCTCCCCCGCACCCCCGACCCGCAGGCCGACCTCGCGATCAGCCTGGTCAGGCACATCCGCGCCGACCGCACGGTCCTGCGCGTCGGCGACTTCGCGCGGGCGCAGGGGCTGTCGGTCCGGGCGCTGCAACGGCTCTTCTCGACCTACGTCGGCGTCAGCCCCAAGTGGTGCATCCTGCGCTACCGCATCCACGAGGCCCTGGACCTCGCCGGCACCCGCACGGACGTCGACTGGGCCGCCCTCGCGGCCGACCTCGGCTACGCCGACCAGGCCCACCTGGTACGGGACTTCACGGCCACGGTGGGCGTTCCACCGACGGCCTACGCACAGGGCGGACAGCCCCGATAGCCCCGGCCGTCACCGCATCCGCCCGAACCCGCCGAGCCGGGCACATCCCCCGCCACGGTCCCGTCCACGCGGCCGCCGGCCCGGCACCCCGGGCCGGATCCCGCCGAAGGTGAGCAGCAACGCCCTGAAGGGGCGCGGGGAACTGCGCGCCCACCCCCAACGGCGCCGCACCCGAACGACAACGCGAGAAAACCAGCAGCACCCGACCACACCCCCCACCAACAACACCCTCAAGGGGCGCGGGGAACTGCGCGACCAGCCCCAACGGCGCCGCACCCCGAACCGCCCGACCAGCCACGACGGCGCCGCACCCGGACGACGACGCATCGCGGCACCCGGTCACGGCACCAGCACCAACCGCCCGCGAACCCCGCCCTCCGCCAGCCGCGCATGCGCCTTCGCCGCGTCGTCCAAGGCGTACGTCTCCGCCACCCGGAGGGTCAGCGCCCCCTCGTCCACCAGCCGGACGAGTCCGGCGAGCTGCGTGCCGTCGGCGTTCACCTCGACCGCTCCGGTGCGCACCCCGCGCACCGGCCCCGGCTCGGCGTGCGGGATGACGCCGATGTAGGCGCCCCCGTCCCGGACCCACTCCAGCGCCGGCGCACCCAGGACCGCCGCGTCCAGCACGGCGTCGAAGCCGCCCGCCGCGACACCGCCCGCCGTGAAGCCGGCCGCTCCCAGCGACCGTACGAACTCCTCGTCCGTCTCCCGGGCCAGCGCGGTGACCGTGATCCCCCGGCGCGCGGCGAGCTGCACGGCGTACGCGCCGACCGCGCCCGCCGCCCCCGTCACCAGCAGCGACTGACCGGACGTCACTTCCAGACGGTCCAGGGCCTGTGCGGCGGTCAGGGCGTTCAGCGGCAGTGACGCCGCGTGCACCGCGTCCGCCGCCGCCGGCGCCGGGGCGACGGCGTCCGCGTCGACCACGACGTACTCCGCGTGCGTGCCGAGCGGCTTGACCATGCCGTAGTGCAGGGCCACCACCTCCTCGCCGGTCCGCCACGTTCCCCCGGCGGCGCCGCCGACGGCGTCCACCGTCCCGGCGACGTCCCAGCCGAGTCCGGTCCGCCCGGCCAGAGCGCCGAAGACCCCGGCCCGCACCCCCGCGTCCACGGGGTTCAGCGCGGCCGCCGCGACCTTGATCCGTATCTGCCGCTCGCCGGGCTCCGGCACGTCGGTCTCCACGACCCGCACGGCCTCGGGCCCACCGACCGTATCCACCACAACAGCACGCACAGCGACTCTCCTCGGTTCGTCAGCGTGTGGGCGGGATGATCTCCCGTCCGCTGCGAACAACCCTAGGAAGAGTTACTATCTCTAGGTAAGTAGTTACCTGAGAGTGCGTATGTACCCCAGAGGTGAGCCATGGCGACCACGACGGCGGCCCAGCGACGCGAGCAGGCCCGGATCGAGTACGACGCCTTCCTCAAGAGCTGCCCGACCAACCAGCTCCTGGACCGCATCAGCGACAAGTGGGTCAGCCTCGTCGTCTCTGCCCTCGCCGCCGGCCCCATGCGCTACAGCGACCTCGGCCGCAGGATCGCGGGCGTCAGCCCCAAGATGCTGACCCAGACCCTGCGCTCCCTCGAACGCGACGGCCTGCTCACCCGCACCGTCACCCCGTCCGTCCCGGTCCGCGTCGACTACGAACTCACCGCGCTCGGTCAGAACCTGGCCCTGCTGCTGACCGCCGTGAAGAACTGGGCGGAGACCCACTTCGACGAGGTCCACCGCTCCCGCGCGGCCTACGACGCCGACAACCCCGACGACTGACGGCGTCAGAAGTAGTACGTGTCCCCGGTGTCCAGCACCAGGACCGGCTGCCGCTCCCGCGCCCGGGTCTCGTCGACCACCCCGCCGCCGCCCACCGGAGCGAACTCCAACAGCACCTCCGCCGGCGCGTCACGCAGCCGTACCCGCAGGCCGATCCGCTCGCCGGAGTCGTGCGCGGCCAGCGGCCCGACCCGGCACCGCACCGCCCGGTCCCCGTCCGGCGCGCACCCCGCGGGCAGCGACTGCCCCTCCGCCAGCGGCTGCGACCAGCGGATCCGCACCGCGGAGTCCGGCACGGCGCCCGGCCCGTGATTGTGCGGCGTGAACCGTACGTCGATCCGGCCCCCGACCATGTCGGCGGACCCGTGATACGCGAGATCGGCCTCGGCCCGACGCACCGCCTCCGAACCGCGCACCGGCCCGGACCCGCGCACCGCCCCGGCGGCCGGAGTCAGCCCGCCGGCCACCGTCACCACGGCCGCTCCGCACACCGCAGCAACCCGCATCCGCCGCATACCGCCACTCCTCACTTCACGTGGTCGTAGCGATGTATCCCCCGCCCGGCGCCCGGCAGGCGCCGTCCAACAGGTGACACGCGGCCGAGGGCCCCCGACCGGGGCGTGCGAAGCTGACCGCCATGCTGATCGTCCGCTCCGTCGCCCTCTTCGTCGTCGCCGCGCTGTTCGAGATCGGCGGCGCGTGGCTGGTCTGGCAGGGCGTGCGCGAGCACCGCGGCTGGCTGTGGATCGGCGCCGGCGTCATGGCGCTCGGCGCGTACGGTTTCATCGCCACGCTCCAGCCCGACGCCGCATTCGGCCGGATCCTCGCCGCGTACGGCGGTGTCTTCGTCGCCGGTTCGCTGGCCTGGGGCATGGTCGCCGACGGCTACCGCCCGGACCGCTGGGACGTCACGGGCGCACTGATCTGCCTCGCGGGCATGGCGGTGATCATGTACGCGCCGCGAGGGAACTGACCGGCGGCCCGGCCCCGCTCAGGACGGCTCGTCGGGCAGCAGTCCGAGCTGCGCCAGGAACTCCATCTCGTCGAAGTAGAGCCGGTAGTCCACGATCCGCCCGTCGTCGTCGACGGTGGCGAAGTCCACCCCGCGGATCCTGATCTCCTTCTGCGTCGGCGGCAGCGTCTCGCCCGTCGGCAACTGGATCGGCCCGGTGTTCTTGCCGGTGAAGACGCCCTCGTCGATGGCGGTGTCGCCGACCTCGTAGGAGTGCACCGACTCGTAACTGCCGTCCGGAACCGCCTCGGTCATCTGCCGCCAGTACGCGGCGATGTCGTCGCGCCCGTGAAGCTCCCCGCCGTCCGGGGTGACCGCGACCGCGTCCTGCGCGTAGAGACCGGCGATCGTGTCGGAGTTCCCGGTGGTGATCGCTGCGGTGAGCCGGTCCATGACCTCGCGTGCCTGTCCCATGATCCACCTCCTGCCCTTGGGGATCACCCATCTCATTGTCCCACCGCGCCGCCCGCCTATCCTGGCCGGACAGGCCCTCGACCCGGCCCGGACCGCATCGACCCGCACGAGGAGCAGCCATGCCCACCGCCGCACCGTCCGCCGCCTCCCGCATCGCCGTCGTCACCGGTGCGAGCAGCGGTATCGGAGCCGCCACGGCACGGCAGCTCGCCGGGGCCGGCTACCGGGTGGTCCTCACCGCCCGCCGCAAGGACCGCATCGAGGCGCTGGCCGAGGAGATCAACGCGGCCGGCCACGCCGCGACGGCGTACCAGCTGGACGTGACGGACCGCGCGGCGGTGGACGAGTTCGCGACGGCCTTCCAGAGCATCGGCGTCCTCGTCAACAACGCCGGCGGCGCGCTCGGCGCCGACCCGGTCGCGACCGGCGACCCCGCCGACTGGCGCACGATGTACGAGACCAACGTCATCGGCACCCTGAACCTCACCCAGGCCCTGCTGCCCAAGCTGGAGGCGAGCGGCGACGGCACGGTGGTCGTCCTGTCCTCCACGGCCGGCCACGGCACGTACGAGGGCGGCGGCGGCTATGTCGCCGCCAAGCACGGCGCCCACGTCCTCGCCGAGACCCTGCGCCTGGAGATCGTCGGGCGCCCGGTCCGGGTCATCGAGGTCGCGCCCGGCATGGTCAGGACCGACGAGTTCGCCCTGACCCGCTTCGGCGGCGACGAGACCAGGGCGGCGAAGGTCTACGAGGGTGTGGCGGAGCCCCTGACGGCCGACGACGTGGCCGACACCATCACGTGGGCGGTCACCCGCCCCAGCCACGTCAACATCGACCTCCTCGTCGTGCGCCCCCGCGCCCAGGCGTCCAACACGAAGGTGCACCGGGACCTGTGACCGCGCCCGGGGAGAACAAGCCCAAGGACCCCCACGACGAACGCCAGATGTGGTGGTGGCTCGGCTATTTCCTCTTCGGCATCCACATCGTGGCCTTCGTGATGATCTACGCGGTGACCCACGCCCCGAAGTAGCGGCAGCGAAAGGCCCCCCGGTGTCGACCGGGGGGCCTCACACGTCCGTCAGCCCTTCACGCACACGACCTGCTTCAGCTTCGCCACGACCTCCACGAGGTCCCGCTGCTGATCGATGACCTGCTCGATCGGCTTGTAGGCGCCCGGGATCTCGTCCACGACACCGGAGTCCTTGCGGCACTCCACGCCCCGTGTCTGCTCCTCCAGGTCCTTGGTCGTGTAGCGGCGCTTCGCCGCGTTCCGGCTCATGCGCCGGCCCGCGCCGTGCGACGCCGAGTTGAAGGCCTTCTCGTTGCCGAGGCCCTTCACGATGTACGACCCCGTGCCCATGGACCCCGGGATGATGCCGTACTCGCCGGAACCGGCCCGGATCGCGCCCTTGCGGGTCACGAGCAGGTCCATCCCGTCGTAGCGCTCCTCGGCCACGTAGTTGTGGTGCGCGCTGATCTCGGCCTCGAAGGCGGGCTTGGCCTTCTTGAACTCCTTGCGGATCACGTCCTTCAGGAGCGCCATCATGATCGTGCGGTTGTACCGGGCGTACTCCTGCGCCCAGAACAGGTCGTTGCGGTACGCCGCCATCTGCGGGGTGTCCGCGACGAAGACGGCGAGGTCGCGGTCGACCAGGCCCTGGTTGTGCGGGAGCTTCTGGGCCACGCCGATGTGGAACTCGGCCAGTTCCTTGCCGATGTTCCGGGAACCGGAGTGCAGCATCAGCCAGACGGAACCGGTCGTATCCGTGCAGACCTCGACAAAGTGGTTGCCGGATCCGAGGGTTCCCATCTGCTTGGTCGCCCGCTCCTCACGGAACTTCACCGCCTCGGCGACCCCGTCGAACCGCCCCCAGAAGCCGTCCCACCCGGACGTGCCGAAGCCGTGCAGCCGGCCGGGGTCGACAGGGCTGTCGTGCATTCCCCGCCCCACCGGAATCGCCTGCTCGATCTTCGACCGCAGCCGGGACAGGTCGCCCGGCAGGTCGTTCGCCGTCAGGGACGTCTTCACCGCCGACATCCCGCAGCCGATGTCCACGCCGACCGCCGCGGGACACACGGCCCCGTGCATCGCGATGACGGACCCGACCGTCGCGCCCTTCCCGTAATGCACGTCCGGCATCACGGCGAGGCCCTTGATCCACGGCAGGGTCGCGACGTTCTGGAGCTGCTGGAGCGCGGAGCCCTCGATCGTCGCCGGGTCGGCCCACATACGGATGGGTACCTTCGCGCCCGGCATCTCCACGTACGACATATCGTCCTCAATCCCCCTGAAACAAAACACAAGTCTTAAATCGCAAAACCGGCGCCAGGGTCGATGAAAAGGGACAACGGACCGGCGTCCACAGCAGTGCGTGCGATACACATTGTCTCCAGTGGGCGCCCCCGCGCGGCAAGCGAATAACCAGCGGGGACACTGAGAGACCGGCAGCGGACCGACCACACAGCCACCGCAGAGAGGAGCCTGACCGTGCAGCGGAAGGCCTACGTATCCGGCGTCGCCGCACTCCTCGCGGTGCTGCTGGCCGGCTGCACCGGCAGCTCCGACAGCGGCGGCGCAACCGACGACTCCAACCCCGGCGACTCCGGCACGGCGTCCGCGACGGCCGAGCCCGGCCGCTACCGCACGCTCCCCGAACCGTGCGGCGTGGTCGGCGAGGACACCCTCGACTCGCTCCTGCCCGGCATCCAGCAGCTCCCGGACGCCGAACAGCAGGAGAAGGCGTACGAGGGCACGCCGACGCTCACCTACGACACCGACCGCAGGATCGGCTGCCGTTGGAAGGTCGAGTCGGCCGACGCCACCGACCATCTCCTCGTCAGTTTCGAGCGCGTGGTGTCGTACGACACCTCGGTCAGCGACGACAGCGAGGCGGAGCAGCTCTTCGCGACGAAACAGGAGGCGGCGGACCTGCCCGAGCCGGTGAGTCCGGACGGCGACGCCGGCACGGCGTCCACCGATCCGTCGGCGGGCGGCGGCGGAAGCGGCAGCCCGAGCGGCTCACCCTCCCCCTCGGCCTCGAACTCCGCGTCCCCGTCCGTTTCGTCCTCGACGTCCCCCTCCTCGTCCGCGTCCACCGACGACGCGGCCGCCGCCGAACTCCAGCCCCGGGTACTGGAGGACCTCGGTGACGAGGCCTTCCTCGACGACCAGCTCGCCGGCTCCGGTTCGACGGCCCAGCAGCGCACGGTGACTGTGGCGTTCCGCACGTCCAACGTCATCGTGACCATCGAGTACGAGGAGCAGCCGGCGACCGTCGGCGCGGTCCCGGACAGCGAGGAAATGCAGGACAGAGCGCAGAAACTGGCCGCGCAACTGGCGGACGCGCTGGCGGACTAGCGCCCTTCCTTCACACCTCCACACCCTTGTGCGACGTAACCGAAACGAGACCGCACACCTTCTTCACCGCGTACCGTGGCCCCTCGGACCCGATCCGACCGCAGGAACCACGAGTGGCCGTCATGAGTGAAGGAACCATGCAGCGAGCAGTGAAGCGAGACCAGCATCACCGGCGTGACCAGCGCGAGCAGCGGGCGAGGGGCCTGCGCCGAGCCGTTGTCAGCGCGGCCGCAGTCCCCGTGATGCTGGTCGCCGCGGGCTGCTCCTCGGACTCCGGTTCGGGCGACAAGGCCGCCGCCGACAGCGGCACGAAGACCTCGGCGTCGTCGTCCGCGAGCCCGTCGCCGACGGTGCAGGCGGCCGTGTACAAGTCGATCCCGGACGCGTGCAAGGTGCTGGACAAGAAGACGCTGGAGGACCTGGTCCCCGAGGCCAAGTCGGGCAAGAAGGGCTCTTCGGACGAGGCGTCGACGCGTGCCTCCTGCTCCTGGAGCAGCCTGGACAACAACGGCGTGAAGGGCTCGCAGTTCCGCTGGCTCAACGTCTCGCTGCTGCGCTTCGAGTCCGACGTCACGCGCGGCTCGGGCGCCGAGCTGGCGCAGGCGTACTACAAGACGCAGGTGCAGGACGCGAAGTCGGTGTCCGGCGCGAAGAACCTGAAGTCGGCGCCGGTCGCCGGGGTGGGCGACGAGGCGACGGCGGTGCGCTACGACCTGAAGAAGAAGGAGGGTTCCTTCAAGCAGGAGACGGTCGTGGCCCGGGCCGAGAACGTCGTCGTGACGCTCGACTACAACGGCGCCGGTCTCGCCGGCGAGAAGACCCCGAGCGCGGACACCCTGAACAAGCTCGCCCAGAAGGCGATCAAGGAGGCCGTGGCCGCGGTCGCCGAGGCCAACGACGGCGGCGGCGCGGGCACGCCGAGCAGCGCCCCCTCGAAGTCGGCGTCGAAGTCCCCGTCCGGCAGCTCGTCGAAGGCGGCGTCCAGCTCCCCGTCCAAGTCAGCGGCGAAGAAGAGCTGACCGTCACACCCGGCACAGCGCTGCGTCACAACGCGCAGCTCAGCCAAGCCCTTTGTACGAGCCCGGCCCGATAACGGTCCGGGCTCGTGCCGTACCGGGAGAACGCACGCCGTACGAATGTGCCACTCTGTTGCGCGCAACAACACGCAAGGGGAGGGGAGTACGAGTGGCCGCGCCACCGCAGCTGACTCGGATGCACCGCGTTCTCATCGGCGTGGTCGTGTTCGGCGCCGTGATCATCGCCGGCATCGGCTTCGCCGGTTCGTACGCGGCCGTCCGTGAGCTGGCCATCCAGAAGGGCTTCGGGAACTTCAGCTATGTGTTCCCGATCGGCATCGACGCGGGCATCTGTGTCCTGCTCGCCCTCGACCTCCTGCTCACCTGGATCCGCATACCGTTCCCGCTGCTGCGGCAGACCGCCTGGCTGCTGACGGCCGCGACGATCGCGTTCAACGGCGCGGCGGCCTGGCCGGACCCGCTGGGCGTCGGCATGCACGGGGTGATCCCGATCCTGTTCGTGGTGTCCGTGGAGGCCGCCCGGCACGCGATCGGCCGCATAGCCGACATCACCGCCGACAAGCACATGGAGGGCGTCCGCCTCACGCGCTGGCTGCTCTCCCCGCTGCCGACGTTCCTGCTGTGGCGCCGGATGAAGCTGTGGGAGCTGCGCTCCTACGAGCAGGTCATCAAGCTGGAGCAGGAGCGCCTGGTGTACCAGGCCCGGCTGCGTTCCCGCTTCGGCCGCGCCTGGCGCCGCAAGGCCCCGGTGGAGTCGCTGATGCCGCTGCGCCTGGCGCGCTACGGCGTTCCGCTGGCGGACACCGCTCCCGCAGGGCTGGCCGCGGCGGGCATCGAGCCCGCGCTGCTGCCGCCGGCGACACGGCAGCCGGCCCTGGACGCCGTACCCGCGGCCGAGGTGACCGCGGCGGCACCGGCCGCCGCCAACCCGGCACCCGTACCGCCGCAGGCGACGCCTCCCGGCGAGCAGCGCCCGCAGCTCGCGGGCCCGCCCGGGCCGGAGCAGCAGGACTACGTGCAGGACTGGTTCAACACGCCCCGCCAGGTCGAGTACCAGGGCGGCTACAGCGCCACGTACGACCCGCAGGGGCACTACGAGGAGTGGTACCAGGAGCAGGTCCAGGCGGAGCAGTACCAGGACCAGTACCAGGAGGAACCGCCGGTCCAGGAGCCCTCTCCGGAGGACACGGGCACCTTTCCGATCCCGGTGACCGGCAACCGCACCCGCCAGCTCGGCGAGGGCGGCGGCACTCCGGCGCCGGAGCCGGGCGAGGAGGACTACTACCTGGTCTTCCGTGAGTCCATAAAGGGCGGGAACGGCGCGCCGACCCCGCGCGGGTTCATCGCCGACGTCGAGGCGACGTACGGCGTCGCCCTCGAAGAGGCCGAGTCCAAGCGGATGGTGAACCGCTTCTCCAACCGCCTGAACGCGGAACTGACGGACGAGCACATCGCCTGACCGCGCACCGCCCGGCCGCACCTCCCTGACACACACGAGAAGGGGCCCTCGACGGATCGAGGGCCCCTTCTCGTCGTGCCGACTATGCGCCGAGCAGGCGCCGTACCCGCTCCTGCCCCACCGCGAGCAGCAGCGTGGGCAGACGCGGCCCGGTGTCCCGGCTCACCAGCAGGTGGTAGAGCAGGGCGAAGAACGTCCGCTGGGCAGTCTTGATCTCGGCGGGGAGTTCCTTGGGCGTGGCATCGGCGGAGAACCCGGCCTGCACCTTGGGCACGCCGTAGACGAGGTGGGTCAGCCCGTCGAGCGACCAGTGCTCGGCGAGGCCGTCGAGCAGCAGCCGCAGCGACTGCTGGGACGCCTCGTCGAGGGACTTCAGCAGCTCGGCGTCGGGCTCGTCACGCACGATGGTCCGCTGGTCGGCGGGCACCTGCGTGTTGATCCACGCCTCGGCCTTGTCGTACCGGGGACGGACCTCGTCCAGGGTGGCCGGCGGGTTCTCCGGGTCGAGCTCGGATAGGATCCGCAGCGCCTGGTCCTGGTGTCCGGCGGTGACGTCGGCGACGGACGCGAGCGTCCGGTACGGCAGCGGGCGTGCCGTGCGCGGCAGCTCACCCGCGGCCGTGCGCACGGCACGGGAGTGCGCGGCGACGTCGGCGGGCAGCGCGGAGCCGTCCTCGACCTTGGCGTCCAGCTTGTCCCACTCGTCGTAGAGCCGCTGGATCTCCTGGTCGAAGGCGATCTTGAAGGACTGGTTGGGCCGGCGGCGGGCGTACAGCCAGCGCAGGATCTGCGGCTCCATGATCTTCAGCGCGTCGGCCGGGGTGGGCACCCCACCGCGCGAGGAGGACATCTTCGCCATGCCGCTGATGCCGACGAAGGCGTACATGGGACCGATGGGCTGCGCGCCGCCGAAGATCCCGACGATCTGCCCGCCGACCTGGAAGCTCGAACCCGGCGACGAGTGGTCGACCCCGCTGGGCTCGAAGATGACGCCCTCGTAGGCCCAGCGCATGGGCCAGTCGACCTTCCAGACCAGCTTGCCGCGGTTGAACTCGTTGAGCCGGACGGTCTCGGAGAAGCCGCACTCGTCGCAGGTGTACGACAGCTCGGTGGTGTCGTCGATGTACGAGGTGACGGTGGTGAGGTCCTTCTCGCAGTTGCCGCAGTACGGCTTGTACGGGAAGTACCCGGCGGAGCCGGAGCTGCCGTCGTCCTCGCCGGCCGCGCCGGAGCCCTCGGCGGCCTCCAGCTCGGCCTCGTCGAGGGGCTTCTGCGACTTCTTGGCGCCGCCCTTGGGCTTGGTGCGGTACTGGGCGAGCACGGCGTCGATGTCACCGCGGTGCTTCATGGCGTGCAGGATCTGCTCCCGGTACACGCCCGAGGTGTACTGCGCGGTCTGGCTGATCCCGTCGAACTCCACGCCCAGCTCGGCGAGCGACTCGACCATCGCGGCCTTGAAGTGCTCGGCCCAGTTCGGGTACGCCGAGCCCTGCGGCGCCGGCACGGAGGTCAGCGGCTTGCCGATGTGCTGCGCCCACGACTCGTCGACCCCGGCGATCCCGGCCGGCACCTTGCGGTAGCGGTCGTAGTCGTCCCAGGAGATCAGGTGCCGGACCTCGCGCCCGCGTCGCCGGATCTCGTCGGCGACCAGGTGCGGGGTCATGACCTCGCGCAGGTTGCCCAGATGGATGGGGCCGGAGGGGGAGAGTCCGGAGGCGACGACGACCGGTTTGCCCGGGGCCCGACGCTCCGACTCCTCGATGACCTCATCCGCGAAACGGGAGACCCAGTCGGTGGTCTCGGTGCTCTGAGCCACGATCGGCACGTCCTTCTTTCTCCAGGGCAGCCGTACGGTCAACGGCTGGCGCCCTCATTGTCCCAGCAAGGACGGCAACAACGAAAACGCCTTTGCGGGCAGCGCCCTGAAAGGGCGCGGGGCTGTATCGATCTGCGGCTCCGCCGCGTGGGCGCGACAAGCCCCCACCGGCTCGCACCCGCGAAAAGCGCTTTACCCCCCATGGGATACTGAGCACGTCTACCAAACCCACGAGGAGAACGGCTCCCACCCCATGGCCTCGGTCACGCCCCTCAGCGCTTCCGTCGAGCAGCAGCTCACGTCCGCCCTCTCGGCCACCCTGCCGGAGGCGACCGACGTCGACCCGCTGCTGCGACGTAGCGAGCGGGCCGACTTCCAGGCAAACGGCATTCTCGCCCTCGCCAAGAAGGCCAAGGCCAACCCCAGAGAGCTGGCCACCCAGGTCGTCAGCAACATCACCACCGGTGACGTGATCAAGGACATCGAGGTCTCCGGACCCGGCTTCCTCAACATCACCGTCGCCGACCGGGCGATCACCGAGAACCTCGCCGCGCGGCACGCGGACGGCGAGCGCCTCGGCGTGCCGCTGAAGGAGAACGCCGGCATCACGGTCGTCGACTACGCCCAGCCCAACGTGGCGAAGGAGATGCACGTCGGCCACCTGCGGTCGGCGGTCATCGGCGACGCCCTGCGCGGCATGCTCGACTTCACCGGCGAGCAGACGATCGGCCGGCACCACATCGGCGACTGGGGCACCCAGTTCGGCATGCTCATCCAGTACCTGTTCGAGAACCCCGGCGAGCTGGCCCCCGCGGCCGACGTCGACGGCGAGCAGGCGATGAGCAACCTGAACCGGGTGTACAAGGCCTCGCGCGCGGTCTTCGACTCGGACGAGGAGTTCAAGGAGCGGGCCCGCAAGCGGGTCGTCGCCCTCCAGTCCGGCGACAAGGAGACGCTCGAACTGTGGCAGCAGTTCGTCGACGAATCGAAGGTCTACTTCTACTCGGTCTTCGAGAAGCTCGACATGGAGATCCGCGACGACGAGATCGTCGGCGAGTCCGCGTACAACGAGGGCATGCCGGAGACCGCCCGCCTCCTGGAGGAGATGGGTGTCGCGGTGCGCTCCGAGGGCGCGCTCGTGGTGTTCTTCGACGAGATCCGCGGCAAGGACGACCAGCCGGTCCCGCTGATCGTGCAGAAGGCCGACGGCGGCTTCGGCTACGCGGCCTCCGACCTGACCGCGATCCGCAACCGCGTCTTCGACCTGCACGCGACGACGCTGCTGTACGTCGTGGACGTCCGCCAGTCCCTGCACTTCAAGATGGTCTTCGAGACGGCACGCCGGGCCGGCTGGCTGGGCGAGCACGTCACCGCGCACAACATGGGCTACGGCACGGTGCTGGGCGCGGACGGCAAGCCGTTCAAGACGCGTGAGGGCGAGACCGTACGGCTGGAGGACCTGCTGGACGAGGCGGTGCAGCGGGCCGCCGAGGTCGTCCGGGAGAAGGCGCTGGACCTCACCGAGGACGAGATCCAGGAGCGGGCCGCGCAGGTCGGCATCGGCGCCGTGAAGTACGCGGACCTCTCGACGTCGCCGAACCGGGACTACAAGTTCGACCTGGACCAGATGGTCTCGCTGAACGGCGACACGTCCGTGTACCTCCAGTACGCCTACGCCCGGAACCGGTCGATCCTGCGCAAGGCGGGCGACACGCAGCCGGCCGCGCACCCGGAGCTGGAACTGCACGCGGCGGAGCGGGCGCTCGGCCTGCACCTGGACGCGTTCGGCGACACCGTCTTCGAGGCGTCCGCGGAGTACGCCCCGCACAAGCTGGCCGCGTATCTGTACCAGCTGGCGTCGCTGTACACCTCGTTCTTCGACAAGTGCCCGGTGCTGAAGGCCGAGACGCCCGAGCAGGTGCAGAACCGTCTGTTCCTGTGCGACGTGACGGCCCGGACGCTCCACCAGGGCATGGCCCTGCTGGGCATCCGGACGCCCGAGCGGCTCTGAGCATCTGATGTGACGCCGAGGCCCGTCCTTCCCGCGCGGGAAGGACGGGCCGCTGTCATGTCGGGGCGACGACTCAGCAGTACGGCCTGGAGTCGGCCGCGAAGTCCTTGAACGCGGCCCGGGTGCCCGACCCGGCGATGCCGTCGATCGCGCCGGTGTAGCCGTGGTGCGCCTTCAGGTCACGTTGCAGGGCCTTGATGGTGTTCGGGCCGACGATCCCGTCGATGCTGTCGTTGTAGCCCCAGTGCGCCTTGAGCCAACGCTGGAGCGCCTTCCAGCTGTTGGTGCCGAGCTGCCCGTCGAGGGCGCCGGTGTAGCCCCAGTAGTCCTGGATCCAGCACTGGACGTACCGGGCCTCGGTGGTGCTCAGGCCGAGGTTGTTCACCGCGAGGACGCCGACCTCGGAGCGCACGGCCGGCTTCGCGTCCGAGGCGGCGAAGGTGGTCCCCGCGGTGGCGAGGCTTCCGGCGGCGAGGCCGACGACGGCACCGGCGCTCACGAGAGTCCTCGTCCAGATGTTCGCTCGCATGTGCTTCCCTCTCGCTCTGGTTCGGCCGGCGGCCCCTGCCGCCGGCCGGCGAAACGAGAGTGCGCGGCGGGCGGTGAGGGGGGCCAGGGCCCCCGCCCAAGTGACGTCAGCGCGGGACGTCCCACCCGCTGACCTGCGCGGACGCCGTCCGTCCGGACGTCGCGGCGGGACGCCTGTGACGGGCTGGTGGCCGATTCCGTACCGGTGCCGGAACCAACTTCCGGTGCGGGCCGTGGATGCTGATGCAGAATGCGGCGGGGCGCGGGGGCCGCTGACCACGGACCGCGGGCCCGGACCGTGAACGCGGTGGGGGGGAACATGTCGCGTTGGGCAGCGCTGCCCGCGGAACTGGATCCGCGGGTACGGCAGTTGGTGGTGCGGTTACGCCGGCTGAAGGACCACAGCGGGCTGAGCCTGCGCCGGCTCGCGGCGCGCACGGGGTACAGCCAGAAGTCGTGGGAGCGGTACCTGGGCGGCCGGTCGCTGCCGCCACGGGCGGCCGTCGAGGCGCTGGCGAGAGCCGTGGACGAGGATCCGACGCGGTTGCTGGCGTTGCACGAGGTCGCGGCGGAGGCGTGGCGCGGCGCACGCGCCGACGCGACGGAACCGGAGCCGGAGCCGCCGGAGCGGGAGCCGGAGTCGCCGGAGCGGGAGCCGGAGTCGCCGGAGCGGGAGCCGGAGTCGCCGGAGCCGGAACCGGAGTCGCCGGAGCCGGAACCGGAGTCGCCGGAGCCGGAACCGGAGTCGCCGGAGCCGGAGTCGCCGGAGCGGACGGCGGAGCAGGTCGCGGCGCCGGTCATGGCGCCGGAGTTCCTCTCCGTCGAGGTCAACGGCGCACGGTCGCCCGGCCGTTCCCTGCGGGTCGCCCTGGTGGCGGGTGCCGTGGCGCTGGTGCTCGCGCTCTCCACGGCCGTCCTGGCCGTCGTACGGCTGAGCGGAGACGGCCGGGCACAGCCGACGGCCCCCCTCGTCGCGACCGGCATCCCGTCGTCCCCGGCCGCCCCCGCGCCCCGGCCGCCGTCCGCTGCGGCCTCGCCCTCGGCACCGGCGTACACCTGCCGTCTCGCACAGGTCGGCGGCCGCTGGTACGCGGGCATCAGCCGCACCGGGGACGCCATCCTGGCGGGCGGCCACGCGGGGCCGGACGTCGCCGAGGCGCAGTGTCTGCTGCGCCGGGCGGGCTTCTCGCCGGGCGGCATCGACGGGATCTTCGGGCCGGTGACGGAACGCGCGGTCGAGCAGGTGCAGCGGCGGGCGGGGCTGGTGGTGGACGGCATCGTCGGGCCGCACACCTGGAAGGCACTGCGAGGATGACGACACCGTCTCCGGAACGGACCCGACTGGCCGCCGCGCTACGGGAGTTGAAGATCCGCACCGGCCTGAGCCTGGCCGGCCTCGCGGCCAAGACCGCGTTCAGCAAGTCGTCCTGGGACCGCTACCTCAACGGCAGGACGCTCCCGCCGCGCGAGGCGGTGCAGGAGCTGTGCCGGCTCGCCGGGGAGCCGGAGGGGCGCTGTGTGGCGCTGTGGGAGCTCGCCGAGTCGGAGGGGAGCGGACGGGCCGCGTCGGAGGCGCGGCCGAGGACCTTGCCCCGGGCCGCGGCGGACGGGCGGACGGGGACCCCGCCCCGGTCCCCGTCGGAGGGACGGCCGAGGACCCCGCCCCGGGCCGCGTCGGACGAGCGGCCGGGGACCCCGCCGCCCGACCGGGCCGCGCCCGGCGAGGAGGGCAGCCTGCCGGGCTCGGCGCACCAGGGTTCCGGCCACCGCGGCGCGACGCTCGTCGCGGTCCTCGCGTCGGTGTCCGCCGTGGCCGTCGGAGGTGTCGCCGCGGCCGCCCTGCTGCTGCCGGACCGCTCCGGCGAGCCCGGGGCGTCGCTGTCGCCGCCCCCGTCGGTGACCGGGCCGCGCTGCCGGGGGCAGGTGTGTGAGGGCAAGAGCCCGATGCGGATGAAGTGCGCGGCCGCGCCGCAGACCCTGGCCTCGTACCGGACCGCCACCGGCGCCTCGCTGGAGCTGCGCTACAGCCAGGAGTGCGGGACGAGTTGGGCCCGGATGTGGGGGACGCGGATCGGTGACCGGCTGGAGGTGTCGGCGACCGGAGGTGCCGGGGAGAGCGCCGGGGACCGTCGAGTACGCGGCGTGGAGATCCGGGACGGCGTCGACGCGGACTCCTACGTCTACACCCCCATGACCGCGTCCGACCCGGGCAGCGTCGTGCGGGCCTGCTTCGACCCGTCGGCGGGCGGCGGCGAGGAGTGCTTCGACAGCCGGGTGATGAGGTGAGTGTCAGTGCCGCCCCCTACAGTCACCGGCATGGCGACTCTTCCCAACCCGCTGCCGAAGCTCACGAGCGACCCCACGGGTGCCGCTCTCGGACTCCAACTCCCGCCCGGGCGGCTCGTGGACGCGACCGTCGAGGGCGATTGGCACGAGCCCCTGCTGTGGCTCGCGGACGATACGGCGGCGCCCGGCGCCTGGGCCGCGCTGGCCCCGGCCCGGCGCACGGCCGGCCTCCTCCCGGTCGTCGTCGACGCGGGCGCCCGGCACGGCGGCCCGGAGCTCTGGGAACTGGCGCCCGACGCGGTGTCGTACCCGGGAGATCACGACGCCGACGAGGTGCTGGCGGATCTCTGGGAGGAGTACGCCGCCGGGGAGACCCAGCAGGAGTGGCCGGGCCTGGCCGACGCCACCGCCGACGCCGGCTCCGCCGAGGACCCGGACGCGGTGGCCATGGACATCGCGGACGACCTGGTGGGGAGCGGCGGTCTGCTGGAGGAGCCCCGCCTCGCCCTCGTCCCGGCCCGCCGCAGCGCGGACATCCCGGCGGCGATCGGCTGGTCCGGGCCGGTGAACCACGAGGGCGACACCGCCCGCCTGTGCGCGGTGCTCCGTACCTGGGAGGACCGCTTCGGCATACGCGTCGTGGCACTCGGCTTCGACCACCTGCTCGTCTCCGTCGCGTTCCCGCCGACCACCCTCGCCGAGGCGGAGGCCGTCGCCGCCGAGCACTTCGCGTTCTGCCCGGACAACATCCTCCAGAGCGACGACACCAGCATCCGTGCCTACGCCGAGAAGCGGCTGCTGGGTCAGCCGGCCTGGCACTTCTGGTGGGACTGACGGCCTGCCCGGCTCTCCTGCCGGGACCTACGGCCCGTCCTCACCCGGGCAGCAGCGTCATCCCTTCCGGGACGTCGATCCCGAACTCCTCGTCCAGCAGCCGCCGCGCCTGAGCCTCCCCCGTCACCTCGCGCTCGAGAACCGTCCCGTCCGCCCGGGTCTCGGCGAGGAGCCGGCCGTTGAGCAGGAGATGGCGCTCGGCGGACAGGCTCTGGACGTAGACGCGCTGGGTGAAGGGCGAGCGCGGGTTGGTGCCGATGTGCCAGTTGATGACGTCGAAGTCGGGCTTCTCGAACGGCTCCAGGGTGAACGCGTACTGGTCGGCCCAGTCGCCCTTCGCCCGGTCGTGGGCCTGGAGCAGCCACAGCGGGAGCGGCCCGTCGTGCGGGGCGTGGGCGAGCCGGTGCCGGCGCTCGGCGTCCCGGAACTCGACACCGGCCGTCAGCGGCACCGGCGCCGGCAGCGCGCCGATCGCGCCGAAGCCGACGTCCGCGAGATACGGCTGCGGATCGCCGGGCGCCTCGACGAGCAGCGCCATGTGGGTGCGCGGCCGGCTCTCGATGCGGTCGGCTCCGACGACGACCCGTGCGGCCAGCCGGGTCACCCGGAATCCCAGCGCCTGCAGGACGCCGGCGAAGAGGGTGTTGTGCTCGTAGCAGTAGCCGCCGCGCCGGCTGTGCACCAGCTTGGCCATCAGGTCGGCCGGGTCGAGGGAGGGGGCGATACGCCGGAGGGCGTCCAGGTTCTCGAACGGGATGGCCCGCAGGTGTGCCAGGTGCAGCTCCCGCAGCGTCGCCAGGTCGGCCCGCCGCTCCCCCTCCCGGCCGATCCGCCGGAGATACGCGTCGAGGTCGAACCGCTGGGTGTCGGACATGCCTCCACCCTAGGAACCCGACCGGCCCGCGTCTGCCGCCCACGGCCCGACCCGCACCGGGTCCTTGGCCCTAGGACCGCAGTCCCTTCCCCAGCCGCCGCAGCCCCTCCTCGATCTCCTGCGGCGTCTGCGTCACGAAGCACAGGCGCAGCGTCGAACGGTCCGGCTCACCGGCGTAGAAGGGCGCCCCGGGAACGTAGGCGACGTCGTGCCGCACGACCCGCGGCAGCAGCGCCGTCGTGTCGTAGGACTCCGGAAGGCGGGCCCACAGGAACATGCCGCCCTCGGGGCGGTCCCACGTCGACCCCTCCGGCAGCGCCCCGGGCAGGCCCGCCAGCATGGCGTCGCGGCGTGCGCGGTACACGTCGCGGACATGGGCCACATGGGCGTCGAGGCCGCCGAGGCAGCGGGCCGCGGCGAGCTGGTTGACGGTCGGGGTGTGCAGGTCGGCGGCCTGCTTGGCGACCGCGCAGGCCCGTCGCAGCGCGGCCGGGGCACGCAGCCAGCCCAGCCGCAGCCCGGGGGCCATCACCTTGGAGAAGGAGCCGAGCAGCACCGTCCGGTCCTCGGCGCCCGGGTACGAGGCGATCCAGGGCACCCGTTCGCCGTCGTACCGCAGCTCGCCGTACGGGTCGTCCTCGACGACCCATACCCCGAGGCGGGCGGCGACCTCGGCGACGGCGGCCCTGCGTGCGGCGGGCAGGGTCCGGCCGGTCGGGTTCTGGAAGGTGGGCACGGTGTAGAAGAGCTTCGGCCGCTCCCGCGCCACCAGTTCCTCCAGCGCCCGCGGATCCACGCCGTCCGCGTCGCCGGGCACGGCCACGATCCGGGCTCCCGCGAGGCCGAAGACCTGAAGTGCCGCCAGATAGCAGGGGTCTTCGACGAGGACCGTGTCGCCGGGCTCCAGCAGCGCCGTGGCCAGCAGCGAGAGGCCCTGCTGGGAGCCGGTGGTGACGAGCAGGTCGTCGGAGTCGGTGGCCAGGCCCCGCGCCGACATGCGTGCGGCGAGCCCGCTGCGCAGCGCCGGTTCGCCCTCGGTGGTGGAGTACTGCAGGGCCCGCGCCGACGTCTGCGCGAACACGTCCCGGAAGGCGGCGGCGATGCCGTCCCGGTCGAACAGCTCCGGCGCGGGCAGCCCGCCCGCGAAGTTGATGACCTCGGGCCGGGCGGTGACGGCGAGGATGTCCCGCACGGGCGAACCGCCGACGGTTCCGGTCCGCGCCGCGAGGGGCGGCACGGCGGCCGGGGCGGATCGGGGCGCGGGTTCGGTGACGGTCATGGCACGGCTCCTTGGGCTGCGGCGACACGGCGACGGCTCGTGCCGGGCAGCCTAGAGAACTGTGTGCCCTCTACAAGCGACTTTTCGGGATGCGGACCCCGAGCACTCCGCGGAGAGGCCTACAACCGGTTCCGACGGCTTCGCGCGTCCCACGCCCAGTCGCCCGGTTCTGCCGTCCCCGCAGGTCAGCGGCCGTCCCACGGCTCGGGCGTCCCGAATCGGCGGCCCATGCTGGCGGTCGGGACGAGTGATCACGCAGGCTGGAGTCCGATCCCGACCCCCACCCATGGAGAGGGCCGCACCATGTCCGCGTCCGCACACCCCCCTCGCTCCCGGGCCCGGCTGTTCGCCGCCACGCTGGTCGCGGTCGCCGCACTCGCGCTCACCGCGTGCGAGGACGGCCAGGGCCTGCGCGACGAGGGTCCGTCGACCCCGACCAGTCCCACGGCGACGTCGCCCACGACGCCGCCTCCGTCGGACGGCCGGTGAGGGGCCGCGGTTACTGCCGGCCCAGCTTCTGCGCGGCCTCCGTCGCCCAGTAGGTGAGGATGTTGCGCGCACCGGCCCGCTTGATGCCGGTCAGGGTCTCGAAGATCGCCCGGTCCCGGTCGATCCAGCCCTTCTCGGCGGCGGCCTCGACCATCGAGTACTCGCCGGAGATCTGATAGGCGGCGACCGGCACGTCCACCGCGTCCGCGACCCGCGCCAGGATGTCGAGGTAGGGCCCGGCCGGCTTGACCATCACCATGTCGGCGCCCTCCTCCAGGTCGAGGGCCAGCTCGCGCATCGACTCCCGGACGTTCGCGGGATCCTGCTGATACGTCTTGCGGTCGCCCTGGAGCGAGGAGGCGACGGCCTCACGGAAGGGCCCGTAGAAGGCGGAGGCGTACTTGGCCGTGTAGGCGAGGATCGCGACGTCCTCCCGCCCGATCTGGTCGAGCGCGTCACGGATGACGCCGATCTGCCCGTCCATCATGCCGCTGGGCCCCACGACATGGGCTCCGGCGTCGGCCTGCACCTGCGCCATCTCGGCGTAGCGCTCCAGGGTCGCGTCGTTGTCGACACGCCCTTGGTCGTCCAGCACACCGCAGTGCCCGTGGTCGATGGTCTCGTCCAGGCACACGTCGGACATGACGAGGAGGTCGTCGCCCACCTCGGCGCGCACGTCCCGGATGGCGACCTGGAGGATCCCGTCGGGGTCGGTGCCCGGCGTCCCGAGGGCGTCCTTCTTCTCCTCCTCGGGCACCCCGAAGAGCATGATCCCGGAGACCCCGGCCTGTACGGCCTCCAGCGCGGCCTTCTTCAGGCTGTCGCGCGTGTGCTGGACGACGCCCGGCATGGCGGCGATCGGCACCGGCTCGCTGATGCCCTCGCGCACGAAGGCCGGGAGGATGAAGTCGGCGGGGTGCAGCCTGGTCTCGGCGACCATCCGCCGCATGGCGGGAGTGGTCCGCAGACGCCGCGGCCGAGTACCGGGGAAGGATCCGTACGTCGTCATGCCACCTACGCTACGCCCGCCCCGGCAGCACCTTTGCCGACTGGCCGTCGGCACGGAAGCCCGCCCCCGCGGCCCGCATGCGGCCCCCCGCACACCGGGTCCATCCTGAAGGAGAGCCCCCAGCCCCGGGCTCCAGGGCCACGGCCTGCCGACCCCGCGGCCCCCGAACGCACGGACCCCGGCGGCCGGCCCCGCCCGCCGCCTCGCCGCCGCCGTCCCTCCGTACGAACCCGCACCACGGAGGACGCGATGACCGCCACCCACCGCAACACGCCCGACCTGTTCGCCCTCTCCGATGTCCGGGGCCCGGTGCTGCGCCCCGGCGACGACGGTTACGCCGACGAGGTCACCGGCTTCAACCTGGCCGCGCTGCACACCCCCGACGTGGTGGTGGGCGCGACGGGCGTCGACGACATCGTGGCGGCGCTGCGCTGGGCGTCGGCCACCGGCACCCCGGTCGCGGTCCAGGCGACGGGCCACGGCGCGAACTTCCCCATCGACCACGGCCTGCTGATCAGCACGGCACGGATGACGGACGTACGCATCGACCCGGACCGGCGCCTCGCGACCGTCGCCGCCGGAGCCAGGTGGCGGGACGTCCTGGAGGCCACGGCACCGCACGGCCTCGCCGCGCTCTGCGGCACCTCCACGGACGCGGGCGTGGTCGGCTACACCCTGGGCGGCGGCCTGCCCGTCTTGGGCAGGGCCTACGGCTACGCCGCCGACCTGGTGCGCTCCTTCCAGGTCGTCACACCCGACGGCACACTCCGCGAGAGCGACCCCGAGCACGAACCGGAGCTGTTCTGGGCGCTGCGCGGCGGCAAGGGCAACGTCGGCGTGGTGGCCTCCATGGTGTGCGAGCTGCTGCCCCTCGACACGATCTACGGCGGGGGCGTCTACTGCCCCGGCGAACACGCCGAAGTCCTGCTCAGGACGTGGACGGACTGGACCCGCACCCTGCCGGACGCCATGTGCAGCGCCTTCACGCTGCTGCGCCTGCCGCCCTTCCCGGAGATCCCCGAGCCGCTGCGCGGCGGCTTCTGGGCACGGGTCGCGATCGCCTGGCCGGGGGACCCCGCCGAGGGCGAACGCCTGCTGGCCCCGATCCGCGCGGCGGCGCCGGTGTCCGTCGACACGGTGGAGGTGATGCCGTACGCCGCCATGGACCGCATCCACATGGAGCCGCAGGACCCGCTTCCCGCCCGCGAGTCGTGCGCCCTGCTGCGTGACCTCGGTCCCGAGGCCCTGCGCACGTTCCTGTCGCAGGCGGGCCCCGACGTCAGGGACTACCCCCTGCTGATGGTGGAGCTCCGCCACCTGGGGGGCGCCCTCGCCCGGCCCGCTCCCCACGAGGACGCGATCTGTGCCCGGGACGCGGAGTACATCCTGGAAACGGTGGGCGTCCTCGCCGCGCCACCGGCGGCACAGGCCATCGAACAGGCCACGACGTCCCTGTACGAGGCGATGTCCCCCTACGGCACGGGCCACACCATGGTCAATCTCCACGGCACCCCGGGCAGCGCGTCCGACCGGGCGCGCGCCTGGAGCCCGGAGGTCTACGACCGCCTGCGCAAGGACAAGTCGGCCTACGACCCGGCCAACCTGCTCGCCTTCGGCCACACGGTGACGGGCCCCTGAGGACGAACGATTCAGCCCCTGCGGCGTTCGGGGAGCGGGGGTCGAGGGGGCACAGCCCTCTGACGGCGCCCCACCCCCGCACCCGTCACGTCGTGGACCGGCGTCGCCGGGCCCCCGGCCGCCGCTCGCTCGGCCGGGTGACCGGATCCCCGGCCTCGACCGCGGCGGCCCGCCGCCGCAACCCGAAGTCCGCCAGCGCCTCGGCCAGCTTGTGCACGGACGGCTCCGGAGCCATCACGTCCACCCGCAGCCCATGCTCCTCGGCGGTCTTCGCGGTGGCCGGACCGATACACGCGATCACGGTCACGTTGTGCGGCTTACCGGCGATCCCCACGAGATTGCGCACCGTGGACGACGACGTGAAGAGAACGGCGTCGAAGCCACCGCCCTTGATCGCCTCCCGCGTCTCCGCCGGCGGCGGCGAGGCCCGCACGGTCCGGTAGGCCGTGACGTCGTCGACCTCCCAGCCGAGCTCGATGAGCCCGGCCACCAGGGTCTCCGTGGCGATGTCGGCCCGCGGCAGGAACACGCGGTCGATCGGGTCGAAGACCGGGTCGTACGGCGGCCAGTCCTCCAGCAGCCCGGCGGCCGACTGCTCCCCGCTCGGCACCAGGTCCGGCTTCACGCCGAAGGCGACGAGCGCCTTCGCGGTCTGCTCCCCCACCGCCGCGACCTTGATCCCGGCGAACGCACGGGCGTCGAGCCCGTACTCCTCGAACTTCTCCCGCACGGCCTTGACCGCGTTCACCGAGGTGAAGGCGATCCACTCGTACCGTCCGGTCACGAGCCCCTTGACGGCCCGCTCCATCTGCTGGGGCGTGCGCGGCGGCTCGACGGCGATCGTCGGCACCTCGTGCGGCACGGCCCCGTACGACCGCAGCTGGTCGGAGAGCGAAGCCGCCTGCTCCTTCGTCCGCGGCACGAGGACCCGCCACCCGAAGAGCGGCTTGGACTCGAACCACGACAACTGGTCGCGCTGTGCTGCGGCGGAACGCTCACCGACCACGGCTATCACCGGTCGGCCGCCCTCCGGCGACGGCAGCACCTTGGCCTGCTTCAACGTCTGGGCGATGGTGCCCAGCGTCGCGGTCCACGTCCGCTGCCGCGTCGTCGTACCGGCGACGGTGACCGTCAGCGGCGTATCGGGCTTGCGTCCCGCCGACACCAGCTCACCGGCGGCCGCGCCGACGGAGTCCAGCGTCGTGGAGACGACCACGGTGCCGTCCGACGCGCCGACCTCGGTCCAGCACCGGTCCGACGCGGTGCGCGCGTCGACGAACCGCACGTCCGCGCCCTGCGCGTCCCGCAGCGGCACACCGGCGTACGCGGGCACGCCCACGGCCGCGGCGACACCCGGTACGACCTCGAACGGCACACCGGCCGCGGCGCACGCGAGCATCTCGTTGGTGGCGTACGTGTCGAGCCCGGGATCCCCGGACACCGCCCGCACGACCCGCCTGCCGCCGCGCGCGGCCTCCATGACAAGATGTGCGGCATCCCGCACCGCGGGTAGCCCAGCGGTCGTTGACGCGCCGTCAACAACCGCTAGTAGAGGCGTGCCTGTGCCCGGGACGGCGTCCGCGTCGGGACCCGTGTCCGTATGCACTTCGGCGATGCCGGCTCTGGCGTGCTGGCGTACCACGTCGAGCACCTCGTGCTCGGCGACGAGTACGTCGGCGTTCGCCAGCGCCTCGACGGCGCGCAGAGTCAGTAGCCCCGGATCCCCGGGTCCGGCACCGAGGAAGGTGACGTGCCCGTGTTCAAGGCCGGCGGGAAGAGTGGTGGGGCTCACTGTGCTCGCTCCCCCATCAGACCGGCCGCGCCCTGGGCAAGCATCTCGGTAGCGAGTTCGCGACCGAGCGCCAGCGCTTGGTCGTGCGTCTCGGGCACGGGACCGGTGGTGGACAGCTGCACCATGCGCGAACCGTCGGTCGTGCCGACGACGCCACGCAGGCGCATTTCCTTGACAATCTGCCCGTCGGCCAGAAGGTCGGCCAGCGCGCCCACAGGGGCGGAGCAGCCGGCCTCCAGGGCGGCGAGCAGTGATCGCTCGGCGCTCACGGCGACCCGCGTGAACGGGTCGTCGAGCTCGCCGAGCGCGGCGACGAGGTCCGCGTTGTCCGCGGTGCACTCGATCGCCAGTGCCCCCTGGCCGGGGGCGGGCAAAACCGTGTCGACCGACAGGAAGTCGGTCACTTCCTCGCTGCGGCCGATGCGATTGAGGCCGGCCGCGGCCAGCACGACCGCGTCCAGCTCGCCGTCGCGCACGTACCGGATCCGGGTGTCGACGTTCCCGCGGATCGCGACCGTCTCGAAGTCCAGCCCGTGGCTGCGCGCGTACGCGTTCAGCTGGGCCATCCGGCGCGGCGAACCCGTACCGATGCGCGCCCCGCGCGGCAGGTCGGTGAGCTTGAGGGCGTCCCGGGCGACTATCACGTCACGCGGGTCCTCACGCTCGGGGACGGCCGCCAGGGCCAGCTCTTCGGGCTGCGTGGTCGGCAGGTCCTTCAGCGAGTGCACCGCGAAGTCGACCTCACCCCGCACGAGCGCGTCCCGCAGGGCGGTGACGAACACGCCGGTGCCGCCGATCTGCGCGAGCGCCTCGCGCGAGACATCGCCGTACGTGGTGATCTCGACGAGTTCGACGGGCCGTCCGGTCACCCGGCGTACGGCGTCCGCGACCTGCCCGGACTGGGCCATGGCGAGCTTGCTGCGCCTGGTCCCGAGCCGTAGTGGCTGCTGAGTCATCGTGGGCCTCGGTTCTTCTCGGTGCTGTCCTCGGCGCGGGAGACGGAGGCCACCGTCTCCTGATCGAGGTCGAACAGGGTCCGCAGGGCGTCCGCGTACCCGGCGCCGCCGGGCTCGGCCGCGAGCTGCTTGACCCGCACGGTCGGGGCGTGCAGCAGCTTGTCGACCACGCGCCGCACGGTCTGCGTGATCTCACCGCGGTGCTTGTCGTCGAGGCCGGGCAGACGGCCCTCCAGACGGGCGATCTCGTTCGCCACGACATCGGCGGCCATGGCGCGCAGCGCGACGACGGTGGGCGTGATGTGCGCGGCCCGCAGCGCCGCGCCGAACGCGGCGACCTCGTCGGAGACGATCCGGCGGACCTGGTCGACGTCGGCCGCCATCGGCGCGTCGGCGGAGGCTTCCGCCAGCGACTCGATGTCCACCAGGCGCACGCCGGCCAGCCGGTGCACGGCGGCGTCGATGTCGCGGGGCATGGCGAGGTCGAGCAGGGACAGCGCCGGCCGGGGCCGGGGCACCTCCACGACCGGTTCGGGCTTGCGGCGCTCGGGGATGCGGCCGACGGTGGCCGCGGTCGCGGCGAGCGCGGTGATCAGCTCGGCGTCGGCCTCGGGGCTGCGCCGGGCGGCCTCACGCCGGTCGACGGCACTGCCCGCCGCCCACGCCGCGTGCTGCTCCAGGGTGGCCGCGTCCATGCCGGCGACGGCGGCCTCGCCGAGCACAGAGAAACCTCCCTGCACGGCGGCGACGTCGAGCGGGCAGTTCTCGTCGGTGCCGACGCTGGTGGGCGGCAGCGGCGTCTGCCGTACGTCGGCACTGTCGGCGTTCGCCCTGGGGGCGGGCGCCTTGTCGGCCGTACGGCCGACGCTGTCGGCCCCGTCGAAGGCGACCGGCCGACCGGTACGCCCCTCCACCGCGGCGGCGACCTCCTCGGCCGCGAGGACGAGACCGGTCGCACCGGTGCAGGAGACGGCGATGTCGGCACGTGTCAGCTCGACCGGCACCGACTCCATCGGTACCGCGCGGGCCAGCACGTCCGTGTCGTCCGCCGCCGTCAGGATCTCGGCGAGGCGCTCGGCGCGGTCCTGGGTGCGGTTGGCGACCACGATCTCGGCGACCCCGGCCCGCGCGAGCGTGGCCGCGGCCAGGGAGGACATCGAACCGGCGCCGATGACCAGGGCCTTCTTGCCGCGGGCCCACGCCATGACGTCCATGTCCTCGGCCAGTTGCTCCAGGCCGAAGGTGACCAGGGACTGGCCGGCGCGGTCGATACCGGTCTCGGAGTGGGCGCGCTTGCCGACCCGCAGGGCCTGCTGGAACAGGTCGTTCAGCAGCCGTCCGGCGCTGTGCAGCTCCTGCGCCTTGGCGAGGGAGTCCTTGATCTGCCCGAGGATCTGGCCCTCGCCGACGACCATGGAGTCGAGCCCGCAGGCCACGGAGAACAGATGGTGGACGGCCCGGTCCTCGTAGTGCACGTACAGGTAGGGCGTGAGCTCTTCCAGCCCCACTCCGCTGTGCTGGGCGAGCAGCGTGGACAGCTCGGCGACACCGGCGTGGAACTTGTCCACGTCGGCGTACAGCTCGATGCGGTTGCAGGTGGCGAGCACCGCGGCCTCGGTGGCGGGCTCGGCGGCGACCGTGTCCTGCAGCAGCTTGATCTGGGCGTCCGCGCCCAGCGCGGCCCGCTCCAGCACGCTGACCGGGGCGCTGCGGTGGCTCAGCCCCACGACGAGGAGACTCATGCCGGCATCACGGCGGGTACGTCCCCGTCGGGCCCCTGATCGGCGGAGTCGTCGGACCCCTCACGGGTGACGGCGGCCGGTCCGGCGCCGTCGGTGTGGGCCTCCTCGCCCGCCTTGCGCTGCTCGTGGAAGGCGAGGATCTGCAGCTCGATGGAGAGGTCGACCTTGCGCACGTCCACACCGTCCGGGACGGTCAGCACGGTCGGCGCGAAGTTCAGGATGGAGGTGACACCGGCGGCCACGAGCCGGTCGCAGACCGGCTGGGCGGCACCGGCGGGAGTGGCGATGACACCGATCGACACGCCGTTCTCCTGGATGATCTTCTCCAGGCTGTCGGAGTGCTGCACCGGGATCCCGGCGACGGGCTTTCCGGCCATGGCCGGGTCGGCGTCGATGAGCGCGGCGACCCGGAAGCCACGGGAGGCGAATCCGCCGTAGTTCGCGAGGGCGGCGCCGAGGTTACCGATGCCGACGATGACAACCGGCCAGTCCTGGGTGAGCCCGAGTTCGCGGGAGATCTGGTAGACGAGATACTCGACGTCGTAGCCGACACCGCGCGTTCCGTACGACCCGAGGTACGAGAAGTCCTTGCGCAGCTTCGCGGAGTTGACCCCCGCCGCGGCCGCGAGCTCCTCGGAGGAGACCGTGGGTACCGAGCGCTCCGACAGTGCGGTCAGCGCGCGGAGGTACAGCGGAAGCCGGGCGACGGTGGCCTCGGGAATCCCTCGGCTACGGGTCGCCGGTCGGTGAGTTCGGCCAGTTGCCACGGTGCTCCTGCGGGTAGAGCGGGGGGGCAGGCGGTCACACGTACCTAGACCGCCCCGTCGAATGCAGGCTATGTCTTTGTGAACGCGTGCACAAAGATGGTGTCCGATTTGCCCGCCCAACGTGACCGGGCTCACGCACGCCCGGCGCACTGGTGTGGAACCGGCGCATACGCACCACCGTTCCTCAACTCTTGGGGGCAAAACCGCACACTCTCCTCAACGATCCACGCCCCCGAGACCAAGTCGCCGTCGATCCTAAGCCGTTTCCGGAGGACTTTGGACTACCCGGTCAGTGCTTTGCGGAGGCGATCCTCGTTCACGCGCCAGAAGGTGTGCTGGGCTCCGTCGACGAGGACGACGGGGATCTGTTCCCAGTACCGGTCGTGGAGTTGGGGGTCCTCATTGATGTCCTTCACTTCCCACGGAACCCCCAACTCGCCGCAGACCCTCTCGACGACACTCTGTGCGTCATCACACAGATGGCAGTCGGGTTTGCCGATGAGGGTGACCAGCCGGTCCCCGGGGGACTTGGCCGTGGCGCGACGAAAGAGGGGGCTCATGTCAGCCATTCTCGCGCGCCGGCGCCCGGATGACCGGCCGTCGTCCGACCACACTGTTTAACTGCGCGGTCGCGGAGAGTTCACAACCTTCAAACCTCTCGACTCCGGAAGCACCGAACAAACTGGCTATGCTCACGGTCATGGCCGCTCTTGGATGGCTCACTCCCCGTAGGCGCTCCGCCACGGCGCGGAGCGTGTTGGCTGGCGAGGCCTCGGCGGAGGCTGCGCGCAAGTCCTCGCAGGAGGCGACGGAGGTCTCACAGCCCTCGGAGGCCGAGCCCGCTTTCCCGGTGCTCGGCGACGAGAAGGCCGCGGCCTTCTTCGACCTGGACAACACCGTGATGCAAGGTGCTGCCCTGTTCCACTTCGGTCGGGGCCTGTACAAGCGGAAGTTCTTCGAGACCCGCGATCTCGCGAAGTTCGCCTGGCAGCAGGCGTGGTTCCGGCTGGCGGGGGTCGAGGATCCGGAGCACATGCAGGAGGCCCGCGACTCGGCGCTGTCGATCGTGAAGGGCCACCGGGTCGCCGAGCTCCAGTCGATCGGCGAGGAGATCTACGACGAGTACATGGCCGAGCGCATCTGGCCCGGTACCCGCGCGCTCGCCCAGGCGCACCTGGACGCGGGCCAGAAGGTGTGGCTCGTCACGGCGGCGCCGGTGGAGATCGCCACGGTGATCGCCCGCCGTCTGGGGCTGACCGGTGCCCTGGGCACGGTCGCGGAGTCGGTCGACGGCGTCTACACCGGCAAGCTGGTCGGCGAGCCGCTCCACGGTCCGGCGAAGGCGGAGGCGGTCCGCGCGCTGGCCTCGGCGGAGGGTCTGGACCTCGCCCGCTGCGCGGCGTACAGCGACTCGCACAACGACATCCCGATGCTCTCCCTGGTCGGCCACCCCTACGCCATCAACCCCGACACCAAGCTCCGCAAACACGCCCGCCAACTGGACTGGCGCCTGCGCGACTACCGCACCGGCCGAAAGGCAGCCAAGGTCGGCATCCCGGCCGCCGCCGGCGTCGGCGCGGTGGCCGGCGGCACAGCAGCGGCAATCGCCCTCCACAAACGCCGCCGCTGAAACAGCCAGGCACGCCCTCGCTGCAGGGCCTTGGCTGCTCGGTGGGATGCGGGCAGCGCAGTGCGGGCGGGGCGCGCGTAGAGCCTCAGTCTCACTGCGGGCAGGTGTAGCGCCTTCCGCCGGTGGATGGGTCGGGGCCGTACGCGACTGCGGGCACGTGGGGCCGGGCGGGCACCCCCCGACACGTCCCCTTCGCGCCGTACGCGACTGCGGGCACGTGGGGCCGGGCGGACACCCCCCGACACGTCCCCTTCGCGCCGTACACGACTGCGGGCACGTGGGGCCGGGCGGACACCCCCCGACACGGCCCCTTCGCGCCGTACACGACTGCGGGCACGTGGGGCCGGGCGGACACCCCCCGACACGTCCCCTTCGCGCCGTACGCGACTGCGGGCGCGTGGGGGTACGCCCCGGCATTGGCGCCAGGCGAAGGCGTCACCGTACGTAACATCCGTACCCCGCTTGGCCGCCTAGGCTCACGCAGCTGAGCCACTGGGCCGCACCTCTTGGTGCCGGTCCGCGCTCTTCAGCCCGTCCGGCGTTTGAGGACGAGGCCGTTCAGGCCGATGCGGGGGTCTGGGGGCGGCAGCCCCCAGGGATGTGCCGGGGTCGAAGGGGCGGCGCCCCTGGGGATGGGACGGGTAGGGGCGGCGGGGGCGAGAAAGTTTCGGGTCGTGGGCCACGCCCGGGGTCACAGGCCAATCCGCACCCCCTACCCCCGCAACTCCCTGTCCAGTCCCCTTGGCTGCACACGGCCACAACACGCCCCGGAGTCACCCCGAACCCGGACGCAATCGATCAACAAACGGTCACTCTCCGGCACTTGATGAGACGTCAATCGGTTACAGAAGAGACGCAATCGGTGATTTGAGCAACTGGGCGTAGCAGTGCCTGCACGAAGCGTTATTCTCCTCAGACGCAAACCGGTACCTCTCCGTCGCTACGACGGGTGAATGGTTCCGCACTGCACGTGATGGAAGCTCTGCCTCTGGGAGTCCCGTGTACCCACACGTCGGGGTTGACGCCTCGGGCCTGGCTACGCTGCGCGCAACGGTCCTGGACCTGTTGCGCGGCTTCGTCCCCACCGCGTACGCCGTCCCCGCCCTCGCCGTAACCGCCGCACCCGTAGGCCCGTGCTACGCGCTCGCCGACGGCGGCGCCGCAGTCGGCAGACGGGGGCGCTCAGCCGGCGCGACGACCGCGCGCCGGCCCGCCGCTGACAGCGACAGCGCTCGAATGATGGATCTCGTCGAACGCGCACAGGCCGGCGAGGCCGACGCGTTCGGCCGGCTCTACGACCAGTACAGCGACACCGTCTATCGCTACATCTACTACCGCGTCGGCGGGAAGGCCACCGCCGAGGACCTCACCAGCGAGACCTTTCTGCGGGCCCTGCGCCGCATCGGCACCTTCACCTGGCAGGGCCGCGACTTCGGCGCCTGGCTCGTGACGATCGCCCGCAACCTCGTTGCCGACCACTTCAAGTCCAGCCGCTTCCGGCTGGAGGTCACCACCGGCGAGATGCTCGACGCCAACGAGGTCGAGCGCTCCCCCGAGGACTCCGTCCTGGAGTCCCTCTCCAACGCCGCCCTCCTCGAAGCCGTACGGCGACTCAACCCCCAACAGCAGGAGTGCGTCACCCTCCGCTTCCTCCAGGGCCTCTCCGTCGCCGAGACGGCCCGCGTCATGGGCAAGAACGAGGGCGCCATCAAGACCCTCCAGTACCGAGCCGTCCGCACCCTCGCCCGACTGCTGCCGGACGACGCGCGCTGAACGTCCCCCCGGCACCGGTCCACCACTCTCCGCAATCACCAACTCACCGTCAGTGAAAGTCTGTTGACTTCGCGGTCCGTTCATCCGCAGTCCGTAACCCAAGTGCCAAGCCGCTCGTTGTGCGGGATGCAGGCTCCCTGTGGTCACTCCCTGGCCGACTTCGATCACTCGATCGAGTGCAAGTGGTCAGGGCGTGCAACCCTCAGGACCCCCTGGGGAGTCGACCGTCATCACGAGAGGAGGTGCCGCCAGTGATCGCGAACGTATCGGCACACCGGCGGGCGAACGCCTTCGCCCAGGCCCTGGACGAGCTGACCGACCGGGATTCGGCGGCCGAGCAGCCCGAGCAGTCCGATGGATCGGCACCGGCAGACGCTGCTGCGGAACACACCGAGCAGGGTCGCCTGTTGGCCCTCACCGAGAGTCTCGCCGAGTTGCCGAGGCCCGAGCTCGACCCCGAGGTCAAGGTCGTCCAGCGCGCCCAGCTCGTGGCCGCGATGGAGGCCATGCTCCAGGAGGGCGGCACGGGCGCCGAGGCGGGCCCTGCCCTGCCCGGGCAGCGTTCGGAGCGGGGGCGAGGGGCTCACCGGGCGTCCCCACTGGGCAAACTGCGGCCACGCTCACGGCTCGCCAAGGGCCTCACCGCCGGCGGGCTCAGTGTCGGTGTCGCCGCGGGAGCCTTCGGCGGTGTCGCCGCCGCGAGTTCCGACGCCCTGCCCGGCGACTCCCTGTACGGCCTCAAGCGCGGCATCGAGGACTTCAAGCTCAACGTCCTGTCCGACGGGGACGACGAGCGCGGGCGCGGCTACCTCGACCAGGCATCCACCCGGCTGAGCGAGGCCCGGCGGCTGATGGAGCGCGACCGTGGCGGACAGCTCGACCACGAGTCGATGGCGGAGATCCGCCGCGCTCTGTACGGCATGCGGCACGACGCCTCGGAGGGCCACCGCCTGCTGCGCGAGGCCTATGAGCGCGACCCCGACTCCCTGGGCCCCATCCAGGCCCTCTCCGCCTTCTCCCGCTCGCACCGTGCGATGTGGGGCAACCTCCGCGAGCGGCTGCCCCTCCAGCTCGGGGACGTCGGCGACGAGGTGTCGTCGGTGTTCGACGCCATAGACGAAGAGGTCGCTCCGCTGGAGTCGCTCCTGCCGGAGCAGCCGGCCAAGAGCGGCGAGGGCAAGCGGCACGGCGGTTCCGGATCGGCCTCCACCGGTACGTCCGGCTCCGACCGCTCGGCCCGGCCCAGCGCCGGCGGCAGCGGCTCCTCCGACGGCAACCGCTCCAGCCGTCCGAGCAACTCGGCGGACAGCTCCGGCAGCGAGAGCGAGGGCCTGCTCGGCGGAAACACCGGAGGGCTCCTCGACCCGCCGAAGGACACCGGCAGCTCGGGCTCGACGTCCTCCAGCCCGACACCCACCACCGAGCCCGCCGTGACCCTCCCGCCCCTGCTCCCGGGCCTCCTGCCCGGCCTGGGCATCGAGGGCGAGGACGCGAACTAACCGGCAGCGGTACGACGATGGGGCGCCCCCTGGGTCAGGGGGCGCCCCATCGTCGTACCGGAACCCGGCGTCAGAAGAACACCGACCGGCGCTGCACCAACAGCTTGTACAGCGTGTGCTGGATCTGTTCCCTGACCTGGTCCGTCAGGTTGAACATCAGCATCGGGTCCTCGGCGGCCTCCGGCGGATAGCCGTCCGTGGGGATCGGTTCGCCGAACTGGATCGTCCACTTCGTCGGCAGCGGGACCGCGCCGAGCGGGCCGAGCCAGGGGAAGGTCGGCGTCAGCGGGAAGTACGGGAAGCCCAGGAGGCGGGCCAGCGTCTTCGCGTTGCCGATCATCGGATAGATCTCCTCGGCCCCGACGATCGAGCACGGGATGATCGGGGTCCGCTTGCGCAGCGCCGTGGAGACGAAGCCGCCGCGGCCGAAGCGCTGAAGCTTGTAGCGCTCCCCGAAGGGCTTGCCGATGCCCTTGAAGCCCTCCGGCATCACCCCGACCAGCTCACCCTGCCCGAGCAGCCGCTCGGCGTCCTCGGCGCAGGCCAGGGTGTGGCCCAGCTTGCGGGCGAGTTCGTTGACCACCGGCAGGACGAACACCAGGTCCGCCGCGAGGAGCCGCAGGTGGCGGCCGGCCGGATGGTGGTCGTGGACGGCGACCTGCATCATCAGGCCGTCCAGGGGCAGCGTGCCGGAGTGGTTGGCGACGATCAGCGCGCCGCCCTCGGACGGGATGTTCTCGACGCCCTTCACCTCGACCCGGAAGTACTTCTCGTACACCGGGCGCAGCAGGGACATCAGGACCTGGTCGGTGAGTTCCTCGTCGTACCCGAAGTCGTCGACCTCGTAGTCCCCGGTGAGGCGGCGGCGCAGGAAGGCCAGGCCGCTCGCGATGCGCCGTTCCAGGCCGCCGTCGTCCTGGGGCTGCTGGGGCGGCTGTTCCTCACGTGTCACAGGAACATCATCCTGCGCGAAGGACCGTCCCGGGAGAGGCTGGACCTCGCGTACCAGCGCGGATTCACCGCTCTTGCGCCGGCTCCCCGCGCTCCGGCGCCGCGACGGCCGCTGAACGGCGCCCCCGCGGGACCGGTCGTCGTCGAACGGAATGACCTTGGCGTCCGCCATCGTTGATGCGCTCCTCAGTTGGCGCTCTGCGTCGGGAGGTGGCCGCCGCCCAGCACGGGCAGCGCGGCGATCCGGTCGACGGCCCCCGCGAGGGCCTCCGGCGGCAGCAGACCCGGTCCGCGGCTGCGTGCGAACTCCGCGAAGGTCTCCGCCGTCGTGTACTTCGGCCTGAATCCGAGCGTCTCTCGCATCTGGTCCGTGGACACCACCCGGCCGTGGGTGAGCAACCGGATCTGCTCCGGCGAGAAGTCCGACATACCCAGCGTACGCACCAGGGAGCCCGCCCAGGTGACCGCGGGGAGCAGGAGCGGCACGGTGGGCCGGCCGAGCCGCCGGGAGCACTGCGAGAGCAGCAGGACGCCGTCGCCGGCGATGTTGAAGGTGCCGCTGTTGAGCGTGCCCCGCTCCGGATCGTGCGAGGCGATGCGCAGCACCTCGATCACGTCGTCCTCGTGCACGAACTGCAGCCGGGGGTCGTAGCCGAACACGGTCGGCAGCACCGGCAGCGAGAAGTACGAGGCGAGCGGCGTGTCCGCGGACGGGCCGAGGATGTTGGCGAACCGCAGCACGCACACGGCGACGTCCGGCCGCCGCCGCGCGAAGCCGCGCACATAGCCCTCGACCTCGACGGCGTCCTTGGCGAAGCCACCGCTGGGCAGGGACTTGGGCGGCGTGGTCTCGGTGAAGACGGCCGGATCCCGCGGCGCGGACCCGTAGACGTTCGTACTGGACTTCACCACGAGGCGCTTGACGGTCGGGGACTTCTGGCAGGCGCCGAGCAGCTGCATGGTCCCGATGACGTTGGTCTCCTTGACCGTCGTCCGGCTGCCGCTGCCCAGCGCGGTCCCGGTCACGTCCATGTGGACGACGGTGTCGGCGCCGCTCTCCGCCAGCACCCGCGCGATGGTGGGCTGCCGGATGTCGGCCTGGATGAAGTCGGCACCTCCCAGATGGTGCTCGGGCGGGACCGCGTCCACGGCCACCACCCGGTCCACCTGGGGGTCACGCTGGATCCGTCGTACGAAACGGCCCCCCAGTTGACGGGCCACTCCGGTCACGAGCACGACCTTGCCCAAGATCAGCGCCTTCCTTCCAGCACTCGTACCCCTGCCGAGTTCCCCGTGTGCGGCCAACTTAGCGGGTCGATGTTGCGCTGTGATGACCGCCCAATGCACGAAGTGACGATAATTCTCGGCGTACCACCGGACGGGTCAGTCCTTTGTCCAGGCATACGCACAGAGTTCGGCCCTTCGCACATCGCCCCCGATACGCGTGTGGCCCCCCACCGGTGGTGGGGGGCCACAATCACGCTGCTTTCGCAGCGTCGCTCACTTCTTGTTGCGACGCTGAACGCGCGTGCGCTTGAGCAGCTTGCGGTGCTTCTTCTTAGCCATCCGCTTGCGCCGCTTCTTGATAACAGAGCCCACGACTACCCTCGCTCACTTCTCATCACTCGGCGTTGGGCGCCATGGGCCCATACGACCTACGAGGGGCTAGCCTACCCGCCCGAGCGCTGAGGTCGTAATCGAGGAGGCGAGGGGGAATCCTGAACAGCCCTGAGGATCCCCTCTCGCCCTCTGCCGTCAGGCGGTTTCCACCCCCACGTAGCTCTCGCGGAGGTATTCGTGAACCGCTTGCTCCGGGACGCGGAACGACCGCCCCACACGGATCGCGGGCAGATGACCGCTGTGCACCAGCCGGTACACGGTCATCTTCGACACTCGCATCACCGAGGCGACTTCCGCCACGGTAAGGAACTGAACCTCGTTCAGAGGCCTCTCGCCAGCTGCAGCCATGACACACCTGAACCTTCCGCACTCGACGGCCACCGGCTTCCCCTTCCGGTGACTCTTCGTCGCTGCGTGCTCACTCCCCAATGTAGGGGCGTGTGATGCGAGTGGGGAAGAGGGGATGGCATCGGCGCCTTACTGTGACAGACACGCTCGATTGAGTACGTAGCGGGTAAGCGGTCGGTAGTAATCAGACCGCACAGCGTCATCAAGTGGAACGACGACGGACACGGACCCCTCGGCCTGCCCCACAAAGAGCGCGGGGTCATTCGTATCGGCCGGACCAATGGCCTCAAACCCCAGCTGACCTGCCCCGCAGACCCAGCCGTGGTCCCCGATCACCAGCTCCGGCAGGGGCCCGCCGGCCTTCGCCGCGGCTGCCAGGGCGGTACGAACCGGGAGGGGTGAATGGGTGTGTGCGCCGGGCTCACAACCGGGGCATGAGGCGCCGGGTTCCCGCACCAGCGCGACTCCTCGTACGTAGGCAAGGTTGTACGTGCGTAGTCCGAACCGGGTCGTTATGTCGACACTGTGGCCATGCGCCGGGGTGAGGACGGCACATCCCGCCGCCGACAGCGCGTCCGCCAAGGCTGCGTAGAACCCGAGCAGTCGGTGGGGGTGTCCGGTGCCGAGGAGGACAGGCGCCCTGCGCTGCGCGACTGCCGCGAGACGTTCCGCAAAGGCATCCAGAGCGGTCAAAGTGAGCTCAGGATCGATCACATCCTGGCCTGAAGTATGGTGCGGATCGGCTGAAACCCCACACTTCTCCGCCATCAGCGCAATCAGTTCGCGCTGCCCCCAGACCCCTTCGGGATCGAGGCCGAGCAGCACGCGAGGATCCCGGGCGGCGAAGAGCCGGTAGCTGCGCAGGCTCTCCTCACGGGAGGTGGCCACGGGCCCGGCGAGGCGCGCGGCGAGGAGATGGGCGCGCAGGGCACCGGTGCTCAACACGTCAGCGATGGTGGCCGAAGGGGCGGACGAATGCCCCGGGAACGGGAAAACACCGCACAGTTGGCGTAACGACCCCTGTGACAGTGGTGACTGAACAGCGACAAAAACGCCCACAACCGTCGGAGTGGGTCCCTGGTCTCACAACACGTGTGCGGCGAACGCCAGTTGACCGGCGTCACCCACGTACCGGGCGTCGCACACGTCGACCACCACCACAGGGGGAACACCATGAAGCCGACCCGTCGTACAGCCGCCACCGCCACCGCCCTCGCCGCCCTCACCCTGGGCGGCGCGCTGGCCACGACAGCACCGGCCTCGGCGGCCACCACCGCGGGCGCCTACAACGGCAAGTGCGGCACCGGCTACACCGTCCAGGACCGGACCGACATCCACGACTCGGCCCGCGAGGTCATCGGCACCGTGTACGTCACCTACAGCCGCGAGACCGGGCAGCACTGCGCCGTGCTCGTCCGCACCGACCCCGGCACCCGGACGTTCATGGAGGTCACCCTCGACACCTCGCCCACCTCCGGCAAGTCCGAGCGGGACTACGGCTCCTACTCGACGTACGCCGGCCCGGTGTACGTGGACGCCTCGCAGTCCGACGCCCAGTGCCTGGAGTGGAGCGGCACGATCGACATCTACTACGACAGCGTGCGCGGGCTCTGCTCCTGACCCCGCCGGTGTTCCCGCTGCGGCGGCGCTACGGCAGCAGCCCCCGCAGCGGGAACGCCGCCCGCCGGGCCGCCAGCACGGCCTGGTCCAGCCGGTCCCCGGGGTCGTACCCCGACTCCCAGTCCGCCCAGGACACCGGCCACCGTCCGTCGGTCATCCGCATCGGCCCCAGCTGCCGTGTCCGCGCGAAGACCTCCTGGCGCCAGCTCTCCGGGATCATCGCCTCGGGCTCGATCGGCCGGCCCGCGGCGATGCCCACGAGATGCGTCCACGACCGCGGCACGACCTCCACCACGGCATAACCGCCGCCGCCCAGGGCGACCCACTTGCCGTCGGCGTACTCGTGCGCCAGGTCGTGACACGCCACCTGCACGGCCCGCTGCGCGTCCAGCGACACCGCCAGATGCGCCAGCGGGTCCTCGAAGTGCGTGTCGGCTCCGTGCTGCGTGACCAGCACCTGCGGCCGGAACTCCGCCAGCAGCTCCGGCACCACGGCGTGGAACGCCCGCACCCACCCGGCGTCCCCGGTGCCGGCCGGCAGGGCCACGTTCACCGCCGACCCCTCGGCGTCCGGCGCCCCGGTCTCCTCCGGCCACCCGGTCTGCGGGAACAGGGTGCGGGGGTGCTCGTGCAGCGAGATCGTCAGCACCCGCGGGTCCTCCCAGAACGCGGCCTGGACCCCGTCCCCGTGGTGCACGTCGACGTCGACGTACGCGACCCGCTCGGCCCCCAGCTCCAGCAGCCGCGCGATGGCCAGCGAGGCGTCGTTGTAGATGCAGAACCCCGAGGCGCCGCCCGGCATCGCGTGGTGCAGGCCGCCCGCGAAGTTCACCGCGTGCAGTGCCTCCCCGCGCCACACCGCCTCCGCCGCCCCCACCGACTGCCCGGCGATCATCGCCGACACGTCGTGCATCCCGGCGAACGCGGGATCGTCCAGGGTGCCGAGCCCGTACGACATGTCCGCCGCCGCGGGCTCTGCCGACGCCGCCTTCACGGCCTCGATGTAGTCCTGCCGGTGGACCAGCCGCAGCGTCGACTCGCCGGCCGGCTTGGCCGCGACGACCTCCACGTCCCGGTCGAGCCCGAAGGCGTCGACCAGCCTCCGGGTCAGTGCCAGCCGGAGCGGATCCATCGGATGCTCCGGACCGAAGTCATAGCCCGTTACTGCCTCGTCCCACATCAGCTGTGCGCGGCCGCTCATGCCCGTCACCGTATCGGTCCGGTTGAGCGGCGAACGAACGGGCGTACCCGAGCGTCACCAGCACCAACACCATCGGCACGAGCATCGCCCCGCGATAGCTCCACGCGTCGCCGAGCGCCCCCACCAACGGGGACCCGATCAGGAACCCCACATAGTTGAAGACGTTGAGCCGCGCGACCGCCGCGTCCGAGGCCCCCGGGAACAACCGCCCCGCCGCCGCGAAGGTCTGCGGCACCAGCACACACAGCCCCACCCCGATCAGAGTGAACCCCAGCATCCCGACCCAGGCCCCCGGCGCCGACGCCACCACCGCGAACCCGGCCGCCGCCACCAGCGCCCCGACCCGTACGACCACGACGGCCCCGAACCGCCGCACCCCGAAGTCCCCGATGGCCCGCCCCACCAGCGTGGTCACCATGTAGACGTTGTACGGCACGGTCGCCAGCTGCTCCGAACTGCCCAGCACGTCCTGGAGATACTTCGCGCTCCAGTTGGAGACCGTGGAATCCCCGATGTACGCGAACGTCATCACCAGACACAGCGGCAACAGCAACTTGAGGACGACCGGTCCCCGCTCGCCGGCGGCCTCCGGCTCCACCTCGTCGCCGCCGCCCCCGTCGACATACCACCGGCTCCCCACCAGCGCGGCGGGCAACAGCACCACGACGACCGGCAGATACGACACGAACAGCGCCAGATCCCAGTGCGCCCCCACCCACGCCAGCGAGGCCCCGACGATCCCGCCCAGGCTGTACGCCGCGTGGAAGCTGAGCATGATGCTGCGCCCGTACGACCGCTGGAGGCTCACCCCGAGCATGTTCATCGAGGCGTCCAACGCCCCCACGGCCAGCCCGAACGCGGCCAGCGCCACCCCCAGTTCCACCATCCGCTCGCCGGCGCCGACCCCGAGGAGCGCCAGCAGCACGACGGGCTGCGACCAGCGCAGCACCCGGCTCGGCGGTATTCGCTTCACCAGCCGCTCGGTGGCGACGCTCCCGACGCCCGCGAGGATGGGCACGGCCGCGAGGAACGCGGGCAGCAACGCGTCGGAGACGCCGTAGCGGTCCTGAATGGCCGGGATCCGCGTCACCAGCAGGGCAAAGGCAACACCCTGAGCGAAGAAACTCAACGCCAACGAGGCCCTACCGCGCCGCAGCACATCAGTCATGGCGGCGAGCGTAGGGCCCCGGTGTACCGGTGGGTAGATCCAGCCAAAGATGAATTTCCCTCAGCTTTATCGGGCAGGCGCGAGGTCGACGGCCTTCAGGTCGGCGCGAGCGAGCTCACTCGCCCCGCGGACCTCACCGTCCCGACGACCCTCCCCCGCCTCCGACTTGGCCTCCGCGATGACCATGGCGGCCATCGGACCGGCACCCAGCGCACCGCCGACCACGAAGCCCAGCGCCATGGCGACGACCATGATCACATTGCCGGCCCACACCATGTTGTCCACCGGCAGGGTGTACGCCCCCACGATCCGCACCACACACTCCGCGAGCAGTACGACACCCCACACCAGCGAGAACATCCGCTCGGCCCGCCGGAACCGGCCCGACCCGGCGTGCAACCGCGCCCAGGCGGCCTCCCGACCGGCATCCCCCTTCACCACCCAGGGCTTCATACCGGCGGTCATCATCGGCCTGCCCAGCACCACGGAGACGATGATCCCGATACCGATGGCGCTGCTGACGGCACTGTCCTTGGCGATCATCAGCCGCGGGTCCCCGGCCACGAAGCTCAGCAGCAGCGACACGACGTTCACGAAGAGGATGAGCGCCGCCATCCCGTTCACCTCACGCGACTTCAGCACGCCCCACCCGGTCCGCACGGCCGGCACGACGCTGCTCAGCGCGAGCGCCATCAGGGTGCTCGTCCCGAAGCCGTCCTTCAGGAGGTAGTACGCCCCGATGGGCACCGCGACATCGATGAGCAACGGCGCGAAGTTCCGCAGCGCGCCACGACGGTTGGTGCTGTCCGTGCTGCTGGTGCTGTTCCCCTTGGTGGTCCCCGTGTTCGTCATGCCCTCAGCTTCGCGTCCGGCGCCAGATCACCGGTAGAAACGATCGTCCAGCCCTCCGCATGACAAATGTCAGCACCGCACCACCGCCCCGGATCACACGAGAAGGTCAGCCAACTCACCCATGTCGGAGAAGAGTTGAGTGGCCCCGGCAAGCCTGCCGGGCGGCGTCATGGCGGTGAACCCGTAGACGTCCATCCCTGCGGCGACGGCCGCCTGCACGCCCAGCGGACTGTCCTCGACGACGAGACAGCGCGCCGGCGCCACCCCCATCCGCTCGGCCGCGTGCAGGAACAGATCCGGCGCCGGCTTCCCCCGCCCCACATCCTGCGAACTGAAGACCCGCCCCTCGTCGAAATACCGGTCGAGCCCCGTCGTCCGATGCCCCACCCGAATGCGCTCATGGCTCCCGGAGGACGCGACACAGTACGGCACTCCGTCCCCGCTGAGCTTCTCCAGCACCTCCACGGCACCGGGCACGGCCTTCAACTCCCGCTCGAACGCACCGAACACCCGCGCATGAAACACGTCGTCGAAGTCCTCGGGCAGCCGCTGCCCGGTCCGCTCCAGCACCAGGTCGTGAATCCGGTGCATGGCCGAGCCCATATAGTCCCGAATGGAGTCCTCGTACGACGTCGGGTGCCCCAGCTCCGTGAGGTACGCGGCGAGGAGCCGGTTGGAAATGGGCTCGCTGTCGACGAGCACACCGTCATTGTCGAAGATCACCAAGTCATAGCGCATACGCTTGAGCTTAAACGCAGAAAGGCCCACGCCATACGGCGTGGGCCTTTCCTAAAATTTGTTCGGCGGCGTCCTACTCTCCCACAGGGTCCCCCCTGCAGTACCATCGGCGCTGTAAGGCTTAGCTTCCGGGTTCGGAATGTAACCGGGCGTTTCCCTCACGCTATAACCACCGAAACCCTAATGGTTTCGAGCGAACAAGCACACTTTTCTTTTGTCTGTTCTGCTCAAAGCCGACAACGGTCGTTGTCTCAGAACTAACACAGTGGACGCGAGCAACTGAGGACAAGCCCTCGGCCTATTAGTACCGGTCACCTCCACACGTTACCGTGCTTCCAGATCCGGCCTATCAACCCAGTCGTCTACTGGGAGCCTTACCCCATCAA
>NZ_JBIDDQ010000075.1:0-326 GCF_043195415.1 Streptomyces sp. Y7
CACTGTGCAGTTCTCAAACAACGACCAGCCACCCATCACCCCGCACCGAAGCACGAGTTCACTGGGGCCGGCACCTGAAGGCAGCCATACCGGCCGTACCCTCAGACACCCAACAGCGTGCCCGGCCATTCCCCGTCCGGAGATCATGCGTTCCACGCTCCGAAGAGCAGTACTGGCAAGCCTCCGACCCAAGAGATCGGCCGAATAATCAACGTTCCACCCATGAGCAACCAGCATCAGACATTCGCTGATGTACTGGCCTCTGAACCAGGCAAGCCCGGTTGAGAAGTGCTCCTTAGAAAGGAGGTGATCCAGCCGCACCTTCC
>NZ_JBIDDQ010000076.1:0-285 GCF_043195415.1 Streptomyces sp. Y7
TCAGAGGCCAGTACATCAGCGAATGTCTGATGCTGGTTGCTCATGGGTGGAACGTTGATTATTCGGCACGATCCAGTATGGATCAGGCGCTAGTACTGCTCTTCGGGGCGTGGAACGCTGATCTGGTCAACTGATCGTGCCGGGCACGCTGTTGGGTATCTGAGGGTACGGCCGGTATGGCTGCCTTCAGGTGCCGGCCCCAGTGAACTCGTGCTTCGGTGCGGGGTGATGGGTGGCTGGTCGTTGTTTGAGAACTGCACAGTGGACGCGAGCATCTGTGGCCAA
>NZ_JBIDDQ010000077.1:0-266 GCF_043195415.1 Streptomyces sp. Y7
ACCAGATCAGCGTTCCACGCCCCGAAGAGCAGTACTAGCGCCTGATCCATACTGGATCGTGCCGAATAATCAACGTTCCACCCATGAGCAACCAGCATCAGACATTCGCTGATGTACTGGCCTCTGACCAACCGGAGTTGGTGAGAAGTGCTCCTTAGAAAGGAGGTGATCCAGCCGCACCTTCCGGTACGGCTACCTTGTTACGACTTCGTCCCAATCGCCAGTCCCACCTTCGACAGCTCCCTCCCACAAGGGGTTGGGCCACC
>NZ_JBIDDQ010000078.1:0-258 GCF_043195415.1 Streptomyces sp. Y7
ACAACGACCGTGGCGGCTTCCGCCGTGACGACCGTGGTGACCGGGGTGGCCGTTCCTTCGACGGTGACCGTGGTGGGCGTTCGTTCGAGCGTCGTGACAACGACCGTGGCGGCCGTTCCTTCGAGCGTCGCGACAACGACCGTGGCGGCTTCCGCCGTGACGACCGTGGTGACCGGGGTGGCCGTTCCTTCGACGGTGACCGTGGTGGGCGTTCGTTCGAGCGTCGTGACAACGACCGTGGCGGCCGTTCCTTCGAGC
>NZ_JBIDDQ010000079.1:0-255 GCF_043195415.1 Streptomyces sp. Y7
GAAAGCCCGAGAGGGTGAGTACAAAGGAAGCGTCCGTTCCTTGAGAACTCAACAGCGTGCCAAAAATCAACGCCAGATATGTTGATACCCCGTCTCCAGCATCTGCTGGGGCGAGGTTCCTTTGAAATAACACAGCGAGGACGCTGTGAACCGGGAGACTATTCCTCTCCTGGTTCCGCTCTCGTGGTGTTGCACCGGATGACCGGTAAACATTCACGGAGAGTTTGATCCTGGCTCAGGACGAACGCTGGCGGC
>NZ_JBIDDQ010000080.1:0-255 GCF_043195415.1 Streptomyces sp. Y7
CCCCTAACCACAGGTCATCCCCCAGGTTTTCAACCCTGGTGGGTTCGGTCCTCCACGAAGTCTTACCTCCGCTTCAACCTGCCCATGGCTAGATCACTCCGCTTCGGGTCTTGAGCGCGCTACTATACCGCCCTATTCGGACTCGCTTTCGCTACGGCTTCCCCACACGGGTTAACCTCGCAACACACCGCAAACTCGCAGGCTCATTCTTCAAAAGGCACGCAGTCACGAGATACAGCAAGCTGTATCCGACGC
>NZ_JBIDDQ010000081.1:0-246 GCF_043195415.1 Streptomyces sp. Y7
GAGGACGAACGATTCAGCCCCTGCGGCGTTCGGGGAGCGGGGGTCGAGGGGGCACAGCCCTCTGACGGCGCCCCACCCCCGCACCCGTCACGTCGTGGACCGGCGTCGCCGGGCCCCCGGCCGCCGCAACCCGAAGTCCGCCAGCGCCTCGGCCAGCTTGTGCACGGACGGCTCCGGAGCCATCACGTCCACCCGCAGCCCATGCTCCTCGGCGGTCTTCGCGGTGGCCGGACCGATACACGCGAT
>NZ_JBIDDQ010000082.1:0-239 GCF_043195415.1 Streptomyces sp. Y7
TCCGACGCTCCCACGGCTTGTAGGCACACGGTTTCAGGTACTATTTCACTCCCCTCCCGGGGTACTTTTCACCATTCCCTCACGGTACTATCCGCTATCGGTCACCAGGGACTATTTAGGCTTAGCGGGTGGTCCCGCCAGATTCACACGGGATTTCTCGGGCCCCGTGCTACTTGGGTGTCTCTCAAACGAGCCGCTGACGTTTCGACTACGGGGGTCTTACCCTCTACGCCGGACCT
>NZ_JBIDDQ010000083.1:0-230 GCF_043195415.1 Streptomyces sp. Y7
CGCCCTATTCGGACTCGCTTTCGCTACGGCTTCCCCACACGGGTTAACCTCGCAACACACCGCAAACTCGCAGGCTCATTCTTCAAAAGGCACGCAGTCACGAGATACAGCAAGCTGTATCCGACGCTCCCACGGCTTGTAGGCACACGGTTTCAGGTACTATTTCACTCCCCTCCCGGGGTACTTTTCACCATTCCCTCACGGTACTATCCGCTATCGGTCACCAGGGA
>NZ_JBIDDQ010000009.1:0-342099 GCF_043195415.1 Streptomyces sp. Y7
CCGCCCCGCCGCCCCCCCCACCCGCGGCCGTCAGCGGAACGCGCGCTTGTCCGCGTGCAGCGGCGCCGAGAGCCGGATGGTGATGAACTCGTTGTTGTCGGCCTTGCCGGCCGTACGGCCCGAGGAGAACGGGAAGTTGTTGTCGTTGAGGACCGCGAGCGTGCGGTCGTCGACGAGGTTGACGTCCTCGATGGTCTGGAACGGGAAGCGGAACGTCTCCCCGAAGCCGCCGAGGCCCTTGGGGTTGGCGATGTCCAGCAGGTCGGCGACCAGGGTCTTGTCCATCAGGCCGTCGCCGTCGCGGTCCCGGGTGTCGGCCAGGTAGATGCGCTTGAACTGGGCCGTGTCGCCCTGCCCGCCGTCGCGCTCGATGACCAGGAACCGGTGCCGGTCGACGGCGATGGCGTCGCCGATGGCGTTCGCGGTCGACTCCAGGCGGTAGACGAACCGCTTGCCGGTGTACGTGCCCCGGCGCAGATCGAACTCGCTGAACCGCAGGTCTCCGGGGGTGTCTCCGGTGACCGTGCCCTCCAGGAGCGGGTAGAGGTGCCGGCCGTCCACGGAGCGGACGAGGCCCTCGAAGCCCTTGCTGCTCGCTATGTTCGGCTGCGCACCGTTCAGGTACGGGTTCTCCGGCGCCCGTACGCCGTCGAGCGCGACCGGGGCCTCGAGGAGGCGCCCCTTGGCGGAGAAGTGCAGCAGCCAGGGACCGAACTCGTCACCGATCCAGTACGTGCCGTCGGGCATCCGCTGGATCGACTCGACGTCGAAGTCGGCGCCGGTGAGCACGCGGTCGGCCCGCGTCAGCGGGAACGGCACATGACGGTCGGGGTCGCTCAGGTTGAATCCGCCGAGCACCTTGACCGTGCCGCCGCGCAGGTCGGGCTTGATGCGGTGGACGCGCAGCAGGAAGTCGGCGCTGTTGGCCTTGTTGCCGTAGCCGTTGTCCGACAGCACGTCGAAGGTGCCGTCGCGCCGGTTCACGACACCGCTGAAGCCCTGCACCGGCTGGTGCGCGAAGGGCGCCGCGATGCCGTTGAAGGGGCCCGCGCCGATGGCGGCGCCGGAGGGCTCGCTGCCCGGCACGAACGTCTCGGCGGGCAGCGAGGCGAAGCCGGTCAGCGTGGCCCGGCCGAAGGCGGGCGCGCCCGGGTGGGCCATCGCGGGGGCCGCGAGGCCGGCGGTCAGTACCGCGGCACTGACCATGATCGAAATTCTTCTCATGGCGCGCACAGTAAGAGCACCGGGTGACGGGTGTGCCAACGACAGACGTCGAGCCCGGGTCTCAGGGCGTCGGCATCCCGCCGCCCTGGAGCCGCTCCAGGTCGGACGGGCGGACCTGGATGACGAGCAGGGCGATCACCGCGGCGACCCCGGTGAAGATCGCGGCCGCGATGAAGGCGGCGGAGACGCCCGAGGTGAGGATCTGGTCGGCGTACTGCGACGGGAGCTGTCCGGTGCGTTCGAAGCGCAGCCGTTCCAGCGGGGTCGCCTGGGACAGGAAGGCGGGGATCTGTTTGTCGGCCTCGTTGTTGCTGGCCGTGCCGAACGTCGTGACCAGGATGGACAGGCCGAGTGAACCGCCCACCTGCTGCGTGGCGTTGAGCAGCCCGGAGGCGGCACCGGTCTCCTGGACGGTCACGTTGGAGAGCGCCATCAGGGTCAGGGACACGAACTCCATGCCCATGCCGAGGCTGAAGACGAGCATCGGCCCGAGGATGCTGCCGAGGTAGGTGGAGTCGACGTCGGTCAGCGTCAGCCAGGACAGGCCGGCGGCGGCCAGGATCGCGCCCGTCACCATGAACGGTTTGGGCCCGTACTTCGGCAGGAGTTGGGAGGCGATCCCCGCGCCCACCGCGATCACCGCGCTCACCGGCAGGAAGGCGAGGCCGGCCTGGAGTGGGCTGAAGTCCAGCACGTCCTGCACGAAGAGCGTGAGGAAGAAGAACATGCCGAAGATCGCGGCGGCCAGGCTCAGCATGATGCCGTACGTGCCCGCACGGTTGCGGTCGGCGAACATGTGCAGGGGCGTGATCGGCTGTCTGGAGCGCTGCTCGACCAGCACGAACAGGATCAGGAAGACCACGGCCGCCCCGAACGAGCCCAGGGTGAGCGGGTCCCGCCAGCCGTCCTGTGCGGCCCGGATGAACCCGTACACCAGCAGCACCATGCCGATGGTGGAGGTCAGCGCGCCCGCTATGTCGAAGTGCCCGGGGTGTCGCTCGGACTCCCGGATGTAGCGCGGGGTGGCGAGCACGATGAGCAGCCCTATGGGCACGTTGACGAACAGCACCCAGCGCCAGTTCAGCCACTCGACCAGGATGCCGCCCATCAGCAGCCCGATCGCGCCGCCGCCGGCGGAGACCGCGGCGAACACGCCGAACGCCCGGTTGCGCTCGGGCCCTTCGCGGAAGGTCGTGCTGATCAGGGCGAGGGAGGTCGGGGACGCGATGGCGCCGCCGACTCCCTGGAGGGAGCGGGCGGCGAGGAGTTCCCAGGAGTTCTGGGAGAGTCCGCCGAGCAGCGAGGCGAGGACGAACAGCAGCACGCCGAAGACGAACACCCGTCGTCTGCCGAGGATGTCGCCCATCCTGCCGCCGAGGAGCAGCAGTCCGCCGAAGGTGAGCGTGTAGGCGTTCACCACCCAGGACAGGCTGGTCGTCGAGAAGTCGAGTGAGCGCTGGATGTCCGGCAGGGCGATGTTCACGATGGTGATGTCGAGCACCACCATCAGCTGGCAGGAGGCGATGACCAGCAGCGCCATACCCTTGCCGCGGCCGTCACTCCGCTCCGTCTTCTGCGAGGTGGGCCGCGCTTCGGGGGTCGGTTCAGGGTTGCTCATCGCATCACACCGTGGCCGTGGGTTCGGTGGTCGGATCCCGCCACCATTCGACCGTACGCCGGTGCCCGGCGGGCCTCCAGTCGATCAATGCCGCCCAGGCTCCCGGCGCTGTCCGGGGTGGTCAGCGGCCCCCGCGGATCAGCCCCGTGAGGTAGCGCCACAGCGACGAGCGCTGCCGGGCCAACTGGTCCGGCAGGGCGGGTCCGGTGCCCTCGGGCTCCGGCGCCGCGGGCAGGGCCGGGGCCGGCCGGGGTGCCGCGAGCCGCTCGGTTCCGGGCGCGAGTTCGTACCGTACGGGCAGGGAGCGCAGGCCGCGCATGAACGGCGAGGAGCGCCAGGGGAGTTGGTCGGCGGGCAGCGCGAGCTCCAGATGGGAGAACCGCTCGAACAGGCGGCCCACGCCGACCGCCGCCACCGTCGACGCGAGTTCCCTCGCCGGGCACTGGCGGGGACCCGCGCCCCAGGACAGGTGCGCCCGCGTGCTGATCGTGCTGCTCGGCGCGACATGGTCGGCGAACAGCGGGTCGGCGTGCGCGGCGGCGGGGGACACCCACACCGGATCGCCCGCCCTGATCGTGTAGTTGCCGAGCGGGGTGTCCGCGGCGGCGAAGCGCGGGACGAAGTTCACCAGCGGCGGCTTGCGCATGACCACCCGGTTCATGGTCTCCCGGATCATGCCGGCCGACAGGCTCGCCCGGACGCCGTCACCATCGCCGGAGATGACCTCGACGACGGTGCTGGACATGAGGATGCCGACGTGGTCGGAGACCATGCCGAGCAGCATGAACAGCTCGCGGGCCAGCTCGTCGAGCGACAGTCCGGGGTGCGCGGCCAGCAGGTGGGAGGGGAAGTCGTCGCCCGGCTGCGCCAGCTTCCCGGCCGCCAGTTCGGCGAGGGTCGCCAGCAGCCGCTCCAGGGCGGGCTCGGCGTCCGGTCCCGCGTCCAGGACCCGCCACATGTCCATCAGGGCGTCGTCGCCCTGCGATCCGGGGAAGCCCAGCAGGTGGCTGGCCACCATCAGGGGCAGCGGCCGGGAGTACTGCGCGGACAGGTCCGCGACGCCCGTGCCGCCGCCCTGTCCGACGAGGGTGATCAGTTCGTCGGCGTAGGCGGTGACGGCCGCCTTCAGCCGCTTGGCCTGGGGGTGGCCGGGGTCCTGGAACGGCTTGAGCGCCGCGTCCCACGCCGTGCGCAGCGAGGGGTATCCGGGGCCGCCCTGGATCAGGACGTGGTTGACCTCGAGGGACGGTCCGAGCGGCCAGTCGGCGGGCACGTCGCCGTCGGTGCGGGCCCGCCAGTTCTCCAGTCCCTTCGGCCAGCCCCTGTCGTCCTGGAGGATCTGGAGGGCCTCGCGGTAGCCGAGGACGAGCCATGCGGGGACGCCGAGCAGGTCGACCGGCGCGACGGGACCGTGCTGCTGCCGAAGCCGCTCGTACACCAGGGAGGGGCGTGTCTCGTAGTCGCGGGTCAGCAGTGGTTCGGGGGTCAACTCCTCCAGGCGCGTGCTGTCGACGCCCACGGATGCGCCCTCGCCCCACTGCGATTCCATCGCCCTGCCGCCCTCCGACACTCCCCGCACTGGCGCCCTACCAGTGAGTAGCCGAACACCCGTGGGGACCCTACCCCAGGGGGAGTTGCCGGGTGAACGACGGGGCGGAGGACGTCAGCCGGTGGCCGGCGGGATGTTCTGGTTGGCGTGGAAGAAGTTGTCCGGGTCGTAGGTGTGCTTGGTCGCGGCCAGCCGGTCGTAGTGCCCGCGGTAGGTCGCGCGGACGCGGTCGCCGCTCTCCCCCTCGCCGATGAAGTTGATGTAGGAGCCGCCCATGGAGTGCGGATGCAGTTCGGTCCAGTAGTCGACGCTCCACCGCTTGATCGCCTCGGCGTTGGCGGGATCCGGGTCGACGCCGGCGATCACCGCGGACCACACGGCGTCCCGGTAGGCCCAGGCCGTGTCGTCGGTGCCGACCTGGTGGGCCGCGGCGTCCACGGGATACAGGTGCATCAGGGACAGGTCGGAGGGGAGGTTCTCGCCGTACTTGTGGTGGACGTCGATCGAGGCGTCGGAGACCGTGTCGAAGAAGTCGCCGCGCCAGTACCACTGGTAGCCCTTCGGGATCAGCTCGTCGAACATGCCCTGGAGGGCCGGGTAGGGCATGGGCGTGGTGAAGTGGAAGGCGGGCGGCGCCGGTTCGTTCACCGGGGCGAGCGCCTGCTCCAGGCTGTCGCCCGCGAGGTCGCCGGTGTAGCACCACACGACCCCGCACATCTTCCGCCCGTGGATCGGCTCGGGGAACGGCGGTCCGGGCGGGATCGTGAACAGGGTGAAGAAGCCGTTGATGTCCTGCGGTGCGGCGGGCAGGAACTCGCGGTACCAGCGCAGTACTTCGGGCGTGCGGTCCACCGGCCACACCGTGACCGCGACGCCGACGGTGTCCACGGGGTGCAGGCGGAAGGTGAACGACGTGACGACGCCGAAGTTCCCGCCGCCGCCCCGCAGTGCCCACAACAGGTCGGGGTGCTCGTCCTCGGAGGCGGTGACGAAGGTGCCGTCGGCGAGGACGACGTCGGCGGACGCCAGGCTGTCGACGGTCAGGCCGTACCTGCGGGTCAGATGTCCGTGGCCGCCGCCGAGCGTGAGGCCGCCCACGCCCGTCATCGAGATGATGCCGGTCGGCACGGCCAGGCCGAAGGTGTGGGTCGCGTGGTCGAGGTCGCCGAGCTGGGCGCCGCCGGCGACCTGCGCGGTCATGGTGGCCGGGTCCACGCGCACCCCGCGCATGGCGGACAGGTCGAGGACCAGCGCGTCGTCGACCATGCACAGACCGGGTCCGCTGTGGCCGCCGCCGCGCACCGCCAGCTCGACTCCGGTGTCCTGGGCGGCGGAGATCACGGTCCGCACGTCGGCGACGTCCACGCACCGCGCGATGGCCGCGGGATGCCGGTCGATCATGGCGTTGTAGAGCGCGCGTGCCTCGTCGTAGCCCGGGTCCTGCGCGGTGATCACGGGTCCCCGCAGCGCCTCGCGCAGACCTTGCAGTGCTGTTCCGTTGATGCCGCCCATGGCCGGCTCCCTGTGTCAGGACGCTGAGCCGCGGACGGATGACGGCGCCTTACGTCCGGGCGGGCTGCGGGGGCGTGGTGCGCGAATCCGTTCGCACCTCGTGTCGATGTGCCGATGTGCCGATGTGTCGATCTCCGATGTACCGATGTGTCGATACGCGGCAGAGCGGACCCGCCCCGCCGAGTCCCAGTCTTCACCCCTCGGTGGACGGCCGCACGTCGACGGCGAGGCCGGGTGTCAGACCAACTCCTCGGCGGACTTCGCCCCCTGTTCGCGCAGCCATGTCACCAGCGCGTGGTGGCCCTCGCGCCGGGCGGCGTCCAGCGCGGTCAGCCGGTCGTAGCCGATCCAGTTGACGTCACCGCCCCTGCGCAGCAGGTAGTCGGCGATGCCCTGCTGCCCGCCGTGGCAGGCGCACCACAGCGCGGCGGTGACGTCCCGTGCGCCGGGACGGTCGCTCTCGGAGGCGAAGCGGGCGGCGACACGGTCGGCCTCACCGAGGGCCGCGGCCTGCCAGAGGGTGGTGCGGGCGCCGCGCCGCAGCAGACGCCGCGCGCAGTTCCACTGCCCGAAGGCCACCGCGTCCGCCAGGGGCGTGCCGTCGCCGATGACGCCGCCGTCGGCCTCGATGTCCGCGCCGAGGTCCAGCAGGGCGTCCAGGACGGGCACGTCGTCGCAACTGGCCGCCCAGTGCAGTGGGGTCTCGCGGTGCGCGCCGGTGAACCGGGCGTTCACGTCCGCCCCGGCGGCGACCAGCGCGGTGACCGTCCGGGGCCCCTCGGGCAGGTGACCGGGCCAGTCCGTGGCGATGTGCAGCAGGGTGCGCGCCGTGCGCATGGTGCCCACCCGCGCCGTGGCCAGCCCAGGATGCGCGTCGAGCAGGTCCGCCAGCGCCGCCGCGTTCCCGGTCCGGATCGCCTCCGTGACGGCAGCGGCCAGCGGGGCGGTCGTGTCGATCAGCATCGAGGCACCTCCCAGGTCCTCACCTGGATAACACGGAGCACTGACAACGCCGGCTCCCCCGCCCCTGCCTCGCCGGCCCCGCACCCCTGTCTGTTACGCTCCCCGGGCCTTCCGCGGGGGAAGTCCGGTGAGAATCCGGCGCTGACCCGCAACGGTGTGTGCGTGGACCTCGTGGTCCGTCGCGCGAGCCCGATCGCCCGTGGTGGGTGCGACCCGTTGACTGCTCGCCGCGGACTGCGAGAGGGGACCGCGCGACCGGCACGGTCGTCCGGGCCGGCTCCTGCTCGATGTTCACAGGCGGCCCCAGGCGAAGGACCGCCCGCCCGTGCACCGAAGTCCGCCACGGACAACCGCCCCGAGATCCGGTACGGCCCGTCTCCCCGTCGCGCCGCTCGTCCTCGGGCTGACGCTGCTGCTGCTCGTGTCGCTGGTGTGCGGCGTGGGGCTGGGGGCTGCCGGGATCGGATGGACGGACGTCTTCCGGTTGCTCGGGGCCGGGCTGACGGGCGGGACCCTCGACGCCGGGGACGCCGCCGCGTACACCATCGTCTGGGAGATCCGGCTGCCGCGCGTCGTGCTCGGCGCGGTCGTCGGGGCGGGGCTCGCCGCCGTCGGGGTGGCTGTGCAGGCCATGGTGCGCAACGCGCTCGCCGATCCGTTCGTGCTGGGCATCTCCTCGGGCGCCGCGGTGGGCGCCAACGCCGTAATCCTGCTGGGGGTGTTCGCGGGGCTCGGCGTCTGGGCGCTCTCCCTGTCCGCCTTCGCGTCGGCGCTCGGGGCGACGGCGCTGGTGTACGCCATGGCACGGTCGCCGCACGGGCTCACCCCGCTGCGGCTGATCCTGACCGGGACGGCGCTGGCGTACGGCTTCGAGGCCGTCACCACCGTCATGGTGTTCGGCGCGGCCCGCGGTGAGGCCGCCCGGTCCGCGATCCTGTGGCTGCTCGGGAGCCTGGGCGGCGCGACCTGGGCCCAGGTGCCGCTCGCGGCGGTGACCGTGGCGGCCGGGTGGGCGTGGCTGAGGCTGCGGGCCGAGTCGCTCAACGCCCTCGCCATGGGGGACGAGACCTCCGCGGCGCTGGGCGTCCAACCGGCACGGTTGCGCCGGGAGTTGTTCCTGGTGACCGCAGCCGTGACGGGCACCGTGGTCGCGGTCAGCGGGGCCATCGGGTTCGTCGGGCTGATGGTGCCGCACGTCGTCCGGATGCTGGTGGGAGCCGACCACCGGCGGGTGCTGGCCGTGGCGCCGCTCGCGGGGGCCGTACTGCTGGTGTGGGCGGATCTGCTGTCCCGGCTCCTCCTCGCGCCCGCCGAGCTGCCGGTGGGTGTGATCACGGCTGTCGTGGGGGTGCCCGCGTTCGTGCTGCTGATGCGGCGCGGCGGCGACGCGTTCGGAGGCCGGTGACCGTGCGGCTCGACATCGAGGGCGTCACGGTCGAGGCGGCCGGGGCGCGACTGGTCGACGACATCCGACTCGCCGTGGACAGCGGGGCGTTCGTCGGGCTCGTCGGCCCGAACGGCAGCGGCAAGTCCACGCTGCTGCGCTGCGTGTACCGGGCGCTGCGTCCGGCCGCGGGCTCGGTGCGGCTCGACGGGGACGACGTGCACGCCATGGCGCCCCGGGACACCGCACGGGTGCTGGCCGCGCTGCCGCAGGAGTCGTCGGCCGAGTTCGACTTCACCGTCGCCGAGGTCGTGGCCATGGGGCGGCTGCCGCACCCGGGCCGTACGGCCGCCTCCGACCGGGAGATCTGCGCCGCCGCCATGGAACGCACGGGCGTCGACCACCTCGCCGGGCGCGGGTTCCTCGCCCTGTCCGGCGGCGAGAAGCAGCGCGTGCTCATCGCGCGGGCGCTCGCCCAGCAGCCGAAGGTGCTCGTCCTGGACGAGCCCACCAACCACCTGGACATCGCCCACCAGTTGGACGTGCTGTCCCTGGTGCGCTCCAGCGGCCTGACCGTGCTGGCCGCGCTGCACGACCTGAACCTGGCCGCCGCGCACTGCGATGTCCTGTACGTCGTCGCCGACGGCCGGATCGTCGCCTCCGGACCGCCGCACGACGTCCTGCGGCCCGACCTGCTCGCCGACGTCTTCGGAGTCCGCGCCCATCCGGTACGGCATCCCGAGACCGGTTCGGTCCAGCTCCTGTTCGACCTCCTCCCCCAAGGACCCACATGCGCACGTTCCTAGCCACCGCCCTCTGCCTCGCCGCGACGGTCACCGCGACCGGGTGCGGGGCCACGGTCGAGAAGCCGGCGGACGCGAAGTCGTCCGCGGTCACCCTCACCAACTGCGGCCGGGAGGTGACGTACGACAAGGTGCCCGAGCGGGTGGTCACCAACGACGTCGGGATCACCGAGCTGATGTTCGCGCTCGGTCTGGAGGACCGCATGGCCGGGTTCGCCATGCCCGACGACAAGGGCGATCTGGCGGGCGTGCCGTGGAAGGACGGCTACGAGAAGGTGAAGTGGCTGTCGAAGGACCAGCTCACCAAGGAGAACGTCCTCGACGCCCGCGCCGATCTCGTCTTCGCCGGCTGGAACTACGGCTTCCGTGAGGACGGCGGCTTCACGCCCGAGGCGTTGAGGAAGCTCGGCATCCCCTCGTACGTCCTCACCGAGTCCTGCCGCAACGGCCGCACCGACAGCTCGCGCGGCATCATGCCGCCGCTGGACGCCCTGTACGCCGATCTCACCAACCTCGGGAAGCTGTTCGGCGTCGAGCAGCGGGCCGCCGCGCTGATCGCCGACTTCAAGAAGCAGGTCGCCCAGGTACGGGCGAAGGCGCCGAAGGGTGCCGAGCGGCCGAAGGTGTTCCTGTACGACAGCGGGCAGGACCAGCCCTTCACCTCGGGCCGCTTCGCCGCTCCGGAGCAGATCATCAGCGAGGCCGGCGGCACGAACGTCACGCACGACGTCGCGGACTCGTGGACCACGGTGGGCTGGGAGACCGTGGTGGAGCGGGACCCGGACGTCATCGTGATCTGCGACTACGGCGATGTGAGCGCCGAGCGGAAGAGGGAGTTCCTGCTGTCCTACGGTCCGCTGCGCAACGTCTCGGCCGTCAGGCACCAGCGCATCTTCGTCCTGGACTACGTCGACCTGGTCGAGAGCCCCCGCAACCCGTCGGCCATCGCCCGGCTCGGCACGTATCTGCGCTCGGTGGCCGGGCGGAGCTGAGCCGTCACACCCGTTCGAAGTGGCTGGGTCTGCCGTCGCGGTGGACCAGCCGGCCGAGGCGTCGCGCCCTGGCGTGGGGCATGAGGGTCCAGCCGCCGTCGGCCTCGCGCAGGGCGACCGAGTGCCACGGCGTCGTCCACACGTCGGGCGCGTCGAGCAGCCGGATGCCGAACTTGGCGGCCCCCACCGGCTGGGGATGGATCGACAGGCGCACGGCGCGCGGATGATGGTCGGCGATGAGCCGGCCCCAGGCACGGCTGCGCTGGATGACGCCGTACGCCCGCCTGCGGCACTCGCGTTGGAGGGCGGAGCGGGTGCCGGTGAACCCGGTGGTGTCCTCGACGAGGAAGCGGGTGATGCCCCGGTACAGGGCGCGGGTCTGCGCGTCGGTGCGGACCTCGGCGCGCAGCGCGTCCGGGGTGGGGGCGTAGCGGTCGTGGACGTGGGCGCGTTTGGTGTCGTGCGGGAGGTCGCCGAGGACGTCGCGCAGGTCGAAGACGGAGAGCCGGCGCAGGTCCGACTCCTCGATCAGGGCGCGCAGTTCGTCCGCGTAGGCGTCGATGTGCTCGTCGGGTACGCGGATCAGGTCGCCGAAGACGTGGCCGTCGGAGCAGATGACGACGTGCGCGCCGGGTGGGTGGATCGCCTCGATGTCGGCGCACAGGGTGTCGAGGAAGGCCAGGGAGAGACGTTCGCCCATGTCCGGGAGGTGGCCCAGGGTCTTGGCCGGGTTGGGCGACTTGCAGGGGAAGCCGGGCAGGGTGAGCACGACGGGGGCGTCCTCGCGGACGAAGTCGGTGATCCGGCGCAGTTGATGGGGGAACGCGCCGGCCGTCGCCCGGTCCGGGTCCGTCGTGCGGTGGTGGGCGAGGAGCAGGTCCAGGATCCTCGCGCCGGTCGTTCGGGGGAGGGTGTCCGGTGCGGTCGTCAGCGGCATGTCGTTCCTCCACGGGTGCGGGCATGGCGGGGCGGCGCCTCGGCGGGCCGGGCGCGGCCGGTCGGGGCGGGTCAGGGGGCGGGGCTCACAGGCGGCGGTCGTAGCCGACGGGCAGGTGGTGCGTGCCGCGGCCCAGGACGGCCGGGTTCCACTCGAGGTCCTCGTCCCTGACGGCGAGGCGCAGACCGGGCAGCCGGGTCAGCAACGTGCCCAGGGCGACGCGGAGTTCGGCGCGGGCGAGGGCGGCGCCGGGGCAGAAGTGGCTGCCGTGCCCGAAGGCGAGGTGCGGGTTGGGGCTGCGGTCGAGATCGAGGCTGTCGGGGTCGGGGAAGCGGCGCGGGTCGCGGTTGGCCGCGCACAGGGAGACGATCACGGAGTCCCCGGCGGGGACCTCGGTGCCGTGCAGGTCGCTGTCCTGGTCGAAGAAGCGCCAGGTGGTGAGCTCGAAGGCGCTGTCGTGGCGCAGGAGTTCCTCCACCGCGCGGGGCATCAGGCCGGGGTCGTCGCGCAGCCGGGCGAGCTGGTCGGGATGGCGGAACAGGGCGATCAGGGCCGTCGTGATCTGGTTGGTGACCGGCTCCTGGCCCGCTACCAGCAGCTGGAAGATCATCGAGTCGAGCTCCTCCTGGGACAGCCGGCCCTGATCGCGGGCCGCGACGAGCCGGCCGAGCAGATCGCCGTCCCCGTGCTCCCGTTTGTGGGCGACGACCTCGGCGATGTAACTCTGAAGGCCGTGCAGCCGGGCTTCGTACCGCGGCCGCCCGGGGTCCGTCGGTCCGACCGGCTGGACGACCTTGCCCCAGTCGCGGTCGAAACGCGTCGCCAACTCCTCGGGCAGACCGATGACTTCGGCGAGGACCCGGAAGGGGAAGTGTGCGGCGAATCCGGCGACGAGGTCGGCGGGCCCGCGCTCCGGGAGGGCGTCGACGAGGGCGTCGGCCAGCTCCTGGAAGCGCGGGGTCAGCGCCTCGACGCGGCGCGGTGTGAACGCGTCCGTGACGAAGCGCCGCATGTGCGTGTGCTTCGGCGGGTCCTGGTGCAGAAGGTGGCCCTGCAGCTGGGAGTGCTGTGGCTCGGGCATGATCGAGGCGCGCTCGCGCCAGCGGTCGTTGCCCCGGTCGTGGTTCTTGCCGAGCCGGTCGTCGTTCAGCGCGGCGTGCGCGGCGTCGTAGCCGGTCACCAGCCAGGCCCGTACCCCGCTGGGGAAGAGGACCCGGTGGACCGGCCCGGCGTCGCGCATGCGCTGGTACAGCGGATAGGGGTCGGCCTTGTAGGGGCAGCCCATCAGCGGGACGGGGTCGGTGAGCGGCTGCGGCTCCTGGACGGTCATGGGTGCTGGTGCTCCTCAGAGGGCGAGTTCGGGCTGGTGGTGGTCCAGCCACAGGGCGAGATCGACGACGCGTTCGAGGCGCAGACGGTGGCCCCACTCCAGGTGTTCGGGCGGGGTGTCGAGGCACGGCTTGATGCGCGCCTCGTCGGCCAGCGCCCGGACCCGCTCGACGGACAGGGCGTCACGGGCGAGGTCCTGCAGTCCGCGGTTGTAGTCGGGGTGGTGGGTGGCCGGGTAGTGGTTCTTGGGGCGGTGCAGCACGGAGTCGGGTGCCAGTCCCCTTCCGGCGGCGCGCAGCAGGCTCTTCTCCCGGCCGTCGAAGCTCTTCAGCGCCCAGGGCACGTCGAAGGCGTACTGCACGAGCCGGTGGTCGCAGTAGGGGACGCGGACCTCCAGCCCTCGTGCCATGCTCAACCGGTCCTTGCGGTGCAGGAGTTGGCGCAGCCAGCGGGTGAGGGAGACGTGCTGCATCTCGCGCTGCCGGTGTTCGGCGGGGCTCTCGCCGTCGAGGTGGGGCACGGCGGCCAGGGCGGTGCGGTAGGTGTCGTCGCGGAACTCGCCGATGCGCAGGTCGAGTTCGGGGTTGAGCGGCATGGCGGCCTCGTCGCCGGTGACCAGCAGCCAGGGGAAGGTGCCGGCGGCGAGCGCCCGGGGGTTGTGGAACCAGGGGTAGCCGCCGAAGACCTCGTCGGCGGCCTCGCCGGACAGCGCGACGGTGGAGTGCCGCCGTATCTGCCCGAACAGCAGGTACAGCGAGGTGTCCATGTCGCCGACGCCGATGGGTGAGTCACGGGCCACGACGACGGCCTTGCGGTGCTCGGGGTCGAGGAGTGCGCGCGGATCCAGTACGACCGTGCTGTGGTCGGTGCCGATGAACGCGCCCGCCTCGACGGCGTACGGCGTGTCGTGGCCGGTGCGCAGGACGTCTCCGGTGAACTGCTCGGCCTGGTCGCTGTAGTCGACGGCGTAGGACCTGATCCGGGCGTCCGGGCCCTCGCGCAGCCGGAGTTCGTCGGCGAGCAGGGCGGTCAGGACGGTGGAGTCGATGCCGCCGGAGAGCAGGCTGCACAGCGGGACGTCGGCGTCCAGCTGACCGCGAGCGGCCGTGCCGACCAGGTCGGCGATCCGCTCGACGGTGGCGTCCCGGTCGTCCTCGTGCGGGCCGGCCTCCAGTTGCCAGTAGCGGCGTTCGCGGATGCCGTCGCGGTCCAGGACGAGCAGACCGCCGGGTTCCACCTCCCGCACACCGGACCACACGGTCGGCCCGGTGTTGAACAGCAGGCCGTACGCCTCCCGGAGCCCGTCCGCGTCGACCCGGGGCCGGATCTCGGGGTGCCGGAACAGGGCTTTGGGCTCGGAGGCGAAGGCCAGGCCGCCGTCGACGGCCGCCCAGAACAGCGGTTTGACGCCGAGCCGGTCGCGGACGAGGAGGAGTCGCCGGGCGTCTTCGTCCCAGACGGCGAACGCGAACATGCCGTCCAGGTGGTCGGCGAGCCCTTCGCCCCACTCCTCGTAGGCGCGCAGCACCACCTCGGTGTCGCTGCGGGTGGTGAACCGGTGGCCACGGCCGCGCAGTTCCGCCCGGAGTGCGTGGTGGTTGTAGACCTCGCCGCTGTAGCTGAGCACGACGGTGGGCGCGTACGGCCGGTCGGTCATCGGCTGTGCGCCGCCTTCGAGGTCGATCACGGCCAGCCGGCGGTGCCCGATCGCGGCCCGCTCCCCCAGCCACACACCGCCGGCGTCGGGGCCGCGTGGGGAGAGCTCGGCGGTCATGGCCTCGATGACCGGGGCCCGATGGCGGGCGTCGTGGTGGAAGGACGCCCAGCCGGTGATTCCGCACATGGGAACTCCTGGATCAGGTCGGGACGGTGTCGGTGGTCGGCTCGGGAACGGCCGCGCCCGGCCGACCGGGCAGCGCGAGCAGGGGTACGGCGAGACAGGCGGCCGCGGCGGCGAGGAGCAGCCCGGCGCGCGCCCCGGCGCCGGACGCGGCCAGAGCCCATGCCGCGGTGGCCAGTGCGGGGCCGAGGGTGAAGCCGAGGCTGCGGGCGACCTGCACCGTCGAGCCGACGGTGGCGGCCCGCTCCGGCGGGGCCGCGCTCATGACGAGGGCCTGCGCGGGGCCGCCGTTCAACCCCATGCCCAGGCCGGCCAGCGCCAGCCGCCAGGCCACGTCGGGCGGGGACCAGGCGTCGCCGAGCGGGAGCAGCAGGAGGAGTCCGGCGGCGGTGAGGGCGGCGCCGGTGACCGCGAGGGGCCGCAGGCCGTACCGGTCCGCGAGCCGGCCGCCGAGGGGTCCGGCCAGCGCCATGCCGAGCGGGAAGGCCAGCACGGTCAGGCCGGTCGCGGTGGCGCTGACGCCCTCGTCCTGCTGGAGGTGCAGGGCGACGACGTAGTGCATGGCGGCGAACGCGGTCGCCAGCGCGAGGACCGCGCCGTGCGCCCGGAACAAGCCCGCCGCCCGCAGGACTCCGGTCACGGGACGGCCACCGGGTCCGCGCAGCCACCACCACAGGGGCACCAGGGAGGTGAGGGCGAGCAGGGCCCACGCGGGACGGCCGGCTCCCACCGTGAGGGCGAGCAGCAGAGCGGCCAGACCGCCGCCCACGAGCAGCGTGTCGGCCCAGAACCGCCGGTCCGGCGCGCGCAACGGGCCGTCGTCGGGCATCGCCCGCCAGGCCAGGACCAGGGCCGGCAGGCAGAACGGGAGCTTGACCAGGAAGACCCAGCGCCAGCCGAGGTGGTCCAGCAGCAGCCCGCCCACCGCCGGACCTGTCATGGCGCCGAGCGGGCCGAGCGTCGCGGGCACGCTCATCGCCCGGCCACGTGCCTCGGGGCGGACGGCTCGGATCACCAGGACCGGCATCAGCACGAACAGCACCGCCGCGCAGACGCCCTGCCCGACGCGGGCCGCGATCAGCCAGGCCGCCCAGGGAGCCAGAGCGGCGAGCACACCACAGGTGGCGAAAGCGGCGGTGGCCGCGAGCAGGGCCGTGCGGGTGCCGGCGCCGTCCAGTCGCCGGCCGACCGGCAACAGCAGCGCTACGACGGGGAGTTGGTAGCCCAACGCCGCCCACTGCGCCGTCGCGGCCGAGACGTGCAGCCCCGTGGAGATGTCGGCCAGCGCCACGTTGACGATGTTCATGTCGAGCATGGCCACGAACGACAGCGCGCCCGCGGCCGCCACGAGAACCCGGCGGTCCGTCACCCTCGCGCCCCCTCCCTCTCCTGGACGACCGCCGTTCGGCGGCCTCACTTCCAGAGGTCGGGGGCGCTTCGGGCTCAGTTCCCGGAATTGGCCGGAAATATGAAGAATGCGGAGTCCCTCCGCGTACTACCGCTTCGGGATCAGTGCGCGCCGATGCCGTCCAGCTTGCCGGACTTGGCCTCCGCGACCAGCGACGAGAACTGGTCCGCGCTCATCTGCACCCGTTGCCCGAAGTCGTCCGTGAGGACCACCCGGCGCTCGGCCGGGGCGGCGGAGTCGACGAACAACTGCGGACAGCCGCAGTCACAGTCGCCGCAGAACGTCGCCACCGGGTCGATTCCCTCGATGCCGCTCATGGTTCACTGCCTCTCGTGATCGTGGGCGCTCACCGGTGTGACCGCCCGGGACCAGCCCCCGAGACACCGCTCGGGGCCGACATGGCAACCCCCTCGCCGTCCGGGCCGTCCGCCGGGGACCGGTGATCGAACGCGATCAGCGGATCACCGGTCAGCGGATGGTCCACGACACTCGCGCGTACACCGAACACCTCGGCCAGCAGAGCGGGCCGCAGCACCTCGCGCGGCGCGCCGGAGGCGACCACCTGGCCCTCGTGCAGGACGTGCAGCCGGTCGCAGACGGAGGCGGCGGCGTTGAGGTCGTGCAGCGAGACCAGGGTCGTGCGGTGCCCCGCCCGGAGCAGGGCGAGCAGTTCGACCTGGTGGCGGATGTCGAGGTGGTTGGTGGGCTCGTCCAGGACGAGGACGTCCGGCTGCTGGGCGAAGGCACGGGCCAGCAGGACGCGTTGACGCTCGCCGCCGGACAGTTCCGTGAAGCGGCGCCCGGTGTGCCGCTCCATGCCGACGTCGGCGAGGGCACGCGCGACGACGTCCCGGTCCGTGGCGTCCTCCCCGGCGAAGGCCCGTTTGTAGGGCGTACGGCCCATGGCGACGACCTCGCGGACGGTGAGTTCGAAGTCGCCGCCCCGTTCCTGCGGGAGCGCCGCGACATGGCGGGCCGCTTCGGCGGGGCCGAGCCGGCGCAGGTCGGTGCCGGACAGCAGGACCCGGCCGGCGGCCGGCTTCAGATGCCGGTACACGGTGCGCAGGAGTGTGGACTTGCCGCTGCCGTTCGGGCCGACGAGGCCGGTGATCTCGCCCTCGGCGGCGACCAGCCGGGCACCCGCGACGACCGTACGCCCGTCGTAGGCGACGTGCAGGTCCTCGATGTCGATCCTCAAGTCGTGCTCCCCATGATCCTCAACTGCCGCTCCCCAGCCGCCGGTCCAGCAGATACAGCAGCGCCGGTGCCCCGATCAGGGACGTGACCACGCCGACCGGCAGCTCCTGGGTGTCCATGGCCGTGCGGCACACGATGTCGACGACGACCAGGAGCAGCGCGCCGAACAGCGCGGAGACCGGCAGCAGACGACGGTGGTCACCGCCGACGACCAGCCGGCAGGCGTGCGGCACCATGAGCGCGACGAAGGCGATGGCACCGGAGACGGCGACGAGTACGCCGGTCAGCAGGCTGGTGAGGGTGAACAGTTCCCGGCGCAGCCGGGTGGCGTCGACGCCGAGTCCGGCCGCTGTCTCGTCTCCCATGATGAGGGCGTTCAGGCCACGGGCGCGCGCCTGGAGCCACACCAGGGTGACCGGCACGGCGACGGCGGGCGCGGCCAGCAGCGGCCAACTCGCCCCGCTCAGGCTGCCCATGAGCCAGAACAGCACGCTGTGGGTCTGCTGCTCGTCGCCCGCCCGGAGCACCAGATAGCTGGTGAACCCGGACAGGAACTGCCCGATCGCCACTCCCGCCAGCACCAGCCGCAGCGGCGCGAACCCGCCCCGGCGCCGGGCCACCGCCCACACCAGCGCGAACGTGGCGAGGGCACCGGCGAACGCCGCGCCCGACAGCCCGAGCCCGAACGTACCGCCCACGCCGAGGCCGAGCACGATCGCGGCGACGGCCCCGAGCGAGGCGCCGTTGGAGATGCCCAGGAAGTACGGGTCGGCCAGCGGGTTGCGCACGAGGGCCTGCATCGCCGTACCGACGAGACCGAGCCCCGCGCCGACGAGCGCCGCCAGCAGGGCGCGCGGGACGCGGAGTTGCCAGACGATCAGGTCGTCGGTGCCGGGGCGTGGCGCCTCGCCGGACAGGCGCCGTGCGACGACGCTCCACACCTCACCGGCCGGGATGGACGTCGAGCCCCAGGACACGGCCGCGGTGAGGGCGGCGAGCAGGGCCAGGGCGAGCGCGAGGGCCAGCGGCGCGGCGGGCACGGCGCGCGTCCGTGAACGCTCCTGCGGGTCCGCCGCGGGCCTGCGCCGCGCCAGGGTGTCGAGCACGGTCAGCCGACCTTGCCGGGGTGGAGCGTCTTCGCGATCTCCGCGACGGTGTCGGCGTTGGCGACCCCGGCGATGGTGGTCCGCTCGGAGCCGATGCGCAGGAAGCGGCCCTTCCGGACGGCCTTCAGGCCCTTGGTCGCGGAGTTCGTCTCCAGCCACGTGCGGGCCTCGTCGTAGGCCTTGTCGTTCGCGGCCTCGCTGCCCCGGTCGCGCACCCCGAGCTGGATCCAGTCCGGGTTCTTCGCGATCACGTCCTCCCAGCCGACCTGCTTGTAGTCCCCGTCGCAGTCGGCGAAGACGTTGCGGGCCCCGGCCAGCGTGATGACGGCGTTGGCGACCTGGCGGTTGCAGACGGCCATGGGCTGCTTGGTGCCGGCGTCGTAGTCGAAGAAGAAGTACGTGGGCCGCTCGGCCTCGGGCGTGGCGGCGACCGCCGTGCGCACGGCGTCGACCTTCTTCCGCATGCCGGCGACGAGTTCCGCGGCCCTGGCGCTCGTGCCGGTGACCGCGCCGAGGGAGGTGATGTCGTCCTCGACGGCGGACAGGTCGGTGACCGGGCCCTTGCTCATGGCGGCGCACGCCGTGGACTTCAGAAAGATGTGCTTGATGCCGGCGGCCTTGAACTCCGCCTCTGTGGGCGCGTCACCCATGCCGCCGCCCATGTTCATGGAGGCGAAGGTGTCGATGTACAGGTCGGCGCCGGAGCCGAGGAGTTTCTCCTTGGGGATCACGGTGTCGCTGAGCACCTTCACCTGCCGCGCCCGCGTGTCGAGTGCGTCGGGCAGCGTGCCCTTGCCGGGCGGGAAACCGGTGCCGACGACCTTGTCCCCGGCGCCCAGCCGGAGCAGCAGTTCGAGGCTGGAGGCGTTGCTGGTGACGATGCGCCGCGGGGGCGAGGCGAAGGTGGTCCCGGCGCCCGCGCAGTCGGTGACGGTGACCGGGTGGTCCGCGTCGCCCTTTCCGGCGGCCGGGCTCGCCGTCTCCTCGTTCCCGCTGCCGCAGCCTGTCGCCAGCAGGCCGCCGAGCACCGCGGCCGTCATGGCCCGCCCCACACGAGAACGCATCGAGAACTCCCCTGTATCCACTGGTCGCACGGGCGGTCGCGTACCGCCCGAACCAGTAGTCGGGGCGAACCCGGTGTCGGTTCCCGGCAGGGGGAACCGACACCGGATTCCGGGTCAGGCCGCCACGGCGGCCGGTGCGGCGAGGGCCACGGCGGCGGGCACGGTGACCGGTTCGGCGAGCGGCAGGGCGTCGGCGGCGACCGTGGTCTCGGCCTCCGCCAGCAGCTCGACGAGGGTCGCCCGGGCGCGGGCCACGCGTGAGCGGACCGTCCCGACGGGGCAGTCGCTCATCTCGGCCGCCTCCGCGTACGGCAGGCCCACCATCTGGGTCAGGACGAACGCCTCGCGGCGCTCGTCGGGCAGCGCGTCCAGCAGGTCGAGCAGTGCGATGCCGTCGTCGAAGCCGGGCAGCCCGGTCGGCTGGGCGCGTTCCGCGACCAGCGTCCAGTCGTCGGTGTCGCACAGCCGGGGCCGGGCTGCCGCGTACCGGTGGCTGTCGATCACCGCGCGCCGCGCGATGGACAGCAGCCAGGCCCGCGCCGAGGAACGGCCCTCGAACCGGTGCAGGCTGCCGAGCGCCCGCAGGAACGTGTCCTGGGCCAGGTCGTCGGCGGCTTGCGGATCGGCGGACAGATGCGCCACGTAGCGCACCACGTCACGGTGCAGCGAGCGGACGAAACGGTCGGTGGCGTCCGCGTCACCGCCGCCGGCGGCCAGCGCCCACGCGGTCGTCGACTCGTCGCGGGAGACCGTCTCGGAGGTGCTGTCCGCCTTCGTGTGCCGGACGCGGTTGGTGCGTGCGGCGGGCAGGGCAGGAGTGATCACCTGGGTCCTTCTCGGTAGTCCGGACTCCGGCACGAAGGCGGGTACGACGGCGTCACCGCCGGGCACCTGGGCACGGCGGCGTGCGGCGTACGGGTACACCGCGCCGGATGGGTCCGGGGAAGCAAGGGACACGGCCGTACGGCAGGTACGGCCGGGGCCCGGGACGCGGTCGCGCGTCTCGGGGAACCGGCTGTCTCAGATGACAGCGATCCCCGCCGGCGGACCCCGGGAGGTGATCGTGTGGACGAGCGGAAGCAGGCGCGGCGCCCGGTCCGAGCGCCCACGGCGCGGACGCAGACGTGGGCGGTGCGCTGGTGCGGGCAGCGCGAGCGACAGCCGCAGGGGGGCGGCCAGCCATCCGGCGACGACCCGCAGGATGCGGAACGCGGCGCGCTCACCGTGGCCGAGCCACAGGCCGCACAGCAGCGCGGCGAGGGTGTGGGCGGCGAACATACCGAGGGAGGATGTGGCGCCCATGTCGTGGCCCATGTCCATGTGTTGCATCCCCATGTGTCCCATGGACATGGATCCCGAGGACCCCATGGACCCGATGGAACTCATGGCGTCCATGGACATGGGATCCATGGAACCGCCGTGCGCGGACGTGGAACCCATGTCGTGCGCGGTGGGGGCGGACGTGGAGGACTGCGCGAACTCGAAGGCCGTGTGCAGCCCGCCCTGGGCCGCGACCACGACGGACACGACCAGCGGGAGCCCGCGCTCACGGCCCGCGAGGCACCAGCCCGCGCCGGCTGTCAGGACGACACCGGCGGCCAGCGTCCACCAGGGGACGGATCGGCCCGACATGAGGACGTGGCCGAGGGCGGCGAGCAGCACGCAGACGGACGCGAACACCGCGGCCCGTATCGTGCGCACACCCCACCCAGCAGTCATGACGGCCCTCATCCTCGCATCCTGGGCCCACTCGTCACGGGTAGGTACGCACAACACACCCGTCCCGCACTCAAGCCCAGTTGAGTGATACAGGACACATCGGCAAGAGGGAACTGGGCACGCACACCGGCCGACACATAGAGGTGTGGGTCTGCCTTCACGCACCCTCGCCGGGGCGGACCACCCTGGCCTGTACCTCGATCCGTCCGCCCTGCTCGAAGTGCAGGGTGAACGGCACATATGTGCCCGCGACCCACTCCGGCTCGGCCCGCAGTGTGACGTCCAGTCCGAAGGGGGACATGGCGAGGCTGCCGCCGGCCGGAATCCGGGCCGATGCCACCGTCTGCGCGGACGCGGCGTTGCCGCCGGCCATCCGGTGACGGCTGAGCGTCGCCTCACCGCGGACCGCGGTCGACGTCACCTTCAGCAGCCGGTCGTCCGAGCCGCCGGAGTTGGAGACGCGGAAGAACGCCGCGGTGTCCTGGACGTCGCCGTAGGGCAGGAACACCCGCCCGTCGGTCACCGTGATCCGTGCGGGACTGCCCGCGTTGCCGGTGCCGACCCAGGTGGTCAGACCGCCCAGGGCGACGCCGCACGCGGCGATCGGGGCGAGCGCGGCGAGCAGGCCGTCGGTGACGCGGCGGCGGGTCGGGCGCCAGGCCCGGGAGTCGGCCGGCCGTGCGGCCGTGGACACGGTCATCGGGTACGTCCTCCAGTGACGACGGGCCCGCGGCCCTCAACTCCGGCCCGCTCGCGACGGCGGCCCGCTGCCGGCTGCCAGGCCCTCAGGCGCAGGCTGTTGCCCACCACGAGCAGGGAACTCGCGGACATGGCCACGGCGGCGACCATGGGGTTGAGCAGGCCGACCATGGCGAGCGGCACGGTCACCAGGTTGTAGCCGAAGGCCCACAGCAGATTGGCGCGAATCGTGCGCAGCGTGCGCCGGGCGAGCCGGACCGCGTCGCCGAGGGCCTCGATGTCACCGCGCACCAGGGTCACGTCGGCGGCTCCGATCGCCACGTCCGTGCCGGTGCCCATGGCGATGCCGAGGTCGGCGCCGGCCAGCGCCGCCGCGTCGTTGACTCCGTCGCCGACGACCGCGACCCGGCGGCCCTCGCGTCGCAGTTGCCGTACGAGGTCGGCCTTGTCCTCGGGGGTGCAGCGCGCGTGCACCTCCTCGATGCCGAGGGCGGAGGCGACGGCGCGGGCCGGTGCCTCACGGTCGCCGGTGGCGAGCACGGGGTGCACGCCGAGGCGCCGGAGCCGGTCCACGGCCCGGTAGCTGCCGGGTCGTACGACGTCCCCGATCTCGATCAGCGCCTCGGCCGTCCCGTCGACGAGGACGACGACGGGCGTGTGCGCGGCGTCCTCCGCCACCGGCAGGGCGTCCGCCAGGGCGGCGGGCAGTTCCTCGTCCGGGGCGCGCACCTCGACCGAACGTCCCTCGACCCGTCCGCGCACGCCCCGGCCGGCCTCGGCGCGGAAGTCCCGCACCTCGGGCAACGCCTGCCCTTCGGGCAGTGCCCTGCGGGCACAGGCGACGACGGCACGGCCCAGGGGATGTTCCGAGCCCTGCTCCACGGCACCGGCCAGCCGCAGCACGGCGTCCTTGCCGAGTCCGCCGGTCAGGGCCGTGACGCGGGCGACGGTCATGTGCCCGGAAGTGAGGGTGCCGGTCTTGTCGAGGACGACGGTGTCGATGTGCTGGAGCCCCTCCAGCGCCTGTGGGCCGCGGATCAGGACGCCGAGCTGCGCGCCGCGTCCGGTGGCGGCCATCAGCGCGGTCGGGGTCGCCAGGCCCAGCGCGCAGGGGCACGCCACGACCAGCACGGCCACGCACGCGGTGATCGCCGCCTGCGGCTTCGCCCCCGCCCCGAGCCAGAACCCGAGCACCGTGACGGCGAGCGCCAGCACCGCGGGCACGAACACCCCGGCGACGGCGTCGGCGAGCCGCTGTGCCCGTGCCTTGCCGGCCTGGGCGTCCGTCACCAGACGGGTGATACGGGCCAGTTGGGTGTCCGCGCCGACGGCCGTGGCACGCACGAGCAGCATCCCGCCCGCGTTGACGGCGCCGCCCACCACCGGCGAGCCGGGCCCGACCTCGACGGGGTCGCTCTCCCCGGTCACGAGCGACAGGTCGACGGCGGAGTTGCCCTCGGCCACCTCGCCGTCCGTCGCGACGCGCTCACCGGGGCGTACGACGAAGATCTGCCCGACCGACAACTCCTCGATGCGAACGAGGCGTTCGGTGCCGTTCTCCCGGACCGACACCTCCTTGGCGGCGAGGCGGGCGAGTGACCGCAGCGCCGCCCCGGTGCCGTGACGGGCCCGCGCCTCCAGGAACCGGCCGGCCAGCACGAACAGGGGGACCCCGACCGCCGCTTCGAGGTAGACGTGCGCGACGCCGTCGGAGGCGGAGGGCAGCAGGCTGAACGGCATCCGCATCCCCGGCGCGCCCGCACCGCCGAGGAACAGGGCGTACGCCGACCAGGAGAAGGACGCCACCACGCCCAGGGAGACCAGGGTGTCCATCGTCGCGGTCGAGTGGCGCAGTCCGCGCAGCGCCCGCGTGTGGAAGGGCCAGGCGCTCCAGAACGCGACGGGGGCGGCCAGGACGAAGCAGAGCCACTGCCAGTTGCGGAACTGCCACGCGGGCACCATCGACAGCACGAGCACCGGAACGGCGAGCAACGCGGTGATGAGCAGCCGGTCCCGCTCCGACCGGACGTCGTCGGAGTCGCGCCCGCCCGCCGCTTCGTCCCCAGGGCCTCGTTCCCCCGGGCCTTGTTTCCCGGGGGAAGAGGGCCCCGGGACTTCTTCGCCCGGGCGGCGACGGGGCTTCGGCGGCTCGGGCAGGGCGGCCGTGTAACCGGCCTGTTCGACGGTCGCCACCAGTTCCTCCGGGCGGACTTCCGGAGGATGGCTCACCCTTGCCCGCCCGGTCGCCAGATTGACCGTCGCCGTCACGCCTTCCAGCTTGGCGAGCTTCTTCTCCACCCGCCGCACGCAGGCCGCGCAGGTCATGCCGCCGACGGTGAGGTCCGTGGTGGTCATCGGCGGTGCCGGTTCGGTGGCCATCAGCTGCCGCTCCCGTGCCGCATGTCCGCGTCGCCCATGTTCCCCGTGTCTCCCATGTCGCCGCCGTCGTCCGGGTTCCGGCCGTCGCCGCCGCCGTTCGTGCCGGGTCCGTGCATGCCGGGCGCGACGGGCCCGGCGGCGGATCCCACGGCGTACGACGTCGTGAAGATCAGGGCGAGCAGCAGCAGAAACCCGCAGAGGGCGGGCGGCGGCGCGAGGGCGCGCAGCACCGCGCCCGCCCCGCGAGCGGACTGCTGGGGTTGTTCCATCACCGGCCTCCTGATGTGCGTACCGCTACAGGAGTCGGGGCCGGGGGACGGGGAGTTCCCGGACCTTGTCCGCCTTCTCGGTCACCGCGGGCGGGTGTCGCCGTAGCGGTGCCGGAGGCAGGAGGCGACGACCACGAAGGGCCACAGCGACTGGAGGGAGGTCACCAGGCGTTCGGCGACACCGGCGGCACCGTCGTTGTTCATCTCGACCAGGAACCAGACGGCGCTGACGAGCATCAGCAGGGTCGCCGCGAGGGAGGGCACGAGCCTGAGCCCCCAGGGTCCGGCGCCCCGGCGGTCGGCGGCCAGGACCGGCCACACGGCGAGGAAGGCGAAGCCGACGCCGGCGACCGCTCCGTGGCGCAGGGACCCTCCGCTGGTCGGCGGCGGGAGCGCGGCCACCACGAACGCCGTCACTCCCCCGGCACCCAGGGCCACCCGTCCCGGGAGCGCGGCGGCCCGCAGCCCCAGGGCGGTGATCAGGTGGCAGGCGCCCAGGGCGGCCAGCGCTGTGGTCATCACCCAGAATCCGGCAGCGCCGTAGGCCGCGAGGACGCTGATCGTCTGGGTGACGGGGTCGTAGGCAGGGCCTTCCAGGCGCGCCGCGATCAGCCACCCACAGATCAGTACGACCGGCGCGCATGCCGACGAGAGCAAGGTCCATCTAGGCACAAGTCGCATCAAAGAACCGTAAAACGCCGGAATCGGTTGGCCCGTCAGCTACACGCAGACGCCGGAGGTCGCGGGATCGAGGGCTCGCCGAGCCGGTTCACCGACCGCGTCCGGCCCGTGCCGCCGGAGGCCGTCGCGGCGGCTGCCGCACACCGCCCCGCAGGCGCCGTAGGCCATCGCGGCGGCTGCCGCACACCGCGCTCGGCCGGTGTGCCGCGCGCGCCCGCCGGACCGGTTGCATGACGCAACGCAGCCGAACAGCCCTGCGACGTCCGCACGGATCACCTGCAAACGCCAGGCCACGCCACCCCTTCCGGCGCATGGAGATATCCACCAGCATGAGGGGCCCTGACCAGGACGGCGGAGCCGAGAGCACGGGGAGTGGGACATGCAACGCGCCATGGGGAATCGGGCCGTCGAATGGCTCGCGGCGGCGGCGACGGATCCTCGGTCGTGCAGGCGGCAGTGGGACCAGGGCGCGGACGCGGTGCTGCTGGAGGCCGGCCGGGTCTGGGACGTGCTCAGCGTCCCCGAACGCCTCGGCCTGGGCGCCCTGGATCTCCTGCGCGGCATGCGGCCACGGGCGGACGGCCCGGTCCTGATGAACTGCGGGGCGCGCAGGGTCGGCTTCTTCGTCCCGCCCGCCGGCGTCGCCGGGTGGGCGGGGTCCGGGTTCCGCCACGCCGGCCGGGGCTCGTGGGTCGCCGTACCGCCGCCCGACCACTCGGGCGGCTGGCGGATGGAGTGGGTGCTGCCGCCCGACGGGACCGGTGCCCTGTACGACCCGGACGTCGTGCGGCTGGCGCTGCGCGAGGCCGGTGGCGCGCTCGCCCCACGGGCGGGCGTCAGTCGCCGGTGAGCGGATCGGCCACGCCCACGCGCCCGGCGCCACCCCTGCTCTCCCACACGAACAACGGCCCGGGCAGCCCGCGGGGAACGACGATCGCCGGGACACACTCGGGCCCCGGCCCCTCACGCTCGCCGGCGAGGGCGTCCGACTCTGCCGTACCGCTGTCCTGGACGACCGCGCCGCTGTCCTGCACGACCGGTGCGCTGTCCCGCCCGACCGGATCGCAGTCCTGCACGACCGCGCCGACGCTCGCCCCGATCGCATCACGGTCCCGCCCGACCGGACCGGCGTCCCGCCCGACCGGACCGGCGTCCCGCGCGACCGGACCGGAGCTCCGCACGACCGCGCCGACGCCCGGCTCGACCTGGCCTGCTCCCCGCTCGGGGGCGACGGCGGCCGGCTCGTCCGTCCCGAGGTGGCGCTTGTCCGTCCCCAGGTCGCGCCCGTCCGCCCGGGCCGGACCGTCCGGCACGCGGCCCGGCCGGTCGACGGCCGGGCCGACGGCGACAGTGGGGGGCAGTCCCGTGCGCGGGACGACGGCCACGGCCGGGCCGACGGGCAGGGTCGGGGGCAGTCCCGCGCGCGGGACGACGGCCACGGCCGGGCCGACGGGCAGGGTCGGGGACAGGCCGGCGCACGGGCCGACGGCCCAGAAGGTGCCGGTCTGTCCCCGGCCCGCCGCGGCCACCAGAAGCTCCCACGACATGTCTCGGCGCCCGGGAACCGTGCGGCCCTTGGCGCGCCACTCCGCGACCAGGGCCGCGTAGATCGACGGCTGGCCCCGGACGCCGGTGGCGGGCACGGCGTACGACATGGGTGCGCCGTCGCCGCCGAGGACGCGCCGCGCCGAATCAGTGCTGTCCATGCCGGAGCAACGCCGAGGCGTGCGCCGGTGGTACGCCGTACGCCTTCGCCACCACCCAGTCGAGTGAGGACATGACCCGGATGGAGTCATCCGTGCCCGAGGACCAGCGCCCGCCTTCGAACACGACAGGAGCGACCGGCTTGGAGCGGAACGACAGCGAGGACACCGTCGACTGCCCGTGGTGCGACGCCTTGCGGGAGGCGAGCCTGCCACCGACGGGACCTGAGTCCAAGTCGCCGGGGCGGCGGCACGACCCGTATGTCTCGGGCGCGCAGTTCGAGCGGGGCGAGTGGTGAGGGCCGGCGCCGGAGCCGGTGCCTCTCAGGTGCCCCCGCCGTCACCGCGCAGGACACGCTCGTGCAGCTGGGCGGCGAGTACGGCCACGTCGTCTTCGGCGTTACGGACGTCGAGGCGGGCGAGCACCGTGTCGATGACGGCCTCGACGCCGGCGGTGGCCTCGAAGGCGACGCCGGCCAGCCGTTCCAGGGAGTGGTCGATGTCCTCGCCCCGGTGCTCGACGAGGCCGTCGGTGAAGAGCACCAGCGTCTGGGTCGGGTCGAGCTGGTAGGTGGCCGGCTCGTAGCCGCCGAGGCCCGTGCCCAGGGGCGGGCCCACCGGCACCGGCAGCAGTGACGTGCGACCCTTCCCGTCGATCACGGCCGGGGGCAGGTGACCGGCGCTGGCGAGGGTGACCTGGCCCCGGTTGGGGTCGACGCGGGCGATCAGACACGTGGCCGGCCGGCGGTCGGGCTCGGCGGAGGCGCTGTCGTCGAGCTGGCGCAGCACCCGGTGCGGGGGCAGGTCGGCGGAGGCGATGTAGCGCAGTGAGGAGCGGTACGCGGTCATGTCCACGGCGGCCTCCAGGCCGTGTCCCATGACGTCGCCGACGACGAGCAGCGTCCGCCCGAAGTGCAGCCGGACGGTCTCGCACCAGTCGCCGCCGACCAGCGCGCTCTGTCCGACGGGCATGTAGCGGATGGCGACGTCGAGGTTCGGGTGCGGCCGGCCGGGCTCGGCGAGCAGGGCGCGCTGGAGGTTGCCGACGATGCCGCTGACCCGCTCGTGCTCACGGGCGTGCCGGATGTGGGAGGCGGCGCGTTCGGCGAGGAGGCCGAGGAGCTCGGCCTCCGCCGGGGTGTACGGTGCCCGCTCACGGGCGCAGACCAGCCCGCCGTAGGGGTGCCCGTCGGTCGTCAGGGGAACGCAGAGCGCCGTTCGGGCTCGGCCCACCGAGGCGTACGGGATGGGGGACGCGGCCTCCTCCAGGGCACTCGTCTGGCGCGCCGCGGCCAGCGCCCACGGGATGCCGGGCAGCAGCGACGGGTCGCCCGCGACGCCCTCGTACCGCGCCACGGCCTCTCCGCCGACCCGCAGCACGGCCGCCGCGCCGCCGGCCTGCCGGACCGCCTCCCGGGTCAGCTCCGCACAGGTCACGCCCTCGTCCAGGGTGGTGCCGATCCGGGCCAGCGCGGTGCGCAGCGCGGCGAGCCGGGACGGCACGACGAGACCCTGCTCGGGTACGCCGCCGGACGCGGCGGGCCCCAACCTCGGCGGTCTATGAAACGACTGGAACCAGCGCACCACACCAAACACCCTAAAACGGTGACAAACATTCACTGGCAACGCACAGGCCGCCCGGTCCCCGGCATGTGCCGCGCGGCGTTCGCCGCACGGGACGCGAGCACGGACAGCGTACGGGCGGTGACCCGGTGGCAGTGGGCGGCGCCGGGCGGTCCCGGCGCGCTGGACCGGCTCCGGCGTACACCGACGGCATGGGGGCGCACGCCCTGCTACCTGCCTGTTTGGCGCGCGGGCGCTCGCCCCATACGGGGAATTGAGCTCCCGCCGTATGGCCGCGACACCCGCCACCCGGTGCACTAGGGCATCAACCGGGCGTCGGCGCACCACAGAGAGGCTCCTCATGGCACTCAGGCAGTGGACAAATTCGATGGAATGGCTGGCGGCGGCGTCGGAGGACCCGGGTGCCTGCAAGCAGGAGTGGCAGAACGGCAGCACCGGGGTCGCGCTGCTGGAGGCCGGACGGTTCTGGGACGTGCTGGTCGTGCCGGAGCAGCTGGGGCTGCGGGTGGCCGATCTGCTGGAGGAGCTGCCGCTGCTCGAACCCGGGCCCTGTCTGCTGGACGCCCGGCGCCGCCATGTGGGCTTCCTGCTGCCTCCGGAGCCGCAGACGGTGTGGATCGGCACCGGGGTGCGCCTGCTGGGCGCCGGGACGTGGATCGCCGCTCCCGCCCCGCACTGCCGCTGGGGTGCCCTGCGCTGGCTCGTCCCACCGGACGGCACCGGCACCCTCAACATGCCGGAAGTCCTGGAGGTGGCCCTGCAGCGCTGCGCGGGGGAACTCTCCCGCCTCCAAGGGCACTGCGCGCCCGCGACCCATGACCATACGACTCCGGCCGAGCGGCCGGTCGAGGACACCCCGCTGGTGCGTCAGTGCGCGGTGGGGGATCACGCACGACCGTGACGGGGCCGCGCGCACAGCGCAACGGCGTCGGCCCAGGCGGGGGTTGAGCGCGGGCGAGGACGCCGTCCGGCGCGATCCCCGCTCCTCAGCCCAGGAAGCTCAGCCGGACCTGGCGGTGGGCGTTGTCCTTGTTGGTGTCCACGAGGCACACCGACTGCCAGGTGCCGAGCTCCAGCCGCCCGTCCACCACGGGCAGCGTCGCGTGCGGCGGGACGATGGCCGGCAGGACGTGGTCGCGGCCGTGGCCGGGGCTGCCGTGGCGGTGCTGCCAGCGGTCGTCGGCGGGCAGGAGGACGTGCAGGGCGGCCAGGAGGTCGTCGTCGCTGCCGGCGCCCGTCTCGATGAGCGCGACACCGGCCGTCGCGTGCGGCACGAAGACGTTGAGCAGACCGTCGCGGCCCGCCGCCGCCTCCCGCAGAAAGGCCTCGCAGTCGCGGGTGAGATCCACGACCTGCTCCGAGGAGCCGGAGGCGACGTTCAGAACTCGGGTGGTGAAGGCGTCTGACATGTCTTCCATCCTCACCCATGCCGCGGATTCCACACGCCAGGAGACGGCCGGAGCGTGATACGAACCGGACTTGCCCTGGTCTCGCGGCTGTTCCGGATCGGCGAAGACCTCGTGGACGCGCCCGTACAGATGCTGCGGACCGTGCCCTTCGTCGGGCTGATCCCGCTGTTCATCATCTGGTTCGGCATCGGCGAGGCACCCAAGGTCGCCATCATCACCCTCGGCGTCACCTTCCCGCTCTGCCTCAACGTCTATGCCGGTATCCGGGGCGTGGAAGCCCAGTTGATCCAGGCCGGGGAGCCCCTCGGGCGGTGGGGGCTCGTCATCGACCGGCTCCAACTCGACGTGGGACCAGGCGAGTTCGTGGCTCTCATCGTGTCGCAGCGGCTGCGGCGTGCCACGGTGTGGGCGCACGACCACCAGGAGGAGTGGGCCGAGGTGCGGGCGAAGGACACGGGGCTGCGCCACGACGTGGCGCCGGCCTCGGTGAAGCGCACCAACGCCACCCGGATACCGGTCGCTGTGGACAAGCCGCTCATCGCCTCCGAGCAGGAGATCGCCGACACCTCCACCGAACTGAAGCTGATCCCGGACACGGTGGACTTCGGCGCCTTCGCCGACACGCGGTACAACGGCGACCTGCCGCCGTCGACCTCGCGGGCCCGCGGCTGGGCCCGCCGGGGGAAGATCCGCGCCGCCGAGGTGGTTGGTAGAAGCGTGAACAACACTGAGGCGGTCGAAGCGGTCGACGTGGTCGTCATCGGCGCTGGTCAGGCGGGGCTCTCCAGCGCCTACCACCTGCGGCGCACCGGTTTCGAGCCGGGCCGTGACTTCGTCGTCCTCGACCACTCCCCCGGGCCGGGCGGCGCCTGGCAGTTCCGGTGGCCGTCCCTGACGTACGGCAAGGTGCACGGGATGCACTCGCTCCCGGGCATGGAACTGACCGGTGCCGAACCCGGGCGGCCGTCCTCCGAGGTCATCGCGGAGTACTTCGACACCTACGAGCGGACCTTCGGCCTGCGGGTGCGGCGGCCCGTCGACGTACGTGCCGTGCGCGAGGGCCCGGACGGACGGCTGCTGGTGGAGACCTCGGCGGGCACCTGGGCGACGCGGGCCCTGATCAACGCGACCGGCACCTGGGACCGGCCCTTCCTGCCGCGCTACCCGGGGCAGGAGAGCTTCCGGGGTCAGCAGTTGCACACCGCGCGGTACCCGGGGCCTCAGGCGTTCGCGGGGCAGCGGGTCGTGGTCGTGGGCGGCGGCGCCTCCGGCACCCAGCACCTGCTGGAGATCGCGCCGTACGCGGCGGCCACGACCTGGGTCACCCGGCGTCCGCCCGTGTTCCGCGAGGGTCCTTTCACCGAGGACGTGGGGCGGGCCGCGGTCGCGCTCGTGGAGGAACGGGTCCGGCAGGGGCTGCCGCCGAAGAGCGTGGTCTCGGTCACGGGCCTGCCGCTGAACGACGCCGTCCGGCAGGGTCTGGCGGACGGGGTCCTGGACCGCCGTCCGATGTTCGACCGGATCACCCCGGACGGGGTGGAGTGGAGCGACGGACGGCACGTGGAGGCCGACGTCATCCTGTGGGCGACCGGCTTCCGCGCGGCCATCGACCATCTCGCCCCGCTGCACCTGCGCGAGCCGGGCGGCGGCATCCGGGTGGAGGGGACGCGCGCGGTCGCCGACCCTCGTGTCCACCTGGTCGGCTACGGCCCCTCCGCCAGCACGATCGGCGCCAACCGGGCGGGTCGTGCGGCCGTACGGGACATCCGGCGGCTGCTGGCCGAGGAGCCGGTGGCCGCGTGAGGCAGCGGCCGGCCGGGATCCGTGTGACGTCCCGCCGGGTCACCCGGTCGGCTTCGCGCTCGCCTTCTTCTGCTGCTTCTGCTGGGCGTTGAACTCGGCGACGTTGCGCTGGTGTTCCGTGTAGTCGGCGGTGAAGCGGGTGTCGCCCGGCTTGACCGTGACGAAGTACAGCCAGTCGCCGGCGGCCGGGTTGATGGCGGCGCGCATCGCCTCGTCGCCCGGGCTGCTGATGGGCGTGGGCGGCAGGCCCATGCGCTGGTACGAGTTGTAGGGGCTCTCGATCCGGGTGTCGGCCTCGGTCGTCCTGAGCGTGGAGCGCTTCAGGGCGTAGTTGATGGTGGAGTCCATCTGCAACGGCATCCCGCGTTCGAGCCGGTTGAAGATGACTCGCGCCACCTTCCCCATGTCGGCCTTGGTGGCGGCCTCGGCCTGGACGATGCTCGCGATCGTGACCGCCTGATAGACGTTCATGGCGTTGCGCTGCGCGCCGGCGGCGATGGGGGCGCCGCTGAACTTCTGGTTGGCGGTGTCCACCATGGCGGACAGCAGGGAGTCCGGCGTCGCCTTCTTCCCGTTCTTCTCCAGCGGGTACGTCGCCGGGAACAGGTAGCCCTCGGGGTTGCCCTCGGCGTCGTTGGGGAGCTTCAGGTCGAGTTTGCCGAGTGACTTCCTCGTGGTGCCGGGCGGCAGGGCGAGGGCCTTGTCGACGGCGGTATAGACCTGGCCGGCACGCCAGCCCTCCGGGATCACCAGCGAGGTGGGCCGGGCCGCCCCCTCCTCGCCCATGACCAACAGCGGCACCGCCACGGCGGTGCCGGCCACGACGGCGCCGGCGGCGATGAGAGCCATACGTCCCCGGCGCGTCAGTCGAATCGTGCTCCGTGGCGGAGTGTTCAGGTACATGCGGGCACGGTATCCCGCACATGGTCACAAACCCGGCATAACGTCACCCTGTGGGCTCCAGTTGGGCGTCCCGCCTGACCAGCGCCGCATAGCGCCCGTCCCGCTCCAGCAGCTCCTCGTGCGTACCGCGTTCCGCCACCTGCCCCGCGTCGAGGACCACGATCTGGTCGGCACCCCGGATGGTCGACAGCCGGTGCGCGATGGTGAGCGTGGTGCGGTTGGCGGACAGGGCGTCGATGGCGTCCTGGACGGCGCGCTCGGTGCGGGTGTCCAGGGCGCTGGTGGCCTCGTCGAGGATGAGCACCGGCGGATCGCGCAGGATGGTGCGGGCGATGGCCAGGCGCTGCTTCTCACCGCCGGAGAAGCGGTGGCCGCGCTCGCCGACGACGGTGTCGTAGCCGTCGGGCAGGGACGCGATGTGGTCGTGGATCTGGGCCGCCCGCGCCGCCGCGTACAGCTCCTCGTCGGTCGCGTCCGGCTTGGCGAAGCGCAGGTTGTCGGCGACCGTGGCGTGGAAGAGGTACGTCTCCTGCGAGACGACGCCGACCGCGCGGGCCAGGGTGTCGAAGTCGAGGTCGCGCACGTCGACGCCGTCGAGGGTGACCCGGCCGCCCGTCACGTCGTACAGGCGTGGCACGAGATGGCCGAGCGTCGACTTCCCGGCGCCGGTCGGGCCGACGACCGCGAGACTGCCGCCGGCGGGGACGGTGACGTCGATGCCGTCGAGGATCGGGCCGCTCTTGCCGTCGTAGCCGAACGCGACGTCCTCGAAGCGGACCTCGCCCTTGACGCGGTCGAGATGGACGGGGTCCTCGCGCTCGGTGATGTCGATGGGCAGGTCGAGGTACTCGAAGATGCGCTGGAAGAGCGCGAGCGAGGTCTGGATCTGGACGCCGGTGGACAGCAGGCTGACCGCCGGGCGGAACAGGCCCTGCTGGAGGGAGACGAAGGCGACGATCGTGCCGATGGAGACCTGCGGGCCGCCGACCTGGAGGACCATGCCGGCGGTCCAGTAGATGAAGGCGGGCATGGCGGCCATGACCATGGTGATGACGGCCATGCGCCAGCGGCCGGCCATGTTCGACCGCACCTCGAGGTCGACGAGCTGCTCGGACTCGTCGGCGAAGGCCTTGGTCAACGAGTCGGAGCGGCCCATGGTGCGGCCGAGCAGGATGCCGCTGACGGAGAGCGACTCGGTGACGGTCGCGGCCATCGCGGCCATCTGCTTCTGGCGCTGGGTGGTGATCTTCTTGCGTTCGTTGCCGACCCGGCGGCTGATCCAGACGAAGACCGGCAGCAGGAGCAGCGAGACGACGGTCAGCCGCCAGTCCAGGGCGATCATCGCGACGATCGTGGCGACCACGCTGGTCAGGTTGGAGACCAGGGACGTCGCCGTGGAGGTCACGGTCGCCTGCATGCCGCCGATGTCGTTGGCGATGCGGGACTGGACCTCGCCGGTGCGGGTGCGGGTGAAGAAGGCGAGCGACATGCGCTGGAGGCGGCCGTAGACCGCGGTGCGCAGGTCGTGCATGACGCGCTGGCCGACCGTGGTGGAGATCAGGGTCTGCAGGACACCGAAGACGCTGGTCAGGACGGCACTGAGGATCATGCCGAGGGCGAGCAGGCTGAGCAGGCCGGTGCGGCCTTCGGGGATCGCGACGTCGAGGATCGCCTTCAGCAGGAACGGCGTGGCCACGCCGACCAGCGACGAGGCGCCGACGAGCAGACCGACGACCGCGAGGCGGCCGCGGTACGGACGGAAGAGTCTCAGGATGCGACGCACCTGCCGCGGCTGCTCCTGCTCCGCGGCGGGTGGTTTCCAGGTGGGTTCGTTGTCGGGATGCATGGGCTCCTACGGAGGGGTGACGATACGGACGGACGGCCGCGTGGGCCGCTGACGGAGCTTAGCTCATTGTTACCTATACTCACAATGAACGTGGTCCTGATATTGTTCCCGCATGACCACCTCCGATCCCGACGGCCCGCTCGCCGAGCAGCTGCTGCGTTTCACCCGCCGGGTGCACCGGATCCAGAAACGGCACCTCCACGAGTGCGGCCTGGGCGTCACCCCGGCTCAGTCCCGCCTGCTGCGCACCCTCGCGCACTACGACTCGCCGCCCCGGATGGCCGATCTCGCCGAGCGCCTGGAAGTGGTCCCGCGCGCGGTGACGACGCTGGTCGACGGGCTGGAGGCGAGCGGAAAGGTACGCCGGGCGCCGGATCCGACGAACCGGCGGGTGATCCGCATCGAACTCACCGAGGACGGCCGCAAGGCCCTGCGCGAACTGCACGGTGCGCGCCGGTCGGCGGCGGAGGAGATCCTGGCACCGTTGTCGGAGGAACAGCGGTCGGTGCTGGGCGAGCTGCTGGACACGTTGATCGACGGCGGCAAGCAGCACTGCTGAGCACGCACGGCAGAACGGCGGCCCCCTCCGCGCTGCGGGAGGGGGCCGCCGCTGTCGCTGTTCCTGCGGCCGGCCGCAGGGCGTCAGCCGGTCTCGGCGGCCGGCTCCTTCTCCTTCTCCAGCTCCGCCTTCGCCGGCCGCCCGCCCCCGCCCTCGGCCGGCTCCTCGTCCTCCAGGCCGACCACGATCTCGCCGTCGAGGACCTTCCTGGCCCGCTCCCTGTCCAGCGCCCCCTCCCACCGGGCGACCGCGAAGACGGCGACGCAGTTGCCGAGCAGGTTGGTGACGACGCGCATCGAGTCCATGACGCGGTCCACGCCGAGCAGCAGGGCGACGGCGCCGGCCGGGATCGCGCCCAGCGAGGAGGCGGTCGCGGACAGGGCGAGGAACGCCGAGCCGGGGATGCCCGCCATGCCCTTGCTGGTCAGCATCAGCACCAGGACCACGGTGATCTGCTGACCGAGGCTCAGGTCCACGCCGACGGCCTGGGCGATGAACAGGGTGCCGATGGACAGATAGAGCGAGGCGCCGTCGAGGTTGAAGGAGTAGCCCGTCGGGAGCACCAGACCCACGGCGTCGTCGCGGGCGCCGGCCTTGCGCAGCTTCTGCATCACCCGCGGCAGGACCGACTCGGTGGACGCGGTGCCGAGGGCTAGCAGCATCTCCTCACGGATGTAGCGCAGGAACTTCCACAGGCTGAGGCCGGTGACCGCCTTCAGCGCGAGGGCGAGGAGTGCGACGAACAGCGCGGCGGCGACGTAGCACAGGACGATCAGCTTGCCGTAGGTCTCGATGACGCCGAGCCCGTAGTTGCCGATCAGGACGGCCATCGCACCGAACACCGCGATCGGGGCGAGCCGCATCACGAAGCCGACGATCGCGAAGATGATCTCCTGGGCCTGTTCGACGGCGGGCAGCACCTGCGGCACCTTGGTGTGGCCGAGATGCAACAGCGCGGCGCCCACCAGGCAGGCCAGGACGAGGACTTGGAGAAGGGAGTTCTCGGCGAAGGCACCGATGAAGGAGGTGGGGATCGCCTCCAGTACGAACTCCGTCGTCGACGGCAGATGACCGCCGCCCGTCTTCGCGTCGACCGCCGAGGTGTCCAGCGTGGCGGGGTCGACGTTCATCCCCGCCCCCGGCTGGACCACGTTGGCGGCGAGCAGGCCGATGACCAGCGCGAGCGTGCTCGCGACCTCGAACCAGATCAGGGCTTTCAGACCGATCCGGCCGAACGCCTTCAGGTCACCGGCCCTGGCGATGCCGACGACGACCACGCAGAACACCAGCGGCGAGATGATCGTCTTGATGAGCCGGATGAAACCGTCGCCGAGCGGCTGGAGATCCGCGCCGAAGCCCGGCCACAGCTTCCCGACGGCGATGCCGAGCACCAGCGCGCAGGCGACCTGCGCGAAGAGTGAGGTACGCAGTATGCGTGCGACGCGTCGCGGCAGGGACGGTACGGACGGCGGCACGGGCACTCCTTGGGGACGGCGGCACACAGAAGTCCCCTGGAACGGCGGGGACTTCTGCGATACGGAAAGCGCATTCCGTCCGGATCACTCTGCGGGTGATGTTGGTCCCGCACAAGACCGCCGTGTTGCATCCGCGTAAATCACGGCCCGCGTGACGCGTCGCACGCACCCCGGCTCAGCAGCGGCTTCTGTCCTCGGTGAGCACCCCCTGAACGCTCGTCAGCGAACGGTCGTGGCAGCCGTCCGAGCCGTACACCCGATAGCGCTCGCTCGTCGTGCCGACCGCCTGCCGCTGGTCGCGCGGCACGTTCAACGTCCAGGCGGCGTCGCCCGAGTAGGTGTCGTCGAGCCGCGACCACGCGGTCCGCCGTCCGCCCTCCGTCGTCACGGCGGAGGCGCGGTCGCCGAGGGTCAGCACGGTCCGCAGCCGGTCGCCCGCGCCGATGCTGATCGAGCCGTCCATCGTGTACGTCCGGTGGGTACGGGTCGTGCGGGCCGGACCGTGGCCGTCGACCGTGACCGTCTGGGAGTCCGTCCAGGTGGCGTCGAGAGCGTCCAGGTTCTCGCCGTCGGTCCAGCGGTGGACGGAGTCGTTGGTGAGGGCGCGGCGCACGGTGGTCGTCACCCGGCCGTGCGAGGTGTCGACGTATCCGGCGACGGTCAGCCGATGTCCGCCCTCGGTGTCCACGCGGTGCTCCGAACCGGGCGTGTACGTCGCGGAGTCGGCGAGGTCACCGGAGCGGTGCACGGTGAGCCTGCCGGTCACATGGGCACGTTCGGCGTCCTGCCAGACCAGGACGTTCACGGGCGCGCTCCAACCGCTCTGCCCCTCGGGCACACCGACGACGGAGACCTCGACGCGGTGCGCTCGGCCGTCGTTGAGCAGGCCGGCGAAGGGCGTGAGGTCGTACTCGATCGGCTTGACGTCGAAGGCGCGCGGTCCCGGAATCACGTACCAGAGGAAGGGGTTGGACCAGCCGCCCGTCCACACGTGCGGGAACGGGGCCGCGATGCCGGCGAGTCGGCCGTCCACCTTGATCTGCACCTCGCGGTACGGGCCCCCGGCGGCCTTGCAGGAGTAGGGCGCCGGGTCGGGAGCGGCCAGGTACCAGAACTCCTCGCAACCTCCGCCGGAGCCGGTGGCGTACACCTCGGCGACGATGCGTTCGCTGTTGCGCGGGGTGGTCAGCGTGCCGTCCCGGAGGGTGAGGACACGGTCGGGGTGCGCGGCCGGGCGGCCGGCGTAGAAGGTCAGCGTGACCTTGACGTCGATGACGCCGGTGTAGGTGTCGTCGACGACGTTCCCGATGAGCATCTCGACGTCCTGGCCGCCGCGGAAGGTGTCGCTGTAGCGCGTGACGTCCTTCTCCACGGACCACGCGATGCCGTCGGGTGACGGCTCCGGAGTCGACGTACGGAAGATCTCGACCCCGCCGATCCGCAGATGGCCGAGCCGGTCGTACTGGCGGCCCTTCACCTTGCCGTCCATCCGCAGCACGACCTTGCTCCAGCGGTCGCCGCAGCCCTCGGGCGGCGCGTAGGTGCCCCGGTACGGGGTGAAGTCGCGGAACTGTGCCTCGGCGACGGTGACTTGGCACGACCTGCCGAAGGGCTTGGCGACGGGCGGTGCGGCGGTGATGGGGTCGTGCCAGTCGGTGCCGAACTCGGCGGGGACGTCTGCGGGTCGGGGCAGCCCGGCGGACACGGCCGAGAGTCGGCCCGTCGAGGTGGCTGCGGCCGCGGGTTCACGGGATTCGGTTGCCGGGGCCGGGGTCGCTCCGAGGAGGGTGCTCGCCAGGAGGGTGACCCCCGCGAGCATGGACATGACGATCCGTCTCTTCATGGGCGGTGTTCTACGCGGAGGTCGGCACCCGCCGCAATGACGCCTCGTCCGTCAACGCGCGGCCTTCAGACGGGCCTTGTCCCCCATCACCACCACGGGGCGCAGTTCCGGATCGAGCGTGCGCAGCAGAAGCTCCATCCCCGATTCGGACAGACTCACACAGGCCGAGGTGCCACTGCCGTGGTCCATGTGCAGCCAGATGCTTCCGCCCCGCTCGTCACCCTGCGGGCGGGCGGGGTCGTTGGGCGGGGTTCCCTTGACGCGGTTGTAGTCGATGGCGATGACGTAGTCGAAGTCGTGCCAGTACGACTTCGCCCACCAGTGCGGCGCCGCGAAGGCGGCCGATCTGGTGTACGGCAGCCGGGTCCCCGGATCCTTGAGGACGCCGCCCGCGTCGCTGAGCGTGAACACGCCGACGGGGCTGCGGTTGTCGCCCTCGTGGTGGTCGGTGGTCCAGCCCTTCTTGCCGTTGTGCGCGGGCCATGCGCGGACGCGCTCCCAGTTCCTGCCGTGCTTCGTGTAGAGCACGACGGTCGAGTCCGCGGAGTCCGCCGCCTCGCCGTAGACCGCCACGACCTGGCGTGAGCCGGCGGGGATGCGCCGTTGCCAGTGGTCGCCGACGCCCGGGACACGCGTCGGATCGGTGGCGGCCGAGCGTCCGGGCGCCGGCTTCCCGACGCCCGCGCCGGCGCTGTCGCGCGCCCCGTCCCGCGCGCCGCCGCACGCCGTCAGGGTCGCGGTCGCCAGCAGGGAACCGAGGGCCGCCGTCACCACCGCCGCACGCCATGCTCCGCCGATACGCATCGGTCCATGGTCGCACCGCGTCCGGCACGGGGGCCGGAACTGAACGGCCGGTCGGAAAACCGTTTGCGTCCGCCCACGCCGCGACGCGAACCTGTCACGGTTTGCTGCCGCCGAGCGCTGCCCGTTCCGCGCCTCGGCCGTCATTCGCCCCCCATCCATCCCTCCGCTGACACGAGCCACTGGGACGTCATGCAGATTCAAGACCTTCCGTACCCCGATCCGGGTGTGCCGGACGCCCGCTCAGGTCCCCGATTCCTGTGGTGGCTCTTCAGGAACCAGCTGGACGGCCAGCTCAAGGCCCTGGCCTGGGGGCTGCTCCACTTCCTGTCCGTCTCCGCGCTGCCCTTCTGCGTCGGTGTCGCCGTGCAGGCCGTCGTCGACCGGTCGGGAACCCGGCTCGCCCTCGCGGGCGGCCTTCTGGCCCTGTGCTGTGCCGGCAACGCGATCGGCGAGACCTTCCTGCACCGCACCGCCGTCACCAACTGGATCACGGCCGCCGCGCGCGTCCAGCAGGTGCTGGCCCGCAAGACCGCGCAACTCGGCTCGGCCCTCACCCGACGCGTCGCGGCCGGTGAGGTCGTGGCCGTCTCCACGGGTGACGTCGAGAAGATCGGCTGGTTCGTCGAGGCCTGGTCACGGTTTACCGCCGCGGCCGTCACCATCGTGCTGGTCTGTGTCGGCCTCGTCGTCTACCAGCCCGCCCTCGGCACGATCGTCGCGGTGGGCCTGCCCGTACTGGCGATCGCCGTGCTGCCGCTGCTGCCGCGCGCGACCCGGCGGGCCGACCTCCAGCGCGAGAAGGCGGGCCGCGCCACCGAACTCGCCTCCGACACCGTCGCCGGTCTGCGCGTCCTGCGCGGCATCGGCGGCGAGGAGCTCTTCCTCGACCGCTACCGCAGCGCCTCCCAGGAGGTACGCCACGCGGCCGTGCGCAGCGCCCGCATGTGGTCCCTGATCTCCGCGATCCAGGTGCTGCTGCCGGGCCTGCTGCTGATCGCGGTGGTCTGGTACGGCGTCCACCTGGCCCGCCGGGGCCAGGTCAGCATCGGCGAACTGGTCACCGTCTACAGCTCGATCATGATCCTCACCTATCCGCTGCGGCACTTCGAGGAGATCGCCATGGCGTACTCCTTCTCGCGCCCCTCGGCCCGGCGCGCCGCACGCGTGCTGTCGCTGGAACGGGCCACCGACACCGGCGGCTCGCGCGACGGGACGCAGGTGCCGGCCGGGGATCTGTACGACCCGGCCACGGGACTTCTCGCGCCCGCCGGCCGGTTCACCGCTGTGGTGTGCGGCGACCCGGACGCGGCGGGACGCCTCGCCGAACGGCTGGGCGGACACCCCTCCGAGGAGAGCACCCCGGTCCTGCTCGGCGGCGTCCCGCTGGACGAGTTGCCGCTCGACAGCGCCCGTACCGCGGTCCTCGTGCAGGACAAGGATCCGGTACTGCTCTCCGGCACGCTGCGCGAACTTCTCGACGTGCCCAGGTCGGGCGACGTCCGCCCCGAGGACGCGCTGGCGGCCGCGCAGTGCGAGGACGTTCTGGCCGCGCTCGTCCAGGGGTCGCTCGACGCCGAGAACCCGATGGACGCCCGGATCACCGAGCGCGGCCGGTCGCTCTCCGGCGGCCAGCGCCAGCGCCTCGCGCTCGCCCGGTCGCTGATCACCGACCCGGGTGTGCTCGTCCTGGACGAACCGACCTCGGCCGTCGACTCGCACACGGAGGCCCGCATCGCGCAGGGCGTGCGGAACCTGCGGGCCGGGCGCACGACGGTGGTGTTCACCTCCTCTCCCCTGCTCCTGGACTGTGCCGACCGGGTGGTTCTCGTCCACGACGGCGAGGTCGCGGCGGTCGGCGTCCACCGCGAGCTGGTGCACGCCGATCCCCGGTACCGGGCCGTGGTGACCCGGGAGACGGAGGAAGAGGCGGCGGAGTCGGAGCCGGCCGGGCAGCCGGCCGCCCGTGGCGACGGACCGGGCGCGGACCAACCGGTCAAGGCGCCCTCGCTCCACGAAGTACTCAAGGAACTGGAAGAGATCGAGGAGTCGGCATGATCGGCGTTGCGCCCCCGGAGTACGACCCGGCGGCCCCGACGACGGCGAACACCCTGCCGGTCGGCGCCCCCACGACGGTACGCGCCTACGTGGCGGAGCTGTTCCAACGGCACCGCCGTGCCTTCCTGCTGCTCGTCACCGTCAACACGGTCGCCGTGCTCGCCTCGATGGCCGGACCCTGGCTGCTGGGCGGGCTGGTGGAGCGCGTCTCGGACGGAGCCACCGAGCGTGAGCTCCATCTGGAGCTCACCGTCGGCCTGTTCGTGGCCGCGCTCGTCGTGCAGGCCGTGTTCGTACGGCAGGTGCGGCTGCGCGGGGCGATGCTCGGCGAGCGGATGCTGGCCGATCTGCGCGAGGACTTCCTCGTGCGGTCGGTCGGGCTGCCGCCCGGCGTCCTGGAGCGCGCCGGGACGGGCGACCTGCTGTCCCGGATCACGACGGACATCGACCGGCTGGCCAACGCCATGCGCGAGGCCGTGCCGCAGCTCGCGATCGGTGTCGTGTGGGCGGCCCTGCTGCTGGGCGGGCTGATCATCACCGCGCCGCCGCTCGCGGCCGCCGTGCTGCTCGCCGTGCCGCTGCTGGTGATCGGCTGCCGCTGGTACTTCAAGCGGGCGCCCGCCGCCTACCGCTCGGAGGCCGCCGGGTACGCCGCCGTGGCCGCCGCTCTCGCGGAGACCGTGGACGCCGGGCACACCGTCGAGGCCCACCGCCTCGGCGCCCGCCGCGTCGAACTGTCGGACCTGCGGGTCAAGCAGTGGACGGCGTGGGAGCGGTACACGCTCTGGCTGCGGTCGGTGCTCTTCCCCATCATCAACGTCACCCATGTGACCGTCCTCGCGTCCGTCCTCATGATCGGCGGCGTCTTCGTCCTCCAGGGCTGGATCGGCGTCGGTCAGCTGACGACCGGTGCGCTGATCGCGCAGATGCTGGTCGACCCGGTGGGCCTGATCCTGCGCTGGTACGACGAGCTCCAGGTCGCCCAGGTGTCGCTGGCCCGGCTGGTCGGTGTCCGGGACATCGAGCCGGACGCCGGGGACACCGAGCTCGCGCCCGACGGCCGGGACGTGCACGCCGACCGGGTGCACTTCGGCTACCTGGAGGGCGTGGACGTGCTGCGCAAGGTCTCCCTGGAGGTCGCGCCCGGCACCCGACTGGCCCTGGTCGGCCCCTCGGGCGCCGGCAAGTCCACGCTGGGCAGGCTGCTCGCCGGCATCTACGCGCCCCGCGACGGCCGGATCACCCTCGGCGGGGCCGAACTGTCCCGGATGACCGCCGAGCGCGTCCGCTCCCATGTCGCCCTGGTCAACCAGGAGCACCACGTGTTCGTGGGCTCCCTGCGCGACAACCTGCTCCTTGCCCGCACCGACGCCGCCGACGCCGAGCTGTGGGCGGCACTGGGCGCGGTCGACGCCGACGCGTGGGCGCGTGCGCTGGACGACGGGCTCGACACGGAGGCCGGCTCGGGCGGCTTCGCGCTCACCCCTGCCCAGGCCCAGCAGATCGCCCTGGCCCGCCTGGTACTGGCCGACCCGCACACACTGGTCCTGGACGAGGCGACGTCCCTGCTCGACCCACGGGCCGCCCGCCACCTGGAACGCTCCCTGGCCCGCGTCCTCGACGGCCGCACCGTCGTCGCCATCGCCCACCGCCTCCACACGGCCCACGACGCGGACGTCATCGCCGTCGTGGAGAACGGCCGGATCAGCGAACTCGGCAGCCACGAGGAACTGGTCGCGGCGGACGGCGCGTACGCGGCGCTCTGGCGGTCGTGGCACGGGTGAGGGGGTGACCGCCGGGGCGGGGTCCTGGCGGACGACCGGGCCGGTGTGGGGTCCTGGCAGACGACCGGGCCGGTACGAGGTCCTGGCAGACGACGGGGCCGGGGCGGGGTCCTGGCAGACCACGGGCAGGGGCGGGGGCGGGGTCCTGGCGGACGACGGGGCCGGGGCGGGCGTCCGCCATGGCCAGGCCGGGGCGGCCGTGTCCGGCAGGCCGAACCAGGCCGCGCTGCTTGCGCCCGGCGTGACCCCAGGGAACCGGCCCGGATGCATCCGGAGCGCTCGCCCTCGTCCGTGCCGTTGCGCCGGGGCGAAAAGGGGTGGAAGGCTGGATAGCGGCACCGGTTCGGGGAGCACCCGGGAACCTAGCGGTTCGCGCCGGGTGCGGCTTGTGCCCCGCGCCGCGACGGCCCGTCGCTCGCCGCGGTGGGTTCAGGCCCGTCCGCACCACCTGGAGGTACCCGTGAACAGCGCCGAGGGATGGGGTGACGACGTCTACCAGCCCGACGCTTCCGATCAGCGTGAGGACACGGGGCTGCTGGACGGCGAGGACACCCTGGAGAACGACGGGGTCGACGACCCCCTGGACCGGGGCTGGTCCCCTCCGGACCGACCATGGGCCGTGGAGCACTCCGGTGTCACGGCCGCCGAGCGCCGCCAGGGCGAGACCCTCGACCAGCGTCTGGCCGAGGAGACGCCCGACCTCGTCACGCCCGACGGCGACGGCCTGGGCGACGCCGACGGAACCGACGGGGAACTCCTCGACGACGAGGTCGGCGCCCTGCGCTCGGGCCGCCTCGTGGCCCCCGACGAGGGCGTCCACGAGGACGAGGAGAGCGCGCTCGTCGCGACGGACGTGGGCATCGACGGCGCGGCGGCGTCCGCCGAGGAGGCCGCCATGCACATCGTCGACGAGGACTCCCTGTCCGGCTGACGAGCCGGGCACCCGTAGCGCCGGTGCCCGCGACGTCCGCCGCTCGCTCTGTCCCGCGATCCCCGCGACCACCGCGGCCACGCCACCGGCTTCATCCGCCGCCCCCGAGCCGTCGGCCCCGCCGATGCCGCCACCTGAGGAGTTCGCATGCAGCAGGACAAGCACCCCGACTACCACGAGGTCGTCTTCCGTGACCGCGCCGCCGGCTACGCCTTCCTGACCCGATCCACCGCGACCAGCGACCAGACCATCGACTGGGACGACGGCGAGACCTACCCGGTCGTGGACGTGGAGATCTCCTCGGAGAGCCACCCCTTCTACACCGGCAAGGCCAGAACGGTGGACTCCGAGGGCCGCGTCGCCGCCTTCGAACGGCGCTACGGCGGCGGCACGGGAGAAGCCGGCTGATCCGGCTTTCAGGCGGGTGAGCCCACCCGAGGTCACCGGCGTACGGCCGCCGGGCCCGGCGGGCGCGACCCCGCGATGGTGCCGCCCGCTCCCCCGGCCTCTCAGATCACGTTGAGCGCGGCCGCGCAGCCCACGCCGCCGAGCAGCATGAACACCGGCATCAGCACCTTGAGCTCGACCCAGCTGCCGGCCCGGAACCGCATGGGCTTGGGCGGCCCCAGCGGGTACCAGCGCTTGCGGCCCACCGGGATGGGCCAGAGGATCGGGCAGCCGGACACCGTCAGCGCGTCCCCGATGTCGTGCACCAGGGCGCCCAGCACGATGGGCAGCCCCAGCCAGAGATACTCCTGGCCCGGCGCCGTGAACAGCCAGTCCGAACCGTTGCCCGGCTTGTCCAGGACGCCCGCGAGGATCCACGCGCTGGTCGCCGCCAGCAGCCACACCAGGACGTCGCTGCTGGAGCCCCGGGCCGCCCGCCACAGCAGACCCTCGATGGCCAGCACCATGTGCACGAAGAGGATCGCCAGCACCGCCCAGCGGCCACCGGTGATCGCGAGGACCGAGGTGCCGCCGCCGATCATGACCGCCCACAGCCAGGTGTGGGTGAGCGTGCGATGTCCACCGGAGCGACGCGGGTCGCCCTGCTTCTTCGTCGCCTTGTAGACGGCGTAGGAGAGTTTGTCGACGATCTCGCACAGCCAGCGTGACACCGGACCGAAGGACCGCGAGATCGTGGCCGCCTTGTGGTCGAGGTCCGGGGCGAGCGCGGCTCCGGCGCAGATCAGCGCGCCGGAGAGCAGCACGGGCCAGGGCATTCCGTGCCCGGCCGCGGTGGCGGCCGCTCCGACCCCGAGCCAGGCGGCAGCGCCCGACAGTGAGTGTGCTGGTCCCATCATGGCCGTTGCCCGCCCCATTCCTCGTGTGCCGCTGTCCAGTTGACCGGGATCGCTGACGTGTCGTCGGCGACACAGCGTAGCGTTCGCGATCTTCAACCTCGCAGCCGATTCCCCGATGAGGCAGGAGGGCAGGCAAGATGGGTGGGTGACCCTCATCGATCAGCTGCCGCAGACCGCCGACCCCGACGCCCTCTACGAAGCCTTCGAGTCGTGGGCCGGGGAGCGCGGGCTCACCCTCTATCCCCACCAGGAGGAGGCGCTGATCGAGGTGGTTTCCGGTGCGAACGTGATCGTTTCGACTCCCACGGGCTCCGGCAAGAGCATGATCGCGGCGGGCGCTCACTTCGCCGCGCTGGCCCGGGACGAGGTCACCTTCTACACCGCTCCGATCAAGGCGCTGGTGTCGGAGAAGTTCTTCGAGCTGTGCAAGATCTTCGGCACCGAGAACGTCGGCATGCTCACCGGCGACGCGTCCGTCAACGCCGACGCCCCGGTCATCTGCTGCACCGCCGAGGTGCTCGCGTCGATCGCGCTGCGCGACGGCAAGCAGGCGGACGTCGGCCAGGTCGTCATGGACGAGTTCCACTTCTACGCCGAGGGCGACCGGGGCTGGGCCTGGCAGATCCCGATCCTGGAGCTGCCGCAGGCGCAGTTCATCCTGATGTCGGCCACGCTCGGCGACGTCTCGATGTTCGAGCAGGACCTCACGCGCCGCACAGGCCGCCCGACGTCGGTGGTCCGCTCGGCGACCCGTCCCGTGCCGCTCTCCTACGAGTACCGGTTCACCCCGCTCACCGAGACGCTGACGGAGCTGCTGGACACCAAGCAGGCGCCGGTCTACATCGTGCACTTCACGCAGGCGCAGGCCGTGGAGCGGGCGCAGGCGCTGATGAGCATCAACATGTGCTCGCGTGAGGAGAAGGAGCAGATCGCCGAGCTGATCGGCAACTTCCGCTTCACCACCAAATTCGGCCGCAACCTGTCCCGTTACGTCCGGCACGGCATCGGAGTGCATCACGCCGGCATGCTGCCGAAGTACCGGCGACTGGTGGAGAAGCTCGCTCAGGCCGGTCTGCTGAAGGTGATCTGCGGTACGGACACCCTCGGGGTGGGTGTCAACGTCCCCATCCGCACGGTGCTGTTCACGGCCCTGACGAAGTACGACGGCAACCGCGTCCGCACCCTGCGCGCCCGTGAGTTCCACCAGATCGCGGGCCGCGCTGGGCGGGCGGGCTTCGACACGGCGGGCTTCGTGGTGGCGCAGGCCCCCGAGCACGTCATCGAGAACGAGAAGGCGCTCGCCAAGGCCGGCGACGACCCGAAGAAGCGCCGCAAGGTCGTCCGCAAGAAGGCACCCGAGGGTTTCGTCGCCTGGACGGAGAACACCTTCGAGAAGCTCATCGCCTCCGAGCCGGAACCGCTGACGTCCCGTTTCCGGGTCACGCACACGATGCTGCTGTCGGTGATCGCGCGGCCGGGCAACGCGTTCGAGGCGATGCGGCATCTGCTGGAGGACAACCACGAGCCGCGCAAGCAGCAGCTGCGGCACATCCGGCGCGCGATCGCGATCTACCGCTCGCTCCTGGACGGCGGGATCGTCGAGAAGCTCGACGAGCCCGACGCCACCGGCCGCATCGCCCGTCTCACCGTCGACCTCCAGCAGGACTTCGCGCTCAACCAGCCGCTCTCCACCTTCGCGCTGGCCGCGTTCGAGCTGCTGGACCCGGAGTCGCCGTCGTACGCCCTCGACATGGTGTCCGTCGTCGAGTCCACGCTGGACGACCCGCGGCAGATCCTCGTCGCCCAGCTGAACAAGGCGAAGGGCGAGGCCGTCGCCGCGATGAAGGCGGACGGCGTCGAGTACGAGGAGCGCATGGAGCGCCTCCAGGACATCAGCTACCCGAAGCCCCTGGAGGAGCTGCTCTTCCACGCGTACAACACGTACCGCAAGAGCCACCCCTGGGTCGGCGACCACCCGCTGTCGCCCAAGTCTGTCATCCGGGACATGTACGAGCGGGCGCTGTCCTTCACGGAACTGGTGTCCGTCTACGAGCTGGCCCGCACCGAGGGCATCGTGCTGCGTTACCTCGCCAGCGCCTACAAGACCCTCGACCACAACATCCCGGACGACCTGAAGTCCGAGGACCTCCAGGACCTGATCGAGTGGCTCGGCGAGATGGTGCGCCAGGTCGACTCCAGCCTGCTGGACGAGTGGGAACAGCTCGCCAACCCGGAGGAGATGACCGCCGAGGAGGCCCAGGAGAAGGCCGACGAGGTCAAGCCGGTCACGACCAACGCGCGCGCCTTCCGCGTCCTCGTCCGCAACGCCCTGTTCCGCCGCGTCGAACTCGCCGCTCTCGACCAAGTCGAGGAGCTGGGCGAGATGGACGCCGACGCCGGCTGGGACGCCGACGCCTGGGGCGAGGCGATGGACAAGTACTGGGACGAGTACGAGGACCTCGGCACCGGTCCCGACGCCCGCGGCCCGAAGCTCCTGGTGATCGAGGAGGAGCCGGCGAACCGCCTGTGGCGGGTCCGGCAGATCTTCGACGACCCCAACGGCGACCACGACTGGGGCATCAGCGCGGAGATCGACCTCACCGCCTCCGACGCGGAGGGCCGTGCCGTGGTCCGCGTCACCGACGTCGGCCAGCTGTGAGCATCGGAGAATCGCACACATGACGACCAACCCGGCCGAGAGGCTCGTCGACCTGCTCGACCTGGAGCAGATCGAGGTCAACATATTCCGGGGCCGCAGCCCGCAGGAGTCCCTGCAGCGCGTCTTCGGCGGCCAGGTGGCCGGCCAGGCGCTGGTCGCCGCCGCACGCACGACCGAGGGCGACCGGCCCGTGCACTCGCTGCACGCGTACTTCCTGCGGCCGGGGCGGCCGGGCGTGCCGATCGTGTACCAGGTCGAACGGGTACGGGACGGCAGGTCGTTCACGACCCGCCGGGTCACCGCCGTGCAGCAGGGCCGCACGATCTTCAATCTCACCGCCTCCTTCCACAAGCCTGAGCAGGGGAGCTTCGAGCACCAGTTGCCGCCGGCCCGCAAGGTCCCGGACCCGGAGTCGCTGCCGACGGTCACCGACGAGATCCGGCAGCATCTGGGCACGCTGCCGGAGCAGTTGGAGCGGATGGCCCGGCGTCAGCCCTTCGACATCCGCTATGTCGACCGGCTCCGCTGGACCGCGGAGGAGGTCAAGGACGCCGAGCCGCGCAGTGCGGTGTGGATGCGTGCCGTGGGGCCGCTGGGAGACGACCCGGTCGTGCACACCTGCGCGCTGACCTACGCCAGTGACATGACCCTCCTGGACGCCGTCCGGATCCCCGTCGAGCCTCTGTGGGGCCCGCGGAGCTTCGACATCGCGTCGCTGGACCACGCCATGTGGTTCCACCGGCCCTTCCGCGCGGACGAGTGGTTCCTGTACGACCAGGAGTCGCCGATCGCGACGGGTGGCCGGGGTCTCGCCCGTGGGCGGATCTACGACCTGGAGGGCCGCCTGTTGGTGTCCGTCGTCCAGGAAGGGCTGTTCAGGGCGTTGTAGTCCGAGGAGTTCTGCGCCGGAGCCAGCTCAGCAGGCCGCGTGACGGCTCCGGCCTCTCGGTCCGGCGCGGCGCCCCGATGTGTCCCGGATGTGCCGGCGCCGAGGCCCGCTCGGTCGTGGGACGAGGTGCCGGCCGCATGGCCCGTGCGTGCGCCAGAACCTCCGTCAGGTCGGCGCGCAGCAGGCCGATCTCGTCCGGGTCGTCGGCGGTCATGATCCGCTCGGCGATGAGGAAGGACGGCGAGCCCGGGGTGCCGGATGCCGGTGGGCCCGGGCGGAAGCGGTGCACATGGGAGCGTTCATAGGGGTCCGGGACGACCTCCGCGATCTGGACGGGATCGAGGAAGGCGGCCAGCGCACCGGCGCTCTCCCACGGGTCGGCGGCCTGACGCAGCAGGAAGCCGCGGTGTCGTCCTCGCCAGTTGCGCGGACGCAGGTCCACGCCCGCGTCGAGCATGCCGCGCAGCGCTTCGGGCATCCGCCGGTCGTTGAGCAGTGAGGCGTTCTTCTCGTCCTCGGCGAACCGCCGCAGCTCCTCGGCCAGATAGAGCCAGACCACGGCCCGGTACCGGTTGAGATACCACTTCACCGGGACCACCAGTCCCAGACGGGCGAGACGCGTGAACCTGCCGGGAGACACGCCCATGACTCCCGCGCCCTCCGTCGTGCCGATGACCTTCACACGGTCCAGCAGGGAATCGGGGAAGCCCTCCCCCGAACTCACCCGGTCGAGCTCGGACCGTGGGACGCGCCGGCCTCCGCCTCCCTCGTCGGGCACAGTCCTGATGAGCCCGAGCTGCACGGCGAGCTCCAACTCCCCTCGCTTCAGACCCAGGTCCCGGGCAGCACGACTCGGTGTGCAGGCCGGGCGGTGCGGGTTCGTGGTGCGGTGCAAGTCCGTGACGGTGTTCCCCGACATGGTCGATCTCCCCCGTGGAGTCAGTGGCTCACGCTCCGTGCGCTCGCCGTGACAAAAACCGTAGCGGGTCCGCCGAATCTCGTGGCGGGCCTGTGGATAACTCCACGGAGGTCGGCGAATCAGCAGGTCAGAGGTCTGTCAGCGGCGCCCGTTCGGGCTGGCGGGATTCGACGTCGAGGTGCTCGCCGACCCGGTTGACGAGCAGGGTCATCTCGTAGGCGATCTGGCCGATGTCGGCCTCCGCACCGCTGAGCACGCACAGGCAGCTGCCCGTGCCCGCCGCGGTCACGAACAGCACCGCGTCGTCGAACTCGACCATCGTCTGCCGCACTCTGCCCGCGCCGAAGTGCCGTCCCGACCCCTTGGCGAGGCTGTGCAGCCCGGACGAGACGGCGGCGAGGTGCTCGGCGTCCTCGCGTCGCAGGCCCGTGCTCGCACCGGTCACCAGACCGTCGTTCGAGAGCACCAGCGCGTGTCGCACATGGTCGACACGTTTCGTCAGGTCGTCCAGCAGCCAGTCCAGGCCCTGGTTCTGCGCCATGATCCGGTCTCCCCGTGTAGATGTCTCCCCCTGCACCGGAGGATCTCTTCGCCACCCTTCCCGACGATCCGGCCCTCGGGCAAGGAGGATGGGGGCATGGCGAAGAAGATGACCGATGAGGAATGGCGGACGTTCGTCTCGCACGGCACACGCACCGCGAAACTGTCGACCGTGCGAGCCGACGGGAGTCCGCATGTGACCCCGATCTGGTTCGTGCTCGACGGCGACGAGCTGGTGTTCAACACCAGCGGTTCGAGTGTGAAGGGCCGCAATCTGGTCCGGGACGGCCGGGTGGCGCTGTGCGTGGACGACGACCGGCCGCCGTTTGCCTTCGTGGTGATCCAGGGCCGCGCCCGGGTATCGGAGGACCTCGAGGAGCTGAAGCTCTGGGCGAGCCGCATCGGGGCGCGCTACATGGGTGAGGAACGCGCCGAGGAGTTCGGGGCCCGCAACGGCGTTCCGGGGGAACTCCTCGTCCGCGTCACGATCGACAAGGTGCTGGCGGATCGGGACGTCGCCGACTGAACACGGCCCGCGGACCGGTCGGTCCCGCCGCGGGAACGGTCGTATCCGGCCGGGTCAGCTGACGGAGTTGAGCAGCCGGGCGGTGTGCATCCGCCCGGCGTACTCGACGAGTCGGATCAGCACCTCCTTCCCCGAGTCACGGTCCCGGGCGTCGCAGAGCACGACCGGAGTGCCCCGGTCCAGATCGAGGGCGCGTGAGACGTCGTGCGCGCCGTACGTCCTGGCGCCCGTGAAGCAGTTGACGGCGACCACGAACGGGATGTGCCGGTGCTCGAAGAAGTCCACGGCGGGGAAGCAGTCCTCCAGGCGCCGGGTGTCCGCGAGGACCACCGCGCCCAGCGCTCCCTGCGCCAACTCGTCCCACAGGAACCAGAAGCGGTCCTGCCCCGGTGTGCCGAAGAGGTACAGCGACAGGCCCGAGCGAATGGTGATGCGCCCGAAGTCCATGGCGACGGTCGTGGTGACCTTCCGGTCCACGCCGCCCGTGTCGTCCACCAGCTGGCCGGCCTCGCTGAGCATCTCCTCGGTGCGCAGGGGCTTGATCTCGCTGACCGCGCCCACCAGGGTGGTCTTGCCCACGCCGAATCCACCGGCGACGAGTATCTTGAGCGCCAGGGCTGCCGAGTCGCCGTCGGAGGCGTCGGAGTGCGCGTAGTGCTCGGAGTGCTCGGAGACCATCGATCACTTCTCTCGGGAGTACCGGCATGGGTCGGCGTGGCTGTGCGGAGTCGATGTGTCGCTGTGCGAAGCCAGCAGCATGACAACTGGGCCCGCCTCTCGCAGGATTGGACCGCTTTTTCCCCGATGTGACCGCCTGCTTCCCGTTCGATGCCCGTACGGGTGCACGAGTGACGTCACACGGGAACGACTCGTTCGGATATCTCCGTCATCGGGCCCGGCCATCTCGTCTACAGCGCTCGCAATCCTTCGATCACCTCGCGCAGGATCCGCTCGTCGGGCAGCTGCGCGGGCGGTACCGGACGGCTGACGGTGACGCGGCCCCGCTCGATCAGGTCGCCGAGGAGCACCCTGACGACGCCCACAGGGAGATCGGCGCCCGCGGCGAGTTCGGCGACGGACTGCGTCTCCGGTCGGCACAGCTCGACGAGCGCCCGGTGCTCGGGGCCGAGCGTGGCGTCGTCGTCGGGGCCGCGCGCGTCGGCGGCCAGTGCGACCAGGGCGATCAGGTCGAAACGCACCCCTGTGGGGCCCGGTTTGGTGCGCCCGCCCGTCATCGCGTACGGGCGGACCAGTGGCCCGGCCTCGCCGTCGTACCACTGGCTGCCCTGTTCGTGCCGGCCGCCGGTCGTGTCGTCGGTCATCCGCGCCGGACCGCCCTTGCCGCTCATCGCGCGGCGGGCGGTCGCGCGGAGGCCCGCGTAGGCGTGTAGAGGTGCTCTCCGACCCGCTTGACGAGGCGTGCCATCTCGTACGCCACCAGTCCGATGTCGGCGGTCACGGCGCTGAGCACGGCGATGCAGGACCCGTCGCCCGCGGCGGCGACGAACAGGAAGGCGTCGTCCATCTCCACCATGGTCTGGCGGACCCCGCCGGCGCCGAAGTGCCGGCCCGCGCCCTTGGCCAGACTGTGGAAGCCGGACGCGACGGCGGCGAGGTGCTCGGCGTCCTCGCGGCGCAGATCGGTGGACGCACCCACGGCGAGCCCGTCGTTGGACAGCACCACGGCGTGCCGCACCTCGCCCACGCGCAGCACCAAGTCGTCCAGCAGCCAGTCGAGTTCACCGGTCCTGCCCCACTCTCGGCTTCGCTCGGGCGGGGAGACCCCCACGGCGGCTCTCATGCTCGGATCCTGGGTCATGCGGGGTCTCCTTCACTGCTGCTGTCGCCGCGCGGTACGGAATCGGGTGCGCCGCCGCGACCGGGCTGTCTGCCGCCGCCGCGTGCCCAGCCGTCGCGGTAGGCCACCATGCGGTCCCTGACGAGTTCGGGGGTGCGCCGGTCGTCGTCGACGGCGGTCGCTGCGGGCTGCTCCCCGGAGCGCCCCTCGCGCAGTTGGGGTGCGAGGCTGGCCTGGCGTACGCGGCGCGGGAGGTCGCCGGAGGCTTCGGAGTCGTGGGGCGGCCGGTGCAGTCTCAAGGTGGTGACTCCGGGGGATGCGGTGTGATTCCCGGTCTCCGTCGAAACCGGCGTGACCTTCGCGGGTGGCTCCGACGTCGTGGACGCCGCAAGCGCCGGCCGGTCGGCGACCGCGTGGACGGGTTCCTGGTGGCGTTCGCGTGCGGGCACGCGCGCGTGCTCGGGTTCCATCGGCCGCTGCGCCTCCACCGCCGCGCTGGGGGAACGTTCCGCCGATGCGTGGTGCAGCAGCACGGTGGGCAGCAGGACCACGGCCGTCGTTCCGCCGTAGGGCGAGGTCCGCAGGTGCACCTTGATGCCGTGCCGGGCCGCGAGCCTGCTCACCACGAACAGGCCGAGACGGTCGCTGTCGAACAGGTCGAGGGCCTCGGACTGTTCGATGCGCCGGTTGGCCTGCGCCAGGGTCTCCTTGCCCATGCCGAGCCCGCGGTCCTCGACCTCGACGGCGTATCCGTTGCCCACGGGCTCACCGATGATGCGCACGCGCGTGTGGGGAGGCGAGAACTGGGCGGCGTTCTCGACGAGTTCGGCGAGCAGATGGGTGACGTCGGCGACGGCGGTGCCGACCACGGACGCCTCGGGGAGCTGACGTACCTCCACGCGCGCGTAGTCCTCGACCTCGGACACGGCCGCACGCACCACGTCCGTCAGCGAGACCGGCATCCGCCAGGCCCGCCCGGGTGCCGCCCCGGAGAGGATGATCAGGCTCTCGGCATGCCGCCGCATACGGGTGGTGAGGTGGTCCAGGCGGAACAGGTCGCTCAGTTCGTTCGGGTCGTCGGAGCGGCGTTCCATGCTGTCCAGCAGGCTGAGTTGACGGTGCACGAGCACCTGGCTGCGGCGGGCGAGGTTGACGAAGACGCCGGAGATGCCGCTGGCGAGCTCGGCGCGCTCCACGGCGGCTCTGAGGGCGGCTCGGTGGACGGTGGCGAGGGCCTCGCCGACCTGGCCGGCCTCGTCCTCGGCGGGCCGCCCGGGCGGTGCCTCGGCGCGGATGTCGATCTCCTCGCCGGCGCGCAGTTTGCGCATGGCGTCGGGGAGTTTGCGCCGGGCGATCTCCAGGGCACTGTTGCGCAGGCTCACCAGCTCGACGACGAGGCCGCGGCCGATGCGTACGGAGATCACGAGCGAGGCGGCGACGGCGGCCAGACCGAGCAGGACGGCGGCCCCGGCCGGGGTGAGCAGGCCGCGGGCGAACGGGTCGGCACGTTCGGCGACATCGCGTCCGGCGTCCTGCTCGATGGTGCGCATCGCGCCCTGCACGCGTGCGTGTGCCTTGTTCCAGGCGGCGTCCGTCGTCGCGTCGACCGCGCCCGTGCCCGGTCCCGCCGCGAGGACCCCGTCCTCGACGGCCACGAGAGCCGCGTAGTCCTCGCCGGCGGCCAGGCTCTGCCAGGCGGCGCTCTCGGGGCCACGCAGATCGGCGACGGCGGACTCGGTGAGGGTACGGCGGGTGTCGACGGCGCCGGTGAACAGCCTCAGCCGCTCTCCGTCGAGGCGTCCGGCGAGGCGGGCGCTGTCCAGCACCACGTCCTCGCGGGCCAAGGCTTCTCCCGCGCGGGCGAATTCGAGCAGCACGCGCGCGTCCGAGCCGAGCTCGGCGTCCTGGATTCCGCTGAGCGCGCCGTCCACCGAGAACGCGGCCGCGATGGTGCCGGTGTACCGCCCGTAGACCTCGTACCAGCCCGCGCGGCGGTCGAGTGCGGCGCTCCGGACGGCGTTCAGCTGCTCCGCGCCGCCGACGAAGACCTCGAGTCTCGCGGCCACTCCGGCGGGGAACTCCCCACTGTCGGCGACGGTGTCGCGGTCGCCGAGCCTGAGCCGAGTCACGGCCTTGTCCGTGTCCTGCGCGCGCTTCTTCAGCTCTTCGCCGCGTCCGGCGGACGGGTCGGTCGCGTAGCGCACGGCGGCCGCGCGTTCGGCCTGGAGGGCGGTCACGGCGGTGGTGACGGGCGCCCTGATCTCGGAGTCGACCAGCTGCAACTGGCGCAGCCTGGCCACGTCCTGCGCGGTGGTGACGGTGGCGTAGGCCCACAGGGCCAGCAACGAGACGACGGGCACCATCAGCAGGCAGATGATCTTGGCTCGGACGGTGCGCGGCCTTATTCGCCAGCCCTGGGGGCGCGGGGAGGCCTCGGACGGTTCGTCCTGCGGTCCGCCCGGGGCCTGTTCCGGCCCTTCGTCGGCCGGCGGACCTGCGTGGGCGCGGCGGCCGCGCACGGGCGGCGTGGACGGCGTCTCGGCGCCGGCTGCGGTGGTCCTACGGGGTGTGCGCATGGCCTCCTCGCTCTGGAGTGGATCGGGGGCGTGCTTCCCGGGCCCTCGCCGGTGTGGATCCGGCGTCAACCCACGACGCTCTCGGCCGGCCGCTCCGCCGCCGCGGACGCCTCGCGCTCCCCTGCCGCGGGTGAGAGCGCGACGAAGGCGGACGTCAGGAAGAGGTAGGACCCGAGGCCGACGGCGAGGGGGAAGATGAACTGCATCGCCGTGGCCCCGGGCAGGACCTCGTCGGACGGTGTGACGTCGACGCCGACCGCGAACATGCCGGTGTAGTGCATGCTGCTGACCGCGGCGCCCATGATCAACGAGGCGATGGTGACGGCGACGGGCGACTTGATGTTGAGCGCGGCCCACAGAGCCGCCGTCGCCGCCACCACGGCGATCAGCACGGAGAGCCCGACGAGCAGCGGGTCGTAACGGACTTCGCCGTGGAGTCGTACGGCCGCCATGCCCAGGTAGTGCATGCTCGCGACGCCGAGGCCGGTGGTGAGCCCGCCCAGGAAGAGCGCGCGGGTGCGGTCGCGGCTGTACCCGACGGCGAACACGCCGACGCAGACGACGAGCATGGCGACGAGCAGGCTCAGGACGGTGAGTGGCACGTCGTAGCGGATGTCGGTGCCGCTGACGCTGAAGCCCAGCATGGCCACGAAGTGCATGGTCCAGATGCCGGTGCCGATCGCCGACGCGGCGGTGACGAGCCAGTTGCGGCGCGAGCGGCCGGAGGCGCCCAGCGCGCGGACGGTGCAGCGCAGCCCGAGCGCGGCACCGGCGCAGGCCATCACGTACGACAGCGCGGGGGTCAGCCAGCCGAGGGCGGCATGGTCCAGGTGTCCCATGGCCCCGGGACGCTAGCCGGAGCAAGGGCGCACGAAGGGGGCGCATTTCGAAAGCTGTTGGAATATGACGTGGAGATGCAACGGAACGACCGCGTCACGCTCGAACGTGTGCACAGCAGCGTCATCCGTGCCGGTGAGGGATCATGCGGAGCATGAGCGACGACCACACACATGTGCAGGAGTTCTTCTCCGCCCGCGCCGCCGACTGGGACAGCCGGTTCCCCGACGACGGGCCCGCCTACGCGGCCGCGGTCGCCGAGCTGAGGCTGCGCGAGGGAGCCCGCGTGCTCGACGCGGGCTGCGGCACCGGGCGCGCCCTGCCGCCGCTGCGGGACGCCGTGGGGCCCTCGGGAGTGGTCCTTGGGGCCGATCTGACACCGGCCATGCTGGAAGCCGCCGTACGGGCCGGTCGCGGGGTGGACGGACAGTTGCTGCTCGCCGACGTATCCGCCCTGCCGGTCCGGTCGGAGTCACTCGACGCCGTGTTCGCGGCCGGCCTCATCGCGCATCTGCCGAGCCCTGCCGAGAACCTGCGCGAACTGGCCCGCGTCGTGCGTCCCGGCGGCACGCTCGCGCTCTTCCACCCGATCGGCAGGGCGGCGCTCGCGGCACGCCAGGGGCGGCAGATCACGCCCGAGGACCTGCGTGCCGAGCCCAACCTTCGCCCGCTGCTGGCCGGTTCCGGGTGGCGCATGACGTCGTACGTCGACGAGGACGACCGCTTCCTGGCGCTGGCCGTACGGGAACGGGCGGCGTGACGGCTCGGGACCGCTCGACGACGCCCGCGGCGGGAGGAGCAGCGGCGATCATGTCTGTCCCACGACAGCCGCCGCGAAGGCGTCGGGGTTGTCGAACATGACGTTGTGGCCGGCGCCGGGCACGGTCACCACGCGTACGCCTGCCGCCTCCAGGGCCTGCCTGCCGGTGAGTTCACCGCTCAGCTCGCCTTGTAGGTAGACGCGGTCGATCGGCAGCCCTTCGAGGATGTCGCGCATGATCGGCTCGGAGCCGCGTCTCAGGCCAACAGCACTGCGGTGCAGGGCGCGCGGGTCGGCGAGCCGCATCGTGGCCGCCCACAGGGGGCCGACCGCTTCCAGCACGCGCGCGTACGCCCCGGCGACGAAGTCGTCCTCGTCGTGGGCCGTGATCCAGGCGCTCCCCGCGGCAGGTGGGGGCGAGGCGTCGAGATTGGCCTCGGTGAGGACCAGCCGGGAGACGAGGTCGGGTCGGCGATGGGCGAGGACGATGGCCACGGAGCCGCCCATGCTGTGCGAGATCAGCTCGGCGCCCGCCACCCCCGCCGCGTCCAGAGCCGCCGCGAGGGCATCGGCGTGGTCCTCCAGCGTGTACCCGAAGGACTCCGGGCGGTCGCTGATGCCGTGCCCCGGCAGATCGACGAACAGACTGCGGCGGCCGGCCAGTTCGGGCCTCGCCGCGATGTGGGCGTGGTACACGGAGGAGACCGAACCCAGCCCGTGCACGTACACGCGCACGGGCCCCGCTCCCGGCGACCCGCTTCCTGCCACCGTCCCGGTCTCCGTCCCCCTCTCCGTCTCCGTCTCCGTCTCCGTCCACCGGATGCAGCTGCCCTCGCCGTCGAATGCGGCCTGCCTCATTGCGCCCCCTCGGAGTAGTGGTCGGGCACACGATCATATACATCGGGGTCGAGGTATCAAGCAGTCGATGTATGTGCGTAGTGATGTATGCGGTCTGAGATGTACAGCGGCTTCAAGGCACAATGTGGGCATGCTTGAGCTCGCCATCCTCGGCTTCCTGTGCGACACCCCGCTCCACGGCTACGAGCTGCGCAAGCGCATCGCGGCACTGACCGGGCACGTCAAACCGGTCGCGGAGAGCACGCTGTATCCCGCGATCAAGCGGCTGGAGAAGGCGGACCTGCTGGCCCGGGCCACGGAGCCCGGATCGGTGGCCGCCCCGCGTCATGTCCTGACGCTGACCGAGGACGGCCGCCGGGAACTGCGCCGACGACTCGCCGAGCCCGACCCCCGCGACATCAGCGACGAGAACCGGTGGTTCACCGTGCTCGCCTTCCTACGGCACCTGGACGACGCGGCCGCCCAGTCCGCCGTACTCCGGCGCCGGCTGGCCTTCCTGGAAGAGCCCGCGAGCTTCTTCTACGACGGCGACCGGCCACTGCCCGCCGAAGAACTGGACGACCCCTTCCGGCGCGGCATTCTGACCATCGCGCGGGCCACTTCCCAGGCCGAACTCACCTGGCTGCGCGAAACGATCGCCTCACTCGACGGCTGAGCACGCGGAGCATCCAGGGTGCTGCGGAAGCCGGTGCGGCCGAAGAAGCCGGCTGCCCCGAGACGGGCAGCGGGGGCGTACAGGGGCGCACGAGCACACAGAGACCGACCGGGCGACCGCCCGCGCGCGGCGTTCGAGCAGTGGCGAGCCCTTCACCGCGTCGCCCCTCTTCTGCCGCCGAGACTCCAACTCTACGTTGAATAGCATGAGATGAACGATCAGCCATGGCACCACAAACAGGATCAACCGTGGCACCACAAAGAGGGGGAAGGTGGTCGATATGTGGGGCAGGGTACAAAAGTCGTGGGTGAGATTCCTGCATGCCTTTCGCGCGGAGCCGGAGACGGACCGGGACAGGGACAGGCACACGCACAACCTGTTCGAGGCCGCCGCCGTCTACGTGTCGGCCTGTGCGGAGGACGACCAGGATCAGATCGACGAGGCAGCCGGCTGGGTGTCCCCGGAAGCACTGTCGTTCGGGGTGAACGAGCTGGCGTGCCGGGCCGTCATCGCGCTCGCCCGTGAGCGCGACGAGTCGCCGCAGACGGTGGCACGGTCCCTCCTCGGGCTCCCCGCGGCCTGACCGCGATGGCAAAATCGGGGTCGTTTCGCCCCGTCCGGCCGGAAAACTGCAGCTCCGGGTGCCTGGGAGTCGTGACAAGCGGCTTCCGGTCGCACTAGGGTGCGCGCCGATGGACGAACCGATGGGGAGGCTGGGATGGCCGGGACGGACGAGGAGGCCGTCGCCGCCGCGGACGATGCGCTCTACGTGCTCACGGCGGTGCTGCTGACGCCGGCGAAGTTCCCGAGCGTGCTGGGCGACGACTATCCGGAGGCCTGCGGGGCGCTCGGCCTCGCGCCGCTCGCCGACGGCTACGGCCTGGTCCTCGGCCAGGACGGTGACGGCGCCCGATGGACCGTCGTCATCGACGACGTCTCCCTGGTCGCCGTCGCCATCGCGTCGTGGGACTGCGGCATGGAGTACGACCTGTCGCCCGACGAACGTACGGTCGTCGCCGCTCTGCCCGGCTGGCCGCTGGCCGTCGCCGTCGCCGCGCCCAATGTGCCGGCACCGCACGATCCCGACCCGGAGATCGCGGACGGCCCGCCCCTGACACCGCCGGACACGAGTGTCTGGGGCCCGGCGCAGCGACGTCTGGGCGCCGACGAGATCGCCCTGCAATGGGCGATCTGGCGGGAGCAGATCGACGACACCGAGTTCGCCCAGCCGGGCGGCGCGGCGTCGGGTGACGCGGACGCGGCAGGCAGTACAGCCGAACCGGGCGGTGCGCCGGAGCCGGGCGGTACGTCCAGGGCAGGGGGCACCGAGGACGCCGCCGAGGCTGAGGACACACATGCCGACGCGGACTCCGGTCCGGGTGAAAGCGAGAGCTCGGGCGAGCACAGCGGGAGCGGACAGGCCGACAAGCAAAGCGGCCACAGCGGCATCCTGCGGGTCCTCGCGGAGGCACGCGCCTACGTCGAATCCCCGCCGCCCCTCGGCCGCGTCCGGTCGTCCTTCGCCCCCGGCGACGCACGGACCCTGCGCGCGGACGGCCCCGGCTGGTCGCTGGTCGCCAGGACCGACGACATCGCGTTCGTGCTCCTGGACGACGAGCCCGGCGAGGTCCTCCCCGTAGGCCGCGGACCGGAGCTGCCCGGCCTCCTGGAGGCACTCGACAAGATGGCCGTACGCCCGCTCTGAGCCCGGGCACGCGGCGACGCGCCGACGTCGCCGCGGCAGTCTCGGGCATCCCCACCGCCCCCTCCAGCACCCTGTCCCGGGACCCCATCTGAGGGCCGCGTTCCATGTGGGCCCAACCCATGGTTGGGCCGGAGCCGGACACGCACCATGAGGCAGCTTCGCGGTTCCGCTGTCCCTATGTCCCGTCTCCCCTCTGCCAGGAGGCCGTCATGCGCCTGTCCCGGGCCGTACCGTTCGTCGCCGCCACGTTGCTGGCCGCTGCCGTCTGTGCGCCGACTCCCGCAACCGCCACGCCAGTTGGAGAGCACTGCGCCCGCCAGGACCGGGTGAGCGTGCCGGGCGCAGCCCTCCAGCAGAGCGCCTGTCTCCCGGATCTCACGACGGCCGCACTGGCCGGCACCCCCTACACCGACATGGCCGACCAGGCCGGGCTGACGGCACGGGGCACCCGGAACCCGACAGGGGTTCCCGGGATCCAGATCGACGGCTACTTCCCCGACTCCTCCCGGTTCAACGCCACCCACGGCTGGCAGCACGACGCGCAGTTCGTGATCCGGCTGCCGGACCGCTGGAACGGCGGGCTGGTCGTCACCGGGGCCCCCGGCACCCGTAAGCAGTACGCCACCGACACGGCGATCTCCGACCAGGTACTCGCCCTCGGCTACGCCTACGCCGCGACGGACAAGGGCAACAGCGGCCCCGACTTCTACCGGGACGGCAAACGGCCCGGTGACGCGGTCGCCGAGTGGAACGCGAGAACCACCGAGCTCACCCGCGCCGCACGCAAGGCGGTGGCCCAGCGCTACGGGCACTCCCCCCGCCGCACCTACATGACCGGCATCTCCAACGGCGGGTACCTCACGCGCTGGCAACTCGAGAACCATCCCGAGCTGTACGACGGCGGGGTGGACTGGGAGGGCGCCCTGTGGACGGCGGACGGCCCCAGCCTGCTCACCTCCCTGCCCACGGCCGTGGCCCGCATGCTCGGCTCCGCTCAGGACGAGGATCTGTACGCGGCAGGCTTCGCGCGCGGCTCAGAGTTCCTGTGGCCGTACCACGAGCAGGCCTACTGGGGGGTCACGCAGAAGATCTACCGCGCCGAGTTCGACCCGGCGTACGACCCCGGCTGCCCCGGCCCGACCGCCGGTACCACCCCGGCCCAGATCCTGGCGCCGTGCCCGTCCGACGCCACGTACGACTACGCGTCGCGCCCCGCGTCCGTCCACCGTGCCGTGGCCCGGGTCGCCCTGACCGGCCGTATCGGCCGACCGCTGATCACGCTGCACGGCGACCTGGACGCGCTGCTGCCGAAGGCGGCCGACTCGGACGTGTACGCGCGCATGATCGACTCGAACGGACGGGGCCTGCTGCACCGCTACTACACGATCGCGGGCGGCACGCACGTCGACGGGCTGTACGACACCTATCCCGAGCGGCTCCGGCCGATCCTGCCCTGCTACCGGTCGGCGTTCGACACGCTGGTCTCGTGGGTGGAGCGAGGCACGCGACCGCCCGCGGACCGGACCATCGGCAGGCCCGCGAGCGGCGAGGTACTCAACTCGTGCGCACTGTCCTCCCCTGCCGCGCCGGCGGCAGGGTGATCGTCAGCGACCGAGCTCCTTGCGTGAGACACGGCGCAGCCTGCGCCGCTGTGACGGGTCGAGCGTGAGGTAGGCGGCGGCCGGTACTCCCAGGACTATCAGCAGCGCGGCCCACCACGGCAGCCAGATCAACAGGATGAGGCCGGCCGCCACACCTCCCGCGGCGATCTTCGCGTTCTTCGACATGTGCGTCGCCTCCTTCGCGGCCACTGCCGCTCTCTGTCCTGAAAACGGGTCCGCGCTCCCGGCAGTTCCGGACCGCGACCCTGAGACGACCCTGAGGTGCGGCCCCTACTGGTCGCGCAGGCCCCGGGACGGTCGGGACCCGGTCGGGACGCGGTCGGGACCCGGTCGGGACGCGGTCGACGGCCGCTGTCCGCACGGTCGGCGCCCGGGCCCGCGCTCGGCCGGCTCCCCGGACTCCCCACTGGAGGAATACCCAGCCCGGACAAGCATGACCCAGGTCACATGATCACCGCGTCAGGTGGGCTGCCGAGTGCTGTACCCTCGACCACTCCGATGAGAGTAGTCAAATTTGAGGAGTGCGGTAGAGCTGTGCCCAGGCTTCCCGATGCGACACCGTCCGAGCTCTCCGAACTGGCCGGTTGCAGCGCGGTCTTCGTACCCGGCGACCCGGCGCGCACCGGCCGGGTCGCGTTCTGGCGGGCTGACGGCGGCGCGGTGCCGCTCGTCGAATCCGGATCCGCCGAGGAACTGGAGGTCGTCCGGCCCCGCGAGGAAGGCGGGGAGGGCGTGGAGCGGGTGAGTGTGCCGGCCGTTCTGCTCCCCGTGCGTGCCGCTCTGCCCGTCCTCACGCGCGCGCGTACCGCCGCGCAGGCGCCCCGAGCCGGAGTCTTCTGGGGCACGGCCACCGTGCTGGCCCTGCAGTTCGTGGCACGTGGACTGCTGTTGCCGGGCCTCTCGCCGAACGACCACGACGCCTGGCGGGTCGGTCCCCTGCGTCCCGAGGACGTGGAACGCATCCGCGCTCTCGCCGCCTCGATGCCGCCCGAAGCGCACGCGGTGCCCCTGAAGGACGCGGAGCCCCTGCGGCTGCCGGATCCGGAGCGGCTGCTGCGGGCCTTCCTGGATGCGGTCGCCGACGCGCTCCCCCGCACCCGTGCGGCCGAACTCGTGACCGGCGGCCCCGCCTACGCGGCACAGGAGCCGCAGCACGCGCCCGCGCTCCGCACGTGGGCCGCCGACGTCGCAGCCGGCCACGACGCGGGCGTGCGGCTCTCCCTGCGCCTCGAGGTGCCGGGTCTCGCCGAGGCGACACAGGAGGACACCCCACTGTCGTTCCGGGCGGTGCTCCAGGTGCACAGCGTGAGCGATCCGACGCTGGTGGCGGATGCCGCCGACGTGTGGGCGGGATCCGACGCGTTCGGCCCACGCGCGCGGATGGACGTCCTGCTGGCACTGCGCCGCGCCGCACGCGCGTGGGCTTCGCTGACGCCCCTGCTCTCGGCGGCCGTGCCGGACTCCGTGGAGCTCGCCGACGACGAGGTGACCGACCTCCTCGGCGAGGGCGCCCGAGCTCTGGCCGGAGCGGGCGTGGACGTGCACTGGCCGAAGCATCTGGCACGCGATCTCACCGCCCACGCGGTGATCGGTCCGCCGGAGGACGCGTCAGCGGCGGTCCGGCTCTCCTCGGACTCGCCGTCCTTTCTGTCCGCCGACTCGCTGCTGGCCTTCAACTGGTCGTTCGCGCTGGGCGACCAGCGGCTCACGCGGGAGGAGCTGGACCGGCTGGCGGAGGCGAACCGTCCCGTGGTGCGCCTGCGCGATCAGTGGGTCGTCGTCGATCCGCAGGAGGTGCGCCGCGCCCGTGCGCAGCAAGACCGCAAGGTGACACCCATCGACGCGCTCGGCGCCGCTCTGACGGGTTCCACCGAGGTGGACGGCCGACAGGTCGAGGTGCGTCCCACGGGCTGGCTGTCGGCGCTGCGTGAACGCCTGGCGGACCCCGAGGGACAGGAGCCGGTGGACCAGCCGGCCGCGCTCGCGGCGACGTTGCGCGACTACCAGCGACGGGGCCTGAGTTGGCTGGCCCGGATGACGTCCCTCGGCCTCGGCTGCTGCCTGGCCGACGACATGGGCCTCGGCAAGACGATCACGCTGATCGCCTTGCACCTCCACCGGCAGTCCGACACATCGTCCGCGGGCCCGACCCTGGTGGTGTGCCCCACCTCCCTGATGGGCAACTGGCAGCGTGAGATCGAGAAGTTCGCGCCCGGCACGCGCGTGCGCCGCTTCCACGGGGCACGGCGCGACCTGGAATCGGTGGCGGACGGGGAGTTCGTACTCACGACGTACGGCACGATGCGCCTGGACGCGAGCCGCCTGGCGGAGGTGCCGTGGGGCATGGTCGTGGCGGACGAGGCCCAGCATGTGAAGAACCCCTACTCGTCGACCGCGCGGCAGTTGCGTTCGATCGGCGCACGCGCACGCGTGGCGCTCACCGGCACCCCGGTGGAGAACAACCTGTCCGAACTGTGGGCGATCCTCGACTGGACGACCCCGGGGCTGCTGGGCCGTCTCGGCACCTTCCGCTCGCGCTACGCCCGAGCCGTCGAGGGCGCACAGGACCCGGCCGCCGCGGAACGCCTCGTCCGCCTGGTGCGCCCGTTCCTGCTGCAACGGCGTAAGTCGGACCCGGGCATCGCGCCGGAGCTGCCGCCCAAGACCGAGACCGACCGCGCCGTGTCGCTCACCACGGAACAGGCGGGCCTGTACGAGGCGGTGGTCCGCGAGACGCTCGCCGAGATCTCCGAAGCGGACAGCATGGCCCGGCGCGGCATGATCGTGAAGCTGCTGACGGGCCTGAAGCAGATCTGCAACCACCCGGCGCAGTACCTCAAGGAGGAGCGGCCGCGAATCGCCGACCGCTCGGGGAAGCTGGAACTGCTGGACGAGCTGCTCGACACCATCCTCGCGGAGGGGGCGGGCGTGCTGGTCTTCACGCAGTACGTGCAGATGGGACGCCTCATCGAACAGCACTTGAAGGCTCGCGGTGTCCCTTCGCAGTTCCTGCACGGTGGCACGCCCGTGGCGGAACGCGAGGCCCTGGTGCGGCGGTTCCAGGACGGTGAGGTGCCGGTGTTCCTGCTGTCGTTGAAGGCGGCGGGCACCGGCCTGAACCTCACCCGCGCTGAGCACGTCGTGCACTACGACCGCTGGTGGAACCCCGCCGTGGAGGCGCAGGCCACCGACCGCGCGTACCGCATCGGCCAGACCCGTCCCGTGCAGGTGCACCGGCTGATCGCCGAGGGCACGATCGAGGACCGCATCGCCGACATGCTCAGCCGCAAGCGGGAACTCGCCGACGCGGTGCTCGGCGCGGGCGAGGCGGCACTGACGGAGCTGACCGACGCGGAGTTGGCCGATCTGGTGGAGCTGCGAGGGGGCACGCGATGACCGGGTACGACGGTGACTTGGAGCGGACGTTCGCCGCGTTGCCGCCCGCGCACGGGCGGGGATTCGCGCAGACCTGGTGGGGCCTGGCCTGGCTCAGGGCGCTGGAGGAGACGGCGCTCGACTCGGGGCAGCTCAAAGCCGGCCGCAGACTCGCGCGCGCCGGGGCCGTCGGCGCGGTGTCGGTTCGCCCTGGACGCATCACGGCCGTGGTGCAGGGCCGTGACCGTACGGCGCACCGGGCCGACGTGCTGCTGGAGGAGCTGACGCCGCAGCAGTGGGACGGCTTCCTGAGCATGGCCGTGGAGCGGGCCGGGCATGTGGCCGCGTTGCTGGACCGTGAGATGCCGCCGCACCTGGTGGAGGACGCGGCGGCCACCGGCATCGAACTGCTGCCCGGCATGGGCGATCTGGAGCCGGAGTGCGGCTGTGATGCCTGGGACCACTGCTTGCACACAGCCGCCCTGTGCTACCAGGTGGCTCGGCTGCTGGACCAGGACCCCTTCGTCCTGCTGCTGTTGCGCGGCCGGGGCGAACGCGACCTTCTGAGCGACCTCCAGGCACGCAGCACCGCGACCGCCACCAGCCGGCCCGGGTCGTCCGATCGATCCACGCTTTCCGAGCCGGAGGGTGTGGACGCCGCGGAGGCCTGCGCGACGGGCGACATCCTGCCTTCGTTGCCCGCACTCCCCGAGCTACCCGCCGAGCCCGGAACGCCGCCGGCCCTGGACACCGAGGCACCCGCCGGGCCCGGCGTCGACCCCGACGCCCTGGAGTACCTGGCTGCCCGAACCGCCGAGGAAGCACACCGTCTGCTCGCTCAGGCCCTGCGAACGGATGGGGAACAGCGTCTCGCCGAAGCGGAGTTGCGGCTCGACCAGGACGTCGTCCGCCTCGCTGCCGGATCCCCCACGGCGAGCGTGGCCGATCGGCTGGCCGACGGTTCGGGACGCAGCCGGGAAGGGCTGGCGACGGCCGTGCGAGCCTGGCGGCTCGGAGGTGTCGCGGCGCTGTCCGCGCTCGACGAGGAGTGGATCGTGGAGGGCGAGACGCTCGCACGCGCGCGTGCCGCTCTGGAGTCGGCCTGGGACGAGGAGGAACGGCCCTCTCTGCGGGCGAAGGGCAACCGGTGGACGGTCGTGGGTGCTCCCTGGCAGCTGCGCCTCGGCCGGGACGGGCGCTGGTGGCCGTATCGCAAGGAACGGGGCCGCTGGGCGCCCGCGGGAGGCCCGGCGAAGGATCCGGCCACGGCGCTGGCCTCCGTGCGTCTCGCGGACGAGGAGCAGGCGTAGAGCACGCCAGGGGCTTGGACGGGTGCGGCTGACCGACACCGCGTGGGTCCGCGTCCCTCTCCTGCAGCCCGTCGGCTGCGTCGCGTCGCGAACTGGACTGCAGGAGGCGCAAGTTCATCCCGCCGACTCCGACATCGGCTCGACGAGCGCCCGTCGTTCCGCGTTCACCTTTCGGTCGTACGGCGTTCCGCGCGGGCTCCAAATCTGGCCGCTGTCAGCGAACTTGGTCCTCAGGAGGCCCGAATGTCCCCGCACGCCACAGTCCGGCGCAACGCTCACCGTTTCGTCGCCGGGGGCGTCCCCCTCGCCGTGATCGCGGCGCTCGTGGCCGCCGGGCCCGCCTCCGGCAGCGGGGACAGGCACGGCGAGGCGCACGTCGTGCGTTCGGCCACGCTCGGCGACATCCCGCTCGGCACGTTCAGCAACGCACTGCTGCCCGGCAGCGTCGACAACGACCGGGGCGTGGACCTGGGCGGCATCGGCAGCGACATCTACCCGGCGGGCCGCAAGGGCGAGTTCTGGACGGTCACCGACCGCGGCCCGAACGGCCAGATCAAGGTGGACGGCACGAAGCGCCGCACCTTCCCGGTGCCGGGCTTCGACCCGGCGATCGTGAAGATCCGGGTCACGGGCGACACCGTGAAGGTGCTCGACGCGATCCCGATCACGACGGCTTCCGGGAAGCCGGTCACCGGCCTGTCGAACCAGGAGGGGCGCGACGAGGCGCCGTACACCTATGACGCGCGGAACCCTCTGACGCACAACCCGAACGGGCTGGACACCGAGGGCGTAGTCCGGGCCGCCGACGGGAGTTTCTGGCTCGTCGACGAGTACGGGCCGTCCCTCGTGCACGTGTCCGCGCGCGGGAAGGTCCTCACGCGCTACGTGCCCGAGGGGCTCGGCCTCACCGGCGCGGGCTACCGCGTCGTGGAGGCGCTGCCCTCCGTGCTGCTGCACCGGAAGATCAACCGCGGCTTCGAGGGGCTCGCCCAACTGCCGGGCGGCGACCTGGTGATGGCCGTGCAGAGCCCGCTCTCGCTGCCGGACACGGATGCCGGTGAGGCGTCCCGCACGACGCGGCTGCTGCGCTTCTCGCCGAAGAAGAAGGCGGTCACCGCGGAGTACGTGTACCGCTTCGACCCGGTGAACGTGGTGGACCCGAGCGAGGACGACACCTCCGAGCTGAAGATCTCGTCGGTCGTGGCCGTGGGCGGGAACCGGCTGCTGGTCGAGGAGCGCACCGACAAGGCCGCCCGGCTCCAGCTGGTGCGTCTGGACCGTGCGGCGAACATCCTCGGCAGCGGCTGGGACGACGACACGACGTCCCCCTCCCTGGAGCAGCTCGACGACCCGGCGGCCGCGGGCGTGCCGGTCCTGTCGAAGCGGCTGGTCGTCGACCTGGGCAAGGTCTCCGGGGTGCCCGGGAAGATCGAGGGCATCGCGCGCGTGGACCGCGACACGCTCGCCCTGATCAACGACAACGACTTCGGGATGACGGACGGCACGGGCGCGTTCGACGCCCAGGGGCGGCTCGTCGACAGCAACATCGAGACGTCCGTGATCTACGTGCGTCTGCCGCACGGCATCTGACCGGGCGCCGGAATCTGACAGCTCATTGAGGCGCCGCTGATCCGGCGGCCGGCTCAGGTCTCCTGGTTAGGGGCGGCCCGGGGAGCGGCACGCGCGTGTGCCGCTCCCCTTTCCATGTCCAGGGCAGATCGCCTCTGTTTCTGTGCTGGGGCAGGTCGTCTACCCATGTCCTAGGGCAGGTCGTCCGCCAGCGACGGGAGCAGCGACTCCAGACCGCTCGGAAGGTCGCTCGGGAAATCGCTCGGCAGGTCGGTGGGGAAGCCCGACGGCAGAGACGTCGGCAGTTCGCTCGGCAGCTTGCTGGGCAGCTCGGTAGGGATGCTGAAGGACGGCTTGGGCGAGCCGCTCGTGCTGCTCTCGGCGGGCGGATTGCCGTCCGGCGAGTCGTCGTCTCCGGTGGCTACCAGGACCACGGCCACGATGATGCCGACAGCCACGATCGCGGCGAGCAGGATGACGAGTGGGGTGCGCCGGCGCCCCGGTCCGCCGCCCGCGGGCGGCTGTTCGGGAGGCGGCCAGCCCCCGTACGAGGGCGGACCGCCGTCTCCTGGAGGGTGGCCGTAGCCGCCGGGAGGCGGTGGTCCGAAGCCGCCGCCATAAGGCGGCGTGTCACCCGGCGGTCCTGGCGGCTGTGGGGGTACGGGCGGCATGGCCATACCGACCAGGGTCCCGTCGCGCGGGTCAGGACGCGAGCCCCACGCGGGAGTTAATGCCGGCTCATGCGACGGACCGCATGATTCCGGCACACTCGGCACCGACACCGGTCATCGTGCCCTCCCGTGTGTGACCGGGTCTGTCGACCCGGGGTCACACACGGGCGGGCACTCGCGTCATCTCGGACACGGACGGGCTCGCATACGCGGACTCAGCCGCGGGCGCCCAGCAGATGGTCCATCGCCAGCTGGTCGAGGCGCTCGAAGGCCATCCCCCGCGCGGCGGCCGCCTCGACGTCGAACTCCTCGAAGGCCGTACGGTCCGCGAGCAGCGACTTGAGGCCGTCGGCCGCGGTCGGCTGCACCAGTTCGCTCAGCCGGGAGGCGAGCAGCGCCTCCTGGACCTCCGGGTCCGCGCGGAAGGCGGCCGCACGCTCCTTCAGGATGAGGTAGTTGCGCATGCAGCCCGCGGCGGAGGCCCACACGCCGTCGAGGTCCTCGGTCCGCGGCGGCTTGAAGTCGAAGTGGCGCGGTCCGGCGTATCCGGCGCTCTCCAGCAGGTCGACCAGCCAGAACGCGGAACGCAGGTCGCCGGCGCCGAAGCGCAGGTCCTGGTCGTACTTGATGCCGGACTGGCCGTTGAGGTCGATGTGGAAGAGCTTGCCCGCCCACAGCGCCTGCGCGATGCCGTGCGGGAAGTTCAGCCCGGCCATCTGCTCGTGGCCGACCTCGGGGTTCACGCCGTACATCTCGGGGCGCTCGAGGCGCTCGATGAACGCCAGGGCGTGGCCGACCGTGGGCAGCAGGATGTCGCCGCGCGGCTCGTTCGGCTTGGGCTCGATGGCGAAGCGCAGGTCGTAGCCCTGGGAGACGACGTACTCGCCGAGGAGGTCGAACGCCTCCTTCATGCGGTCGAGAGCCGAGCGGACGTCCTTGGCGGCGCCGGACTCCGCGCCCTCGCGGCCGCCCCAGGCGACATACGTCCGGGCACCCAGCTCCGCCGCCAGGTCGATGTTGCGGATGGTCTTGCGCAGGGCGTAGCGGCGCACGTCGCGGTCGTTGGCGGTGAACGCGCCGTCCTTGAAGACGGGGTGCGTGAAGAGGTTGGTGGTGGCCATCGGCACGGTCATGCCGGTCGCGTCGAGCGCCTCTCGGAAGCGCTTGATGTGCGCCTCGCGCTCGGTGTCGGAGGACCCGAAGGGAATCAGGTCGTCGTCGTGGAACGTGACGCCGTGGGCGCCGAGCTCCGCCAGGCGCTGCACCGTCTCGACCGGGTCGAGGGCACGGCGGGTGGCGTCGCCGAAGGGGTCCCGTCCCTGCCAGCCGACGGTCCACAGGCCGAAGGTGAACCTGTCCTCGGGGGTGGGCTGGTAGCTCATGCCGCGGCTCCTTGCTGCATCCGACTATTTCGTCATGGCCGTTTACAAATTAGTATGCGGTCGCATCTCTGGGAAGAGACAAGATGTCTTTGTCACTCGATGTCTTCGACACTCACGCCCTGTCGCATGATCGCTACGGCCCGCAGAGCCGCGGAAAAAGGGAGAGCCCGATGTCAGCAGCCGAGGGTCCGCTCGTCGTCGGCGTGGACACGTCCACACAGTCCACGAAGGCGCTGGTCGTCGACGCCTCGACCGGGCAGGTCGTCGCGAGCGGCCAGGCAGCGCACACCGTGTCCTCCGGCGCCGGCCGCGAGAGCGACCCGCGCCAGTGGTGGGAGGCGCTCTGCGAGGCGCTGCACCAGTGCGGCGACGCCGCGCGCGAGGCGGCCGCCGTATCGATCGGCGGTCAGCAGCACGGCCTGGTCACACTGGACGACCGCGGCGAGCCGGTACGCCCGGCGCTGCTCTGGAACGACGTGCGCTCGGCGCCGCAGGCCCGACGGCTCACGGAGGAACTGGGCGGCGCGAAGTTCTGGGCCGAGCGGACGGGCTCGGTCCCGGCCGCCTCCTTCACGGTCACGAAGTGGGCCTGGCTGGCCGAACACGAGCCGGACGCGGTCCGCGCCACCAGGGCCGTACGTCTCCCCCACGACTACCTCACGGAACGCCTCACGGGGCAGGGCACCACCGACCGCGGCGACGCCTCGGGGACGGGCTGGTGGGCGTCGGGGACCGAGTCGTACGACGCGGAGATCCTCGCGCACGTGGGACTCGACCCGGCGATGCTGCCCCGCGTGGTGCGGCCCGGCGAGGTCGCGGGCACCGTGCGCGACAGCCACGACCTGCCGTTCTCCAAGGGCACCCTCGTCGCGCCGGGCACCGGGGACAACGCCGCCGCCGCGCTCGGCCTCGGCCTGCGTCCCGGCACGCCCGTGCTGAGCCTCGGCACGTCGGGCACGGTGTACGCCGTGTCCAAGCGGCGCCCCGCGGACCCGACCGGCACCGTGGCGGGCTTCGCCGACGCACACGGCGACTGGCTGCCGCTGGCCTGCACCCTGAACTGCACGCTCGCCGTCGACCGGCTCGCGACCCTGCTGGGCCTCGACCGCGAGGCCGTGGAACCCACGACCGGCCTCACGCTCCTGCCCTACCTGGACGGCGAGCGCACCCCGAACCTGCCGAACGCCTCCGGCATCCTGCACGGCCTGCGCCACGACACCACCGCGGGCCAGCTCCTCCAGGCCGCCTACGACGGTGCCGTGCACGCCCTCCTCGGCGCGCTCGACCTGGTCCTGGACGAGGACGCGGACCGCTCGGCCCCGCTGCTGCTCATCGGCGGCGGCGCCCGTGGCACGGCCTGGCAGCAGACGGTACGGCGGCTGTCGGGACGCCCGGTTCAGGTCCCCGAGGCCAAGGAACTGGTCGCGCTCGGTGCCGCCGCCCAGGCGGCCGGCCTGCTGACCGGCGAGGATCCGGCCTCGGTGGCCCGCCGCTGGAACACCGCCCGCGGGCCGGTGCTCGACGCCGTGGAACGCGACGAGGCGACGCTGGCCAGGATCAGCGGGGTACTCTCCGACGCGGCGCCGCTGCTGGAGCGCGGCACCGAGGCTCACTGAGGACTGACGGAGGCATGACCACACCGCTGCACGAGGCCCATCCGACCGGCGCCGGCCGCGCGCTGCCCAACACGCAACAGGGCATGCGCCGCCGAAATCTCGCCCGGGTGATGCACACCGTCAGCGCCGAGGGTCCGCTCTCCCGTGCCGCCGTCGCGTCCCGTATCGGGCTGACGCGTGCGGCGGTGTCCACCCTCGTCGACGAGCTGATCCGCTCGGGGCTGCTGGAGGAACTCGGTCCCGAGCGGCCCGGCCGGGTGGGCCGTCCCGGGTCGGCGCTCGCCGTCAGCGGACACGGTCCCGCCGGGATCGGCGCGGAGATCGGCGTCGACCACCTCGCCGTGTGCGCGGTCGATCTGCGCGGCGAGGTGCGGTCCAGGGCCGTACGGCACGGCGCGAACCGGGGCAGGGCACCGGAACCCGTGATCGAGGAACTCGCCGCTCTCGTGCGCGAGGTGGTAGCCGAGGCCGAGCGTGAGGGGCTGTGGCCCGCCGGGCTGGCGGTCGCCGTGCCTGGTCTGGTGGCGCGCGACGCCCGCACGGTCGTCCGCGCCCCGAACCTCGACTGGCGCGACACGAACCTGGCCGGGCTGCTCCCGGCGGACTTCCCCCTGACCGTGGGCAACGAGGCCGACTTCGGCGCGCTCGCCGAACTCTGGCTCGGCGACGGCACCCCGCGTGACTTCCTGCACGTGTCGGCGGAGATCGGTATCGGTGCGGCGGTCGTGGTGGACGGAGGACTGCTGCGTGGAACGCGTGGCTTCGCCGGCGAGTTGGGCCATGTGCCCGTCGAGCCGTACGGCCCCGAGTGCCCGTGCGGCGGACGCGGATGTCTGGAGCAGTACGCCGGTGAGGAGGCGGTGCTGCGCGCGGCCGGACTCGAGCCCGGTGAGGATCGCGTCGGGCTGCTGGCCAGGCGTGCCGCCGAGGGTGACGAGGACGTCCGGCGTGCGTTGCGGGACGCGGGAACGGCGCTCGGTATCGCGCTGACCGGCGCGGTCAATCTCCTGGACCCCGAGAGCGTGGTGCTCGGGGGTGCGCTGGCCGGGCTCGCGCCCTGGTTGCTGCCTTCGCTGGAGGCCGAGTTGGACCGGCGCACCGCTGGGCCGGCGTGTCCGGTGTCTGTGTCCGGGCTGGGTCCCGAGGGTCCGTTGCTGGGAGCCGCGCACTCCGTGGTGCGAGGGGTGCTGGACGATCCGGTGGCGGTGGCGGAACGGGCCTGATCCCGGGCGTGCCGGGTGGGCGGCCAGCCGGACACGCGGCACGCCCGGCGCCCGTCTCCAGAGCCGAACAGGGACACGCTGCTGCGCCCGGCACCCGTCTCCGTCTCCGTCTCCAGAGTCGAACACGCCTGCTTCCAGGGCGAGTTCACCCTTGTGAGTGAGCAAGTTATCCACAATCCCACGGCTGTCCACGGAAACCCGGCGCCCTCTTCTGCCCGACTCACCAGCGCCGTACCGTGATTCACGCGAGGCGCAGCCGTCGTGTCACGACGACGCGGGGCGGCGCATCCGCGTGAATGAGGGGATTCACATGTCGGGGGAAAAGACGGAACTCGCAGCCACCGGGTTACGGCGCGACGCCATCGGATTGCGCGAGGTCCTGTTCCAGAGCATCACGGCGATGGCGCCGGCCGCGGCAGTCGCGGCGTCCATTCCGTCTGGCGCGGCGTTCGCGGGCGGGAGCCTGCCGCTGTCGGTCCTGATCGCGCTGGTGGCGTGCCTGTTCACGGCGTCGTGCGTGGCCGAGCTGGCGCGCGAGTTGCCGGCGGCGGGCTCGGTGGCCACGTATGTGGCGCAAGGTCTGCATCCCGCGCTCGGCTTCCTCGTGGGCTGGGGCTATGTGTTCGTCGAGGCGCTGGTCCCGGCTCTGCTCCTGCTGCAACTGGGCTTCACGCCGGCCGGCACGCTGCACCAGGAGTGGTCCTCGTATCCGGCGGACCTGTGGTGGCCGTGGGCGCTCGCGGGAGCCGCGGTCATAGCGGTCTCGGGGTATTTGGGCGTGCGTACCTCGGCCCGGTTCGGCACCGTCCTCGGCATCTTCGAGGTGCTGGTGCTGCTGGTGTTCGCCATCTGGCTGATCGGTGAGGCGGGCGGGGACAACACGCTGTCGGTGTTCGGGACCTCGCACACCGCCGAGGGCTACGCCGGCGTCACCGGGGTCTTCGCCGGGTCCGTGTACACGGTGCTCGCCTTCGCCGGATTCGAGGCCGCGGCACCACTGGCCGAGGAGACGCGGGACCCACGCCGCACGATGCATCGCGCGGTACTCGGCTCGGCCCTCGCCATCGGGCTGTTCTACGTCCTCACGACCTACGCCATCAGCGTGTACTACGGACCGGACCGGTTCCACGAGTTCGGTGCGTCCGGCGCCGCGTCCTGGGAGGGGGTGGCCCGGGCGTCGTTCGGACTGTTCTGGGTGCTGGTGTTCCTGGCCGTGGTGAACTCGGCCATCGCCAACGCCAACGCGTGCGCCACCGTCTCCACCCGGACGGCGTTCGCCCTGGCCCGCATCCGCGTGCTGCCCCGCTTCCTGGCGATACTGCACCCCAGGTACCGCTCGCCCGTGGCCGGTATCGCCGTCCAGACCGCCGTCGCGGTCGGGGCAGTGCTGGGGCTGGGGTTCGCCTACGACCCCGTGACGGCGTTCCTGCTGCTGGCGACCGTGATCGTCACGGTCGTGATCGCCGTGTACATCGTGGTCAACCTCGCCTGTGCCGGCTATTTCCTGCGCCGCAGGCGCGAGGCACTCAAGCCGGTGCGGCATCTGCTGCTGCCGCTCCTCGGCATCGTCGCGTTCGTGCCGGCGCTGCTGACCGCGGCCGGCCTGCCCGTCTTCGACTTCGTCTCCGAGCTGAGCGCGCCCGTGTCGTACGCGGGACCGGTGGTCGGGGTGTGGATGGTGACCGGCGTAGTGGTGCTGGTCGTGCTGATGTGGCGCCACCCCGGGCGCATAGCGGAGACCGCCCGTGTCCATCTCGACGACTCCTCCCCCGCCGGCCTTCCCCAGAACGGAGCTGTGCAGCGATGAAGGACCCGCGGATCCTGACCGTGCGACCCGAGCCCGGCGAGTACGCCTGGACGTTCGGCGGCGCACCGCCCGTGGCTCGCATCGCGCCCGGTACGGTGCTCGACCTGTACACGGAGGACTGCTTCGCCGGGCGGGTGCGCTCGGACAAGGACCTGGTGTCCGAGGTGTGCGAATTCCCCTACCTCAACCCGCAGACGGGGCCCTTCCACATCGAGGGCGCGGAGCCGGGTGACACGGTCGCGGTGCATTTCGTGTCGATCGAACCGGCGCGGGACTGGGCCGCGTCGACCACTGTGCCCCTGTTCGGCGCGCTCACCTCGACGCACACCACGGCCACGCTCCAGCCGCCCCTGCCGGAGACGGTCTGGATCTGGCAGCTGGACCGGACCCGGCGTACGGCGCTGTTCCGGGCGCACGACAGCGACTTCGAGGCCGAGCTGCCCATGGACCCGATGCACGGGACCGTCGGGGTGGCGCCCGCCAATCTGGAGGTGCGTTCGGCGCTCGTGCCCGACGCGCACGGCGGCAACATGGACACACCGGAGATGCGGGCGGGCGTCACCTGCTATCTCGGGGTGAACGTCGAGGGCGCGCTGCTCAGCCTCGGCGACGGACACGCCCGCCAGGGCGAGGGCGAGACGTGCGGGGTCGCGGTCGAGTGCGCGATGAACACCGTGGTGATCGTCGAGCTGCTCAAGGGCCTCGCCACACCGTGGCCGCGGATCGAGTCGGACACACACATCATCTCGACGGGCTCAGCGCGGCCGCTGGAGGACGCGTTTCGGATATCCCAACTCGACCTGGTGCAGTGGCTGGTGCGCGACTACGGCTTCAGTGAGCTGGACGCGTACCAGTTCGCGACCCAGGCCGTCGAGTCACCGCTGGCCAACGTCTGCGACACGAACTACACGTGCGTGGCCAAGATCCGCAAGGAGTGGCTGCCCGGGCACGAGACGCACCGGGGTGTGCACGCACAACTGCGGGAGACGGCGGCGACCCTGCGCTGACCTCCCCGCCGACCTCAGCTCTGAAAGGCAACCCCTTCCTTGGAACTCGCACGACCACGCCCCAGCAGACGCCGGATCCTCCAGGGCACCGCCCTCGCCGCCGTCCCGTACGCCCTGCTCCCCGGCCCGCGATCCGGTACCCGGGTTCCTGCACCCGACCATCAGGGCGCCGAGTGGCAGCCGGCGAACACCGCCAACTACACGGTGGCGAACCGCCCCACGACCCATTCCGTCGAGCAAGTGATCATCCACGTGACGCAGACCGCCTTCACCAAGACCCTGTCCGTCTTCCAGAACCCGGCCAAGCAGGTGTCCGCCCACTACGTGGTCCGGTCCGCCGACGGCTACATCGCGCAGTGCGTCCGTGAGGCCGACATCGCCTGGCACGCGGGCGACTGGGAGCACAACGCGCGCAGTATCGGCATCGAGCACGAGGGCTGGGTGGACCGGCCCGACTACTTCACCGACGCCCTGTACGAGGAGTCCGCCGCGCTCACGGCGGCGATCTGTGCCAGGTACGGGATTCCCACGGATCGCCGGCACATCACCGGGCACTACGAGGTGCCGGGCACGGACCATACCGATCCCGGGCCGCACTGGGACTGGGCGCGCTACATAGGCATGGTCAACGCGGCCTGAGTGCGCATCCGCCCCCGCCTCCGCCTCCGCCTCGGCGAGGGCCTACCCCGACGCGCCTCAGGGGCGCCTCCGAGTTGAGATGCCCGTCCGGGACGTCTCCGCTACGTCTCCCTTGACCCACGCAGGAGGGGACCCATGCACGGGCCCGCCCATAGGGCCCGCGTGACCGAACCTCGTCATGTGGGCGAGGGCGAGCGGGAAGGGCGGGCTCATCGTTCGGGTGACACCGGTCGAAAAGGTTGTCCGTTCGCGTACTCGGAGTGACGATGTCCCCAGCGCATTGCTTTCCGGGGAGGGCGAGTTGACCGATCCGTGGGTGGCTCTCGAACCAGGGGCCGACCCCGCCGAACGCGTACGGGTGTTGCGCCGTGCGCATGAGACGTTCACCGAGGTGGGCACGGTGCCGAAGCCGGTGCGTGCCGTGGTGGCCGACTCGTGGCGGCGCTCTGCGCGGGCGGGTGTCGGTCCGGACGGGACGGCCTCGGTGGAACTCGCGGACGGCGATCTCGGGGCGTATCGCGCGGAGCATCCGTTGGCGCGGGTGATGCCGCTGTTCCGCGAGCTGATGGGAACGTTCGCCGCCGACGGGGAGCATCTGCTCGCGGTGTGCGACGAACACGGCAGACTGTTGTGGGTCGAGGGCCATCCGACGACCCGGCGCAAGGCGGGGCGGATGAACTTCGTGCCGGGTGCCAGGTGGGCGGAGAGCGCGGTCGGTACGAACGCGCCGGGTACGGCGGTCGCCGTGGACAGGCCGGTGCAGGTGTTCGCGGCCGAGCACTTCATCCGCAGGGTGCAGCCCTGGACCTGTGCGGCGGCGCCGGTGCACGATCCGCGGACCGGGCGGGTGCTCGGGGCGGTGGACATCACCGGCGGTGACGGGCTCGCGCATCCGCACAGCCTGGGGTTCGTGCAGGCGGTGGCGCGGGCGGCGGAGTCCCATCTGGCGCTGCTGGCACCGCAGTCGCCCGCCGCGGACACGCCCGAGCTGTCCGCACTGGGCCGTGACGAGGCGACGCTGCTCATCGGTGGCCGCAGGGTCAGGCTCAGCCGCCGGCACAGCGAGATCCTCGTACTGCTGGCCCGGCACCCGGAGGGGCTGACCGGCGACGAGTTGCTGTGCGCCTTGTACGAGGACGAGTCGGTGCCACCCGTGACGCTGCGGGCGGAACTGGCGCGCCTGCGCCGGATGCTCGGCCCCGGCCTGCTCGTGTCGAGGCCGTACCGGCTGACGGTGCCGGTGGAGTCGGATGTGTCGGTCGTGGAGCGCCGGCTGGAGACGGGTTCGATCACGGCGGCGGCCGCCGCGTACGCGGGCCCGCTGCTGCCCGGCTCCCAGGCGCCGGCGGTGGTGCGGCTCAGGCGGCTGCTCGCGGACGGGCTGCGTGCGGCGCTGATCTCCCGCCGGGATCCCGACCTGCTGGCGGACTGGGCGCACGCGCCGTGGGGCGAGGACGACCTCGACGTATGGCGGGCGCTCGTCATGGTGCGTCCGACGTCGGCGGTACGGTCGCGCCTGGCCGCCCTGGAGTCCGAGCTCACGGCACCGCCCGCCTGGGAGCGCCGCGCGGCACGCTGACCGGAGCCCTTCCAGCTGTTGGAACCCGCGCTCCGCGCAACGTACTTGCAACCTCGCCGTCCCTAGCCTCGCGCGGAGAGCTGCCCAACGGCGGGCAGCGCTTCTTCGGGAGGCAGAGCAGTATGACCCGTTACGCGGCGCCCGGCACCGAGGGTGCGATCGTCTCCTACCAGGCGCGCTACGACCACTTCATCGGCGGTGAGTACGTGCCGCCGATCCGGGGGCAGTACTTCGAGAACCCGACGCCGGTGAACGGGCAGCCGTTCACCGAGATCGCGCGGGGCACGGCGGAGGACGTGGAGCGGGCGTTGGACGCGGCGCACGCGGCCGCCCCCGCGTGGGGACGGACGTCGGTGACCGCACGGGCCGACATCCTGCTGAAGATCGCCGACCGGATGGAGACGAATCTGGAGAAGCTGGCGGTCGCCGAGAGCTGGGAGAACGGCAAGCCGGTGCGCGAGACGCTGGCGGCGGACATTCCGCTGGCCATCGACCACTTCCGCTACTTCGCGGGCGCGATCAGGGCGCAGGAGGGCTCGCTCGGCGAGGTCGACGACGACACGGTGGCGTACCACTTCCACGAGCCGTTGGGTGTGGTCGCGCAGATCATCCCGTGGAACTTCCCGATCCTCATGGCGACGTGGAAGCTCGCGCCGGCGCTGGCCGCGGGCAACGCGGTCGTGCTGAAGCCGGCCGAGCAGACGCCGGCGTCCATCCACTACTGGCTGAGCCTGGTCTCCGACCTGCTGCCGCCGGGCGTCCTGAACATCGTCAACGGCTTCGGTGTGGAGGCGGGCAAGCCGCTGGCGTCGAGCCCGCGCGTCGCCAAAGTGGCGTTCACCGGGGAGACCACGACCGGCCGGCTGATCATGCAGTACGCCTCGGAGAACATCACCCCGGTCACGCTCGAACTCGGCGGCAAGTCCCCGAACATCTTCTTCGACGACGTCTGGGCGGCGAACGACGACTTCCGGGACAAGGCGCTCGAAGGCTTCACGATGTTCGCGCTCAACCAGGGCGAGGTGTGCACCTGCCCGTCCCGGGCACTGGTCCAGCGCGGCAGCTACGCCGAGTTCATGGAAGCGGCGATCGCCCGCACCGAGCAGATCAAGACCGGCCACCCGCTCGACACGGACACCATGATCGGCGCGCAGGCCTCCAACGACCAGCTCGAGAAGATCCTCTCCTACCTCGACATCGGCCGGCAGGAGGGCGCGCGTGTCCTCACGGGTGGCGAACGCATCGAGCACGACGGTGAGTTGAAGGGCGGCTACTACGTTCAGCCGACCGTCTTCGAGGGCGACAACCGCATGCGGATCTTCCAGGAGGAGATCTTCGGCCCGGTCGTCTCGGTGACGTCCTTCGACGACTTCGACGACGCCATCAAGATCGCCAACGACACGCTGTACGGCCTCGGGGCGGGCGTGTGGACGCGGGACATCAACACCGCGTACCGCGCGGGCCGCGCGATCCAGGCGGGCCGGGTGTGGACCAACTGCTACCACACGTACCCGGCGCACGCCGCGTTCGGCGGCTACAAGGGGTCGGGCATCGGGCGTGAGACGCACAAGATGATGCTGGAGCACTACCAGCAGACGAAGAACCTCCTCGTGTCGTACGCCCCGCAGAAGCTGGGCTTCTTCTAGACACCGCGGACCGGCGTCCGGGCACCGCGGGCCGGCGTCCGACCAGGGCCGAGCCTTGGCCGGACGCCGGACGCCGGACGCCCAACGCCGGACGCCCAACGCCGGACGCCGGACGCCGGACGGGCGAGGTGGATCAGGGCATCCCTGGAGCCTTTTCAGCCCCGTACGCCCGCATCGGTGCGGCTTCCTTCGTGGTTCGGGCAAGACTGTCGAGGTTCACGCGTCACGAACCCGTCCTCGCCAGCCGCCGCGGTCCGCGAAGGAGCCCTCATGGCCGAGCAGCCCTTGATCGTCCTCGACCCCACCGGTGCCGACCGCCACGCCGAGCATCTCGCCCTGCGCGCGCAGGGAGCGGCCGCCCGGGTCGACGTCCTCGGAGTCACGGCGTGGGCGGTCACCGACCCGGATCTCCTGAAGCAGCTGCTGACCAGCCCGGACGTGTCGAAGGACGGCCGTGCCCACTGGCCGGCCTTCCAGGAGACCGTCACCCGCTGGCCGCTGGCGCTGTGGATCGCGGTGGAGAACATGTTCACGGCCTACGGCCCGGACCACCGCAGGCTGCGACGGCTGATCGCGCCGGCGTTCAGCGCGCGGCGCACAGCCACCCTGCAGGCGGCCGTGGAAGGCATCGTGACCGAGCTGCTCGACGGCCTGGCCGCACGTCCCGAGCACGAGAGGGTGGACCTGCGTGAACACCTGGCCTACCCCCTCCCCATCGCCGTGATCGGCCATGTCATGGGTGTGCCGCAGGAGCGACGCGACGGCTTCCGGAAAGTCGTGGACGGTGTCTTCGACACCACGTTGAGCCCGGCGGAGGCGCAGGCCAACACCACGCGGCTGTACGGGCAGTTGGACGAGCTGATCGCCGACAAGCGCAAGGCTCCCGGCGACGACATGACATCGCTGCTGATCGAAGCCCGGGACGACGAGGACGGTGGCGGCCTCGCTCCTCAGGAGCTGCGCGACACGCTCCTGTTGATGATCAGCGCCGGATACGAGACCACGGTCAACGTCATCGACCAGAGCGTCTTCACGTTGCTGACGCGTCCCGACCAGCTCCAGTCGGTCCGCAGCGGCGCGGTCGCCTGGAGCGACGTCGTCGAAGAGACCCTGCGCCACGAGCCCGCCGTCAAGCACCTCCCCCTGCGCTTCGCCGTGGCGGACATCCCGCTGCCCGACGGCCGGACCATCGCCCGCGGCGAGGCCATCCTCGCGTCCTACGCCGCCGCCAACCGGCACCCCGGCTGGCACGTCGACCCCGACACCTTCGACGCCGCCCGTACGAACAAGGACCATCTGGCCTTCGGCCATGGCATCCACTTCTGCCTGGGCGCCCCGCTGGCCCGCATGGAAGTCGTCTGCGCGCTGCGGCACCTCTTCGAGCGGTTCCCCGACATCCGCCTGGCCGTCCCCGCCTCGGAGCTGAAGCCCGTGGCCTCGCTCATCAGCAACGGCCACCAGCAGCTCCCGGTCCACCTGGGCCGCCCGTCGGCCTGAGCGAACGCACCGGCGGGCGACGCGGCGGCGGGCGACGCGACGGCGCAGGACCGCGTCCCCACCCTCCAGCCCTCCCCGTGCGCAAGGCCGCGCGCCAGACCTGTCGTGCAGAGTGCCGGGGCCCTCGTATACAGTGCTGGGGACTTCGACCTTCTTCGAGGAGACCAGACATGGTGGTGGACGACGACATCTCCGGGTGATACCCGGACCCGACAGACCACCGGCTTGATGCGCTGAGGCGTCGCCGAGGTGGTCTCTCCGTCGTCCCCTCTCCCTCTGTCTGCCGCTGGGGCGAACCGCCACGCGTGTCATGGCTGTGATGCCTGCCGTGCGCTGCGCGCCTGCCCCTCTTCTCACGAGGTCACCTTCATGTCCGACGCTTCCGTCGTCTGCTCCAACCTGTCCTTCGCCTGGCCCGACGACACGCCCGTCTTCCAGGATCTCTCCTTCACCGTCGGTGCGGGCCGCACGGGTCTCGTCGCGCCCAACGGCACCGGCAAGAGCACCCTGCTCAAGCTCATCGCAGGTGAACTGCGGCCCGGCACGGGGTCGGTCACCGTGGTCGGTACGCTCGGCCACCTCCCGCAGAGCCTCCCCCTGACGGGTGGTCTCACGGTCGCCGAGGTCCTGGGCGTGGCTCCGGTCATCCGGGCCATCGACGCCGTGGAGTCCGGGGACGTCGCCGAAGAGCACTTCACGGCCATCGGCGACGACTGGGACATCGAGGAACGCACCCGAGCCCAGCTGGACCGTCTCGGCCTGACCGGGCTGTCCCTGGACCGCAGCCTGAGCACCCTCAGCGGCGGCCAGGTCGTGTCCCTGGGGCTGGCCGCCCAGTTGCTGAGGCGACCCGACGTGCTGCTGCTGGACGAGCCCACCAACAACCTCGACCTCGACGCCCGTCACAAGCTCTACGCCGTGCTGGAGGACTTCACCGGGTGCCTGATCCTGGTCAGTCACGACCGTGCCCTGCTCGACCGGATGGACCGTATCGCCGAACTCGACGGCGGTGAACTGAGCTTCTACGGAGGCGACTTCACCGAGTACGAGGCGGCCGTGCGGGCCGAGCAGGAGGTCGCCGAGAAGAACGTCCGCAACGCCGAGCAGGAGCTGAGGCGGGAGAAGCGGGAGATGCAGCAGGCCCGCGAACGCGCCGACCGCCGGCAGAGCAACGCCGCCCGCAACCTCAAGAGCGCCGGTCTGCCGCGTATCTTCGCCGGCAACATGAAGCGCGGAGCGCAGGAGTCCGCGGGCCGGGCGGGTCAGATGCACGCGGGCCGGGTCAGCGAGGCGAAGGCCCGGCTGGACGAGGCGGGGCGGGCGCTGCGCGAGGAGCAGCGCCTGACGCTGGACCTGCCGGACACCCACGTGCCCGCCGGACGCAACCTGTTCCTCGGTGAACGGCTCCGCGTCCGGCTCGGTGACAAGGAGGTGTTCGCCGGCGAGGGCGTCGACCTGACGATCCGTGGCCCGGAGCGCATCGCCCTGACCGGCCCCAACGGCGCCGGGAAGAGCACGCTGCTGCGGGTGCTCAACAGTGAACTGCCCGCGGAGAGCGGCGAGATCAAGCGCGCCGACGGCCGTATCGCCTACCTTTCGCAGCGCCTGGACCTGCTGGACCTCGACCGGACGGTCGCCGAGAACTTCGCCGCCTTCGCCCCGCGTCGTCCGGAGGCCGAGCGGATGAACCTGCTCGCCCGATTCCTGTTCCGGGGCGCGGGGGCCCATCTGCCCGTCGGCGTGCTGTCCGGCGGCGAACGGCTGCGCGCCACACTGGCCTGCGTGCTGTGCGCGGAGCCTGCCCCGCATCTGCTGCTCCTGGACGAGCCGACGAACAACCTGGATCTGGTGAGCGCGGGCCAGTTGGAGAGTGCCCTGAACTCGTATCAGGGAGCCTTCGTGATGGTCAGTCACGACGAGCGGTTCCTGCGTGACATCGGTGTCGACCGGTGGCTGCGCCTGGCGGACGGCGAGTTGACGGAGACGGGGGCGCCCGAGGTGTGATCCGCCGGTGTGCCGACCTGGCCCGCGTCCGAGGCTTGCCGCCCCGCGGGCCGAGCACCGACCACATCGGACGGACCGAACCATGCCTCAACCTGCCCTGCTCGCCCACGATCTCGTCCGCACCCTCGACGGCCGCAGAGTGCTCGACGGTGTCTCCCTGACCGCCTCCCCCGGACGCCGCATCGGGCTCATCGGCGAGAACGGAGTCGGCAAGTCGACTCTGCTGCGCCTGCTGGCGGGAGTCGACGAACCCGACGCCGGAAGCGTCACCCGACCGCCCGACCTGGGCTTTCTCCAGCAGGAGATGCCGTACGACGCCGACGCGACGATCGCCGACGTGCTGGACGACGCGCTGCGCGAGGCGAGGGCCGACCTCGCCGCGCTGGACCGCCTCACCGAACAGCTCGCGCGGACCGCGCAGGACGCCCCCGGATACGCGGAGTTGCTCGCCGCGTACGGCGTCCGGCTCGAACAGGCTCAGGACCGGGAGGCCTGGGACGCGGACCGGCGCGCGGAGCTCGTGCTCGACGGTCTCGGCCTCGACGCCTTCGGGCACGACAGGACGCTCTCCTCGCTCTCCGGCGGGCAGCGCGGGCGGCTGGCGCTGGCCGCGCTCCTGGTCCGGCGGCCCTCCGCGCTGCTGCTGGACGAGCCGACCAACCATCTCGACGACGGCGCAGCCGCGTTCGTCGAGGAACAGGTGCGGGGCCTGCCCGGAGTCGTCGTGCTGGCCAGCCACGACCGGGCCTTCCTGGACGCCGTGTGCACGGACCTGATCGACCTCGACCCCGCGATCGACGGCCCGGTCCGGTACGGCGGCAACTACTCCGCCTATCTGTCGGAGAAGCGGAAGGAACGCGAGCGCTGGGAGCGGCGCTGGGCCGAGGAACAGGAGGAGCTGGACGCCCTGCGGGTGTCGGCCGGGGTCACCGCCCGCCGCGTCGCCCCGGACCGGGGGCCGCGCGACAACGAGAAGATGGGCTACGGCCATCGGGGCGGCCGGGTGCAGAGCCAGATCTCCCGGCGGGTGCGCAACGCCACGCGCCGGCTGGAGGACCTGGAACGGCACCAGGTCGGCGAGCCGCCGAGTCCGCTGCGGTTCCGGAGCACGGCGATCACCGCGCCGGCAGCGGAGGAGGACGGTCCGCTGGTCTCGCTGGACGGCATCTGGGTGCCGGGCCGGCTCGCGCCCGTCAGCTGCCGTATCGCGGCGACCGAGCGGCTGTTGGTCACCGGGGGCAACGGGACGGGTAAGTCGACCCTGTTGGCGGTCCTCGCCGGCCGGCTGACGGCGGAGGGCGAGATGCGGCGGCGACGCGAGCTGTCGGTGGGACTGCTCGCTCAGGACACCGTCTTCGACGCGCCGGACCGGACCGTGCGGGAGACGTACCGGCTGGCGTTGGGCGCGGAACGGGCCGCGGCGGTGCCGTTGGCCGCGCTGGGCCTGCTGCACGAGGCGGACCTGGACAAGGAGGTCGCGCGTCTGTCTGCCGGCCAGCGCCGACGCCTCGCGCTGGCGCTGCTCGTGGCCCGGCCACCGCAGATGCTGCTGCTCGACGAACCCACCAACCATCTGTCCCCGCGCCTGTGCGACGAGCTGGAGGAGGCCCTGGGCACGGGTCCCGGCGCCGTTGTCCTGGCCAGCCACGACCGCTGGCTGCGCGACCGCTGGCAGGGCCGCGAGCTCCGGCTCGACGCTGGGAGCCCGGGACAGGACTGACGGGCGGCGGCCCGGCAGCGCGGGGGCCGGGCCCCACTCGTCGGGATGAGCGCGTTCAGACACGCTCCTGGCCGTCGAGGGCGCCGTCGCGGCTGACTCCCACGAAGCCGACGTGCCCGCCGGCGCGGGTGGAGCGGATGGCCCGCGCCATGGATTCCTGGGTGCCGACCGCCGCGACGACGCACGGGGCGCCGAGCCCGCCGGTCAGTTCCCCGACGCGGGCCACGCCTTCGTCGCCGCCCTCGGTGCCGATGTCGGTGGCGCCGTATGCGCGGGCGAGTTCCTGGCGCGGTTCGTGCCCGCTCATGGCGATGATCCGCTCCGCGCCGAGCTGCTCGGCCGCGAGCACGGCGAGCCGGCCGTCCGCGCCGCGGAGCCCGGCACGCCCGACGAGGAATCCCTCACGCTCCAGACCGGCCGGGGCGGGCTGGTGACGCGTGGGACGGCGTCGAAGAATCCCTCACGCTCCAGGCCGGCCGGGGTGGGCTAGTGAGGCGTGGGACGGCGTCGAAGAATCCCTCACGCTCCGGGCCGGCCGAGATAGGCCAGGTGGTGGCTCAACTCCCTTTCCGCCAGGGCCCGGAAGCTTCCCGCCGGCCGGCCGGTGAGGCGGGGGACGGTGTCGGTGACACGGTCCTCCGCTCCCTCGGCGATGGCCCGGTCCATGCCCGCCAGCAGTGCGGCGAACTCCTCGGGCATCTGCGTGGCGAGCCGGTCCCGCAACTCCTCGTAGGACAAAGGCCGGTGGGTCACGGGCCGGCCGGTGGTCTCGGTGATGACCCTGGCGATGTCGTCGTAGGCGAGCGCCTCGGGTCCGGTCAGGACGAGGTCGGTGTCCGGGGCGCGGTCGTCGGTCAGGGCGTGGAAGGCCACGGCCGCGATGTCGTCGGCGTCGACGAAGCCGACACGGCCGGTGCCGGTGGCCGTGCGGATGAGTCCCTCGGTCCGGATGCCGGTGGCATGCGGGTGGTCGCCGGTGAAGTTCTGCATGAACCAGGACGGCCGCAGCACCGCCCACTCGTCGAAGATGCCCGGCAGCGCCCCGTGCACCTGCCCCACGGCCGGCCCGCCCTCCGGGATGGACGAGGCACTCAGCAGCACCGCTCGCCGCACGCCGGCCGCACGGGCCCTGCGCAGGAAGGGCAGCACGACCGTCGCGGGATCGGGATCGCCGACGGGCGGGATCACGTAGACGCGGTCGATGCCGTCGAGGGCGGCGGGATGGGTGCCGGGGTCGTACCAGTCGAAGCGGGCCGGCTCGGCGCCGGCCACGGGAGCTGCCTTGCGGCCGGCCGCCCGGACGGCGTGGCCGGCCGCCGCCAGCCGGGCGGCGATGCGGCTGCCGGTGGTTCCGGTGGCACCGATGACGAGGGTGGTGCCGATCGCGGGAGCGGCGCCGGTCACGGGAGCGGCGCCGGTCAGGGGGATCGCGCCCGTCGCGGGTGCGTCGGACGGCCCGGCGGCGGCGGTCTCCGTGGGTGTGGCCGTGGCCGCCGGGGCCGCCGTGGCCATCGAATCAGGCCTAATCATCCGGCGCTCCCGGAGAAGTCGACGCCGGGTTCGAGGACGGCGAGCGGATTCCAGTAGTCGCGGTAGGAGGTGAAGCGCCCTTCCTCGGCCGTGACCACGGCGATGTAGGTCATGTCGAACGGGCGGTCAGCCTGTACCAGCCGGCCGACGCCGCGCATCTCGACGACGACGGTCCGCGGGTCGACGGTCCGGTGGATCCGCAGGTCGTCCTCGGGGAAGTCGTGCAGCTCTATGTGGTCCGGGTAGGGCCGCATGTAGGCGGCGATGGCCTCCCTGCCCTCCAGCCGTGCGGGCCAGGCCGGGGGTGCGAACGGGAACTCCATGACGCCGTCCTCGGCCCACAGGCCGATCCAGCCGGGAATGTCCTTGTCGAGCAGCAGGCGCAGGCTGTGCCGGTACAGCTCCGCCGGAGAGGTCGGTACGGGTGCGGACATGGGTATCCTCCGTCTCATACAATACGGACCACGGGTCCGGTTCAATCGACGATACGGACTCTGGGTCCGTTTTTCAATCGGAGGAGTCGGAGGAAGCACGTGCCCGAGCCCGAGCGCAGAGCCCGTAAGGACGCGGCCCGCAATCAGCAGGCGGTTCTGGAGGCCGCCGACGCCCTGTTCGCCGGCTCCGAGAGCCCGGAGGAACTGACAATGGCCGACATCGCGACGGCGGCCGGGGTCGGCAAGGGAACCGTCTTCCGCGCCTTCGGCGACCGCGCCGGGCTGCTGCGAGCGCTGTACGAGGCCCGGCTCGAACCGGTCCGCGAGGCCGTGGAATCGGGCCCGCCACCCCTCGGGCCGGACACCCCGCCCCAGGAGCGCGTGCCGGCCCTGCTCGACGCCGTGCTGTGCTTCAAGCTCGACAACCGTCGCCTGGTACTGGCGTTGGAGGAGCACGGAAGCAGCAGCCCCTACGGGGCCGAGCACTACGACCGTTGGCACCGTCTGCTGCGGTCCGCGCTGGAGCACATCCCCGGTCTGCCCGACCCCGGCTTCACCGCCCACGCCCTGCTCGCCGCCACCCGGGCCGACCTGGTCGAGCGTCTCGCCGGCGAGGAGGGCGTACCGCGCGAGCTCCTCAGGACCCGACTGGCCGACTACGCCCGCAAGGTCGTGTCCACTCCCCCGGACGCCCCGGACCGGAACTGACTCCCTGCACGAATGCTCAACTCCCGCTGACCCAGGCTCAGTTCGGGCCGACGAGGGGAGGTGCGCTCGACGCCCTCCCCTCACGGCGGACCGGCGGGCCACGTGCCACGCGATCGGCCGTTCCGGACCGCATACCGGGAACTGCACGGGCAGGAAGGACGTCGAGAAGGGTGTGATGCGGTCAGACGTGAACTTCCGTACGTCGAGGCGCTGCGGGCGCAGAGGTCACCCGTCATCCCAGGCGCTCGCGTTGACGCAGGTCAGCAGCGCAGGGATGGTTCCAGGGCGGCAGCACCGGCGTAGGCGGTTGCGACGGCCGCCGGGAGCGGTGATGCTCTCGGTGTCGCAGCGACCCGGGCGGACCGACCATCCGCCGGTGGGCGCGCGGCAGCAGTCCACGCACCGTTCGCCGGGACGGCGGCCCCCGGAGCCGCCCACAGAGCCTCGGCGACCATATCGGGGGAGAGCCGGCATGGAAACGATCATTGTCCAGCCGCCCGGTCCTTCGGGGCCGGATACCGGCGGCACGGGCAAGCCCGAGCTGCTGCACATGGGACCGGGTGACGTGGCCGAGTTCGGTCGGGGGCTGCCCGGCGGGCGAGGTGTCGCCATCGTGCTGCCCGACCCCGGGATCTCCCGGCGGGCGGGGCGGCTGGAGGCGGCCGAGGACTACTGGCGGCTGTCGAACTTCAGCAGTGACTCCGCGTATGTCGTCGAGAACCTGGAAGGGGCCGGCGAGTACCTCACGGTCGCACCCCGGCGGCTCGGAGCGCCGGTGCCGTTCGAGTTCTCGCGGGTGGTCCTGCCCGCGCTGAACGGGACCGTCGACTTCAAGGTGTTCGCCCCGCAGCACGCCTACCTGGACGAGCGGTCGGCGGTGCCCGGCGCCGGTGATCAGACCGTGCACCCGTACGCGCTCGACATGACCGCCAAGTACTTCCTCGTGCTGGTGGCACTGTGCGAGCCGCGGCTGCGCGACCAGTCGGACAGCGCGCTGCCCGGGGTCGGGGACATCGTGGAGCGGCTTCGTCCGCTGGAGAGCTGCCGTGGCCTGACACGCTCCGCGGTCAACTACCACATCGACTACCTGGCCTTTGCGAAGCTGCGTCTGGACGTCGGCGAGGAGCCCGGGGCGGAGGGCAACGGCCGTACCGGCGCCAAGCGCGCCCGGCTGGCGTCCCTCGCCCTGCGTTTCGGCCTGGTGCGGGAGGAACATCTCGCGCTGCTGCCGTCCCGCAGGCGGACCGCTCCGCAGGAGGTCGGCGCGTGAGCTCGTCAGGCTCCGGGGAGGACGTCGGGCAGACGCCTCTGGGAACGCCCCGTCTGCCGGCGGGATTCCGCGTAGAGGGCTGGGAACTGGGCGCGGTCATCGGCTCGGGCGGCTGGGGCACCGTGTACGAGGCCCGCGCGGTCGCCGACGGCACGACGGCCGCGGTGAAGGTGCTGCCGACCGGCGCCCTGGCCCCCGGTCAGCGTGCCGCGCTCGGTGAACTGGTCGCGCGTGAGGTGCGGTTCAGCGCCGAGGCGGACCATCCGCACCTCGTACGGACCCGGGCCGTGTGCACGGTCGAGGCGCCGGACCTGCCCGTGCTGGACGGCGCGATCGCGCTCGTCATGGACCGTGCCGAGGCAAGTCTGCGCCAGGTGCTCGACTCCACCGGCACCGGCTCCGCGGTACCGGACGCGCTGCGGATCCTGCGGGGTGTGGCCGCCGGGCTGGCCCATATGCACGGCGCCGGCTGGGTGCACGGCGACCTCAAGCCCGCCAATGTGCTGCTGGGCGCGGACGGCGAGGTCTGGCTCGCCGACTTCGGCCTGGCCACCGAACTCGACGGCACGCACGCCCACTTGCCGCCGCTGGGCACGCTCGACCACCTGCCGCCCGAGTGGTGGTCCCAGCGCACCGGAGCCGACGGGACCGTGGTGCGGCCGACCGCCGACATCTGGGCCTTCGGCGTCCTCGCCCACCAGGTGCTCACCGGAGGCATCCACCCGTTCCCCGGCGCCACCGCCCGCGCCCGCTCGCTCGCCGCCCAGGCGTACGCCCGCGGCACCGCACAGCTGCGGCTCGACGCCGGACTCGACGAGAGCTGGCGCCGGCTCATCGGGGACTGTCTGGCACCGGACCACACGACCCGGCTCCCCCACACCGCAGCGAGCCTGGCCGCCCGCATCGAGCAGCTCGCCGGCACGCGCGGCCGACGCCGGTCGCTGCCGATCGCGGCTCTGTCGGTCGTCGGTGTCGCGGCGGCCGCCGCCGTCGGGTTCGCGTTGCTCGGGGGCGCCGACGACGATGACGTCCCGAAACGGGACGCTCGCGCCACCGTGACCGGTACGCCCCTCGCGGCCGCCGGGGAGATCCCGGAGGACTCCGACGTCCCCGAGGCCCTGCGTCCCGTCCTCGTGGACGCCGCACGGCGGTGCACCGACGCGGAGGTCACACCCGCCCTGCTCGCCGCGCTGGTCAAGGCGGAGAGCGGGTTCGACGTCGACGCGGCCCGCCCGGAGGCAGAGGAGTACGGCATCGCGATGTGGACGCCGTCGGTGTTCCGGGCCTGGGCGGTGGACGGAGACGGCGACGGGGACAAGGACTACCGTTCGCCGCCGGACGCGATCTCCACCATGAGCCTGTACGTGTGCTGGCTCGACCAGCAGTTCAAGAAGGCCCACCTGCCGGCCGAGGACCTCCCCGCGCTGATCGCGGCCGGCTACCGCACGAGCGACCGCACCGTCATCGAGGAGCGCGGGGTCCCCGAACGCGTGAAGCCGCACGTCGACAAGGTGCTCCGCTTCCTCGCCGCCTACGAGCGGTGAGGAAGCGGCCCCGCGCCGGTCACCCGGCGCGCGGGGTTCAGCAGTCCTTGACGTCCGGCAGCCGGTTGTCGGGCGAGCTGATGTAGATGTTGGAGATCCAGCCGCCGTACTGGGGCAGATAGGCCCACCAGTCGTTGCTGTACGGCGGCACGTCGACCCGCTGCCCCTTCTTCTGGCAGCCCACCAACACCTCGACACCGGCAGGGAGTTGGGTCTTCGGCGCGTTCGCCGTGGACGGGTCCGGGCGTACGTTCACATGGTCGCTCCACGTGCCGTACCACCACCCGGCCGGCCGCGCGGCCCCCGGCACGTTCAGCGAGCGGGTCAGCCGGCCGATGTCCGTGTACGCCTTCCCGTACGAGGTGCCGACCTGGTGCAGGGTGAACACGGCCACGATGTACCGGTCACCGGCGCCGACCGTCCCCGTGCTGTGCAGCGCGGGCCGGGTCAGGTTCACGTCCTCGGCGGGAGCCGGGGCCACTGCGGCGTCGACGGCAGGTACCGCGCTCGCCGCGCCTCCCGTGCCGCAGGTGCCCTTCTCGTACGAACCCGACCAGCCCTGCTTGACCGCCCACGGCTTCTCGAACGCGCCCGCGATGCCGAAGTGCTGGTCGAAGTGGTCCGAGGCGCAGCGCGTGGACTGGCGGAGGTTGCCCATGACGAAGTCGCGCACCGGGGCGGGCGCCGTGTCCAGGAGGTAGCGGTAGATCTTCACGGTGTCGCGGGCGGAGAGGGAGACGTAGCCCCAGTAGCCCTCGTAGCCGGCGGGCGGCGGGTTCGTGTCGCTCAGGCCGAGACGGTCGGCCATGCGGGTGATGATCGCCGACCCGCCGTTCACCTCCCAGTAGTGGTCGGCGGCGTCGTCGTAGCTGCTGCGCAGCATCGGCTCCAGCAGGGCCCGGTCGGCCGCGGGCACGGTGTAGTCGGGGCCTCGGTTCCACAGGAAGTCCAGCGCCAGCAGCAGTTTGACGACGGACGCGGACCGGAAGCGGGCACTGGTGTTGAGCTGCTCGGTGAAGGTGCCGGTCTGCCGGTCGAAGACGGCGGCTCCGGCGGTGACGCCGTCGGGCACCTGGACGGACGCGGCGGCGGTCAGCGGCCGGCCGGCGGGGGCATCGGCGGCGGCTGCCCCTGCCGCGCCGCTGACGAGCAGCAGCGCGGCGGCGACAGCGAGGAGACGGCGCATGTCGTGCCTTTCGAAGGTGACGGGTTCAGGACCGGGAAGCAGAGCGGGCGCACCAGCACCCGGAGCCGCGGCCCGGGCCGTCCCGGGCCGGGCCGGGCCGGCGCAGGACCGGTGAGACCACTCGAACCCTAGGGAGCGGGCGAGGTAGGCGGTCCCTGACACATGTCAGGGTGACGGCGGGGCCGTCGCGTGGGCGGGGGCGGCTGCCCCCGGACCGGCGAGCCGCGCTCCGCGGGATCACACGTTGGGCGCAACGGATACCGGCGTTCCGGGCGCGCGGTCCAGAGTTCCCCGGAGTCGTGTTCACCGGCCCGGATGGGGCGGTCGCGGCACGCGCGAGCGGGCAACACGGCCTCGCGGTGGGCCTCACCGGGGTCAGGGAGCGGCCGTGCGCGATCACCGTCCGCCCGGTGTGGCGGGCTCGCGCTCCGCATGCGCCCGCTGTGTGTCGGCCGCACCCTGGTGCCATGGCCGCCGCGCAACCGATCGTCGTCTACCCACTCGCCGAGGACGGTGGGCGACGGGTCCGCGTCGACGACCGGTTCGTGGGCATGGCGTACGGCCTGCTCGACGTGGTCGAGTTCCTGCGCCTGGCGGGCCTGGACGACGTCGACGACGACTGGGTCCGCCGGTCCGCGCTGATCGAGTGGCGCGGCAGCGGACCGGACGGCTGGGAACGCTGACGGGGGACGGCCGGCCCTCCAGGCCGTCAGCCGTCAGCCGTCAGGCGTCAGGCGTCAGCCGTCAGGCGTCAGGCGTCAGCAGCCCGAATCTCAGTCCGCGCCGAGACCTTGGCGCGCCACGACCGCGCTGCGCCGCTCATTGCACCCGGCCGTCGGCTCGTGATCGGGGAGCGGCCAGGTCTGTTGAGCCCGGAGCGCGAGGCTCACCAAGGTCATCAGCAGGTCGAAATCCGCCACGACCTCCATGCGTACCGTCACCCAGTGGGACCCGGGCACCAGCCGGACCGCGGTCGCGTCCCGGAGGTGTTCCTCGAACCGCCGGATGACCCGGGCCGTGAGGCAGAGGTCGAGGTCCTGGTCGGAGTGGAAGTGGGCGATGTCGCCGTGGGCTGCGGCCAGTGCCCTGCCGGTTCCGCAGCTCGGTTCGACCTCGGTGAGGTCGGGCCAGGTCGCCAATTGCGCGAAGGCTCGCGCGGCCAACGTCATGCGCCCATCATTCACCCCTCACCGCACGGCCACCAGAAGGTGAGGATTCCTTAACCGTCTCGTTCGCGTGATTGTCCGGATCCGGTTTCGACGCCGGACCGGTGGGCGGATCGCCCGCGCGTTCACCGCTGGTCGCGCGTCCGCGGCACCGCCTTGGCCACGGCAGCTTCCGCGGCGGCCGAGAGCGCGGCGGCGTCCCGTTCGGTGCCGGCCCAGGCGACATGGCCGTCGGGGCGGATCAGGACGGCGCGCAGTTCGCTCCAGGCCGCCGGGGGCCGGTCGAGCGTTCCGGTGTGGGCGGTGAGTCCGGGGGCCGTGCGGTCGTGGCCGAGGGCGCCGTCGGGCGTGAGGTCGAGCAGCAGGTGGGCGCCGGGACGGAGGAGCGCGAACAGGCTCTTGTCCGGGCCGGTGAGGGCGAGGTCGGGGACGCGGGTGCCGGTGAGGGCGTGGGCCGCCGGGTCCGCCGACGGGTAGTGGACGGCGAGCGCGGTGAGCCGTTCGGCGAGGGCCCGGTTGAACGCCGGCTGGGTGGCGAGCATGCCGCTGAACAGGGAGCGCAGGTCGAGGCCCTCGGGTGTGAAGGCGGTCATCAGGGCCGTCTGGGCGCGGCTGTGCTCGACCAACTGGGCGCCGACGGGGTGCCGTTCGGCGTGGTAGCTGTCCAACAGGTCCTCCCCGGCGCGCCCGTTCAGCGTCGCGGCGAGCTTCCAGCCGAGGTTGTGCGCGTCCTGGATACCCACGTTCATGCCGACTCCCCCGGTGGGAAAGTGCTGGTGGGCGGCGTCACCGGCGAGCAGTACGCGCCCGCGCCGGTACGCGGCGGCGAGCCGGGTGGCGTTGCCGAAGCGGGAGAGCCAGGAGGGGTCACGCATACCGAAGTCGTCGCCCGCGACCGTTGCCGTCCTGCGCCGCAGTTCGTCGAGGGTGAGGTCGCCGGGCCACTCGGTGGTGAGGCTGTCCGGGCTGACCCCCACGATCCGGAACCGCCCGCCGGGCAGCGGCGCGACCATCACGCCGCCCCGGTCCGTGAAGGAACTGAAGCCCGTGCGCGGCGGGTTGTCGAGGAAGACGTCGCCGAGCCAGCCGAGGACGGTGGAGGGTGTGCCGGGGAAGTCGATGCCGGCGGTGGCGCGTACGGTGCTGCCGGTGCCGTCGCAGCCGACGAGGTGGGCCCCCTCGATCTCGTACGCCCCGTCCGGTCCCGTCACCTGAACGGTCACCGATCCTCCAGACTCGGTGAACCCGGTGACCCGGTGCCCGCGCAGGATCGTGGCGCCGAGTCCGAGCGCGTGCTCCTGGAGCAGCTCCTCGGTGCGGGCCTGGGGCAGGAAGAGGGTGTACGGGTACGGGGTGTCCAGTTCCCGGAGGTCGAGCCGGTCGTCGAGCATGGCGAAGTGACCGAAGGGAATGGTCAGGCCCTCGGCGAGGAAGGGCCCGTGCGCGCCGCGTGAGGCCAGGACCTCGAGGGTGCGCGGGTGGACGGTGAGCGCCTTGGAGCGCTGGTCGATCTCCGTGCGCTGCTCGACGACGGTCGCCGGGATCCCGCCCAGCCGCAGCTCGGCGGCGAGCCACAGCCCGACGGGCCCGCCTCCCGCGATGACGACGTGCCGGTCCGCCTCGGGCTTCTCCCCGAACGACTCCATGAGTTCCTCCACGAACGACTCCTCCGCGCACGCCAAGCCGCCGGGGCCGGGGCAGACCTCGGGTCCGCTCCCCACCCGCACCTCTTGGTCAGTGACCAACAAACAGTCCTCGCAGTAAACTAGGTCAATGACCAAGAGGCAAACGGCCGACCGTCTCGAACCGGCCACCGTGATCGGCGCGGCCCTGGAACTGCTGGACGAGAAGGGCCTGGACGCACTGTCCACGCGGGCGGTCGCCGACCGGCTCGGCGTACGGATGAACACCGTGCTGTGGCACGTGAAGACCAAGGCCCGGATGCTGGAACTGATGGCGGACGCGGTCGTCGGCGAGATCCCGCTCGACGACCTCCCCGTCTCACCCGGCCCGCGCGCCCCCGAAGTCGTCCGCCGCTATCGCCGGGCCCTGCTGGCCCACCGCGACGGCGCCGCGCTCGTCGTCGGCACCTACGCCGCCGAGCCACACACCCTGCGCCTGGCCGAGACGCTGGTCGCGGCCCTGCTGGACGACGGACTGGACGAGCGCGAGGCGGCCTGGACCGCATGGACGCTCATCTACTTCACGCTCGGCCTCACCCAGGAGGAACAGGCGGCCGCGGAACAGTCCTTGGGCGACCGCCTCACGGACGCGATCTCCGCGACGACCCACCCCGCCCTGCACCGCGCCCTGGGCCACCTCGCCACCAACTCCTTCGACGAGCGCTTCGAGTTCGGCCTGAACTCGATCCTGGCCCGGCACTGAACGCGCCGCGCGGCAGCGGCGACCGCGACGGAAGGTCCGCACCAACAAACCGCCGCACACCCCTTTCCCCCTCCCGACCGCCATGCCATGCTCACGCTCAGCGCGAGCGTAGATATGAACGTTGTTCACATCCATGGACACCATGACGAGCACAGCATGGAGGGCGGACATGAGCGCACAACCCCGACTGGGCATCCTGCTGGTGGCCCTGGCCGCGTTCACGGCGGGAGCCGTCCCCGCCGCCACGGCGGGCACGGAGACACGGCACGAGCCCCGAGTCCCGCACACCGCCGTCCTGGACGGCGCCCGGCTGAAGCAGACGAAGATCCGTCTCGACCGCGGCGACCCCCAACTGCGGCGTGCGGTGCGGGCGTTGACGACTCGCGCCGACAAGTGGCTGGACCAGGGGCCGTGGACCGTGGTCGACAAACCCCGGCCCGCCCCGGGCGGCGACGTCCACGACTACCTCAGCCAGGCCCCGTACTGGTGGCCCTCCACGGCCCCGACCCAGGACAACCCCTGGGGCTGCCCGTACGTACAGCGCGACGGCGAACGCAACCCCGAGGTCGACTCCGGCACCGACCGCCAGGACGTCGAGAAGACCTTCGACTCCGCCTACGACCTCTCCCTCGCGTGGTACTACACCGGCGAGGAGCGGTACGCCGAGAAGGCGGGGCAGGTGCTGCGCACCTGGTTCCTCGATCCGGCCACGCGCATGAACCCGAACCTGGACCACGCCCAGTTCATCCCGTGCAAGTACGACGGCCGGGCCATCGGCATCATCGACTTCTCCCAGTCCTACACGAGCGTCCTCGACGCGCTCGCCCTCCTGGAGACCGGCGCCCCGGGCTGGAGCGCGAAGGACCGCACCGCCATGGCCAAATGGAACACCGACTTCCGTGACTGGCTCGCGAACAGCGACTTCGGCAAGCAGGAGGCCGCCGCCACCAACAACCACGGCACCTTCTACGACATGCAACTCGCCGCCCTCGCCTACGCGACCGGCGACAAGGACCTGGCCCGCCGGACGGTCCTCGACTCCCGCACCAAGCGCATCGCGCCGCAGATCGCCGCCGACGGCAGCCAGCCCCAGGAACTGACCCGCACCAGGAGCTGGCACTACTCGACGTTCGACCTGGTCGCCTACACCCGGCTCGCGGCCATCGGCCGGCACGTCGGCGTGGACCTGTGGGCCTATCAGGGGCCGGACGGACAGAGCCTGTTCAAGGCGGTGGACTATCTGCTGCCCGCCGCGACGGGCGCCGCCGCCTGGCCGCACCCGGAACTGGAGTTCCACCGGTTCGCGGCGACCGACGTCGTCCACGCCGCCGCGGACGCCGGGGACCGGCAGGCGCAGCGGGCCGTACCGCTGCTTCAGGAGCCTCCGGGCGGAGACCTGTGGGCCCTGCGCCCGGCAGCGGAACAGCTGGACTCGATCGCGGGCTGACCGGCGCTGGCCGGTCCGCCCGCGAGGGCTGTTCAGACCGTGGACAGGTCGATCGCCCGGTCGACGTCCTGCGGCCGGAGCACGCGCAGGATGCCCTCCAGCAGGTAGTAGTCGGCATACGGCAGGGAGATCTCGACGCCGTCCTCGCTCGGCCGGTTGCGCGTGCACCGTGCGACGACGGCGTCCGCGCGGGCCGAGTTCCGCGTCAGACAGGTCTCCGCCAGCGCGGTCAGCAGCCGCAGCGCCGCGTCGCGGTAGGACTGCCGGCCCGTGGCCGCGGCGAGGTCGAGCAGACCGCACGCCATGATCGCGCCGGCGGACGCGTCCTTGATGTCGTGGGGCTGCTGCGGTGCGCGGTAGTCCCACACGGGGACGTGGTCCGGCGTGAGCACCCCGAGGGCGTAGTCCGCGAGTGTGCGGGCCGTGGCGAGGAACTCGGCGATCCCGGTGCGCCGGTACATGGTGGTGAAGCCGTACAGCCCCCACGCCTGGCCGCGCGACCAGCAGGAGGTGGGGCTGTAGCCCTGCACGGTGTTCGGGCCGATCGGGGCGCCGCTCGCCGGGTCGAAGTCGTAGACGTGCGGGGTCGACCCGTCCGGGCGCGGGAAGACCCGCTGGGCGGTCCTCGCGTGCTCCACGGCGATGTCCAGGTACTTGGCGTCGCCGGTCTGAGTGCTCGCGAAGGCCAGCAGGTCGAGGTTCATCATCGTGTCGATGATGACCCGGCCCGCGTTTGCGGTGTCGTTCAGGGCGCCCCAGGCTCTGATGAAGTGTCCGCGCGGGTTGTACCGCCGGATCAGCGAGTCGGCCGCGCGCAGGGCACCGGTCCGCCACTTGTCGTCGCCGGTCAGCCGCCAGGCGGTGACCCAGGACGGGTAGAAGAGGAATCCGAGGTCGTGCGTGCCGGTGTCGTTCTGGCGGGGGGCCAGCTTCTCCGCCGAGGCGAGCGCCCAGGTGCGGAAGGCGTCGTCGCCGCTGTGCAGCCAGGCCATCCACAGCGTGCCGGGCCAGAATCCGCCGACCCAGTCGCCGTTCTGCGAGTAGGTCCACTTCTCGAACTTCGTGCCGACGGGGAAGGCGGTCACGGTCGGTGCGACCGCTTGGAGCTTGTCGACGGCGTAGTCGGCCGCGGCGCGCAGCTTGCGCAGGGTCGGTACCGGGGCGCGGTCGGCGGTCACGGCCGCGGCCGGCGTCGAGGTCGCCCCCATCGCTGCGGCACCGGCCGCCGTGGCCAGCACAGTTCGCCGGGAAACGGTCATGGCGGTCCCTCCAACTGGTCATCAGGAGAACGGAGTTGACCGAGCCTTGCACGTGGGACGCGCGCCTGTACACCCACGTGAGTGATGCTCATCCACGTGAACGCGGTCATGTGGTGGTTGTGCGGAATGCCCCGGCGGGCCGCGGTGCGTGCGGCCCGCCGGGATCCCGGTGCTCAGCGGTGACAGGTGGTGACGCCCGGATGCCAGCGGCAGGCGATCGAGGCGAAGCCGCCACCCGCGACGACATCCACCGCCAGCGTGTCGCCGCCGCGCAGGACCTGCCGGTGCCGCACGAGTCCGCCGGCGCCGTCCTCGATCGTCTCGACCAGCCAGCGCCCCGCTCCGATGTCCAGCGGCACCTCGGCGGTGCGGGCGGCTCCGGCGTACACACCGCCGATGAACCAGCGGTCGCCGCCGCGCCGGGCGAGCACGGCCTCCTCGCCCGGCCGTCCGGCGAGCAGCCGGGTGTCGTCCCAGGCCGCCGGAACCTGGTCGAAGTAGGCCCGGGCGAGCGGGCGTCGGTCGTACGACTCCGGAGTGCCGGCGAACATCTGCAGGCCCGACTCGAAGGCGACGGTGAGCCCGACCTCGGCGGCGTCGGAGTTGGGGCGCAGCCCGACGCGGTGGAAGGCGCCGGGGGTGAAGTCCATGGAGCCGATGACATTGCGGGTGAAGGGCAGGGTGGTCAGATGGGCGGCGGTGTTGGTGCGCTTCTCCTCTCCGGCGACGCCCTCCAGGGTCATGACGTGGGGCCAGGTGCGCTGGATGCCCTTGGGGATCGTGGAGCCGTGGAAGTCCACCATGAGGTGGTGGGCGGCGGTCTCCGCGAGGACCGTGTCGTACCACCGGAGCATGGGCTGCGCCTCGGAGTTCATGAAGTCGATCTTGACCCCCTCGACTCCCCACCGTTCCAGGGTGGGGAGCCACCTCTCGCGCTCCTCCGGGGTGTCGAGTTCTCGCTGGTGGATCCAGACGACGACGCCGACTCCCTTGGCCCGCGCGTACCGCACGAGTTCCGGCATCCAGCTGTTCGTCTGCCAGTCGGGATCGACGGTCTCCCACTCGCCGGGCTTGTAGTACCAGCCCGCGTCGACGGCCTCGTACGGCCAGTTCCGCTCGGCGGCGTAGTCGACGTACGCCTTCTGCGCGGCGAGGCTCTGGCCCGCTTCCTTGCCGCCCGCGAGCCAGGTCCACAGCACGGTGCCGGGCCTGATCCAGGAGGTGTCGGCGACCCTGGAGGCGGGTGCGAGGTCGTCGGTGAAGGTGGAACGGGTGACGGTGGCCAGGTCGCCGGTGATCATCGCCCGCCAGGGGGTGGCCAGGGGCCCGCCGCTGTCGATCCGGTCGTCGGCGAGCTTGACGCGGTAGGTGCCGGTGCCCTGGTCGTGGGCGAGTCGGGCGCCGGAGTAGGCACCGGTGAGGTCGGACTCGGCGAGCAGGACGTAGCCGGCGGCGGTCTCGAACAGTGCCTGGTCGGAGTACTCCGCGGTCGGTGCCCCGGCTGCGGTGTACCGCACGAACTGGCCCTCGTTGTCGACCCGGTAGGTGCTGAGCCAGGCGGCGGCGTCCGCCGGCAGGGCGAACGCGGACGTCTCGCCGAGCACGTCGCCCTGGCCGCCCGGCAGGACGTAGCGGTAGGCGACTCCGTCGGTGGAGGCGCGGACGACGAGGTCGAGCCGCGCGCCGCCGGAAGCGGCGAACGACAGCCGGGTCTCGTTCATCTGGACCCGGCGGTCCAGCCGCTTGCCGGCCTTCGTCCGGTACCGCTCGTCGATCCTCCGGTCGCTGCGGTCCAGGAAGCGCAAGTCCTGGGAGAGATCGGCCTGTTCGGTGACGATGCCTACGGGCGACGGCTCGATGACCGTCCGGCCGCCCCGCGTCACCGTGAGGCTGACGGTGCCGGTCGTGTCGTCCAGCCGGATCCGCGCCGCCGGTCCGTGCGCGCCGGGGCCGGAGACCGTCCATGTGTGCGCGCGCAGGTCGGCCCGTGCGGGCGCGGTCGTGAGGAGTGTGGCCACCAGCCCGGCGCAGAGCCCGGCGACCACGGTCCTGAGGGGAACCGCCATGTGAACCCTCCTTGTGGTGCGTGCGATCGGACGGTGGCTACGGCAGTCCCCAGGCCGGGCCCGGTGCGCCGACGGCGACGGGCGCGATGACCAGGTCGGGACGGGAGCCGGAGTGGACGAGGACCTCGCGGTTCCTGGGCAGGTCGATGGCGAGGGTGCCGTCGCCCAGGTCGCGGGTGCGGGCCGGGGAGCCGTCGTCGAGGAGCACGGTGAGGCTGCCGGTGAGGCCGTGGCGCAGGTGCAGCGGCTCGCCCGCCAGACTTCTGATCCGGATGAACCGGGTGACCCCTGCCGTGCGGACGGCGCTGACCAGGAAGGCGCCCTGCGTGCGGAAGTCGTGCAGGGTGACGTCCGCCCAGTCGGTGGGGACCGCCGGGAAGACGCGGATCACGCCGCCCCAGCTCTGGCAGAACATGTCGTGCAGGGACTGCGAGGCGGACAGCGGCGTCTCGATGACCGGGCCGGCCTCCGTGTAGTGGGTGTTGGCCTGGCAGGGGTAGCGGGTGGCGGGGTCGAAGAACTTCCGCAGATAGCGGATCGCGGTGTCACCGTCCCCCGTCATGGCGTAGAGGGAGGCGGCACCGGTGTAGCTGTAGCCGCGGTGGGCGCCGGTGAGGGCGTGCCAGTGCTCGACCGACTTGATGATCAGCTCGCGGCTCTCGGGCTGGTCCCAGTTGACGAGGTGGAGCGGATAGACCATCAGCAGGTGCGAGTAGTGGCGGTGGGACTGGGCGTACGGGGTGTCGGCGCCGATCATGAAGCCGTTGTCGTCGACCGGGTACGGGGTGAGCCGGGCCAGCACCTCCTGCCAGCGCGGGGCCGACTCGTCGTCGATGCCGAGGAGTTCGGCCGATTCGATCAGGGTCCGGCAGCCCCAGCGGATCAGGGCGAGGTCGTAGGTGGTGTCCTGCGGCGGGACGACGGGGTACTCGGGCGAGAGGGTGCTCGGCAGGTGCAGCTTGCCGTCGCTGCCCGGGGTGAGGAAGTGCAGGTAGTAGGCGATCGCCCGGCGCAGCACCGGGTAGATCGTGTCCCGCAGCAGCGCCTTGTCCATGGAGTGGCGGTACGACAGCCACACGTTGTGCAGCGCCCAGGTGAGGTTGCCCGCCTCGCCGCCGCTGCCTATGGCGCTCACTCCTCGGTTGGCGAACATGTCGGAGCTGCGGCCGACTCCGGAGCTGTCGGCGCGGTAGGCGGCGGGCACGTTGGCGATGAGCTGTTCCTGGTTCTGGCGCAGGGTGGTGGCGAGGGCGTCGAGTTCCAGGTGGTTGGAGCCGTGGATGAGCCAGTACTCGAGCTGGACGTTGAGGTTCCACCAGACCGCGGGCCAGGGCGTGGGCTCCAGCCAGGGGCCGGAGGTGGCCATCACCGGGCCGCCCGCGCGGCTCGCGGAGGCGGCCTTGTAGAGCTGGATCCAGTGGAAGCTCTGGAGCCGCTGGTCGGGGAAGGAGACGAAGCTCTTGCGGTAGAAGGCGTGCCACCAGCGGGTGTGCCGTCGCCGCAGGCTGTCGTACGACGTCGCGCGCCGCAGGTTGCGCAGGGAGTCGGCCTCGCCGGCGGTGGCGGAGGGGAAGCTGTGTCCGACGGAGAGCAGCAGTTCGCCGTCGCCCCGGCGGTACGCGGTGGCGGTCCGGCCGCCGCCGGTGAGGGGCTGGAGGACCTGCTCGGTGCCGTCGGGGGCGGTGCGGGTGGTCCAGGGCGGGTTGGCGGTGTAGCCGGTGGGCGGGGCCTCGCTGATCTTGCGCGGGCTGACGGCCTCCTCGGGGTGGAAGGTCCAGGTGACGCGCTCGCCGCCGCGGGCCGTCGCGCGGACGGCCAGGACCTCGTCGTGGACGAGTGCGGAGAGGGTGAGGGTGCCGGCGGTGGTGGTGACGGTGCCGGTGAGTTCGGCGTTCCACAGGCTCAGCCGCCAGTTCACGACGGTGACGGTGCCGACGGGATCGAGCGTGAGGTGTCCGACGGGCAGCCGGCAGGTTCCCCAGCCGCTGCCGAACTGAGGCCGGTGGTCCTGGACGCGGCCGTGCTGGACGGTGAAGCGGATCCGGCTCGCGCCCGGTTCCTGGTAGATCATGCTGCCGAGCTGCCCGTCCCCGAGGAACGGGCCCTCGTACCAGCGGGTGGGCAGCCTGCTCCACAGCAGGTCCTGGTCGCGCAGGAAGCCGGCCCAGGCGCCGTCGCCGGTCATGGTGTCGCGGAGTTTCCACGGGCGTCCGCCGTCCCGGGCCGCCGGGGTGCCGGCGGCGGACGGATCCGCCCGTAAGCCCTCTTCGGCGTGGGCCGTCCCGGGCAGGGCCGCGGCTGCCGCACCAGTGAGGGCGGTGCCGAGCACTGCTCTTCGGGCCACCTTCGAACGTCGCTCCGGCTGTGAGGTCATCCATGTCCTCCAGACCTGACGGATCCTCGATACATCGGGTGTATCGCGGAACCTAGCAGGCCTCGTGAACCTGTCAACGACCTCAACAGCACCAAGGAAGGCGGCATTTCAGCCAAGAACCGGGTCTGACCATGGCACCTACATCGATGAACATCGTCCAACTTCTTGACTCATCCGATGTATTGGGAGGCGGACGGGAGACTACACCCGGCGGCGCCCCGCCGGGCCGGCCGGACGCGGGGATCACCGCGGACGGCTACCGGGCCGCGGCCACCTGCGCCGGCTCTTCCGGCACCGACAACCGAACGTTGGGCACGGGGAGGGATGACACGGTCGCTCGCCCGCCATGAGCCTCGCTGAACTGGTGTTTCACTTCGGCGACCGTCACCGAGTCACAACGCATCGTTGTGCGGTTAGGGTGGCATGCGTGGACCTCAACGCCGTACGCACCTTCGTCGCCGTCGCGGACGCCGGTCAGTTCCAGAAGGCCGCCGTCGACCTGTCCCTGACCCAGCAGGGAGTGTCCAAGCGTGTCGCGGCCCTGGAGCGGGAGCTCGGGGTGCGGTTGCTGACCCGTACGCCGCGCGGCGCCGAGCTGACCATCGACGGGCAGGCGTTCCTGGCGCACGCCCGGTCCCTGCTCCAGGCCGAGGAACGGGCGAGGGCATCCGTGCGCCCCGGCAGCCGAGCCCTGCGTGTCGACGTGATCGGCCGCCGGGCGTCGCTGGCCGGTCTGCTGCGCGACTTCCACCGCGGCCGTCCCGAGATCGCCCTCGACGTCGTGACCCTCCCCGGCGCCGAGGAGGCCATCGCGGCCGTACGGGACGGCACCATCGACGCCACCTTCCGCGCCGTCACCATGCCCGGGCAGCGGATCCCCGACGGCATCGAGGTCAGCCCGGTCCACGACGAGCCGCTGCACCTGTTCACCGGTCCGGCGCACGCGTTCGCCGCTGCCGCGTCCGTCTCACCCGCCCGGCTGGCCGGCCATCGGATCTGGATGCCGGGCAACGTCCCCGGCACCGAGTGGACCGCGTACTACGAGGCGCTGGCCGCCGAGTTCGGGCTGACCATCGAGGCGACGGGCCCCAACTTCGGCGTCGAGGCACTCATCGACACGATCGCGGCCTCCTCGACGCTGGCCACCTTCCTCGGCGCCCGGACGCCGCTGGTCTGGCCCGCCGGCTACGAGATGCGCCTCATCCCGCTGCGCGACCCGACGCCGGTCTACCCGCACTCGCTGCTCTGGCACCGCGACAACCCGCACCCGGCGCTCACCGCACTGCGCGAACACCTCACCGCGGTGCGCCACGAACCCCCGGACGGCGAGATCTGGACACCGGCATGGGCACGCCGCGTGAGCGGATCCGGCAGCCGGTTCCCGTGCGCAGGGCGCTGAAGCCGAGCGGTCCGAGCCGGGGCCGTCATGCCCGCCGGGTGTCGTCCGTCCGCTCGCCCTCGGCCTGGGACGGTTCGGTCCTGGGGACGTCCGGGTGCTGCTGCACGGCCGCGCGCTCGGCCGGCTCATCGCGTTCGCCCTCGGCCTGCGAGGGGGTGTGCGAGTACAGCCAGCGGTCGTAGTCCGAGGCTCCGGTCTTCATGGCCGACCTCCCTTGGTCGTTCACCTCCCATGCTGCGCCCGGCGCGGCGCGGCGACCAGCCGTCCCCGCGTCCGGTGGGGCCGGCTCAACCGGTGAGGCCGACCCGATCGCAGGCGGGGCGCAGTCTCGGAGGGCAGATCTGCTGCACGGTGAACACGCCGTCGTGGACGACGGTCCGCTCCAGGTCGGCGGCCGTCACCGGCACCGGCGTGAGCAGGATGGACGGGATGTCCTCGTGGGTGGGGCTGTCGATCTGCGTCGTCGAGACGTCGCGGACGTCCTGGCCCCGCCCCAGGGCGACGGCCATGGCGGCGGCCGCGGCGGCTTCCTTCTCGAACGGCTTGTACACCGTCATGTACTGCTCGCCGGCGACGATGCGCCGCACGGCCTCCAGGTCGGCGTCCTGACCCGTGATCGGGGGAAGGTCCTCGACCCCTGCCTTCTTGAAGGCGGAGATCACGCCCGCGGCGATGGCGTCGTTGGCGGCCAGGACGCCGCTGATGCGGTCCGCCCCCAGCGAGGAGATCGCGGCGGACATGTTGGCGTGGGCGTTCTCCGGGCTCCAGCCCTGGGTCTCGTACGACCTGGCGACGTCGACCCTGCCCGCCAGGACGGACATCGCGCCGTCCCGGAACCATGCCGCGTTGGCGCTGCTCGGGTCGCCGTTCATCATCACGACGGTCGTGCCGTCGCCCCGGCGTTCCATGGCCCGCACAAGCGCCTCGCCCTGCATCTTGCCGACCTTCGACCCGTCGAAGCTGACGAAGCCGGAGATCGCGCCCTCGGCGAGCCGGTCGTAGGCGATGACCGGAACGCCCGCGCGGTCCGCCTCCTGGATCGAGGAGCGCAGTGCCTTGCTGTCGGCGGGGTCGAGGATCAGGACCCTCGCCCCTTTGGTGACCATGGAGATCATCTGCTGGCGCTGTCGCTCCACGTCGTTCTCGGCGTTGGCGTACAGCATGGTGCAGTCGTCGCAGAGTTCCTTGAGCCGCTGCTCGATCAGCGGCTTGTCGGAGTGCTCCCAGCGGGGGGTGACCCGGTTCGGCAGGAGCAGGCCCACCGAGAAGCTCTCCGTGTCCGCCTCGCCGTCCCCGCCGCAGCCCGCGAGGGCCACCGTCAGCAGTCCGGCGACGAGTGCCGCGACGGCATGCAGGGCACGTGTCCTCATCGCAGCTCCCCTCCGTTCACAGCCTCACGTCCGCGGTGGCCGGCTCGCTCGTCGGCACCGTGATCTCGCTCCACACCTGCTTGCCGCCGGCCACCGGGACCGTGCCGCTCGCGTCGGACACGGCTTCGACCAGCAGCAGGCCACGGCCGCCGGTCGACTCCCAGTCCACGATCACGGGCTTGGCGGGCGCGCGCGGCGAGGAGTCGCTCACGCTGACCCGGACCCGGTTGCCGCGCAGCACCAGGTCGAGACGTACCGATCCCTGTGTGTGCACCAGGGCGTTGGTGACCAGTTCGGACACCACGAGGAGCACCGCGTCGGCGGCCGCCTGGACGTGCCAGCGGCGCAGGGTGCGCGCGGTGAAGCGGCGGGCGTGCATGACGGCGTCGGGCAGCCGCCACACCACCCAGCCGGCCCGGATCGGCTTGGTCTGCATGCCGTCGTAGCGCAGGAGCAGCAGCGCGACATCGTCCTCGCGCCGGCCGACGTCGCCGAGCAGGGCGTCGGCCATGCGCGCCGGGTCCACCGGATCGGCGGCGGCGAGCGCGGCGCGGGTGTGTGCCATGCCGGCGTCCAGGGGCAGGTCGGCGGCCTCGACCAGGCCGTCGGTGACCAGGGCGAGCACCGTGCCGGGGGTCAGGGCGACCGCGGTGAGCGGGAACTCCGCGTCGGCGAGGATGCCCAGCGGGGGGCCGCCCTCGACCTGCACCTCCTCGGTACGCCCGTCGGGATGGCGCAGCAGCGGCGAGAGGTGTCCCGCCCGGACGAAGAGGGTGGTGCCCTCCTCCATGTCCAGTTCGACGTAGAGGCAGGTGGCGAAGAGGTCGGTCTCCATGCCGACCAGGAGGCGGTTGGCGTGGGACACGACCACGTCGGGCGGGTGGCCCTCCACCGCGTACGCCCTGACCGCGGTACGCATCTGGCCCATGATCGTCGCGGCTCCGGCGCTGTGTCCCTGCACATCGCCGATGACGAGCGCGACCCGGTCCTCGGACAGCGCGATGACGTCGTACCAGTCGCCGCCCACCTGCAGCCCGCGGCGGGCGGGCAGGTAGCGGGCGACGGCCGTGCCGCCGGGGAGTTCGGGCAGTCGCCGGGGCAGCAGGCTGCGCTGGAGCATCGTGGCGAGTTCCTGCTCGGCGTCGTGGGCGTGCGCGCGTTTGAGTGCCTGGCCGACCAGCGCGGCGGTGGCGGTCAGCAGGGACCGTTCCTCGGGGATGAACTCGTGCGGCCGGTCCCAGCCGACCACGCACACCCCGGCGACGCTGCCCTTGGCCGGGAGCGGCAGGACGGCGAGGCCACCGGGGCCGACGCCCGCGAGGCCCGATTCGAGGGCGGTGCCGGCGGGCCACAGGTCCATCCGGCCGTCCCGCAGGGCCAGTTGGAGGGTGGGAAGGGCGCTCACCGGGGCGTCGGGCCACTCCGAACGCCACTGGGCGCGCCACAGCTCCGGCCAGGCGTCGGGCTCCGGCGGGTCGAGCAGGGTGACCACGAACCGTTCGTCCCGGATGTCGGCGAGGGCCACCCGGTCGGCGCCCAGGGGCTCGCGCAGCGCGGTGAGCGCGACCCGTCCGACCTCCTCGACCGTGACCGCGTCGTCGAGGGCGGTGGTCAGCCACTGGATCCTGGACACGTCGTCGGCGCTGCGGCTCCTGACCTGTGTCGCCGTCACCACGCCGAGGAGCTGCCCGGGCTCGTCGGCGGTACCCGCGAGCACCCGGCAGCTCAGGCTCAGCCAGCGCACCTCGCCGGTGGGGCGGCGCACGCGGAACTCCAGCTCCCGTCGGCCCGGTACCTGCAGGGACGGCTCCAGGACGGACATCAGCGCGGGCATGTCCTCCGGGAGCGCGTGCGCGAGCAGGGTGTCGGCCTTGCCGTCGAAGTCGTCCGGGGTGATGCCCACGAGTTCCAGGAGCGCGTCGTCCGCCTCGATCAGGCCGGTGTCCGGCACCAGGACGAACGAGCCGACGCGCAGCCCGCGCAGGGCGCGGCTCAGCGGGGACCCGCCCGGGGGACGGTCCTCCGTACCGCGCAGCACACAGGCGACGGCGTCGGCGTACCGCTCCAGAAAGCGCTGCTGCCCGGCGTCGAAGCCGTCCGCCGAGGCCCCCACGACGACGAGGCAGCCGAGCCGGGTGCCTTCCGCGCCCAGCGGCAGCGCGCCGAGTGAGGCCGTCCGGGCCCGCGGCGGTGTCGGCGCGCCCTCCGGGTAGGAGGCGAGGGCCGCGGCGTTGAGCCAGAGCGGCCGGTCGGTGCGGAAGGCGTGCACGGCGGCCGAGCCGCCCGACAGAGAGAGCCGCTGCGGCAGCCGGTATTCGGGGGTGCCGCCTCCGGCCGCTTCCAGCAGCTGGAGCTCGTCGCCGCCCGCGACGGTCGTGTAGAGCGCCGTCAGTGCCGCTCCGGCGAAGATCAGCGCGCGGTCGCTCGTGGCGCTCCGCGGCGCCGCAGGAGGTGTACCGGTGTCCGCGGCGCCGGCCTCGGATGCCTCCGGCACCGGATATCCGGTCCGGGCACGGCCGTCTTGAGGCATGTCCGCAACCTTCCTCCCGTCCCTGCCGGAGGTGCTGAGGGAGCTCGGGCAACCCCGACTCCCAGCGCTGCTCGGGCGCCCGAACACCAGAATCGCATATATGGATGAGCTGGACATATCTGCTCGCTCGCCGCTCCTGGACACGTCGCGCGCCCGCTCGGCGGGACACCCGGTCCGCCGACCGGCGAGGGCCCTCGCTGCGTTCGCAGATCGACCCGCCCGGTGTCACACTGACCAGGTGGTCGGCATGTGAGAAGGCCAGGTGTCGCCATGCTCGCCAGAGAGATCCCCCGTATGAAGGCCTCCATACGCAACGCGGCCCTCTCCATGATCGCGATCCTGACGGCCGTCGGACTCGCCGCCTGCGGGACGGACGGCGGGAGCGCCTCCGGCACGGAGAACGGGCCCCAGATCGGCGTACTGCTGCCGGACTCGACCACGGCCCGCTGGGAGACCCAGGACCGGCCGCTGCTGGAGAAGAAGATCCACGAACTGTGCCGCACGTGCACCATCGAGCACGGCAACGCCAAGGGCGACGTCGCGATGCAACAGCAGCAGATGGACTCCATGATCGCCGAGGGTGTCGACGCCATCCTCCTCGTGGCGGTCGACTCCCGGTCCCTGGCCGCCTCGGTGAGGCAGGCCGAGGAGGCCGGCATCCCGGTCATCGCCTACGACCGCCTGTCCGAGGGCCCGATCGCGGGCCATGTCTCCTTCGACGGCCAGGAGGTCGGCAGACTCCAGGGCCAGGCACTGCTGAAGGCCATGGGCGACGAGGTGCCCGGGGCCGAGATCGTGATGATGAACGGTGACCCGAGCGACCCCAACGCGGTGCTGTTCAAGGAGGGCGCGCTGTCCGTGCTGTCGGGACAGGTGAAGATCGGCAAGGCGTACGACACCATCCAGTGGCGGACCGAGGCCGCCAACCTGAACATGTCCGGCGCCATCGCCGCCCTCGGCGCCGGCAACATCCAGGGGGTCTACGCCGCCAACGACAGCCTCGCCGCCGGCAGCATCTCCGCCCTGAAGTCGAACAAGGTGGACCCGCTGCCCCCGGTGACGGGACAGGACGCCGAACTCGCCGCCGTACGGCGCATCGTCCGCGGCGACCAGTACATGACCGTCTACAAGCCCTTCCCGCCCGAGGCCGCCGCCGGCGCCGCCATGGCCGTGGCCGCGGCCCGCGGGGAGAACCTCACCCGGGTGGCCAAGGACAAGGTGCGCACGAGCGAGGGGAAGACGGTTCCGGCGGTCATGCTCACCCCGGTGTCCGTGGTCGTCGGCAACATCAAGGACACCCTGGTGAAGGACGGCGTGTACACGATCCGGCAGATCTGCGTACCCGATCTCGTCGCCGCCTGCGAGACGGCCGGGCTGACCTGACCTCGGCCCCGGATCCGTCCGGGCCACGGGAAGGAGATGGTGTTCCGTGCCCGCTCCCCTGCTGGCGCTGCACGGCGTGTGCAAGCGCTACGGCGCCGTCGAGGTCCTCATGGACATCGAGCTGGAGATCTACGCCGGCCAGGTCGTCGCGCTGCTGGGTGACAACGGAGCCGGCAAGTCCACCCTGATCAAGGTGATCTCCGGAGTCGCGCCCGCGGACCGGGGCGACATCGCCTGGGACGGCCGTCCCGTCCACATCAGGCGCCCCAACGACGCCCGGGACCTCGGCATCGCCACCGTCTACCAGGACCTCGCGCTGTGCGGGAACCTCGACGTCGTCGGCAACCTGTTCCTCGGCCGGGAGATCCGCCGGTACGGCTTCCTCGACGAAATGGAGATGGAGCGCCGCACCGCCCGGTTGCTGGAGCGCCTGACCAGGGGCATCCCCCACCTGCGCGCGCCCGTCGTCTCGCTGTCCAGCGGCCAGCGCCAGACCGTCGCCATCGCCCGCTCCCTCCTCGGCGATCCACGGCTCCTGCTGCTCGACGAGCCGACCGCGGCACTGGGACTCCAGCAGACCACCGAGGTCCTCGACCTGGTCGACGAGCTGCGGGACCGGGGCGTGGGCGTCCTGCTGATCAGCCACAACATGGGCGACGTCAAGGCGCTCGCGGACCGTGCCGTGGTGCTGCGGCTCGGCCGCAACAACGGCTTCTTCGACGTGGGCACCGCCTCGCAGGAACAGATCATCTCCTCCATCACCGGGGCGACGGACAGCACGCCCCGCCGACCGGCCCATGAGGAGGCGGCGTGGTGAAAGGGACGCACGACATCACGGACACCCCGCAGGCCGGAGCCACCGCCTCGGACCCGCCCGACACGCGCGGCGCCGAGGCCCGCAAGGAGCCCCCCGGGTCCGCCGCCGGGCGGGCGGTGCAGAGCTGGGCCGTGTTCGCCCGGCGCAAGCTGCGGGCCGGGGAAGTGGGCTCGCTCCCGGTCGTCGTCGTCCTCGCCGTCGTCTGGATCACCTTCCAGTCGCTGAACTCCAACTTCCTCTCGCCGCGCAACCTGTCCAACCTCAGCGTGGACATCGTCGGCACGGGGCTGATCGCCGTCGGCATCGTGTTCGTGCTGCTGCTCGGTGAACTCGACCTCTCGGTCGGCTCGATCAGCGGACTGGCGGGGGCCGTGTTCGCGGTGCTGAACGTGCAGAACGGCGTGCCCGAGTGGCTCGCCCTGATCATCGGGGTGCTCGCCGGCACGGCCGCCGGCACGGTCCAGGGCTACTCCTTCGCGAGAACCCGGGTGCCGGCGTTCGTCGTCACGCTCGCGGGGCTGCTCACCTGGAACGGCCTGATGCTCTACATCCTGGGCAGCAGCGGCACCATCAACCTCGACGAGAACGGGCTCGTCGCCAAGCTGACCAACTACTACTTCACCGACGACGCCGTCGCCTACGGGCTCGCCGCGCTCGCCACCGGGCTCGTCTTCCTGGTGTCGTACCTGGACCGCCGGCGCCGCAAGGCCGCCGGCATGCCGCACCGCTCGCTCCAGATCATCGGCGTGCGCACCGGCGGGCTCGCGGTGATCGCGTTCACCGTCGCCTATCTCCTCAACCGGTTCCAGGGGCTGCCCCTCGCCCTCCTGATCTTCCTCGTGGTGGTGGCCGGCCTCGACATCGTGCTGCGCCGCACGCACTACGGCCGCCAGGTGTACGCCCTCGGCGGCGGCGTCGAGGCGGCCCGGCGCGCCAGCCTCCATGTGACGCGGGTGCAGACCGCCGTCCTCGCGGTCTCCGGCACCATGGCCGCGATCGGCGGCCTGTTCCTGGCCTCGCGCATCACCTCGGTGAGCCAGACCTCGGGTTCCGGCGTGCTGCTGCTCAACGCCATCGCGGCGGCCGTCATCGGCGGCACGAGTCTGTTCGGCGGGCGCGGTTCGACGTGGTCGGCGGTGCTGGGCATGCTGGTCATCCAGTCGATCGCCTCCGGCATGGCCCTCACGGACACCCCCGCCGCCGTCCAGTTCATGATCACGGGCGGGGTGCTGTTCGCCGCGGTGGTCATCGACGCGCTGTCGAGACGCTCCCAGGAGGCACACGGACGCGCCTGAGCGACGGCGGTCGCCGGCCTCCGCCGTCCCCGACCGGGACGGGCGCCCGCGCCGCCCGCACGGGATGCTGGAGGTGAGGGCGCGGGACGAGGACGGCCGGGAGGTGAGGGCGGTGATCGCCGTCAACCCGATGGACAGCGACGCGGTGCTGGCGACCTTCGGCGCCCTCGGGGTGCTCGTGGTGATCCTCGCGGAGTCGGGTCTGCTCGTGGTCGGCTTCTTCCTGCCCGGTGACACGCTCCTGTTCCCGGCGGGCGTCCTGTGCGCGGCGAGCGCCGACCAGGCACCGCGGCTGGTGCTGTGGCAGGTCCTGCTGTGCGCGGCCGTGGGCGCCGTGGTGGGCGGCCAGATCGGCTTCCTGCTGGGCCGGCACGGCGGACGGGCCCTGCTGGCCCGCACCCGGAAGCGACGCGTCCGCGACGCGGCGGCCCGCGCGGAGAAACTCCTGGCTCGCTACGGCTATGGAAAGGCCCTGGTGATCGGCCGTTTCATCCCGCTGGTGCGCACGGTCCTGCACCCGGCGGCCGGCGCCCTCGGCGTGCCCACACGGACGTTCACCATCTGGCAGATCGTCGGCGGCCTGCTCTGGTCGCAGGCCCTGGTCCTGGCCGGCTACACCCTCGGCGCGTCCGTCCCCGGCATCGACGCCTACCTGCTGCCACTGGTCGCCCTGGTCGTCGTCCTCTCCCTGCTGCCGCTGCTGCCCGTACTGACGGAGTCCCGCCGCTCGAAGCGCGACCGGTGACATCCGCCGGCCTCAACTCCCCTCCGTGGAGGGTCTCTTCCCCGCCGGGCCGAGGCAACAGAGGTTCTCGTTCGACCTGTCGGACATTGTTCGAAAACCCTTGACGCTGTGCCACACCCCGTTTGACACTCTCGCAACACGACGTCACACAGCCGAAACGGCAGGGTGCCCATGGCCGAGGCCCCGCCATGCGTCAGCAGGGAACTCGACATGCCGTACATCGCACGCGTCCGTGTCCGCGCGAGACGTCTGGCGGGCCGACTCGCCGGGCCGACCGTCGCGTCGTTGCTGCTGGGGCTCGCCGCGCCCGCCCTCCCGGCGCAGGCCGCCGAGGCGGCCGACACCGCCGGGGAGGTCAGGTCGGCCGAGTCGGCCGGCGCCACCGACATCACCGACGGACTCGCCCTCCGCTACCGGCTCGACGGCGCCTCCGGCGACACCGTCGCCGACGTCTCCGGCCACGGCCGGGACGCGACCGTCAGCGGTGCGGCCGACTGGTCGGACGCCGGGCAGGGGCTCGCCTTCAACGGGACCGACACCTACCTCAGGATGCCGGACGACGTGCTGAAGGGCATGGACTCGGTCTCCGTCGCGCTGGACGTGATGGTCGACTCCGCGCAGAGCACGCCGTACTTCATCTACGGCTTCGGCAACTCCAGCGGCGGCAACGGCAACGGCTACCTCTTCACCACCGGCAACTCGCTGCGGACGTCGATCGCGACCGGCAACTGGTCGACCGAGCAGACCACGAAGCCCGCCGACTCCCACCACCTGACGCGCGCGGTCTGGAAGCACCTCACCTACACCCAGACCGGCGGCACGGCCGTCCTGTACGAGGACGGCGTCGAGGTCGGCCGCAACACGGCCGTCACGATCACACCCGGCGCCATCGGTTCCGGCAGCACCACCGCCAACTACATCGGCAGGTCGCTCTACTCCGGTGACAAGCTCTTCAAGGGCCGCATCCGCGACTTCCGGGTCTACGACCGCGCGCTCGCCGCAGCCGAGGTCGGGCAGCTCGCCCTGCCCGTGGCCACGCAGGGCGTCGCCGACGACAAGGCCGCGCTGAGCCTCGGTGACACCGGCGCGGTCGTCGCCGACCTGGACCTGCCGCGGACCGGCCCGGCCGGCGGCTCCCTCATCGGCTGGGCCAGCGACGACCCCGCCGTCGTGTCCGACACCGGCGAGGTGACCCGCCCCGCCGCCGGCCGGCCCGAGGCGCGCGCCACACTCACGGCCACCTTGAGAAAGGGCAGCGTGACCGACACCAAGACCTTCGAGGTCACCGTGGTCCCCGCGTTCGACGACGAGACCTCCACCGAACGGGCCGCGGAGACCCTGGAGGTCCACCATCTCGACGACGTCCGCGGGAACCTCACCCTCCCGGCGACCGGCGCCCACGGCACCGACGTCACCTGGTCCTCCGCCGAGCCGGACGTCGTCTCCGCCGACGGCCGGGTCCACCGCCCCGCGCACGGCGCCGGCGCCACCACCGTCGAACTGACGGCCACCGTCGCCAAGGGCGCCGCGACGACGACCCGCACCTTCACCGCGAGGGTCCCCGAACTCCCGCAGCGGGAAGCCCTCAAGGGCTACATGTTCAGCTACTTCACCGGCGAGGGAACGGCCGACGGCGAGCAGCTCCACGCCGCGCTCAGCAAGGGCAACGACCCGCTGAAATGGCGGGAGTTGAACGACGGCAAGCCCGTCCTGACCTCCACGCTCGGCGAGAAGGGCCTGCGCGACCCGTTCATCATCCGCTCCCCCGAGGGCGACAAGTTCTACCAGATCGCCACCGACCTGAGGATCTACGGCAACGGCGACTGGGACGCCGCCCAGCGCAGCGGCAGCAGGTCCATCATGGTCTGGGAGTCCACCGACCTGGTGCACTGGACGAACCAGCGCTTGGTGAAGGTCTCCCCCGACAGCGCCGGCAACACCTGGGCGCCGGAGGCGTTCTACGACGCCGAGCTCGGCGCGTACGTGGTCTTCTGGGCGTCGAAGCTGTACGACGACGAGGCGCACTCGGGCGACACGTACAACCGCATGATGTACGCGACCACCCGCGACTTCCACACCTTCAGCGAGCCCCAGGTGTGGATCGACCGCGGCTACTCGGTCATCGACTCCACGATGATCCACCACGACGGCACCTACTACCGCCTGTCGAAGGACGAGCGGAACAACACCTCCTCCACACCCAACAGCAAGTTCATCTTCGAGGAGAAGAGCGACTCGATCCTCGGCCCGTCCTGGACGGCCGTCGCGGAGGGCATCGGCAAGGGCGCGATGAACGCCGCCGAGGGCCCACTGGTCTTCAAGTCCAACACCGAGGACAAGTGGTACGCGTTCCTCGACGAGTTCGGCGGGCGCGGCTACCTCCCCTTCGAGACGACGGACCTCGACTCCGGGGTCTGGACACCGTCCACCGACTACGACCTGCCGTCCGAGCCGCGCCACGGCACGGTGCTGCCGGTCACGCAGGCCGAGTACGACCGGCTGCTGCGCGCCTACCAGCCCGACCAGCTCGTGCGGAGCGTCGAGGACGTCTCGGTGACGACCAGGATCGGTGAGGCCCCCGTCCTGCCGGCCACCGTGATCGCCGAGTACGCCGACGGCGTCGAGCGCCCCGTCTCCGTCGACTGGGAGGACGTGCCGGAGTCGGCGTACGCGCGGGCCGGTGTCTTCACGGTCACCGGCACCCTGCCCGACGGCGCCGCGATCCCGGTCCAGGCCGAGGTCACCGTCTCCGAGGAGGGCCCGGACGTCCCGGCCGACCTGCTGGTGGCGTACGACTTCGACGAGACCGGCGGCACCGTCGCCCGTGACACCAGCGGTCACGGCCACCACGGCACCTACGCCCGTACACCCGCGTTCGGCACCGGTGTGCACGGCGGCTCGTTCTCCATGACCGGCGCGACCGACTCGCCGTACGTGAAGATCCCCGGCGGGGTACTGAGGAACGCCGACAGCGTCACCGTCTCGACCTACGCGAAGTGGAAGGGCGGCAGCAGCTTCCAGTGGCTGTTCGGACTCGGCCCCGACAGCGACAAGTACCTGTTCGCGACCCCCTCCAACGGCGCCTCCGCGCTCTACTCCGCCATCACCAAGGCGAGTTGGCCGGCGGAGTCCAAGCTGACCGGCGGCACAGGGCTCACACCGGGCGAGTGGGAGCACGTCACCGTCACCCTCGACGGGTCGACCGGCACGATGGTCCTCTACGTCGACGGCATCGAGGCGGCCCGCACCACGACCACCATCAGGCCGTCGGACCTGTACGACGCGGACAAGGACTACAGCGGCTACATCGGCCGCTCCCTGTACTCCGCCGACCCCTACTTCGGCGGCGAGGTCGACGACTTCCGGATCTACGACCGCGCCCTGTCGGCCTCCGAGGTCATGGAGCTCGGCGGCAACACCGCGGGCATCGCCAAGGCCACGCACCCGGACCTGAAGGTCGACGCGATCGTCGACGACGCCGGCGACAAGGTCACGCTGCCTCTCACCGAGGGCACCGATCTCACCTCGCTGGCGCCGGAGTTCACTCTCGCCCGCGGCGCGACGATCAGTCCCGCCTCCGGCAGCGTGCACGACTTCAGCGAGCCGGTGACGTACGAGGTGACCGGGTCGGACGGCAGGAGGCGCACCTGGACGGTGTCGGCGCTCGTCATGAAGAGCCCGGTCCTGCCGGGTCTCAACGCCGACCCGAACATCGTCCGCTTCGGCGACACCTTCTACCTGTACCCGACGACCGACGGCTTCGAGGGCTGGAGCGGCACGCAGTTCAAGGCGTACTCCTCCACCGACCTGGTGCACTGGACGGACCACGGCGTCATTCTCGACCTGGGTCCGGACGTCTCCTGGGCGGACAGCAGGGCGTGGGCGCCGACGATCGCCGAGAAGGACGGGACGTACTTCTTCTACTTCTGCGCCGACGCCAACATCGGTGTCGCGGTGTCGGACTCGCCGACCGGCCCGTTCGCGGACGCCCTGGGGCAACCGCTGGTGGAGGCGGGCCGGTTCAGCGGCCAGATGATCGACCCGGCCGTGTTCACGGACGACGACGGCCAGTCGTACCTCTACTGGGGCAACGGCCGCGCCTACGTGGCTCCGCTGAACGACGACATGACCTCGCTCGACCTCACGAAGGCGAAGGACATCACGCCCGGCGGCTACAACGAGGGCAGCTTCGTCATCAAACGCCAGGGCACCTACTACTTCACGTGGTCGGAGAACGACACCCGCGACCCCGACTACCGTGTCGCCTACGCCACCGGCCCCTCCCCCACCGGCCCGTGGACCGAGCGGGGTGTGATCCTGGAGAAGGACCTCTCCCTCGGGATCAAGGGGCCCGGCCACCACTCGATCGTCCAGGTACCGGGCACCGACGACTGGTACATCGCCTACCACCGCTTCGCGCTCCCCGGCGGTGACGGCACCCATCGCGAAACGACCGTGGACAAACTGGAGTTCGGCTCCGACGGACTGATCCGGAAGGTCGTGCCCACCCTGACCGGCGTCGATCCGGTCACCGTCGTGCACGCCGGCCCGGACGCCTCGGGCCGGGAGGGCGACCGGATCGCGCTCAACGGCACCCTCTCCGGTGCGGGAGGCCCGCGGTGGACCGTCGAGGCGGGCGCACCCTGCTCGTTCTCCGACGCCGGGTCGGCGAGGACCACCCTCACCTGCACGGACGACGGCACCTACACGGTCACGCTGACCGGCGGACGCAGCAGTGACTCGGCCACCGTCGAAGTCGCCGGCGCGGCACCGGTGATCACCGCCGTGCGCGGGCCGGCGTCCCCCGTGTCGGTCGGCGCGCGGACGGTGGTCACGGCCGAGTTCAGCGATCCCGGCACCGGCGACACCCACACCTGCCGGGTCGACTGGAAGGACGGCACGCGCCCTCGCGGAGGCACGGTGAGCGGCACCACCTGCCGGTCCGCGCACACCTACACCGAGGCCGGCATCCACCGCCCGGTGGTCACGGTCGAGGACGACGACGGCGTCTCGGACAGCACGACCCTCCCCGAGCTGATCGTCTACGACCGCGCGGCGGGCCCGGCGCTCGGGACCGGCGTGTTCACCTCGCCCGCCGGCGCGTTCCCGGCCCAGCCGGACCTGACCGGCAAGGCCGTCCTCTCCTTCGCCGCCGGCTACCCGAAGGGCGCCACGGTCCCCACCGGCAAGGCGGACTTCACACTCGGCCGAGCCGGGCTGAAGTTCCGCTCCACCGGCTCCGACTGGCTGGTCGTCAGCGGGTCGCGGGCCGTCTACCAGGGCAGCGGCACCCTGAACGGCGACGGCGGCTACGGCTTCCGGGTCACCGCGACCGACGCTCCGGACACCTTCCGGATCAGGATCTGGCGGAAGTCCACCGGTGACGTCGTCTACGACAACCTCACCGGCGCGCGGCTCGCGGGCTTCGTCACCGTCGGCGACGGCCGACGCTAGCGGCCTTCCCCTGCCCTGAGCCGACGCCGGCACCTCGGCCCGGCTCAGGGCGCGGCCGTGAGCCGGGAGAACGGCAGCTGCCTCGCGTCCCCCGGTCCCGTTGAAACCGCCCTGAAACCGCGCCGAAGGCGGCCTCCCGCACGCTCTGGTCATTCCGACGACCCGGAGCCAGAGAGGCACAACCCATGGACGCCGCCCCCCTCCAGCTGACCCCCGAACTCATCGAGGACCCCGTCCGCGGTTACGCCGACCTGCGCTCGCGCGCCGGTCTGGGGCACGCGGTGCTGCCGGGGCTGGACACCCCCGTGCGGCTCGTCACCCGGTACGAGGACGCGCGGGCCGCGCTCACCGAGCCGCGGCTGATCCGGGACCGCTCCGCCGTCCCCGGCGGCTCCGACATGCCCGACCCGCAGGCCGAGTTGCTGGCCCAGGGCATCGAGGGCTTCCCGCCGGAGTACCTCCCGTATCTGTCCGGGCACCTGGCGCTGTTCGACGGCGACGAGCACACCCGGCGCCGCAACCCTCTCACCCGCGCCTTCACCGCCCGCCGTGTGTCCGCGCTGCGCCCCTTCGTGGAGAAGACCGCCCGGGAGCTGATCGCCGCCCTCGCCGAAGGAGAACGGGCCGACCTGCTGGGCGAGTTCGCCTACCCGCTCAGCACGGCCGTGATCTGCGAGCTGGTCGGCGTGGACCCCGCCGACCAGGACCGGGTGTGCGCATGGATCCGGGACTTCGCCTACGGCGACGGCAGCAGGATCGCCGAGGGACTGGCCGGCATCGTGGAGTACACCAAGGACCTGGTGGCCCGCCGCCGCGCCGAGCCCACCGACGACCTGGTCTCCGCCCTGCTCGCCGACGGCGGGATGAACGACGACGAGATCGTGACCGTCTTCTTCCTGCTCATCAACACCGGCATCACCCCGCCCGCCCTGTTCCTCGCCCACGGCCTGCTCGCCCTGCTCGACCACCCGGAACAGCTGCGGCGACTGCGCGACGAGCCCGAGCTGCTCTCCCGCGCGGTGCCCGAACTCCTCAGGTTCGTCACGCTGGTGCGCATCGGCGCCACGCTGTACGCCACCGAGGACTTCGAGTTCGCCGGTTCCTTCCTGCGCAAGGGGGAGGCCCTGACGGTCGCGCTGTTCGGCGCCGACCACGACCCCGCCGCGTACGAGGAGCCGGAACGGCTGGACATCAGCAGGGAGTTCGGGCGCGGCGACGGCCATCTCGCCTTCGGACACGGCCCGCACTACTGCATCGGAGCGGCCCTGGGCCGGCTGGTGACGGGCGTCGTCCTCGACGAACTCCTCGTGCGGCGGCCGTCCCCGGCACTGGCCGTGGACCGGGCCGACGTCCGCTTCGGCCACTGGCCCGGCGACGGCTTCCACCTGCTGAGCCTCCCGGTACGGCTCTGACGTTCCGGCTTCAGCCGGTCCGCTGCCCGAGCAGGGCGAGCGCGGCCTCGCGCAGCGCGTCGGGGCCGAGGGCGGCGTACTCGGACACCGCGTCCGCGTACGCCGTCCGATCGGCCTTCTGTGCGTCCTGCCGGGCGCGGGCCGAGGACATCGTCGGCTGGAAGTTGCGCAGGCAGTGGAAGCGCTCGGCCAGCGCCACGAGCCGCGCCCCGCGCGCGGAGTCCTCGCCGCCGAGGTCGGTGATGCCGAGCGCCAGCAGCAGCGTGCCCTGGACCGGGAGGGCGGCCGTCGTGGCGTGCGCGGCGTTCGGGTGCCGGGTCAGCAGGGACACCAGACGCTCGGGCAGCGCGGCGGCCAGGGGTGCCACGAGGTCGGTACGGCCGTGCCGGGCGTGGGCGGTCAGGGCGACGGCCTGCAACTCCAGCCGCCAGTCCGCCAGCAGGGCTTCGCCGCCTGCACCGGGACGGGCGCCGCGCTCCATGCGGGCGACGGCCCTGCGCCAGAGGCCGAGGCCGGTGACGGTGTCGCCCCGGGCGAGGGCGATCTCGGCGCGGGCGCCCAGGTCGGGGGCGTAGGCGTCCGGTGTCATGCCTTCGGGCTGGTGCCGCAGCGCGTGTTCCAGCCAGTGCTCGGCCGCTTCGAGGTCGCCGGTCTGGAGGTGGGCGAGCATCAGCCCCCAGCTCAGTCCGACCCGGTCCTGTCCCTCGGCGAAGTGCGCCAGCTCGGCCATCGCGCTCTCCATGGGGCCGATCGCCTCCGCGCCGCGCTCCATGCGCAGGCAGAGCTCGCCGATCCGGGCCCGCGGCCAGTACCGCAGCAGGGGGACATCCCGGTCCGCGAAGGCGTCGAGCATGCCGCGGGCGGCCTCCAGGGCGCGTTCCGGGTCGTGCTCGCTGTCCCACACATAGCTCGCCACGCAGTTGGCGGCACCCGCGAGCAGTGGCTCGTCGCCGGCGCGGAACTCCTCCAGCGGCTTGCGGTCACCGGACACGAGCACCTCCGGCAGTACGCACAGCACCGTCGACGCGGCCCTGACCAGGGTGTCGGGCGGGGCGGCGGGAAGCCGGCGCAGGCCGGCCAGCGGGCGCGCGGCGCCGGTTCCGTGGGCGAGGAAGAGAGTGGCCGTCATCAGGGTGAGGGCGGTACGGGTCGGCTCGACGTACGCGGGAGCGGGCCGGTGGCGGGAGAGCAGTGGGGCGGTGTCGTCGGCCAGCGCCATCAGCCGCGTGTAGTCGGCCTCGGTGGTCCACAGGGAGCTCAGTACGGCGGCCACGGCGGCGACCGTGTCGGCGTCGTCGCGGGCGAGCGCGAGCCGCAGCGCCTGCACCAGGTTGTCCTGCTCGGCGCGGATGAGCTGCCAGGAGGCCACCGGGTCGGAGCCGAACGGCGCGTCGTGATGCGTGATCCCGAACTCCCGCGCCCATCCGGTGTACCGGTCCCCGACCGTCTCCTCCTCCCCGGCCCGCTCCCGGTGCGCGGCGGCGAACTCCCGAACCGTCTCCAGCATCCTGAAGCGTGTGCCGTGCGTGGTGTCGGTGACCTTGAGCAGGGACTGGTCGACGAGGTTTTCCAGGACGTCCAGCACATCCGGCACGTCCTGGCCGCCGACCAGGTGTTCGGCGGCCTCGGTGGTGAAGCCGCCGGGCAGGACGGACAGGGCGCGCAGGGCGGCCCGGCCGTCGGGTTCGAGGAGGTTCCAGCTCCAGTCGACGACGGCGTGCAGGGTGCGGTGCCGCCGGGGTGCGTCCCGCGGTCCGCCGCGCAGCAGGGCGAACCGGTCCTCCAGCCGGCGCGCGATCTCGGCGACCGACAGCACGCGTACCCGGGCGGCGGCGAGTTCGATGGCCAGGGGCAGTCCGTCGAGGCGGCGGCACAGGGCGGCGACGGCGCCGGCGGGGAGCTCGGCGTCCGGCCGGGCGGCGCGGGCCCGCTGTTCGAACAGTTCGACGGTGGTGCGCGGGTCCAGCTCGGGCAAGGGGTGGACGGCCTCGGAGGACAGCCCGAGCGGGGCGCGGCTGGTGGTGAGGACACGGACGTGCCGGGTCATGGACACCAGGGCCCGCACCAGGTCGGCGACGCCGGAGACGACCTGCTCGCAGTTGTCCAGGACGAGCAGCGCGGGCCCGGGGCCGAGGGCGCCGACGATGCCGGCGAGCGGCCCGGCGTCGCCCGCCGCGCCGAGCGCGGAGGCGACCTCGGCGGCCACGTCCGCGTCGCTGCCGACCCCCGCGAGCGGCACCAGGTGCACGACCCGGTGCTCGGCGTCCCGGGCGACGGCGGCGGCCAGGCGGGTCTTGCCGAGCCCGCCCGGACCGACGATCGAGGTGACCCGGGAGCTGTGGACCAGCCGGGTCACGGTGGCGATGTCGGCCTCCCGCCCGAGCAGCGGGTTCGGCTCGTGCGGCACCCCGCGCCGCACGGCGGGCGCCTGCCCGCGCAGCAGTTCCTGATGCAGCTCCTGCAGGGCGGGGCCCGGGTCCGTGCCGAGCTCCTCGCGCAGGCGGCGCCGGTGGCTGTCGTACGCCGCCAGTGCCGCGGCCGCTCCGGCGGTGGCCGTCTGACAACGCATCAGTTCCAGCAGCTGTTCCTCGTCCAGCGGGTGTGCGTCCACCAGCTCGGCGAGCGGGCCCACCGCCTCCTCCCGGCGCCCGGCACGGGCCAGCGAGAGCGCCCGCAGCCGGGTCAACGCCGCGTGTGCGGCGGCGAGTTCGCGCCGCAGCCCCGCCACGGGGTCATCGAGGGATCCGCCTTCCGCGGGATTGGCGTCCCACAGCGCGAGACCGGCCTCGGCCTCGGCGACCGCGCCGTGATGGTCGCCGGCCCTCGCCTTCTCCGTGCTCGCGGCGACATGCAGCTGCACGGCCCAGGCGTCGACCTGGTCCTCGCGCAGGGCGATGCGATAGCCGGTGGGGGTGCCGGCGATGACGTCGCCGCCGAGCAGGGACCGGGCCCGGGAGACCAGGACCTGCAGCGCCTTGGTCGGGTTCTCCGGCTGCTCGTCGGGCCACAGCCCGGCCACGAGCCGTCCGGTGCCGCATCCGACCCGCGGCTCGCCGGCCAGCAGCGCGAGCAGGCCGCGCAGCCGGGGCGCGGTGATCTCCTTGCCCCGGTGGGCGACGGACGTCAGCAGCGTCAACTCGATGGTCACCCGTGCAGGTTAGTCAGAACGGGTGGTGAGCAGGGGGTCGGAAGGGTGCAACCCTCTCGCAACGTCGGCCGTGCTGCCCTTGCTCCCATGTATGAGGAGACCCCGCGTGTCGAACTCACCCCCGCGGCCGCCGAGCTGCTGCGCCGACTGCGCGCCACACACGGCCCGCTGATGTTCCACCAGTCGGGCGGCTGCTGCGACGGCAGCGCGCCCATGTGCTACCCGGAGGGCGAGTTCCGCACGGGCGACTCGGACGTCCTGCTCGCGGAGCTGCACGTCGAGGGGGTGGTGGAGCCCGTGACGTTCTGGATGTCGCGCAGTCAGTACGAGGTGTGGAGCCACACCCGGCTGATCGTCGACGTGGTCGAGGGGCGGGGCAGCGGCTTCTCCCTGGAGGCACCCGAGGGGGTGCGTTTCCTCACCCGTTCTCGCGTAGTCGGCTCCTAGATCCCCGGCCGGCCATCGCGGTCTGGTGCACTTCCCCTGAGTCCTGCGACATTTGACGAGACCTCAGGGGGCCTTTGTGACGCTTCGTCAGAGACGATTCGGATCAGCGAGAGCGGCACTCACTCTGTTCACGGCACTCGGTGCGCTGGCCGGCGCGGCCCTGGTGGGGGCGGCACCGGCCGGCGCCGCGCAGCAGGCCACTTTGATCGCGCCGGGTGTCGGCTACGACGAGTTCGACATCCCGGCGGCCAAGGGCACGGCGCACGCCCACGTCATCACGGTCGACCTCCGTGATCCGCGCGTCCGGCTCGACCTGCTGTACCCGGGTGCGGCCGCGGCGCGGGCCACCGTCTCGCAGCAGGCGACCGCGCAGGGCGCCGTGGCGGGCGTGAACGGCGACTTCTTCAACATCAGCGAGACCCAGCACCCCGGCGTCGAGGCGACCGGCGCGAGCGTGGGGCCGGTGATCGCGCGCGGCCGGGCCCTGAAGGCGGCGGTGCCCAACGGCCAGCGCTTCGGTCCCGCGCTGCCGCCCGGCACGAGCACCGAGGACGTGTTCGGCGTGGGCGTGGACCGGCGGGCCCGGCTGGACGGACTGAGCCTGTCGGGCTCGATCCGCACCCCCGAGGGCCGCCTGCCGCTGGGCGGGCTCAACCAGTACGCGCTGCCGGTGGGCACCATCGGGGCGTTCACGTCCAAGTGGGGCAGCGTCTCCCGGGTGCGCGCCACCTGCGGCACGGACACCGACCGGGCGGCCCCGTGCAGCACGGACACCTACGAGGTGACGGTCCGTCACGGCCGCGTGGTGTCCGCCGCGGACACCCCCGGCAGCGGTGCGATCGCCCCGGGCACCACCGTGCTGGTGGGCCGGGAGGCGGGCGCGCAGCAGTTGCGGAAGTTCTTCACGGGCGAACCGGTGTCGGTGCGGCACCGCCTGGTGGCGTCCGGGTCCCGGATCCCGTACAGCTTCGCCCTCGGCGGCTATCCGGTGCTCGACGACGGGCAGCCCCTGCCCGGCCTGGACAACCGGACCTCGGCGGTACGGACCGCGGTCGGCATCGCGGACCGTGGCCGGCGCCTGGTGCTGCTCGCACTGGACGGCGCCCCCGAGTACCGCACCGGCCTGACCATCGCGGAGGTCGCCTCCGTGATGCGCGACCTGGGCTCGGACGACGCGTTCAGCCTGGACGGCGGCGGCTCCTCGACGCTGGTCGCGCGCGAGCCGGGAGCGGCGGCGGTGTCGGTGCGCAACCACCCGTCCGACGGCAGGGAGCGTCCCGTCCCCAATGGCATCGGGGTCTTCTCGGCTTCCTGACGGCGCCGCCGACGGTCACGGTCTGAGACTGCTCACGATGTCCGCCGTGGCCGTCAGGCCGCTGTTGATGGTCGGCGCCATGCTCGTGCTGGCCAGGTAGAAGCCGAGCAGCAGGCACACCAGCGCATGGGTGATCTTCAGCCCGCCGTTGCGTACGAAGATCACCGCCAGGATGAACAGCAGCAGCACCACAGAGATGGAAATGGCCATCGTCAACCTCCTCCGCCACGCCGCCTTGCCCGGTTCACGGCGTTCGGCGGCAAGTGTGGCGTAGCGGAGGGTTCGTCCGGGCGGCTGACCTGTAGGCCGAACGAGTGGTGTTCCGCGAGGCGCCGCTAGACCGTCCGGTGGGCGTCGAGGAACGCCTCGAGACCGGCGAGGTCGTCGGTGTTGAGGAAGTCGACGTCGGCGGCGAGCAGCTCGCCCCACAGCGCGTCGCGCGCGGGGCCCGCCACGTCCGGGGTGGCCCAGAAGCGGACCTTCTGCCCCCGGGAGTGCGCCGCCTGGACGATGCCGCGCAGCTTGCGCCGCTCGGCGTCCGGGAAGGCGCCCACGCCGAGCCAGGTGAAGTTCAGCGTCCAGTTGTCGCTGATCAGCGGGACGAAGGAGGCGGGCGCGGAGGTGCCGAGGTCGGCGAGGCGGCCGTCGTAGAAAGCGCGGCGCAGCTTCTGCGCCTCCATCGGCGCGCGGGCGGCACGGTCGCCGGAGATCACGGCGGTGACGGGACCCCGGAACACCCGGCCGTGGGCGTAGGTCGTGAACAGGTGCTTGTAGCGCGCCAGGTGCCGGTCGAGTTCGAGGTACGTCGAGGAGCCCTCGGTCTTGATGTCGATGAGCAGCTGGATCGGCCCCCGGTGCCCCCGGTACACGGAGCCGTGGTTGGCCTTGACACGGGCGGCCAGCGGGTCGAGGTAGAGGGACTCCAGGGTGCGGGTGGGGTCGAGGTCCTCGGGGTCGTGGGCGACGAGGAGCTGGTCGCCCACGAGGTAGATGTCGGCCTCGAGGCTGCCGAAGCGGTGGTCGAGGGCGTCGAGGAGGGGACGCGGGTGCTCGTAGTCGTTGTGGGCGTGGGCCCGCCACAACGGGCGCGGGCCGTGCCCCCGTTCGCCCGCCAGCGCCGGGGCGGCGGGCAGGGCGAGGGCGCCCGCGAGGGCGGCGCCGAGGGTGGTGAGGGCTCTGCGACGGGTGGTGAGGGCCATGCTCTGCCTCCCTGACAGGGTCGGATGGAACCGCTGCGAGTATGCGATTCCGAACGGCCCGAACAGCAGTGCCCTTGCGGGGAGTTGGCCGGACTGCCGTCCCTCGTTCACTTCCTCCGTATCGGGCGCACGAAAAAGCCCGCCCCAGGTGGGGCGGGCTTCTCGCGGGCTTTGTCCAGGTGTACGTCAGGGGGCTCGGAGGTCCACCATTTCGGCCACGGCCGCGCGGTGGGCGCCGGCGGTGCCGTAGGCGATCGAGTCGGCCTTGGCCCGCTTCAGGTACAGATGCACGGGGTGTTCCCAGGTCATCCCGATACCGGCGTGCAGTTGGAGGGCCTCCTCGGCGGCGTGCACGGCGACGGGCGCCGCGTACGCCTGCGCGACGGCGACCGCCAGGTCGACGTCCTCGCCGGTCGCGAGCGCGTCGGCGGCGTTGCGTGCGGCGGCGCGCAGGTTGACGACCTCCAGCCACAGCTGGGCGAGCCGGTGCTTGAGGGCCTGGAAGCCGCCGACGGGACGGTTGAACTGCTTGCGTTCCTTCAGGTAGCGGACCGTCTCGGTCAACGTCCATTCGGCGAGGCCGAGTTGCTCGGAGGCGAGCAGTCCGGCGCCGGCACGCAGGGCGCGTCGTACGGCGGGCTCGGCGTCGCCCAGCAGTCGGCCCGGCGCGCCGTCCAGGGTGACCGTGGCGACGGGCCGCGTCAGGTCCAGGGAGGGCTGCGGGGTGACGGTCGCGGCGGCGGTGTCCACGGCGTACAGCCCGCCGTCGTCCGCGGGCACCAGCAGCACATCGGCGACGCCCGCGTCCGCGATGCCGGTCAACTCCCCGTGCAGGGCGCCGTCCTCGTGCCGTACGACCTGGTAGGCGCCGCCGGGGGCGACGTTCAGCGCGACGGCGAGGGCGCCGATGCGCCGCCCGGACGCGAGCTCGGCGAGCAGGCCGCCCTCGGCGTCACAGGCCAGCAGTGCCTCGGTCGCGACCACGGCGCTCGTCAGGTAGGGCACGGGGGCGACCGCGCGCCCCAGTTCCTCCAGGACGACGGCGGCTTCGCGGTGCGTGGCGCCCTGTCCGCCGCGGTCCTCCGGGACCAGGAGCCCGGCCAGGCCCATGCCGTCGGCGAGCGCCTTCCACGCCTCCAGGTGGTGCGGGGTCTCCGACTCGGTGCGCGCGATGACGCCGGGCGCGTCGCAGTGGTCGGTCAGCAGGTCCCGTACGGCGGCCCGCAGCGCCTCTTCCTCCTCCGAGTACAGCAGGTCGGTCATCGGGACAGGTCCTTCCAGGCGACGTCCTTGTCGGTGCGCGGCTCGGCGGGCAGGCCGAGGACGCGTTCGGCGACGATGTTCAGCAGGACCTCGCTGGTCCCGCCCTCGATGCTGTTGCCCTTGGAGCGCAGGTAGCGGTAGCCGGCGTCGCGGCCGGTGAAGTCCACGAGCTCCGGGCGGCGCATGGTCCAGTCGTCGTACAGCAGGCCCTCCTCGCCGCGCAGTTCGACCTCCAGGCCGCTGATCTCCTGGTTGAGGCGGGCGAAGGCGAGCTTCATGCCGGCGCCCTCGGGGCCGGGCTGGCCGGCGACGAGCTGCTGGCGCAGCCGCTCGGCGGTGAGGCGGGAGACCTCGGACTCGACCCAGAGCTTCAGCAGCCGCTGGTGCAGGTCGTGGGTGCGCAGTTCGGGCCGTTCGCGCCAGGTCTTCGCGACGGGGCCGATCATGCCGCCCTCGCGGGGCAGCCGCATGCCGCCGATGGCGACGCGCTCGTTGTTCAGCGTGGTCTGGGCGACCTTCCAGCCGTCGCCGATCTCGCCGAGGCGGCGGGAGTCCGGGATGCGGACGTCGGTCAGGAACACCTCGTTGAACTCGGCCTCGCCGGTGATCTGGCGCAGCGGCCGGACCTCGACCCCGGGGTCGGTCATGTCGCACAGGAAGTACGTGATGCCGGCGTGCTTGGGCACGTCCGGGTCGGTGCGGGCGATGAGGATGGCCCAGCGGGCGATGTGGGCGCTGGACGTCCACACCTTCTGCCCGTTGACGACCCAGCTGTCGCCCTCCCGGACGGCACGCGTGCCGAGCGCCGCGAGGTCGGATCCGGCGCCGGGCTCGCTGAAGAGCTGGCACCAGACCTCCTCGCCGGTCCACAGGGGCCGCAGATAGCGCTGCTTCTGCTCCTCGGTGCCGTACTTGAGGATCGTCGGGGCGGCCATGCCGAGGCCGATGCCGATGCGTCGCGGCTCGTTGTCGGGGGCGCCGGCGGCCTCCAGTTCGGCGTCCACGACGGCCTGCAGGGAGCGGGGCGCGCCGAGACCGCCGAGTCCTTCGGGGTAGTGCACCCAGGCGAGTCCGGCGTCGAAGCGGGCGCGCAGGAAGTCCAGGCGGTCGGTGGTGGCCGGCGGGTGCGCGGCCAGCAACTCGGCCGTACGGCGGCGCAGTTCGGCGGCGTCGGTCATGCCGCTCCTCCTTCGGTGAGTCCCGGGAGCACGGCGACGCGGCCCGTGGTGACGCCGTCGGCGACCCGCTGCACGGCGGCGGCGGCCCCGCCCAGCGGGACGCGCTCGCTCACCAGCGGCTTGATGGCACCGCGGGCGGCCAGCTCGGTGAGCTGCTCGTGGCAGTGCATGATCAGCTTCGGGTTCTTGGTGTTGTACAGGCCCCAGTGCAGGCCGAGGATCGCGTAGTTCTTCACCAGGGCGTGGTTGAGCGCCGGGCTGGGGATCCGACCGCTCGCGAAGCCGACGACCACGATCCGGCCCTCGAAGGCGACGACCTTGGCGGACTGGTCGTACGCCTCGCCGCCGACGGGGTCGTAGATGACGTCGGCGCCGCGGCCGCCGGTGGCTTCCTTCACGGCTCCGATGACGTCCTCGGAGCGCCGGTCGACCACGACGTCGCAGCCCAGGTCCCGCGCCACGGCCGCCTTGTCGGCGCCGCCCACGACCCCGATGACCCGCGCGCCGGCGGCCTTGCCGAGCTGCACGGCCGCGCTGCCGACCCCTCCTGCGGCAGCGTGGACGAGCAGCGTCTCCCCGGCTTCCAGGCGGGCCCGGCGGTGCAGGCCGAACCAGCCGGTCTGGTAGCCGATGTGCAGGGCGGCGGCCTCGGCGTCGTCCAGCGACTCGGGGGCGGGCAGGACCGCGGCGGCGTCCGCGACGGCGTACTCGGCGAAGCCGCCGTGCGGCAGGGCCGGGTTGGCGATGACGCGGCGCCCGTCCTCGGTCTCGCCGCAGATCTCCACGCCGGGCGTGAACGGCAGCGGCGGGCGGACCTGGTAGTGCCCCCGGCACAGCAGCGCGTCCGGGAAGTTGATGTTCGCGGCGCGCACCTTCAGCAGGACCTGGCCGTCGCCGGGCGTGGGCGTCTCGATCTCGTCGAGACGCATCACCTCGCTCGGCTCGCCGTTCTCGTGCACTTGCCATGCCTGCATGCGGGGCCTCCACGGGGGACTGCTTCGTCTGACCGGGGTCGGTTCGCATACTAAGCGGTCGCTTGCCGATCAGGGAACAGTCCGCCGGGGAACAGTCGCGTCCGTCACGCCTTCCGGGGACGCGCCCGCACGTGCATGCGTTCGCCCTGCGGCCCGAACAGGCTCAGGCACTCCACCGGCCCCTCCCCCGTCGACCCGAACCAATGCGGCACCCGGGTGTCGAACTCGGCCGCCTCCCCAGGCTCCAGCACCAGGTCGTGCTCGCCCAGCACGAGCCGCAGCCGCCCGGACAGCACGTACAGCCACTCGTAGCCCTCGTGGGTCCGCTGTTCCGGTTCCTCGTTGCGCGGGGGCGCGAGGATCTTGAACGCCTGGAGCCCGCCCGGCTGCCGGGTGAGCGGCCAGAAGGTGCGGCCGTGCTGCTCGATCGGCTTGGAGCGCACCCGCGGATCGTCGACCGGTGGGGCGCCGACCAGCTCGTCCAGCGGCACCTGGTGGGCCTGCGCGATCGGCAGCAGCAGCTCCAGGCTGGGCTTGCGCAGCCCGGACTCCAGCCGGGACAGGGTGCTCACCGAGATGCCGGTCGTCTCGGACAGCGCGGCGAGCGTCACGTCCCGGTCCTTGCGCAGCCTCCTGAGGCGTGGCCCCACTTCGGCGAGAACGTCGTCGGTACTCATCTCTGTATTGCAGAATCGGCAAGTTGATTTGTCAATCCCGTGCTTCGGGGCGACTGTCGTGGTGGAGGTGTTCACCATGACCGAGAAGCACACCGAGCCTTACGAGGTCGTAGTCGTCGGAGGCGGCGCGGCCGGCCTTTCCGCAGCCCTGGTCCTGGGCCGCGCCCGGCGCCGGACCCTGGTCGTCGACGCCGGCGAGCCACGCAACGCGCCCGCCGCCCATATGCAGGGCTATCTCTCCCGCGACGGCATGTCACCCGCCGATTTCCTGGCCGTGGGGCGGGAGGAGATCGCACGGTACGGCGTGGAACTGGTCCGTGACCGAGCGGTGGACGTCACGCGCGACGACGACTTCACCGTGGCGCTGGCGAGCGGGCGCCATGTCCGGGCCCGCCGGCTGGTCGTCGCCACCGGCCTCAAGGACGAGCTGCCCGACGTGCCCGGCGTCGCCGAGCGTTTCGGCAACGACGTGCTGCACTGCCCGTACTGCCACGGCTGGGAGGTCCGCGACCGGGCCTTCGGTGTGCTGGCGACCACTCCGCTGAGCGTCCACCAGGCGCTGATGGTGTCGCAGTGGTCCAAGGACGTGACCTTCTTCCTGCACGAGGTCGCCGAGGCCGATCTCTCGGACGACGATCTGCGCAGGCTCGCGGCGGCCGGCGTGAAGGTGGTCCCGGGTGCGGTGGCCGCGCTGGTGATCGAGGACGACCGGCTGACGGGTGTGCGTCTCGCGGACGGCACGGTGCACGCGCGTGAGGTCGTCTTCACGGCACCGCGCGCGCTACCCCAGACCGGCCTCCTGCAGAAGCTCGGCGCCGACTTCCAGGACACCCCCTTCGGCGCGTACCCGGTGGTCGACCCGACGGGACTGACCTCCGTACCGGGCGTCTGGGCGGCCGGCAACGCCATGGGCTACGCGGAGCAGGTCATCAACGCGGCGGCGGGCGGCTACCGGGCGGGGGCCTTCATCAACGGGGAGCTGCTGATGGCGGACCTGGACGCGGCCCTGTAAGGGGCGCGGGGAACTGCGCGACGAGCCACGACGTCGCCGCAGCCGAAACACGACCCGTTCGTCGGGGTGAAAACCGGCGGAGCGCATCGCACCATGGCTGCATGCTGCTGACCCGGCTCGCCCGTGTGTCCCAGGAGGTCTCCGCGACCTCGGCGCGCTCCCGGAAGATCGCTCTGCTGGCCGAGCTCTTCCGGGACGCCGAGGCGGACGACGCGCCGATCGTCATCCCGTATCTGGCGGGCCGCCTCCCGCAGGGCCGGCTCGGCATCGGCTGGAAGGTGCTGAGCCGCCCGGTCCCACCGGCCGCCGAGCCGACGCTCACCGTCCGCGAGGTGGACGCCCGGCTCACCGAACTCGGCAAGGTGTCCGGCACCGGCTCGCAGGCCGAACGAGCCCGGCTGGTGGCTGAGTTGATGGGCTCCGCGACCGAGGACGAGCAACGCTTCCTGTTCGGCCTGATCACCGGCGAGGTACGACAGGGCGCGCTGGACGCCGTGGCGGTGGAGGGCCTGGCCCAGGCGACGGAGGCACCACCGGCGGACGTACGCCGCGCCGTCATGCTCGCCGGCTCCCTCCAGGAAGTCGCCCGGGCGCTGCTCGCGGACGGACCTCCGTCACTGGAACGCTTCCGGCTCACCGTCGGCCGCCCCGTCCTGCCGATGCTGGCGCACACCGCGTCCTCGGTGTCCGAGGCGATCGGCAAGCTCGGCACCTGCGCGGTCGAGGAGAAGCTGGACGGCATCCGCGTCCAGGTCCACCGCGACGGCGACTCGGTGCGGCTGTACACCCGCACTCTCGACGACATCACCGACCGCCTGCCCGAAGTGACCGCCGCCGCGCTGGAGTTGAAGGGTGAGCGCTTCATCCTGGACGGCGAGGTCATCGCCTTCGACGACACCGGCCGCCCCCGCTCCTTCCAGGAGACCGCCGGCCGCGTCGGCTCCCGGACGGACGTGGCGAAGGCGGCCGAGGACATCCCCGTCTCCCCCGTCTTCTTCGACGCCCTGTCCGTCGACGGACACGACCTGCTCGACCTGCCGTTCACCGAGCGGCACGCGGAGCTGGCCCGCCTGGTCCCCGAGCCGATGCGGGTGCGCCGCGCGCTGGTGTCCGGACCCGAGGACCTCCCGCGGGCCGAGGAATTCCTCACCGAGACCCTCGGGCGCGGCCACGAGGGCGTCGTCGTCAAGGCCCTCGACGCCCCCTACAGCGCCGGCCGGCGCGGCGCCTCCTGGCTGAAGGTCAAGCCCGTGCACACCCTCGACCTGGTGGTGCTCGCCGCCGAGTGGGGCCACGGCCGCAGAACCGGCAAGCTCTCCAACCTCCACCTGGGGGCGCGCACGGCGGACGGCGGCTTCGCCATGCTCGGCAAGACCTTCAAGGGCATGACGGACGCGATGCTGACCTGGCAGACCGAGCGGCTCCAGGAGCTGGCCGTCCGAAGCGACGACTGGGTCGTGACCGTACGCCCGGAGCTGGTCGTGGAGATCGCCTACGACGGCCTGCAGCGCTCCACCCGCTACCCGGCCGGCGTAACCCTGCGCTTCGCCCGGGTGGTCCGCTACCGCGAGGACAAGCGGCCGCAGGAGGCCGACACGGTCGAGACCCTGCTCGCCGCCCACCCGGAGGTGCGGCCGTGACCCCGTCCCGCGAGCGGCGCAGTGCCGGCCTGCTGCTCTTCCGCCGCACCGAGGGCGGCCTGGAGGTGTTGCTCGGCCACATGGGCGGCCCCTTCTTCGCCGGGCGCGAGGCCGGCGCGTGGACGGTCCCCAAGGGCGAGTACGAGCCCGACGAGCCCGCCTGGGACGCGGCCCGCCGGGAGTTCCAGGAGGAGCTGGGGCTGCCGCCGCCCGACGGGGAGGCCCTGCCACTGGGCGAGGTCAGACAGAAGGGCGGCAAGATCGTCACGGTTTGGGCCGTCGAGGCCGACCTCGACCCGGCGACGGTCGTCCCCGGCACGTTCCGGATGGAGTGGCCTCCGCGCTCGGGCCGCACCCAGGAGTTCCCGGAGCTGGACCGGGTGCAGTGGCTGGACCTCGACCGGGCGCGCGAGGTCGTCGTCACGGCACAGGCCGCGTTTCTCGACCGGCTGGCGGAGCACTCGGCCTAGGCAGCCGTACACGCGTTGCGGTACCCACCGCGGCGCGGGAAGGTCGAAGCACCAGCACGCTCCCAGGAGGTCGGTCATGCCCATCGCGACGGTCAACCCGGCGAACGGCGAGACGCTCAAGACGTACGAGCCCATGGGCGAGGAGGAGATCGAGCGCAGGCTCCAGCTCGCCGAGGCCACGTTCCGCACGTACCGGACCTCGACCTTCGTCGACCGCTCACGCCTGCTGATCCAGGCCGCGAACCTCCTGGACGCCGACCGGGAGGACATCGCCCGGGTGATGACCACCGAGATGGGCAAGCCCATCAAGCAGGCCCGCGCGGAGGCCGCCAAGTGCGCCAAGGCGATGCGCTGGTACGCCGAACGCGCCGAGGGCCTGCTCGCGGACGAGGAGCCGGCCGACTCCGACGTGAAGGACTCGGGCGCCTCGCGCGTACGGGTGCGCTACCGCCCGCTGGGGCCGGTCCTCGCGGTGATGCCGTGGAATTTCCCGCTCTGGCAGGTGATGCGCTTCGCGGCGCCGGCGCTGATGGCGGGCAATGTGGGGCTGCTGAAGCACGCCTCGAACGTCCCCCAGACCGCCCTCTACATCGAGGACCTGTTCCACCGCGCGGGCTACACCGAGGGCTGTTTCCAGACCCTGCTGATCGGCTCCGGCCAGGTCGACGACGTCCTGCGCGACGAGCGTGTCCGGGCGGCGACGCTGACCGGCAGCGAGCCCGCGGGCCGCGCGGTCGCCTCCACCGCCGGCGAGATGATCAAGAAGACGGTGCTGGAGCTGGGCGGCAGCGACCCCTACGTGGTCATGCCGTCCGCCGACATCGACCGCGCCGCGCAGATCGCCGTGACGGCGCGGGTGCAGAACAACGGGCAGTCCTGCATCGCCGCCAAGCGGTTCATCGTGCACACGGACGTGTACGACGCCTTCGCCGAGCGCTTCGTCGAGGGAATGAAGGCGCTGGTGGTCGGCGACCCGATGCTGGACGAGACGGAGGTCGGTCCACTCTCCAGCGAGCAGGGACGCGCGGACCTGGAGGAACTGGTCGACGACGCCAGGCGCAGCGGGGCGGCCGTGCTGTGCGGCGGCCACCGGCTGCGCCGGCCCGAGCTGCCCGGCTGGTACTACCCGCCCACGGTCCTCGCCGAGATCACCCGCGAGATGCGGATCCACCGCGAGGAGGCGTTCGGCCCGGTCGCCACGCTGTACCGGGCGAGCGACCTGGACGAGGCCGTGCTGATCGCGAACGACTCCCCCTTCGGACTGAGTTCGAACGTGTGGACCCGTGACGAGACCGAGGTCGACCGGTTCGTACGTGACCTGGAGGCCGGAAGTGTGTACGTCAACGGGATGACGGCGTCCCATCCGGCGTTCCCGTTCGGCGGAGTGAAGAGGTCCGGATTCGGGCGTGAGCTGTCCGGGCACGGAATCCGCGAGTTCTGCAACATCACTACGGTTTGGCAGGGCGCGTGAGCACCGCGCAGCTACGATCCCGGGTGTGAACCGCGAAGTTACTCTGCCGCTGATCGTCGACGACCGGGGGACCCTGCAGGTTGCTGCCGCCGATGTGAGCAAGCTGCTGCGTACGGTGGGTGGTCGGTGGCTGCACCTTGTCGAGGCCGGGGAGGACGGGCTCGACGAGGACACGGTGGCCGCGCTGACCATCGAGCTGGCGAAGCTGGCCGACCGGATCGACGTGGCGTGCATCGCGCACAGCAGCGGGACTACTCCGTAAGGGGGGCCGCTCGGGGCCGGGTGCGGGTTCGTGGGGGGGTCGGTCGCGCAGTTCCCCGCGCCCCTAGGACGTGGGGCCGCGCAGCGATGACCAGAACTGTTCCTCATAGGACTGAAGCAAACGCGCATACCCGCGAGCCCGGGACTCGTCCGGTTCTCCCGCCTCCAGGGCCGCCCGGGCCAGCCGGTCCAGTTCCGGGGACGGTTCCGCGAAGAAGTCGAAGAAGGCGCAGGCCTCGTCCGTGAAGCCGTAGTGGCGGCGCAGGGCCTCGGCGATCGTGGCGCAGTAGCCGCCCCAGGCCGCGAAGTTGGCCGTCAGCGCGAAAACGGCCTCGGCCGGTGCGGCGTTCAGGGCCAGCCAGGCCACGTAGGCGGGGTATCCCTGGCAGCCCGGGAGGGGTGCGTAGGCCGCCGACCGCGTCTCCGTCACACCGCACGCCGCCGCGAACGCCCCCAGGCGCTGCCCCGCCAGCACCTCCCCCTCGGCCAGGAAGGTGAAGAAGGCGGCGGACTCGGGAGCGTCGGGCATGGCCCGTTGGGCCAGATGGAGGAAGGCGAGACGGTCCGCGGGGATCACCCGGCTCTGTTCGAGCGCGAGCGCGGCCAGGGTGCCGAGATCGGCCTCTCCCCGGGCGATCAGCGGCACCAGCGGGTTGTCCGTCATCGACGTCCTCCATCGACTCGGCTGCGGTCGACACCCCCAGGGGCGCGGGGAACCGCGCGACCGGCCACGGCACACCCCGCGGACCGCATCGCGCAGAAGCCCCTGCGGCGCTTACCGGATCGGCATACCCGACAACGTGCGCGCGATCACCAGCCGCTGGATCTCGCTGGTCCCCTCGAAGATCGTGTAGATCGCGCTGTCGCGGTGCATGCGCTCCACGGGGTACTCCCGCGTGTAGCCGTTGCCGCCGAGGATCTGTATGGCCTGAGCGGTGACCTTCTTGGACGTCTCGCTCGCGAACAGCTTCGACATCGAGCCCTCGGCCGCGGTGAACGGCTTGCCGTTGATCGCCATCCAGGAGGCACGCCACACCAGCAGCCGGGCCGCGTCGATCGACGTCCGCATCTCGGCCAGCTGGAAGGCCACGCCCTGGTTGTCGATGATCGGGCGCCCGAACTGCTCGCGCGTCATCGCGTAGTCGAGGGCGACCTCGTAGGCGGCACGGGCGGTGCCGACGGCCATCGCGCCGACGGCGGGCCGCGAGGCCTCGAACGTGGCCATCGCCGCGTTCTTCACGCGCTCGCCGCCGGCCTTGGCCCGCTCGCGGGCCCGCGCGAGGCGCTCGTCCAGCTTCTCCTTGCCGCCCAGCAGGCAGGAGCCCGGCACCCGCACGTTGTCCAGGATGACCTCGGCGGTGTGCGAGGCGCGGATGCCGTGCTTCTTGAACTTCTGGCCCTGGGACAGGCCCGGCGTGTTCGGCGGGATGATGAAGGACGCGTGGCCCTTGGAGCCGAGCTCGGCGTCGACGACGGCGACGACCACGTGGACGTTGGCGATGCCGCCGTTGGTCGCCCAGGTCTTCGTGCCGTTGATCACCCACTCGTCCTTGGCCTCGTCGTACACGGCGCGCGTACGCATCGAGGCCACGTCGGAGCCGGCGTCGGGCTCGGAGGAGCAGAAGGCGGCGAGCTTGACGTCGTTGGCGTCGCCGTACATCTGCGGCACCCAGGTGCCGATCTGCTCCTCGGTGCCGTTGGCGAGGACGCCCACGGCGGCGAGACCGGTGCCGACGATCGACAGGGCGATGCCCGCGTCGCCCCAGAACAGCTCCTCCATGGCCATCGGGATGCCGAGGCCGGTCTGGTCGAAGTACTGCTGGGCGTAGAAGTCGAGTGAGTAGATGCCGACCTTCGCGGCTTCCTGGATGACCGGCCAGGGAGTCTCCTCACGCTCGTCCCATTCGGCGGCCGCGGGGCGGATCACATCGGCGGCGAAACCGTGCAGCCAGTCCCGGACCTCCTTCTGTTCGTCGTTGAGCTCCATGGTGAACTCGGCCATGTCCCCTCCAGCGGCGTACGTGCATGGCTTCGTGCATGCTTGTTACTTGCGGTAACCCTAGTTTGTTACTAGCGAGTAGGTAAAGTCAACTCGGGATCCTCGATCGGCAGCCCGTTCGATGCTTGTGGCAGGTTGAGTGTTAGTTTGCGCAGGCGTCACCGAATCAGTACGGGTGGGGAGAGATCATGGACACCACACAGCGGACCGACCAGCAACGGTCCGCCGATCGTCGTCGGCGCGAGCTGCTGGAGGCCGCCGACCGGGTGGTGCTGCGCGACGGCCCACAGGCCTCGATGAACGCGATCGCGGCCGAGGCGGGCATCACCAAGCCGATTCTGTATCGGCACTTCGGCGACAAGGGCGGACTTTACGCCGCGTTGGCCAAACGTCACACGGACGCCCTGCTGGACTCGCTGCGAGCCGCGCTGGACGCTCCAGCGGACCGGCGCGAGCGGGTCGAGGCCACGCTGGACACGTATCTCGCCGCGATCGAGGCCCGCCCGCAGGTGTACCGGTTCCTGATGCATCCGACCGAGGGGGGCCAGACGGCGGATCAGGGATTCGACGTCGGCAAGCACTCGATGCCGTTGCTCCGCACGATGGGCGAGGAGCTGGCGACCGTCATCGAGGAGCGGTTGGATCTCGGTCCCGGCAGTCAGCAGCTGGCCCGGGTGTGGGGGCACGGGATAGTCGGAATGATGCACGCCGCCGGGGACTGGTGGCTGGGGGAACGACCGTGCTCGCGGGCGGAGTTGGTACGGAGTCTGGCCGACCTGCTGTGGGGGCGGCTCGCTGCCGCCGGGGACAGGATGGGCGGTCCGGGGTTCTGACCGCTGCGCCCCCGGTGCGGGTTCGTGGGGGCCGGTCGCACGGCTCACCGTGCCCCTGAGGGTGTCAACCGGACCGGCGCCAGGAGGCGCGGGTCACCTGTCGCATCAGCCGACGGTGGCGCCGGCCCGTGACGCGGTCCGCGTACACCCGGCCCTCCAAGTGGTCGCACTCGTGCTGGAGGCAGCGCGCGAAGAAGCCCGTCCCGTGGATCGTGACCGGCTCCCCCGTCACCGTGAAACCCTCGACCACCGCGTGGTCGTACCGTTCCGTCCCGGCCTCCAGGCCCGGCAGGGACAGACAGCCCTCCGGTCCCCGGATCACCACACCGTCCGCTTCCACGAGCCGGGGGTTCACCACATGACCGAGGTGCCGTACGTCCTCGTCGTCGGGACAGTCGTACACGAAGACCCGCAGCGACTCCCCCACCTGGTTGGCGGCGAGGCCGACGCCCTGCGCGGCGTACATCGTCGCGAACAAGTCGTCCACGAGCGTCGCCAGTTCCGGACCGAAGTCGGTGACCTCCTCGCAGGGGGCGTGCAGGACGGGAGTTCCGAGCAGGGTCAGGGGCCGAACACGTCCGTGAGTGCCCGGAATGGAGCCGTTGCGCATGGCCGCAAGGGTACGGCGATTCGGGAGTGCGAATGGATCTCGATAGGCTGACCACCACCACGTTGCCGTAGGGCAGAAGCGCGGCGCGTACGCAAGGAGGATCGAGAACTGATGGCAGGCAACTCGGACCCGCTCACGCCGCGGGCCAAGATCGCCGTGACCGCGGGCAAGGCGGTCGCGGCGGCATCTCGCGCCGCAGGGCGCGGCAGCGGTTCGGTGATCGGCGGCCGGGTGGCGCTCAAACTCGACCCCGACCTCCTCGCCAGGCTCGCGCAGAACCTGGACGTGGTCCTGGTCTCGGCGACCAACGGCAAGACGACGACGACCCGGCTGATCGCGGAGGCCCTGCGGGCCGCCGGGCCGGTCGTCTCCAACGCCCTGGGCGCCAACATGCCCGCGGGCATCACCTCGGCGCTCGCGGGCGGCTCGGAGGCCCGTTACGGCGTCATCGAGGTCGACGAGAAGTACCTCGCCGGCGTCGCCCGGGACACCGACCCGAAGTGCATCGCGCTGCTCAACCTCTCGCGCGACCAGCTCGACAGGGCCGCGGAGACCCGCATGCTCGCCGAGAACTGGCGCGAGGGCCTGACGGGTTCGAAGGCCGTGATCGTGGCCAACGCGGACGACCCGCTGGTCGTGTGGGCCGCGTCGTCGTCCCCCAATGTGATCTGGGTCGCCGCCGGGCAGATGTGGAAGGACGACGCCTGGTCCTGCCCGTCCTGCGGCGGTGTGATGCAGCGCCCCGGCGACGACTGGTTCTGCGGCGAGTGCGGCTTCCGGCGTCCGACGCCGAGCTGGGCCCTGTCCGGCGACCACGTCCTGGACCCGCACGGCTCGGCCTGGCCGATCCACCTCCAGCTCCCGGGGCGCGCCAACAAGGCCAACGCCACCTCCTCGGCGGCCGTCGCCGCCGTGTTCGGGGTGCCGCCGCAGGTCGCCCTGGAGCGCATGTACCAGGTGCAGGCCGTCGCCGGACGCTACGACGTCGTGCAGTTCGAGGGGCGGGACCTGCGGCTGCTGCTGGCCAAGAACCCGGCCGGCTGGCTGGAGACGTTCTCCCTCATCGACCCGCCGCCGACCCCGGTGATCCTCTCGGTGAACGCGCGCGGCGCCGACGGCACCGACACCTCCTGGCTGTGGGACGTCGACTACACGCGGCTGACCGGGCACCCGATCTGCGTCATCGGCGATCGCAGGCTCGACCTCGCGGTGCGCCTGGAGGTCGCGAACCAGCAGTTCCAGGTGTTCGAGAACCTCGACCAGGCCGTGCAGAAGTGCCCGCCGGGCCGGATCGAGGTCATCGCCAACTACACCGCGTTCCAGGACCTGCGCCGCCGGGTCGGCAACTGAGCCAAGAGACTTCAGGGGACTTAAGTGAGCGACAACCAACTGCGGGTCGTCTGGATCTACCCGGACCTGCTCAGCACCTACGGCGACCAGGGCAACGTCCTCGTCGTGGAACGCCGTGCCCGCCAGCGCGGCCTCGACGTGGCGCGTCTCGACGTGCGCAGCGACCAGCCGATCCCGACGTCCGGTGACATCTACCTGATCGGCGGCGGTGAGGACCGCCCGCAGCGGCTGGCGGCCGAGCGGCTGCGCCGGGACGGCGGTCTGCAGCGGGCCGTGGAGAACGGCGCCATCGTGTTCTCCGTCTGCGCCGGCTACCAGATCCTCGGCCACGAGTTCATCAACGACCTCGGCCAGCGCGAGCCCGGACTCGGGCTGATCGACGTCGTGTCCGTGCGGGGCGAGGGGGCACGGTGCGTCGGCGACGTGCTCGGCGACATCGACCCCCGCCTCGGTCTGCCTCCGCTGACCGGCTTCGAGAACCACCAGGGCGTCACCCACCTCGGCCCGACCGCCCGCCCCTTCGCCCAGGTCCGCCTCGGCAACGGCAACGGCACGGGCGACGGCACGGAGGGCGCGTACAACGACACCGTCTTCGGTACGTACATGCACGGCCCGGTGCTGGCGCGGAACCCGCTGATCGCCGACCTGCTGCTGAAGCTGGCGCTCGACGTGAACGCTCTGCCGCCGACCGACGACCGGTGGTACGAGGCACTGCGCAACGAGCGCATCACGTCCGCCCAGCAGCCCGCCTGAGCCCGGTCGCTCGGCAGCCCGTCTGACGGCACGTCCGCACAGGTGAGCGGGGTCGTCCAGCAGGCGGACGCACGGTTCGGCCCCGCCCCCCGATGCCGCTAGGGTGGCGGGGATTCGAGCCGGACAGCGTGGTCCGGTCCCGGCCCACGTTGAGAAGGTTTTTCGGGCTATGCGCATTGGTGTCCTCACGTCCGGCGGCGACTGCCCCGGCCTGAACGCCGTCATCCGGTCCGTCGTGCACCGTGCCGTCGTCGACCACGGCGACGAGGTCATCGGCTTCCGGGACGGCTGGAAGGGCCTCCTGGAGTGCGACTACCTCAAGCTCGACCTCGACGCGGTGGGCGGCATCCTCGCCCGCGGCGGCACGATCCTCGGTTCCTCCCGGGTCCAGCCCTCCCATCTGCGGGACGGCGTGGAACGGGCCAAGGGCCATGTCGAGGAGCTCGGCCTCGACGCGATCATCCCGATCGGCGGTGAGGGCACCCTCAAGGCGGCCCGGCTGATGTCGGACAGCGGCCTGCCCGTGGTGGGTGTGCCGAAGACCATCGACAACGACATCGCCGTCACCGACGTCACCTTCGGTTTCGACACGGCGGTGACCGTGGCGACCGAGGCCCTGGACCGGCTCAAGACCACCGCCGAATCCCACCAGCGGGTCCTCGTCGTCGAGGTCATGGGCCGGCACACCGGCTGGATCGCGCTGCACTCCGGCATGGCGGCCGGCGCGCACGCCGTGGTCGTACCGGAACGGCCCTTCGACATCGACGAGTTGACCCGAGTCGTCGGCGAACGGTTCCAGGCCGGCAAGCGGTTCGCGATCGTCGTGGCGGCGGAGGGTGCCAAGCCGCGGCCCGGAAGCATGGCGTTCGACGAGGGCGGCAAGGACATCTACGGGCACGAGCGGTTCGCCGGGATCGCCCGTCAGCTGTCGATCGAGCTGGAGGAGCGGCTGGGCAAGGAAGCGCGTCCGGTGATCCTCGGGCATGTGCAGCGGGGTGGGACGCCGACGGCCTACGACCGCGTGCTGGCGACCCGGTTCGGATGGCATGCGGTGGAGGCCGTGCACCGTGGGGAGTTCGGTCATATGACGGCTCTCCAGGGGACGGACATCGTGATGGTGCCGTTGGCCGAGGCCGTGGAGACGTTGAAGACGGTGCCGGCCGACCGGTACGAAGAGGCTGAGTGCGTGCTGTGAGGGCCTCCCTGTAGGAGTCTCTGTTTCGTCGCCGGGTGCGGGTGCTTCGTGGCTTGTCGCGCAGTTCCCCGCGCCCCTGGGTCGGCTGCCCCACCCCCGGTCACCAAGGTGGCCGGGGGTGGTTCTAATCTGGGCGGACAGACTTGCACAACCCCCACGAAACAGGAGCCGCAGGATGGATCACGGCGGGCACGGCATGATGATGGATCTGCCGCCGTTCACGCTGGGGCGAGGGCTTGCGTGGTCCGCGGACCCGTTCTTTCTTGTCGCCTGTCTCGCGGGACTCGCGCTCTACGCGTGGGGGGTCGTGCGGTTGCGGCGGCGTGGGGACGAATGGCCCGTGGGGCGGACCGTCTCCTATGTCGTCGGTGTGCTGTCCGTGATGCTCGTGATGTGCACCGGGCTGAACGACTACGGCATGGTCATGTTCAGCGTGCACATGGTGCAGCACATGGTGATCAGCATGCTGTCGCCGATCCTGATCCTGCTCGGCGCGCCCATGACGTTGGCGCTGCGCGCGATGCCGCCCGCCGGGCGGGGGCGCAAGGGACCGCGGGAATGGCTGCTGGCCCTGCTGCACAGCCGGTACATGCGGATCGTCACGCATCCGGCGTTCACGATCCCGCTGTTCATCGCGAGTCTCTACGCGCTGTACTTCACACCGCTCTTCGACTTCCTGATGGGTTCGAAGACCGGGCACATCGCGATGATGGTCCACTTCCTGGCCGTGGGCGTGGTGTTCTTCTGGCCGATCATCGGCGTGGATCCCGGTCCGCACCGGCCGGGGTATCTGATGCGGATGCTGGAGCTGTTCGCGGGAATGCCCTTCCACGCGTTCTTCGGTATCGCGTTGATGATGGCGTCCGAGCCGATGGTGGAGACGTTCAAGAACCCGCCCGGCTCGCTGGGTATCGACGCGCTCTCCGACCAGAACGCGGCCGGCGGTATCGCCTGGGCGTTCAGTGAGATTCCGTCCGTGCTGGTGCTGATCGCGCTGCTGTTCCAGTGGTACGGCTCCGAGCAGCGGCAGGCCAAGCGCAAGGACCGGGCCGCCGACCGTGACGGCGACAAGGAACTCGAGGCGTACAACGCCTATTTGGCCTCATTGAACGCACGTGGAAACTGACGAAACCGAAAGGCTTCGCCTTTCAGTAGCATGAAGCGCGTCGGGGGAACCGCCGGGGGGAGCGGTCATGGCGTTTCGTGTTTTCGTACACAGGTTCCACATAGCGGTGATTCGGAGGATCGCCGTCCTGTTGGTCCTCGTTCTGGCGCTCGGTGCGTGCGATCGGGGCACACCTTTGTTCCTGGTGAAGGCCGTGGCCGCGGGAGTTCCCTCGCTGGCCCCGTTCTTCGACGAGAACCAGGGGCTCGGACGGGACGACGCGCAGGTCACGGCGCGGACGGCGCACGGCGGTCTGCAGCAGGGGGACACACCGGGTCTGTACGGCGGGTCGAAACAGCCGACGGTCTGCGATGTGGAACGGCTCGAGGAGTTTCTCACCGATCCCGCGAATGACCGCAAGGCACAGGCGTGGGCCACCGCGCTGTCCATCACCGCGGAAGAGATTCCCGGATTTCTCGACCGCCTCACCCCGGTTCTCCTTCGTCACGACACACTCGTGAAGAACCACGACTACAAAAAGGGAAAGGCGGCCCCCTTCGACGCACTGCTCCAGACGGGAATCGCCATTCTCGTCGACGAGCAGGGCCTGCCGGCGGTGAAGTGTTCGTGCGGAAATCCGCTGCGGCCCTTCGAGGGGGACACGACCCGGATAAAGGTCGATTTCGACGACCGCAACGAGGAGTGGAAGGGCTACGAGAAGGCCTCCGTGGTGGCCGTGCGGCCCGCGACGCGGAAAGTGGAGCGGCTCGCCCTCGTCGACGTCCATGAACCGGACCGGGGCATCACCCGTCCCGTCGGCACCACCGGCGCCGAGGACACCGCCTTCGACACACGCGAGCGCCGAGCGGTGCCGGACCTCGCGGGGGCGACGTTCGGGCAGGCGAGCCGGACGCTCGCCGACACGGGGCTGGCCGTCGACTTCGCGGGCGAAGGGCTGCCGCCGGACGGCGCCCTGGTGACCTCGTCGGATCCGCCGGCCGGGACCGAGCTGCGGTTCGGCGCATACGTGACGCTGGGCGTGGCCGGAGGAAGTCCGGACGGGTCGACGTCCACTCCCCCGGGCTCGGGATCGCCCTCCTCGCCCCGGGATCCGTCGGCCTCAGCGCCACCGAGGCCCTCGGACTCGTCGCCGTCCGGCTCCCCCTCCGGCTCGGCGAGCACCGGGCCGAGCGGCTCCGGCCCCGGCAGCACGGGTCCCGGAACCACGGGTCCGGGCAGCACGGGTCCCGGAAGCACAGGTCCGGGCAGCACAGGACCCGGTGGCTCCGACCCGAGCGGTTCCGTTCCCAGCAGTTCCGACACCTCCGGCCCGGGTCCCACGAGCGGACCGCCGTCCTCGGGTACGTCGTCCACGGCTCCGCCGGCCTCCGACCCGCCGGCCGGTTCCTCGCCGCCCGCGTCGACCAAGGCGCCCACGACCAGCTCGGCACCACAGCCTCCGCCGCCCTCGCCCAGCTCGCCACCGCAGACCGGCAGCGCGCCGCCGACGGTCACCGGCAGCGCGCCGCCGCCCGGGACCGGCGCGCCCGCGACCGGCGCCCCGTCCGTCGCGAGCACCACCGCCTAGCCATCGCGCGCTCAGCGCACACCCGCAGAACCCGGGAGTCACCGGATGCCCTCAGGATCACCGACGTCGGGAGTGGGCCGGGTCGTCGCCGGCCGTTATCTGCTGCTGAGCCGGCTGGGCAGCGGCGGCATGGGCCATGTCTGGCTCGCCCACGACCGCAGACTCGCCTGTGAGGTCGCGCTCAAGGAGATCGTGTTCCGGGACCCGGCCGAGGCCGACGAGCGCGAGGCACGGGTGGCCCGGGCCCGCGCCGAGGCCCGGCACGCGGCGGGCCTGCGCGGACATCCGCATGTGGTGACCGTGCACGACGTCCTGGAGCACGAGGGACTGCCGTGGATCGTCATGGAGTACGTCGAGGGTGCCGTGAACCTGCGGGATCTGGTCGACCGGCACGGCCCGCTCGCTCCCGCGGAGTGCGCCCGCATCGGGCTCGCCGTACTGGACGCGCTGACCGCCGGGCACGAGCGCGGTGTCCTGCACCGGGACGTGAAACCGGCGAACATCCTGCTGGCGCCGGACCGCACCGGGGCGCCGTACGGCCGGGTGCTGCTGACCGACTACGGCATCTCGCTGCAGCCGGACGCCGGTGAGACCCGGTACACGCTGGCGTCGGTGCTCGTGGGGACGTCGGGCTATCTGGCGCCGGAGCGCGTCACGGGCGGGGCCCCGACGGCGGCCACCGACCTGTTCTCGCTGGGCTGCACGCTGTACTACGGCGTCGAGGGCCGGGGTCCCTTCGACCGCGAGTCGCATCTGGCGGAGCTGACCGCGGTGGTCATGGAGGAGCCCGGGGTGGCCGGGAGGGCCGGTGCGCTGGGCCCCGTGCTGCGGGCGCTGCTGGAGAAGGACCCGGCGCGGCGCATGGCGGCGGTGGAGGCGGAGGCGGCGCTCTCCCGGCTCGTCACGCCGGATGCGGACGCCTACGCGCGCACGCAGACCGACCTGGGTTCACAGCCGCACTGGGGCGGGGCGCCGCCTCCGGGACCGGGGCCCGATCCGGCGGGGTTCGGTGGGCTGCCGGTGTCGGGGCGACCGGGTGGTGTCCAGGGCTTCGGTCCCCCGTCCGGACGTCCCGGCGCGCCATCGGGCCCAGGCTCCGGCACGGTGGGCGGAAAGCCCGGCGGTTCGCCGACGCAGCCTCCCGGTGGGCCGCTGGGCTTTGTTCCCGGGGACGGTGCAGGACACCGGACCCGCCCGCGTGTCCTGCACGCGGTCCTCGCCGGTCTGCTCGGGCTGGCGCTCGCGGGGGCCGGCGTCTGGTACGCCCTGTCCCAGGAGGCGGGCACCGGCGGGACGGAGCGGCCGTACGGGGACGCCGTGGGGCTCGGGGCGCCGCTGAGGGACGGTGACTGCGTGCTCGCCGACTGGCCCGGCGCCGCCGCCTTCCAGGGCACACCCCGGCTGAACCTCGACACCGGTTGCGGGGAGAAGGCACCCGACGGGCAGGTGATGGGGTTCGTCGCGGCCGCATCCGCCGCCGAGGCCCGGCAGGAGGGGCCGGCGGCGTGCGAGGAGCGGACGCAGGACCTGCGCGGGCGGCTCGCGGACGTGCGCAGCTTCGCCGTGGTACCGACCGAGGCCGGGTTCGAGGCGGCCGGGCGGCGGACGGCCTGTCTGGTGCTGGGCGCGCACGGGCCGGTCTACGGGCCGCTGGGCGCCCATCGCAGGCCGGGGATGCCCTTCGCGGACACGGCGACCATGCAGCGCCGGGACTGTCTGGACGTCCGCTCGCACCGGGACGCCCGACTGGTGTCGTGCGCGGAGCCGCACGACGAGGAGGTGCTCGGATTCACCCGGTTGGGCGCCGACGTCACGCTCGCCGAGGCACGCACGGAATCGGACACGGCGTGCGCCAGGGAGGTGCCCCCGCGCGACTACGGATTCGATCCTTCCGTCTACACGGCGGGCTCCTGGACGAGCGAAGGTGCCTGGAAGAGCGGCACGCATTTCGTCGTGTGCACCGTTCGGCGGCAGAACGGGGGCACCATGGAGGGGGACGAACCTTAGGAGGGTGTTGCGATGCCCGGTTCTACGGACGGTTCTACGAAGGCGATGGGGGTGCTCACCGTCGGCGGCCTGGTCGCGGTGACGGCCTACACGGTGGCGCTCGGGAGCAATGGCTGGCTGTGGTTCGGGTGGGTGGTGCTGGGGCTCATCACGCTGGGGATGGTCGTCAGCCGTCCGACGTGAGCCTCACTCCCGGGTGAGTCGCCCCGCCGAGTGCACGCCCGGCTGGTACTTCGGCAGCCGGGCGGTCACTTTCATGCCCGCGTTCGGGGCGGTCTCGATGACGAGGCCGTAGGCGTCGCCGTAGACCTGGCGGAGCCGGTCGTCGACGTTCGACAGTCCGATGCCGCCCGACGGGCTGTCCTCGCCCGCGAGGATGCGGCGCAGCAGCGCGGGGTCCATGCCGGCGCCGTCGTCCTCGATGACCACGAGGGCCTCCGCGCCCGCGTCCTGTGCGGTGATCTGGATGTGGCACTTGTCGGCCTTGCCCTCCAGGCCGTGCTTGACCGCGTTCTCCACCAGCGGCTGCAGGCACAGGAAGGGCAGGGCCACCGGCAGCACCTCGGGGGCGATCTGCAAGGTCACCGAGAGACGGTCACCGAAGCGGGCCCGGACCAGCGCCAAGTAGTGGTCGATGGCGTGGAGTTCGTCGGCGAGGGTGGTGAAGTCGCCGTGCCTGCGGAAGGAGTAGCGGGTGAAGTCGGCGAACTCCAGGAGCAGTTCGCGGGCGCGCTCGGGGTCGGTGCGCACGAAGCTGGCGATGACGGCGAGCGAGTTGAAGATGAAGTGCGGGGAGATCTGGGCGCGCAGCGCCTTGATCTCGGCCTCGATGAGGCGGGTGCGGGACTGGTCGAGGTCGGCCAGCTCCAGCTGCACCGACACCCAGCGGGCCACTTCGCCCGCCGCCCGCACCAGGACCGCCGACTCGCGGGGCGCGCAGGCGACGAGGGCGCCGTGCACGCGGTCGTCGACGGTGAGCGGGGCGACGACCGCCCAGCGCACCGGGCAGTCGGGGGTGGCGCAGGTGAGCGGGAAGGCCTCGCCGCGGCCCGACTCCAGGGGGCCGGCGAGGAGTTCCATGATCTCCGTACGGTGATGGCCGCCGACTCCGTCCCAGACCAGGACGTCCTCGTGGTCGGTGAGGCACAGCGCGTCGGTGCCGAGGAGCGAGCGGAGCCGCCGGGCGGACTTGCGGGCGGTCTCCTCGGTGAGTCCGGCGCGCAGCGGGGGTGCGGCGAGGGACGCGGTGTGCAGGGTCTCGAAGGTGGCGTGCTCGACGGGGGTGCCGAGGTCGCCGAGGTTCTGCGGGCGGGCGGTGCGCCGGCCCAGCCAGAAGCCGGCGGCGAGCAGCGGCAGGATCGCCACGCACAGGCCCGCGAGGAACCCGCTCATGCCGTCACCACCTGGCGCCGTCCGGCGATGGAGTGCCTCATGCCTTCGCCTCCGTCCGCAACTCCTCCGGCAGATGGAACCGGGCGAGGATCGCCGCCGTGCCGGGCGGTACCCGGCCCGGGGTGGCCAGGGACACCAGGATCATCGTGAGGAAGCCCAGCGGTACCGACCAGAGCGCGGGCCAGGCGAGCAGCGCGTGGGCCGCGCCGGAGCCGGGGAAGCCGGCCATCGTCGCGGCGACGGCGAGCAGCGCGGAGCCACCGCCGACCAGCATTCCGGCGGCGGCGCCGGGCGGGGTGAGCCGGTGCCACCAGATGCCGAGGACGAGCAGCGGGCAGAACGAGGACGCCGACACCGCGAAGGCGAGGCCCACCGCGTCGGCCACCGGCAGTCCGCCGACCAGGACGCTCGCGGCGAGCGGGACGGCCATGGCGAGGACCGTGCCGAGCCGGAAGTGCCGTACGCCGCGGGACGGCAGGACGTCCTGGGTGAGCACGCCGGCGACGGCCATGGTCAGCCCGGACGCCGTGGACAGGAACGCGGCGAAGGCGCCGCCCGCGACCAGCGCACCGAGGAGGTCGCCGCCGAGGCCGCCGATCATGCGGTCGGGCAGCAGCAGGGCGGCCGCGTCGGCGTCGCCGGTGAGGGTGAGTTCGGGGGCGTACAGGCGGCCGAGGGCGCCGTAGACCGGGGGCAGCAGGTAGAAGGCGCCGATCAGGCCGAGCACGGCGACGGTGGTGCGGCGGGCGGCGACGCCGTGCGGGCTGGTGTAGAAGCGGACGACGACGTGCGGCAGGCCCATGGTGCCGAGGAAGGTGGCGAGGATCAGTCCGTACGTGGCGTACAGCGGGCGTTCGCCGCGGCTCTCGGCCTGCGACGGGGACAGGCCGCCGCCGGCGCTGCGGTCGCGTTCGGGGACCACGGCGCCCTTGGCGAAGGTCAGCCGGGTGCCGGCCTCGATGTGGTGGGTGCCGGCGGGCAGTTCGAGCGTGCGCTCCTCGTGCGCGCGGCCGTCGATCGTGCCGCTCACGGTGACGTCGAGCGGCCGGTCGAGCTTCAGCTTGATGCTGTCGTCGACGCGGACGACGCTCTGCTCGCGGAAGGTCGCCGGTTCGTCGAAGGCGTGCCGCGGGGCGCCGTCGCCCTGCCAGGCGAGGATCAGGAAGAGGGCGGGCACGAGCAGGGCGGTCAGTTTGAGCCAGTACTGGAACGCCTGCACGAAGGTGATGCTGCGCATGCCGCCGGCGGCGACGATGGCGACCACGACGACCGCGACGATCAGTCCGCCGAGCGAGTCGGGGGCACCCGTCAGCACGGTCAGCGTGAGCCCGGCGCCCTGGAGCTGGGGCAACAGGTACAGCCAGCCGGTGCCGACGACGAAAGCCCCGGCGAGCCGGCGTACGGCCTGGGAGGACAGCCGGGCCTCGGCGAAGTCGGGCAGGGTGTAGGCGCCGGAGCGGCGCAGCGGGGCGGCGACGAACAGCAGCAGGACGAGGTATCCGGCGGTGTAGCCGACGGGGTACCAGAGCATGTCGGGGCCCTGCACGAGCAGCAGGCCCGCGATGCCGAGGAAGGACGCGGCGGAGAGGTACTCGCCGCTGATGGCCGCGGCGTTGAGGCGGGGGCCGACGGTGCGGGAGGCGACGTAGAAGTCGGAGGTGGTGCGGGATATCCGCAGGCCGAAGGCGCCGACGAGGACGGTCGCGAGGACGACGAGGGCGACGGCAGGGACGGCATAGCTGGAGTTCACGGCCGCTCCTCGAGTTCACGGTCCAGCAGCGCCCCGAAAGGGGCGCGGGGAACTGCGCGACCAGCCACGACGGCCCCGCAGACGAACGACGACATATCCCGGCCCTCCCAGCGGAGCGCTCAGCGGTCTTCGACGAGGCGCACGAAGTCGCGCTCGTTGCGCTCGGCGCGCCGCACGTACCAGCGGGCGAGGAGGACCAGCGGGGCGTAGAGGCAGAAGCCGAGGACCAGCCATTCCAGGCCGCGGGCGTCCGGCATGGCGGCGAACAGCAGCGGCAGTGGGCCGATGAGCAGGCCGAGGACCGCGAACACGGCCAGGCCGGCGCGCAGCTGGGTGCGCATCAGCGACCGCACGTAGGTGTGGCCGAGGGTGGTCTGCTCGTCGATCTCGGTGCGGGGGCGGTAGTAGCCGGAGGCGGGGCGGCTGCGGCGGGGCGGGCCGGTGACGACGACGCGGCGCTCGGCGGGGTCCTGGTGGGGCACGGCTACGACCTCCTCATCAGCAGGTCCCGCAGCTCGCGCGCGTGGCGCCGGCTGACCTGGAGTTCCTCGGCGCCGACCATGACGCTGACGGTGCCCGCGTCCAGGCGGAGTTCGCCGATGTGGCGCAGGGCGACGAGGTGGCGGCGGTGGATGCGGACGAAACCGCGGGAGCGCCAGCGCTCCTCCAGGGTCGACAGCGGGATGCGGACGAGGTGGCTGCCCCTGTCGGTGTGCAGGCGGGCGTAGTCGCCCTGGGCCTCGACGTGGGTGATGTCCTCGACGGAGACGAAGCGGGTGACGCCGCCCAGTTCGACCGGGATGTGGTCGGGGTCGGGTTCGCTCACGGGTATTCGGGGGGCCGCGTCGCGCAGCTCGGCGGCGCGGCGCACGGCCTCCGCGAGGCGTTCCTTGCGCACGGGCTTGAGGACGTAGTCGACGGCCTTGAGGTCGAAGGCCTGGACGGCGAAGTCCTCGTGGGCGGTGACGAACACGACGAGCGGCGGCTTGGCGAGTCCGGTGAGCAGCCGGGCCAGGTCGAGGCCGTCGAGGCCGGGCATGTTGATGTCGAGGAAGACGACGTCGATCGATTCGGGGCCGTGGGGTCCCGACTCCAGGGCGCGGTTGATGCGCCGCAGTGCCTCGGTCGCGTCGCCGGCGCCTTCCGCGCTGCCGACGCGCGGGTCCGCGTTCAGGAGGTAGAGCAGCTCCTCCAGTGAGGGGCGTTCGTCGTCGACAGCCAGGGCGCGCAGCATGAACGGGAGTGTAAGAGCAATGGGCACGCCTGGACATGTGCTCCGCGTGGACGTCTCCGCTGGGTGCCGTGCCGCTTACAGTGCCCTCATGAACAGCGGCGCGGCCTCCTTCGACGAACTCGACCGGAAGATCATCACCGCTCTCATGGCGAACGCCAGGACGAGTTTCGCGGAGATCGGCTCCAGCGTCGGGCTGTCGGCGACGGCGGTGAAGCGGCGCGTGGACCGGCTGCGCGAGACCGGCGTGATCACCGGCTTCACGGCCACGGTCAAGCCGGCCGCGCTGGGCTGGCGTACGGAGGCGTACGTCGAGGTGTACTGCGAGGGCGCGGCGCCGCCGCGGCGGCTCGCGGAGGTGGTCCGCAACCATCCGGAGATCACCGCGGCGATGACGGTGACCGGGGGCGCGGACGCGCTGCTGCATGTGCGGGCGCGGGACGTGGAGCACTTCGAGGAGGTGCTGGAGCGCATTCGTGTCGAGCCGTTCATCCGGAAGACGATCAGCGTGATGGTGCTGTCGCACCTGATCCCGGACAGTCCGGAGGCGGGCGCCACGCAGGCCGTTCCTCCACAGGACACCGGCTCGACAATCGACGCAGCGAACGTGCGCTGAGACCGCAGAATTTGCAGCATTCCTGCGTGAAGACGCAATTCTTGTTTCTTGTCGAGCGTCGGCGTGTCTTTCTACCTTGGTGTCAATCCTCATCGACACCGTAGGAAGCGGAGGAACCCCTCTGTGCCCGAAACCCGTGTGCCGCGCCGGCGGCGCTTCCTCGTCTGCGAACCCAGACATTTCGCCGTGCAGTACGCGATCAACCCCTGGATGCAGCCCGACATCCAGGTCGACGTCGACCTGGCCCAGGAGCAGTGGCAGTCGCTGATCAGCGCCTACCGTTCCCACGGCCACGCGGTCGACACGCTGGAGCCGGTCGCCGGTCTCCCCGACATGGTGTTCGCCGCCAACTCGGCGGTCGTCGTCGGCGGCCGTGTCTTCGGTTCCCTCTTCCACGCGCCCGAGCGCCGCCCCGAGTCCACGCACTACGAGACGTGGTTCAAGACGGCGGGCTTCGACGTGTACCGGCCCGAGTCCGTGTGCGAGGGCGAGGGCGATCTGGTGTGGACGGGCCGCTATGTGCTCGCCGGCACCGGTTTCCGCACCACCCGGGACGCCCACCGGGAGGTGCAGGAGTTCTTCGGTCACCCCGTGGTCAGCCTGACGCTGGTGGACCCGTACTTCTACCACCTGGACACGGCGCTGTTCGTGCTCGACGACGACAACATCGCCTACTACCCGGAGGCGTTCTCGCCGGGCAGCCGTGAGGTGCTCCAGCGGCTGTATCCGGACGCGGTGCTCGCGACCCGCGACGACGCCTCCGCCTTCGGCCTGAACTCGGTGTCCGACGGCCGTCACGTCTTCATCGCGCCCCAGGCCGAGGCACTCGCCGCCCGGCTGGACGAGCGCGGTTACGTCCCCGTCCCCGTCGACCTGTCGGAGTTCCGCAAGGCCGGCGGCGGCATCAAGTGCTGCACTCAGGAGATCCGCTCATGACCGCGCCCGCGCAGACCCGTTCGTCCGCCGATCTGATCCGCGCCGAGGAACCGGTCCTGGCGCACAACTACCATCCGCTCCCCGTGGTCGTCTCCCACGCCGAGGGCACCTGGGTGGAGGACGTGGAGGGCCGCCGCTACCTCGACCTGCTGGCCGGTTACTCGGCGCTGAACTTCGGCCACCGGCATCCGGCGCTGATCGAAGCGGCGCACGCGCAGCTCGACCGGCTGACGCTGACGTCCCGCGCCTTCCACAACGACCGGCTCGCCGAGTTCGCCGAGCGGCTGGCGGCGCTGACCGGCCAGGACATGGTGCTGCCGATGAACACGGGCGCCGAGGCCGTGGAGAGCGGCATCAAGGTGGCCCGCAAGTGGGCGTACGACGTCAAGGGCGTCCCCGCCGACCGGGCGACGATCGTGGTCGCGGCCGACAACTTCCACGGCCGTACGACGACCATCGTCAGCTTCTCGACGGACGAGACCGCACGGCAGGGCTTCGGCCCGTTCACGCCGGGCTTCCGGGTCGTGCCGTACAACGACCTGCCGGCGCTGGAGGCGGCGATCGACGAGACGACCGCCGCGGTGCTGCTGGAGCCCATCCAGGGCGAGGCGGGCGTGCTCATCCCGGACCAGGGCTATCTGGCCGGCGTGCGCGAGCTGACCAGCCGCAAGGGCTGCCTGTTCATCGCGGACGAGATCCAGTCGGGCCTCGGCCGCACGGGCCGTACGCTCGCCGTCGAGCACGAGTCGGTCGTGCCGGACGTGCTGCTGCTGGGCAAGGCGCTGGGCGGCGGCATCGTGCCGGTGTCGGCGGTGGTGGGCAGCCGCGAGGTGCTCGGGGTGCTGCGGCCCGGCGAGCACGGCTCGACGTTCGGCGGCAACCCGCTGGCCGCCGCGGTCGGCACGGCCGTGGTCGAGCTGCTGGAGACGGGCGAGTTCCAGCGCCGGGCCGCCGAACTGGGCGTGGTGCTGCGCGGCGGGCTGTCGGCGCTGCTCGGCAAGGGCGTCGTCGGCTTCCGCGCACGCGGCCTGTGGGCGGGCGTCGACATCGACCCGGCGTTCGGGACCGGTCGCGAGATCAGCGAGCGCCTGATGCGCGAGGGCGTCCTGGTCAAGGACACGCACGGCTCCACGATCCGGATCGCTCCCCCGCTCACGATCACCCCGCAGGAGCTGACCGGGGCGCTCGGGGCGCTGGAGAAGGTGCTCGGGTAAGGGACCACCGCCCGTCGGCCCGGTTCCCCGTAGGCGGGGAACCGGGCCGCCGGCGTCCGACGCTGCCCCGTCGTCCCACCGCGTTCCCCGCACACGCGTAGCCCTCGCCAGGAGGCAGGTGTGAGCGGAAGGGTGAAGATGGGGACAAGAGGTGGTAGACCGCTCTCAGCGACAGAGAGGTCGGCCGTGGGCGCATACGAGGAGCAGGACGTTGCCCGGCAGTGGTTCGACGTGGCTGACGCCGCGGCTCTGCTGCTCGACGCCCAGGGGCGGGTGACGGGCTGGACCAGGGACGCTCAGCGGCTGCTGAACTACTCGGCCGCCGAAGTGGTGGGCGGAAGGGCCGGGAGCCTGTTGTCGCCCGAGGACGCCCTGCGCGTGCCCGACCTCGCCCGGCGGTGCCGCGAGGACGGCGGCTGGTCGGGACTGCTGACGGTGGCGCGCAGGAACGGCGAGCAGGTCAAGGTCATGGTGCGGATCACCTCCGCGCAGGAGGCGCCCGGACCCTCGCGCTGGCTGGTGCTGCTGTCCGAGATGGGCGACGCCCCTGGGTGGGCGATGAGCCGGCGCGTGCTGGAGCAGATGGTCGCCGGGTCCCCCGTCGGTATAGCGATCGTGGACGCCGAGCTGCGGTACGTGTGGTCGAACGCCGCCCTGGAGCAGTTCGGCGGCGGTCCGGCGAGGACCCGGCTGGGCAGGCGGCTGGCGGATGTCCAGCCGGGTCTGAACTCCCGGTCGATCGAGGCGCAGATGCGCCGTGTGCTGGACACCGGTGAGCCGGTGGTGGGCTACGAACACGTGGGTCTGGTGCGGTCCGCACCGCACCGGGAGACGGCGCACATGATGTCGTTCACCCGGCTCGAGGACGAGGACGGCCATCCGATGGGCGTCTACTACACCGTCGTCGACGTCAGCGAGCGGCATCGGGCCCGGCAGCGGCTCGACCTGCTCGACCGGGCCGGCGAGCACATCGGCCGCAGCCTGGACATCATGCAGACCGCCCAGGAACTGGCCGATGTGGTGGTCCCGACGTTCGCCGACTTCGTCTCCGTGGACCTGCTGGAACCGGTCCTGGCGGGCGCCGAGCTCACCGCCGGGCCGCCCGACGGTGAGCTCGCCGTGCCGTTGCGCCGCGCGGGGCAGCAGTCCGTGAACGAGAACGTGCCGGAGGCGACCTTCGCCGTCGGCGACGTGGCCGCCTATGTCCCCGGATCCCCGCCGATGCGGGTCCTGGCGACGGCCCTGCCCTGGCGTCAGGCGCGTCTCGACCCGCTCGCCAGGGACTGGGCCACCGACGGTTCCGGCGCCCGGAGGTCGACCTTCCTGGAGCTGGGGCTGCACAGCGTGATGATCGTCCCGGTGCACGCCCGTGGTGTCACCCTCGGCGTCACGACCTTCTTCCGGCATCGCCGCCAGGACCCCTTCGACGAGGACGACCTGACCTTGGCGGAGGACCTGGTCTCGCGCGCGGCCGTCTGCGTCGACAACGCCCGCCGCTACACCCGGGAGCGCGACGCCGCCCTGGTCCTGCAACGCAGCCTGCTTCCCCACCGGCTGCCCGAGCAGGACGCGGTCGAGGTCGCCGCCTGCTACCGGCCGGCCGACGAGCTGACCGGCCTGGGCGGCGACTGGTACGACCTGATCACGCTGTCCGGCGGGCGGGTCGCGCTGGTGGTGGGCGAGGTTCCCGGGCACGGCATCGACGCCGCCGCGGCGATGGGCCGGCTGCGGACCGCTGTGCGGACCCTCGCCGCCCTGGACCTGCCGCCGGAAGAGGTGCTGGCCCACCTCGACGACCTGGTCGCGCGCTCCGCCCGCGAGGAGGGCAGCGAGGCGGGCACGCAGGAGGGCATCGAACAGTCGGTGGGGTCCGCGTGCCTGTACGTCGTCTACGACCCGGTCGACGGGCAGTGCACGATGGCGGCCGCCGGGCATCCCGCGCCCGCCGTGGTGCTGCCGGACGGCGAGGTCACGTTCGTGGATCTGCCGCAGGGAGCGCCGCTGGGGGTGGGCGGCGCCCCGTTCGAGTCGGTGGAGCTGGCGCTGGCGGCCGGCAGCACGCTCGCCCTGCACACCGACGGTCTGCTGGCGCGGGAGGACGGGGACGCCTCCCGCTCGGGCGAGGGCGAAGGCGAGGGCGGCGACGGCGAACGGCCCGTGGAGACGGACCGGGACCGGTTGCGGCGAGCCCTGGAGGGACGTGTGGACTCGCTCGACCTCCAGTGCCGGACGGTGGTGGACGTCCTGACGCCGGACCGCCCGCACGACGACGTGGCCCTGCTGATGGCCCGCACCCGGGTGCTCGGCACCGAGCAGGTCGCCGACTGGGACCTGCCCGCGGACCCGGCTGCCGTCGCCGACGCCCGTAAGACGGCCGCCCGGCTGCTGACGGAGTGGGGCCTGGACGAGCTGGCCTTCACGACGGAGCTGGTGGTCAGCGAGCTGGTCACCAACGCGATCCGGTACGCCGAGGGCCCGATCAGGCTGCGTCTGATCAGGGAGCGCGCGCTGGTCTGCGAGGTCTTCGACGGCGGCGCGACCGCCCCGCACCTCCGCCACCCGCGCACCACGGACGAGGGCGGGCGCGGACTGCTGCTGGTGTCCCAGTTCACCCAGCGCTGGGGCACCCGGTTCGTCCCCGAAGGCAAGATCATCTGGGCCGAGCAGCCTCTGACGGAACAACCTCCTCAACCTGACGAACAGTGATGAATGTAGTACATCGATAGATACGCACTGTGGCGTGACGAACTGGGCCAGATCCGGTGGTAAGGCGGGAGCCATGGACGAGACGGCTGTCGACTACGAGGGGGTCTTCCAGTGCCTGCCCGGCATGGTGGCACTGCTGACCCCGGACCTGGTCTACGTGGATGCCAACGAGGACTTCCAGCGCCTGTCGGGACGTCCCCGGGCGGACCTGGTGGGCCGGTACCTCTTCGACGTCTTCCCCGACAACCCGAACGACGTCACGGCCACCGGCATGCGCAACCTTCGGGCGTCGCTGCTGCGCGTGGTGAGCACCGGCGAGCGGGACGCCATGGCACTGCAGCGCTACGACGTCGAGGATCCCCCCGGCGAGTGGACCGAGCGCTACTGGAGCCCGGTCAACGCACCCGTCTTCGGCCCCGACGGGAAGGTGGCGCTCGTCGTGCACCGGGTGGAGGAGGTCACCGAACTCATCCGGATGCGCGGCGGCGCGGGCACCGACAGCCGGGCGCGGGTGCTGGAGGCCGAGCTGTACACGCGGGCGCGGGAGCTGCAGGAGGTCAACGAACGGCTGCGGCAGTCCCACGCCCGCGAGCGCGAGGTCGCCCTCGCCCTGCAGGAGGCGATGCTGCCGCCGCGCCGGCAGGTCCGCACCCGCCGGGCCGCCGTGCGCTACCGGCCCGCGGTCGGCGCGCTGAACGTGTGCGGCGACTGGTACGACCTGGTCGACCTCGTCGGCGGCAACCGCATCGGCGTCTCCGTGGGCGACGTGGTCGGGCACGGCCTCGGCGCGGCCGGCGTGATGGGGCAGCTGCGCAGCGCCCTGAGCGCCACCTCCCGGGTCGCGGACGGCCCGGCACAGGCGCTGGACGTGCTGGGGCGGTACGCCCATGTCGTCGACGGCGCCGAATCGGCCACCGCGGTCACGACGTTCGTCGATTTCGACGCCCGCACCGTCACCTACAGCAGCGCCGGCCATCCGCCGCCCGTGCTGGTCCATCCCGACGGCCGGGTGGAGTTCCTCGACCAGGCCACCGACCCGCCGCTGGACGCCCGCCCCGACCCGATCCCCAGACCCCAGGCGGTCACCACCTACACGGACGGCGCCACCCTCGCGCTGTACACGGACGGCCTGGTGGAACGCCGTCGCGAGGACATCGACACCGGGCTGGCCCGCCTGGCCGACTCGCTCGTGCGCCATCGCACCGCCGACCCGGAGCGCCTCGCCGACGCCGTCCTGCTGGAGCTGCTGCCGCCGGGCGGCGCCACCGACGACACGGCACTGATCATCGTGCGCCTGTGATGGACGGGCAGCGGCGGCGGCCGATCGCGCGGACGGACCACCCGCCGCCTGGCGATCGTGATCACGCCAAACCCGGCCATCGGGTTGCCGCGCACCCGTCCCGCGGACAAGGCTGGTCCGGCGGTCCTCCCCACCCGCAAACGACGTCGCCCACCGGCAGCCTGACATCCGGTCAGGAAAGTCGGCATGAGTCGGTATCGGTCCCGTCCGGCCCGGTTCCGGCCGTTCAACCCTGCGCCTACACTGGCCTCCCCACGGCACGCTGGTTGACCTGCCAGAACGCGGCGGCCCGAGCTGATCCCCCTGAGTGAGGAGCGCCCCTTTGTTCTACTACGTACTCAAATACGTATTGTTGGGACCGCTGCTGAGACTGGTTTTCCGGCCGCGCATAGAAGGCCTCGAGCACGTACCGGCCACGGGCGCGGCCATCGTCGCCGGCAACCACCTGTCGTTCTCCGACCACTTCCTGATGCCGGCGATACTCAAGCGGCGCATCACCTTCCTGGCGAAGAAGGAGTACTTCACCGGCCCGGGCATCAGGGGCCGCCTCACGGCCGCGTTCTTCCGCAGCGCCGGCCAGATCCCGGTCGACCGCACCGGCAAGGAGGCGGGCCAGGCCGCGATCCGAGAGGGGCTCGGCGTCCTGAGCAAGGACGAACTCCTCGGCATCTACCCCGAGGGCACCCGCTCGCACGACGGCCGCCTCTACAAGGGCAAGGTCGGCGTCGCCGTGATGGCCCTCAAGGCGGGCGTCCCGGTCGTCCCCTGCGCGATGATCGGCACGTTCGAGGCCCAGCCGCCCGGCAAGGTCATCCCCAACATCCACCCGGTGAAGATCCGCTTCGGCAAGCCCCTCGACTTCTCCCGCTACGCCGGCATGGAGAACGAGAAAGCGATCCTGCGCGCCATCACCGACGAGATCATGTACGCGATCCTGACACTGTCCGAGCAGGAGTACGTCGACCAGTACGCGGCCGTCGTCAAGGCCGAGGAAGAGGCGGCGGCGAAGGCGGCCAAGGCGGAGAAGGAACGCAGGTTCCCGAGGCTGCCCATCAGCTGACGGCGGCGTCGGCCGAGTGGCTGCTCAGGCGACGGCGTCGAGCGCCTCGTCGAGCAGCCCGCGCAGCCGCAGCGCGTCCGCCGCCACCGCGCTCACCAGCACGGCGGGCCCGGCCAGGGGCAGCACCGCGGCACTCTCCCCCAGCGTCCGGGCCGCCATCGGACGCTCGGCGAACTCGGGCCGTACGACGACGAGTTGACCGACGGCGCGAAACCCACCAAGAGCAGCGGGTCCGTCCCAGCCGCCCGGCGCGCCGGGCCCGCAGGCCAGCTCCTGGTCGAGCACCGTGCGCCCCGCGACACGCACCCGGATCCGGCTGCCGAGCCGCCCCGGCTCCTCCCCCACCCGCCCGAGCACCTGCTCCTCGCGCAGCACGAGCCGCCCGGCGGCGCCGACCTCGACGTGGGTCGTGACCCGCAGGTCACTGCCGCGCGCGGAGATCAACTGCTCCGGCAGCCACTGCAGTTCGCCCCCGTCCGCGACGGACAGCCGTACGTCGTAGCGGGCCTCGCCCTTGCTCTGCCCGGGCAGCGCGATCGTGGCGGCGGCCGATCCGACGCTCAGCCGGGCGCCCTCCTCGACGTCGGCCTCGACGGTGAAGTGGTCGCCGCCGAGCGGCCCGCTCATCGCGCCGACCAGCGCGACCCGCGCCCCGTCCCCGCTGCCCCGGGTCCGTCTGACCGCCAGCGGCCCGCCGCCGTCGAGCACGGGCAGTGACGTGCCGCCCCGCCCGTCGTCCCGGGCGACGATCCGCGCGTGCGCCCGTACGCCCCCGGTCGCGGTCGTCACGCGGTCCACGCCGCGAGCCGGCCCCGCACCCAGGCGGCGACGTCCGTCACCCCGGGTTCGCTCCTCAGCGACTGGAAGACGACCGGCAGTTCGGCGCGTTGCGCCTTGGCGTCGGCCGCCATCCGCGCCAGATCGGAGCCGACGTACGGCGCGAGGTCGGTCTTGTTGACGACGAGCAGGTCGGCCGTGGTGACGCCGGGGCCTCCCTTGCGGGGGATGTCGTCCCCGCCGGCCACGTCGATCACGAAGATCTGCGCGTCGACGAGTCCCTTGGAGAAGGTGGCGGTGAGGTTGTCGCCGCCGGATTCGACGAGGATCAGATCGAGGGGCCCGACCTCGTCCTCCAGGTCCTCGACGGCTTCCAGGTTCGCGGAGATGTCGTCCCGGATGGCGGTGTGCGGGCACGCCCCCGTCTCCACGGCGGTGATCCGCTCGGGCGGCAGCACGGCCTCCCGCAGCAGGAACTCGGCGTCCTCACGGGTGTAGATGTCATTGGTGACGACGGCGAGGGACAGTTCCTCGCGCAGGGCCCGGCAGAGCGCGGCGACGGTGGCCGTCTTCCCGGATCCGACGGGCCCACCGAGCCCGATACGCAGCGCACGACGCGAGCCGTCGGGACGCCGGGCGTCCGCGCCGATCGCGGCGGGGCCGTCGTGGGAGTGGTCGAGGTGCATCGACGGTTCCTTTCATAGGGGCCTTCGCTTCCAGCGCCGGCCCGTGTCTTTCCAGCCGCCCGCGTCTTTCAGCCCGACTGGTCTTTCAGCCCGCCCGCGTCTTCCAGCCCGACTGATCTTTCAGCCCGCCCGCGTCTTCCAGCCCGACTGGACTTTCAGCCCGACTGATCTTTCAGCCCGCCCGCGTCTTTCAGCCCGACTGGTCTTTCAGCCCGTCCGTGTCTTTCAGCCCGTCCGGCGTTTGAGGACGAGGCCGTTCAGGCCGAAGCGGGGTCCGGGGCGGCAGCCCCGGCGGGGTCGAAGGGGCGGAGCCCCCTCAGGAAGGGACGGGCAGGGGCGGCGGGGGCGAGAACACTCAGGATGCGAACAACCGCACAGCCCAAGCCGCATGCACCTCCGCCCCGATCTCCAGCAACGGCCCCGAAGCCGCGGGCAGCACATCGACCCCCTCCACGACCACCTCCCGCCCGGCCTCCACGGCCCGATCCACCACCCGGTCCATCTCCGGCGCCAGCCGAGCCAGCACGGCCGTGGCGTCGAAGGGATCCAGACTCAGCAACCGCACCGTCGCACTCGCCGGCCCGCTCACACTCTCGTACGCCGCGCAGTACGCCGCTTCCACGGCCCCCAGCCCCGCCGCCCGAGCGGCGACCCCCAGCACGACCGGCTGATGGGCCCCCTTGGGAAACCGCCGGGCCAGCTCGTCCAGCTCCGCCGAGGGCCATGTGGCCCGGGCGGCCCGCGTCAACTGCCGCCCCAGCTTCCGCGCGGCGACCCGCAGCGCGGGCGACGGTGTACGGGCGTCGGCGGCGACGTCCAGCTCCACCGCGTCACCCCCGGCGGCGGCCGCCGCCGCGAGCGAGGCCGCGACCAGCCCGGCCGTGTGCAGCCGCCCCCGGCAGAAGTCCTCCAGGCTCGCGGCCCCGGTGATCCGCCCCGCCTCGACGGCCACCTCGGCCCCGCCGGAGTGCGCGTGCCCGCCGGCGGGAAAGCGGCCGTCGGCCAGGACGAGAAGTGCTGCTCGTGTCATCGCGGTTCCGGCCGTCAGAAGAGGAAGTATCGCTGTGCCATGGGCAGTTCGGCGGCGGGCGTCGCCTCCACCAGCTCCCCGTCGATGTGCACGGCGAAGCTGTCGGGGTCGATCCGTACGTCGGGCCGCGCGTCGTTCTCCCGCATGTCGGCCTTGGTGACCCCCCGCGTCGAGTCGATGGCCACGAACCGCTTCCCGAGCCCGAGCCGCTCCGGAAGCCCGTCCTCGATGGCGAGCGGCGCCACGAAGTTCACCGAGTTCGCGGCCGGGGCCCGTCCGATCGCGCCGAACATCGGCCGGGGCAGGATCGGCTGCGGCGTCGGGATGGACGCGTTGGCGTCGCCCATCTGCGCGTAGGCGATCTGCCCACCCTTGATGACGAGCTGCGGCTTCACACCGAAGAACGCCGGTTCCCACAGCACGAGGTCGGCGAGCTTGCCGGTCTCCACGGAACCGATCTCACGAGCCAGGCCCTGCGCGAGCGCGGGGTTGATCGTGTACTTGGCGACGTAGCGCCGCACCCGATGGTTGTCGGCCCGCCCGTCCCCCGGCAGCGCCCCGCGCCGCCGCTTCATCACATGGGCGGTCTGCCAGGTCCGCAGGACGACCTCGCCCACCCGTCCCATGGCCTGCGAGTCCGACGAGATGATCGAGATGGCGCCCAGGTCGTGGAGTATGTCCTCGGCCCCGATGGTCGACGGCCGGATCCGTGACTCGGCGAAGGCGAGGTCCTCGGGCACGGCCGCGTTGAGGTGATGGCACACCATCAGCATGTCGAGGTGTTCGTCGGCGGTGTTGACCGTGAACGGCCGGGTCGGGTTCGTCGAGCTCGGCAGCACGTGCGGCTCGGAGACGACGCTCATGATGTCCGGCGCGTGTCCGCCGCCCGCACCCTCGGTGTGGTAGGCGTGGATGCCGCGTCCGGCGATCGCGGCGAGCGTGTCGCCCACGAAACCGGCCTCGTTCAGGGTGTCCGTGTGGATGGCGACCTGGATGCCGGTCCGGTCGGCGACGGTCAGCGCGGCGTCGATGGCGGCCGGGGTGGAGCCCCAGTCCTCGTGCAGCTTCAGACCGAGCGCGCCGCCGCGGATCTGGGACAGCATCGCCTCGTGGGAGACGGTGTTTCCCTTGCCCAGCAGGCCGAAGTTGACGGGGTGTTCCTCCATCGCCTCCAGCATCCGGGCCAGGTGCCAGGGGCCGGGCGTCACCGTGGTGGCCTTCGAGCCCTCGGCGGGTCCGGTGCCGCCGCCGACGAGCGTGGTGATCCCGGAGGCGAGGGCCTCGTCGGCGATCTGGGGGCAGATGAAGTGGACGTGCGCGTCGATGGCGCCGGCGGTGAGTATCCGCCCGTTGCCGGCGATGATCTCCGTCTCGGGGCCGATGACGAGGTCCGGATGCACCCCGTCCATGGTGTCGGGGTTGCCCGCCTTGCCGATGCCGGTGATCCGGCCGTCGCGGATGCCGACGTCGGCCTTGACGATGCCCCAGTGGTCGATGACCACCACACCGGTGACGACGGTGTCCGGGGTGCCGTCCGCGCGGGTGGCGCGGGACTGGCCCATGGATTCGCGGATGACCTTGCCGCCGCCGAACACGGCCTCGTCCCCGGCGAGTCCGGGCCCCCCGGAGCGGTCCTCCTCGATCTCGACGAGCAGATCGGTGTCGGCGAGCCGGATACGGTCACCGGTGGTGGGGCCGAACAGGTCGGCGTACGCGGCACGGGAGATCTCAGGCATCGAGGGCACCTCCGGTCTCCCCGCGCAGTCCTGGCACCACTCGGGCGCCGGTGAGCGGGACGAGTTCGACCTCGACGGGGATGCCGGGCTCGAAGCGCACGGCGGTGCCGGCGGCGACGTTCAGCCGCCTGCCGCGGGCCGCCCCGCGGTCGAAGTCCAGGCCGGGGTTGGCCTCGGCGAAGTGGTAGTGGGAGCCGACCTGGACGGGCCGGTCGGCGGCGTTGAGGACGGTCAGCCGGGTGACCTCACGGCCTGCGTTGTAGACGATCGGCCCGTCGGCGAACAGGATCTCTCCGGGAATCATCGAGGCCCCCTCAGACGATCGGGTCGTGGACGGTGACCAGCTTGGTGCCGTCGGGGAAGGTCGCCTCGACCTGGACGTCGTGGATCATCTCGGGGATGCCCTCCATGACGTCGTCCCGGGTGAGCAACTTACGTCCGGACGACATGAGTTCGGCGACCGTACGGCCGTCCCGGGCGCCCTCCAGGATGTGCGAGGTGATGAGGGCGACCGCCTCGGGGTGGTTCAGCTTCAGCCCGCGGGCCCGGCGCTTCTCGGCGACGTCGGCCGCCACGTGGATGAGCAGCCTCTCTTGCTCGTGCGGGGTCAGTTGCACGTCCCACCTCACAGTCCTCGCTCCGGACCGTGCGGGGTCCGGTTGCCGCGGCCACCTGGCAAAAGGGCCTGGTGGCGTGGATCGGCAGGCTAGTTGGACCGCGTTTCGGGCAAGTTAACCAAGCTGTGATCCATCGGTTACGGCGCCGTCGTCCCGCATGCTCATCAGTGCCCGCAGTCCGTCCCGCAGGACCTCGACCGGAGCGGGACCGAAGAGGGACTGCTGGGCGATGAAGCCCAGCACGGCGGCGATCATGGTGCGGGCCACACGGTCCGGCTCCATGTCGGTCCGCATCATCCCGGCCTTCTGGTAGCCCTCGACGATCCGCCCCCAGGCCGCGCGCACCGAGAGATAGCCCTCGCGCAGGACGGCCGCGAGTTCCTCGTTGCGCAGCGTCTCCGTCCACACCTGGACGACCAGGCGCGGAAAGGCGGGCCTGCCGTCGACGACGAGGGACTCGCGGGCGGCGAGCGTCCGGCCGAGGACCGCGGTGACGAGCTCGTCCGGCGGCGGGGGCGGGCTCTGCCGCGCCGCCTCCTCGAAGGCCTCGCGGACCGAGCCGAGCACCTCGGCGACGATCGCGCCGATCAGCTCCTCCTTGCCGCTGAAGTACCGGTACACGGCCCCCGCCGACAGGTCGACCTCCTTCAGCACGTCCTGCATGGAGGTGGCGTGGAAGCCGTTGCGGGCGAAGCAGATCGCGGCGCCGTCGAGGATCTGCCGGCGGCGGGCGTCGAGGTGTTCCTGGGATACGCGGGCCATGCCCCAAAACTAAAACGAACATTCCTTCTTGACAAGCAACGGCCGCTGCGCGCACGGTGGGAGCACAGGTAAAACGAACGATCCTTCTTTTTAGAGATCTCAGGGAGCCCGCATGTCCACCCGGTCCGCTACACCGCCCAGGAACGCCGCACCCCGGCGCCTGATCGCGGTCGTCGTCCTCGTCCCGCTCCTCGCCGCCCTGGCCCTGTGGGCCTTCGCCTGGCCGGCCGCCCGCACCGCCCCGCGCGACCTGCCGCTGGGCGTGGCCGGGCCGACCGCCGCCACCGCACAGGTGGAGCAGCGGCTCGGCGCGCACGAAGGCGCCTTCGACATCCACCGCTACGCCGACGAGGCCGCCGCCCGGGCGGCCATCGAGGACCGGACCGTGTACGGCGCGGTCGTCGTGACCCCGCAGGGCCCGGAGCTGCTGACCGCGTCCGCGGCGAGCCCGGCCGTCGCCCAGCTGCTCCAGCAGGCGGTGGCACAGCAGACAGCCGCCGAGGGGACCCCGGTCAGGACCGTCGACGTCGTGGCCGCGCCGGAGAACGACCCGCGCGGTGCGGGCCTGACCTCCAGCGTCCTGCCGCTCGCCCTGGCCGGCCTGGCCGCGGGCGCCGCGGTGACCCTGCTCGGGCTGCGCGGCGTCCGCGCCGTCGGGGCCCTCGTCGGTGCCGCCGCCCTGATCGGCGTGGTCGCGGCGTCGATCGCGCACAGCTGGCTGGGCGTGCTCGCCGGGGACTGGTGGGCCGAGGCCGGGGTGTTCGCACTGACGACCCTGGCCGTAGGCGCCGCGGTCGCGGGGCTCGCCGCCCTCGTCGGCACCGCCGGCATCGGGATCACGGCGGCCACGATCATGCTGATCGGCAACCCCTTCTCGGGGGCGGCCTCGGCCCCGCAGATGCTGCCGGAGCCGGTCGGCGTCATCGGCCAGTGGCTGCCGCCGGGGGCGGGCACGACCCTGCTGCGCTCGGTGTCCTTCTTCGACGGCGCGGCGGCGACCGGGCCGGCCCTGACCCTGGCCTGGTGGGCCGCGCTGGGACTGGGCGCCGTCCTGCTGGGGAGCGCGCTCAAGGCCCGCGCGAGGAGGGCCGAGCCCGCACCCGACCGGGAACTGGCCGCCATCGGCTGACCGGCGTCCGCCGGCCGCACGCGGTCACACCGAACCGACCGTGCACCCCCGCTGTAGCGGACGGGGGTGCACGGTCTCGTCGTTTCCGGAGCCGGCGGGGGCCGGCGCTAGGAAGGGCTCGGCCCGCGGTGCTCGGCCGCGATGCCGAAACGCCGGCGTTCGCGGGGAGCGGAAGCGACCTCGCGGACGCTGGAGACCGCGCTGATCACCTGCTCCTCGGCGAGGTCCGCCGGCTCCCCGAGCTTTTCGAGTCGTTCGAGGTCAGAGGCGGAGACGAGGGCGACAAGGGGCTTCCCGTGGCGCGTCACCACGACGCGCTCACCGCCGTACACCACGCGATTGATCAGATCGGCGAGCTCAGCCCTGGCTTGCGTCACCGGAATCTCGTAGGCCATGCTCCCCACATTACGTCATGTACGTCCTGTACATTTTTTACAGGCACCCCGGCAAGGGAGGCGCGAGCCATGACCCGACCGTCCGCCCGCTATGTACTGCCCGAGTTCACCGAACGCACGAGCTCAGGCGTCAGGACGCAGGATCCGTACTCGAAGCTGCTGGAGGAACGGATCGTCTTTCTCGGCACGCCGGTCGACGACACGTCGGCGAACGACGTGATGGCCCAGTTCATGTACCTGGAGCACAAGGACCCCGACCAGGACATCTCGCTGTACATCAACTCGCCGGGCGGCTCGTTCAGCGCCATGTCGGCGGTCTACGACACGATGCAGTTCGTCTCCTGTGACGTGGAGACGATCTGTCTGGGCCAGGCCGGCTCGACCGGCGCCGTGCTGCTGGCGGCGGGCACGCCGGGCAAGCGGTTCGCGCTTCCGGGGGCCCGGGTGGTGATCCATCAGCCGGCGCTGCCCGAACCGGTCGAAGGACAGGCGAGCGATCTGGCGATCCAGGCCGACGAACTGCTGCGGGTGCGGACCCGGCTCGAGGAGATGCTCGCGCGGCACACCGGGCGCCCTCGCGAGCAGGTGGCGCGGGACATCGAGCGGGACAAGATCCTGACCGCCCAAGAGGCGCTGGAGTACGGACTGGTGGATGGGATCATCCCCAGCCGTACACACACGATCGCTCCGCCGACAGGGCGGTGAGCGGCCGGTGCTTCCACCTGAATTGCCGCCTCTGCCTGCACTGACGCGTGCGGAGGGCGAGTTGATCGACCGTTATCTGGACGTCGTCGACCTGCTCGGCCGGATCAACCCGGCACACCACGGCGACACCTATCGCGGACTGCGGGCCGCCCAGGCGCTCGTGAGCAGGGCCACCGAGCTGCGGGACGCGCTGGCGCTCATGCACCAGCGGGGCGAGACGGAGCTGCACGCTCCCACGCTGGCGCGTGCGTTGCGCGTGCTGGACGGAGAGCGCCGCACGGCTCGTGTCACGGTGCCCCCGCGCTCCGACAGTTGACGATCCGTACAGCCGGGTTCCGGGCGTCCCGACCCACTGACGAGGCGTCCGGGGCCGAGCTCAAACGGACCGAACGGCGTACCCCCTTTCGGCGTATCCGCTCCTCCTTCCGCGTGGCCGTCAGGGTTGCGCAACGGGCATGAGTGCCAGCCGGAATCAGACGCTCCGTCCCTGGTCCGAGACTCCTCGGGCATCTGGACACTCACCCGAAAGGGGGGTCACCCACCCGAACGGGTGAGTGGTGAGTAACACCACAAACCCCCGATTCCGTTGGGTATTTCGCTCATCCGTGCGTCAAGATCCCTGTCTGACGACAAGCCCCCGCCACAGCGGCGGGGCGGTCCGGGCGGACGCCGAGTCCTGCCGCCGCCCGGATGACCGGTCGACAGGAGTGGATCGGCAGGAGTGGAGGACCCGAGCAAGACGGGTCGCCGGAGCGGACGTTCGTTCGATCCGAGCAGCCCTTGGGGTGAAGCCGCGGCAACGCGGCCGGGCAACTTCGCCAGCCCGAATCCGACAGGTCATCCTTCTCAGGCGGCTGACGAAGGGTTGCGCATGACTGCGCTCAATCGTGTCCCGTCGCTGATGGCTCGGGCCGGCACGGCTTCGGCCCTCACCATCGCCGCAGTGGGCGGCTCGATCGTGGCGCCCGGCTTCACCTCCGAGGCGGAGGCTGCCACGCCGGCGTCGAAGGCACTTCAGGTCGCGGCCTCCAAGAAGGGCTCCCCGTACCGCTGGGGCGCCACCGGGCCGAACCGGTTCGACTGCTCGGGGCTCACGCTCTACTCGTTCAAGAAGGCGGGCAAGAAGCTGCCCCGCACGGCTGCCCAGCAGTACAACAAGACCCGCCACATCTCCGCCGGCAACCGCAGGGCCGGAGACCTGGTGTTCTTCCACTCGGGGTCGTACGTCTACCACGTCGGCATCTACGCCGGGAAGGGAAAGATCTGGCACTCCCCCAAGACCGGGGACGTGGTCAAGCTGCAGAAGATCTGGACCAGGAGCGTCTGGTACGGCCGGGTCAAGTGACCTTCCCGGGGGCGGGGGCGGCGTCCTGACGCGCCGTCACCGCCCCCGGGGCCTCACAGGGCGAGCAGCGGTCCCGCGAGCAGGGCCGCGCCGAAGGCCGTCAGCGCCGCGCCGGTGGCCACCGTGACCGCACGGGCGGCCCGCGGCCGGCGCAGCCACCTGCCGAGCCGGTCCACCAGCAGGGCGACCACCTGGAACCACACCAGCGCGATCGCCAGCACGATCAGGGCCAGCAGCAGCGTCCGGGGCAGCGCCGGAGCGCCCGCGGGCACGAACTGCGGCAGCACGCTGAGGAAGGTGAGCGACGCCTTCGGGTTGAGGGCGTTGGTCACGAAGCCCTGCCGCAGTGGCCGCGCGGTGGACTCCGCGCGCGTGTCCACCACTTCGGTGGGCCGCTGCCGCAGCGTCTGCACGCCCAGGTACAGCACATAGACACCGCCGACGATCTGGAGCGCGCGGAACAGCGCCGGTACGGCGGCCAGGACCGCGGCCACCCCGACCACCGCCATCGTCACGTGCACCAGAAGCCCCGCCCCGATCCCGAGCGCGCAGGCGATGCCGGCCCGGCGGGAGACGAGGGCGTTGCGTACGACGACGGTGAAGTCGGCCCCGGGCATGGCGACCAGGCCGGCGGAGACCCCGGTGAAGGCGATGAGCTGTGCGTCCATGGAGCCCAGCGTGCCGTCCGCAAGCCTTCAGTAGGTATTTCGAATAGTCTGGCAATCCCTAAAGCACTTCTTAAGGCAGATGCGTGACCGAGGTGGCAGGAGGGCCGCATGTACGACCCGGTCCGGCTCGCCGCCCTGGTGGCGGTCGCGGAGGCGGGATCCATCACCCGTGCCGCCGAACGGCTCGGGTACACCACCCCCGCGCTCTCCCAGCAGCTGGCCAAGCTGGAGCGCGAGGCGGGCACGGCCCTTCTGGTACGGCACCACCGAGGGACGCGGCTGACGGGCGCGGGCGAGCTGCTGGTGAGCCGGGCGCGACGGGTGCTCGACGAGCTGGACCGGGCCCGGCACGAACTGGCCCGGCTGACCGGCCTGACCGGCGGCACGCTGCGCCTCGGCACCTTCCAGACGGCGGGCATCCATCTGCTGCCGCCCGCCCTGAGCGCCTTCCGCCGGGCTCATCCGGACGTGGAGCTGACGGTCGCCGACTACGAGCCGTCGGAAGGCGTGGCCGCGGTGGCGGCGGGCGAGGTCGATCTGGCGCTGACGCACGCGTACGAGCCCGGGGGACCGACGCAGCTGCCCGCGTCCGTCCGCGTCGAGCCGATCCTCGTCGAGGAACTCGTCCTGGTGTCCGCTCCGGGCCATGTGCTCACCAGCGGCGCCACGCGGCTGCCGCTGACCGAGCTGGCGGGGCAGCCGCTGATCAGCATGGCGCCGGACGCTCCGGCGCGGCGGGGTGTGGAGGCGGCCCTGACGGCGGCGGGGGCCATGCCGTCGGTGCTGGTGGCGACGCCGGGCTATCTGCTGGTGTGCGCCCTGGCCAGTGCGGGGCTCGGGGTCGCGGTCGTACCGGAGATGGTGGCGCGCACGTCGGTCGCCCCGGTGGGGGTGCGTGCGCTGGAAGGGGGGCAGTTGCGCCGTACGATCTCGGTCGCTCATCGCGGCGACGAGGCGGCTCCCGCGGTCGATGCCTTCCGGGCGGTCCTGCGCGGCACTTTCAGCCGGGCCCAGCAGTCCCCGTCCTGAGGGGCACGGGGCTGTGTCGATGTGCGGCCGCGCCGCGTGGTGGCGCCGGGCGCCGCGGCGCCGCGGAGGACGGACGGCCCGTCACGGCAGTTCTCGCGGACCGCTCGCCACGGGTGCCGCGGGGACCGTCCACGGCAGTTCGATGGAGACGGTCTTGCCGCCCTCGCGTGTCGGGCGCACTCTCAGCTTGCCGCCGCACTCCGCGGTCAGCCAGCGGATGATGACCATGCCGCGTCCGTTGTCCTGCTGCACGGCGGCCGGCAGACGCTTGGGGAAACGCGGATGGCTGTCGGTGACGCCGATGCGCAGGTGTTCGTCACGGTCCAGCACGAGGTCCACCGTGAAGGTGGGTGACTGGCCCAGGGTGTGCTGTACGGCGTTGGTGGTCAGTTCGGAGACGATCAGGCGGATGGTGTCGGCCACTTCCGTGTCCGGTGGCAGGCCCCATTCCGCGAGGGTGGTGAGCACATAGGCCCGGGCCGCGGACACCGAGGCGGGATCGCTCGGCAGAGTGACGGATGCTTCCAGGTGATCTGCCATGGCGACGTCGTCCCTTTCCCACGGGACCGCAGTCCGACACGGAGCGGATGGTTCGAGTACGGTCCCGGACTGGTGCTTCGTCGCCAGACTGCCATTACCGCACCCGTCACGGGTGGCGATCCACCAAGATATGCATATATCTGTCGCTCGAAGCGGTGAACTCTGCGACGGCAGACCGTATTTGGGCGACTCGGTTGGAGTAAGGAGTAGCCCATGCAGCACGGTCCCGCGGTACGCCGCCGGAAACTGGGCGCAGAACTGCGTGCGTTACGCACCGGGGCGGGGCTCACCAGCGGTGAGGCGGCCCGGCTGGCGGGCTGGCATCAGTCCAAGGTGAGCCGGATCGAAACCGGCGCCAGCGGGGTGAAACCGGCCGATGTGCGGTTACTGCTCGACGTCTACGGCGTACAGGATGCCCAACTTCGGGAGTTGCTGCTGGTGTTGGCGGGCTCCGACGAAGGTGGCGGCCGGCATCACTGGTGGCACGCGTACCGCGGAGTGCTGCCGCCGACGTACCGGGACTTCATCAGCCTGGAGTCCCAGGCGAGGGCGATGCGCACGCTGGAGACGTCGGTGGTGCCCGGACTGCTCCAGACGCCCGAGTACGCCAGAGCGGTGACCCGGGCCGCCGTCGGCGGGCTGGACGGCGATGCGGACGACCGTCTGGACGCGCTGGTCGCGGTGCGTCTGGCCAGGCAGGACGTGCTGCGCGCGGATCCCCCGCTGAAGCTGAGCGCGGTGCTGGACGAGGCGGTGCTGCGCCGGGAGATCGGCGGGCCGGAGGTGATGGCGCGGCAGCTGAGCCGGCTGATGGAGGCGGCGCGGCTGCCCCAAGTCCGCCTTCAGGTGCTGCCGTTCAGAGCCGGCGAACATATCGGCCTGACGGGCCCTTTCGTTATCTTCTCATTTTCGAGCACTTCTGATCTGGATGTGGTTGTTCTCGACCACTTGACGAGTAGCCTCTATCTCGAACGGAAAGAAGACCTCCAGGCCTACACGGAGGCCTTCGACGCCCTTCGGATCCACGCCCTTTCGCCCGAGGAATCGTTGGATTACATCGCCGCGCTAGGTGGCGGCGCGTAAGGAGGCACCATGACAGCACTGCCTCGGAACGTCATGTCGAGCACCGAACTAGCAGGTGCGCGCTGGTTGCGCAGCAGTTACAGCACCGGTGCGAACAACTGCGTCGAGACGGCGCGAGCACGCTGCGGCCCATGGTCCGGGCTGCTCGCGGTGCGCGACTCCAAGAACCCGGCCGGCCCCGCGCTGCTCTTCTCCCCCGAGAGCTGGGCGGGATTCACGGCCGCGTTCCAGCCCTGACCAGTCCGATCAACTCTGACCGTTTCTGATCAGTTCCATCCCGCGTGCGAGCAGGGCCGTGTCACGCCGACTCATGGTCGTGTCTCGCCGATCACTCGAACAGCGCACTCGATCTCGGCCTCGGAGAGGTCCGCGCGGGCGGTCAGCCTCAGCCGTGAGATGCCGTCGGGGACGGAGGGAGGACGGAAACAGCCCACGGCGAGGCCCGCCGCACGGCACTCGGCCGCCCAGCGCACGGCCTTCTCCGGGGACGGGGCGCGCACGGAGACGACCGCGGCGTCCGGACGCACCGCCTCCAGACCCGCGGCCGTCAGGCGTGCGTGCAGTTCACGTGCCACCGCACCCGCCCGCGCCGCCCGCTCCGGTGCGCGGCGCAGCAACCTCAGCGCCGCCAGCGCCGCACCCGCGGACGCGGGGGCGAGACCCGTGTCGAAGATGAACGTCCGGGCGGTGTTGACCAGGTGCTCGATCACCCGGGCGGGGCCGAGGACGGCGCCGCCCTGGCTGCCCAGCGACTTGGACAGCGTCACCGTCACGACGACGTCGTCGGCGCCCGCGAGCCCGGTCGCTGCAGCGGCACCGCGACCGCCCTCTCCCAGCACGCCGAGGCCGTGCGCGTCGTCGACCAGGAGCCCCGCACCGCGCTCCCGGCACGCCTCGGCGTACTCGGCCAGCGGGGCGGCGTCGCCGTCGACGGAGAAGACCGTGTCGGACACGACGACCGCCGGGCCCTCGTGCGTGTGCAGCGCCTTGCGCACCGCCTCCGGCTCGGAGTGCGGGACGACCTGTGTGGTGCCCCGGGCCAGCCGGCAGCCGTCGATCAGCGAGGCGTGGTTGCCGGCGTCCGACACGATCAGCGAGCCGTGCGGGGCCAGCGCGGTGACCGCGGCGAGGTTGGCCGCGTACCCGGAGGAGAGGACCAGCGCCGCCTCGAAGCCGCAGAAGTCGGCCAGCTCGCGCTCCAGCTCGGCGTGCAGCTCCGTCGTGCCCGTGACGAGGCGGGAACCGGTCGCACCGCCGCCCCAGGTCCGCGCGGCGACCGCCGCGCCCTCGGTGACCTCGGGGTGGCGGGCCAGGCCCAGATAGTCGTTGCTCGCGAGATCGAGGAGCGGCGAGTCGGCGGGGCGGGGGCGCAGGGTCCGTACGAGCCCGGCGCTGCGGCGCAGCTCCGCCTGCTCGTCGATCCAGCCGAACGCCATGGTTCCTCCGGGGCTTTGGTGAGCGGTACACAGACGTGGCTTTTGTAGGCAGTGCACAGACCCTAGCCGCACGGCCGCCCACCCACGGTGTGGCAATACCCACACATCGAAACGACAGGGTTGTGCGAACTCACCTTGGCTCGGACACCCTCCGTACGTCAGGATCAGCTCCCATGGACCTGCTGAACACGCTGGTGGACAAGGGGCTTCGGCGCGAGCTGCCGACCCGCGAGGAAGCCTTGGCCGTCCTCGCCACTTCCGACGACGACCTGCTCGATGTGGTGGCCGCGGCCGGCAAGGTGCGCCGGCACTGGTTCGGCCGACGGGTGAAACTCAACTATCTGGTCAACCTGAAGTCGGGGCTGTGCCCCGAGGACTGCTCCTACTGCTCCCAGCGCCTCGGCTCCACCACCGGCATCCTGAAGTACACCTGGCTCAAGCCGGACCAGGCCTCCCAGGCGGCGGCCGCCGGTTTGGCGGGTGGCGCCAAGCGGGTGTGTCTGGTGGCGTCCGGACGCGGCCCGACCGACCGTGACGTGGACCGGGTCTCCGAGACCATCAAGGCCATCAAGGACCAGAACGAGGGCGTCGAGGTGTGCGCCTGCCTCGGTCTGCTGTCCGACGGCCAGGCGGAGCGGCTGCGCGAGGCGGGCGCGGACGCGTACAACCACAACCTCAACACGTCCGAGGGGACGTACGGGGACATCACGACCACGCACACCTACGCCGACCGTGTCGACACCGTGCAGAAGGCGCACGGGGCCGGGCTGTCCGCGTGCTCCGGGCTCATCGCGGGCATGGGCGAGAGCGACGAGGACCTGGTCGACGTCGTGTACTCGCTGCGCGAGCTGGACCCCGACTCGGTGCCGGTCAACTTCCTGATCCCGGTCGAGGGCACCCCGCTGGCCAAGGAGTGGAACCTCACCCCTCAGCGCTGCCTCAGGATCCTGGCGATGGTGCGGTTCGTGTGCCCGGACGTCGAGGTACGCATCGCCGGTGGCCGCGAGGTCCACCTGCGCACGATGCAGCCGCTCGCCCTGAACCTGGCCAACTCGATCTTCCTCGGTGACTACCTCACGACCGAGGGCCAGGCGGGCAAGGCGGACCTGGAGATGATCGCCGACGCCGGCTTCGAGGTGGAGGGCACCGATCAGGTGACGCTGCCGGAGCACCGGACCGAGACGGCCGGGGGCGGCTGCGGGTCGCACGAGGCCGCCGGCTGCGGCTCGCACGGCAGCGCGGGCTGCGGGTCGCACGAGGACGCCGGGTGCGGGTCGCACGAAGGGGGCGGTGTGTGCGGTACGGCCGCGGCCGCCGCCGCTCCGGCCAACGAGCCGCGCACCGACCTGGTCGCCGTACGCCGCCGGGGCGCCGGAACGGACCTCGCGCCCAATGCCTGACCCGCACACCGCGCCCGGACTGACCGTGCCCGAGCTGCTGGAACTGGACCGGCGGCATGTGTGGCACCCGTACGGCCCCATGCCCGGCCGCAGCGAACCGCTCGTCGTGGACTCGGCGAGCGGGGTGCGGCTGAAACTCGCGGACGGCTCGGGTGAGCTGGTCGACGGCATGTCGTCCTGGTGGTCGGCGATCCACGGCTACAACCACCCGGTGCTCAACGAGGCCGTACAGCAGCAGCTGGCGCGGATGAGCCATGTCATGTTCGGCGGGCTCACCCACGAGCCCGCCGTACGCCTGGCGAAGCTCCTTGTCGACATGTCGCCCGACGGCCTGGAGCATGTGTTCCTCGCCGACTCCGGGTCCGTGTCGGTCGAGGTCTCGGTCAAGATGTGCCTGCAGTACTGGCGTTCGCTGGGCCGACCCGGCAAGCAGCGCCTCATGACCTGGCGCGGCGGCTACCACGGCGACACCTGGCAGCCGATGTCGGTGTGCGACCCCGAGGGCGGCATGCACGAGCTGTGGACCGGGGTGCTCCAGCGCCAGGTGTTCGCGGACCCGCCGCCCGCCGCGTACGACGAGTCGTACGCGGAGCATCTGCGGTCGCTGATCGAGCGGCACGCGCACGAGCTGGCGGCGGTGATCGTCGAACCGGTCGTGCAGGGCGCGGGCGGGATGCGGTTCCACTCCCCCGCGTATCTGCGCGTGCTGCGCGAGGCGTGCGACGCGCACGACGTGCTGCTGGTGTTCGACGAGATCGCGACCGGGTTCGGCCGCACGGGCGCGCTGTTCGCGGCCGACCACGCGGCGGTGACGCCGGACGTGATGTGCGTGGGCAAGGCACTGACCGGCGGCTATCTGACGATGGCCGCCACGCTGTGCACCGCGCGCGTGGCCGACGGCATCTCGCGCGGCGAGGTGCCGGTGCTCGCCCACGGCCCGACCTTCATGGGCAACCCGCTGGCCGCCTCGGTCGCCTGCGCCTCGATCGAGCTCCTGCTCGGGCAGGACTGGGCCGCCGAGGTCAAGCGGATCGAGACGGGCCTGCGGGAGGGACTGGCGCCCGCGTCGGACCTCCCGGGCGTGAAGGACGTACGCGTCCTCGGCGCGATCGGGGTCGTCCAGCTGGACCACGAGGTGGACATGCGGGCGGCGACGGCGGCCGCCGTGCGCGAGGGCGTGTGGCTGCGGCCGTTCCGCGACCTCATCTACACGATGCCGCCGTACGTCACGGGCGACGCGGACGTCGCACGGATCGCCCGCGCGGTGTGCGCGGCGGCTCGGGAGGGCTGACATGCCGGTACTGGTGATCACGGGCACGGGCACGGAGGTCGGCAAGACCGTCACGACCGCCGCCGTCGCCGCGGCGGCCCGGGGCGCGGGCCGGAAGGTGGCCGTGCTGAAGGCCGCGCAGACGGGTGTACGGCCCGACGAGGACGGCGACGCGCAGGAGGTCGCGCGCCTCGCGGGCGCGGTGACGATCGCGGAACTCGCGCGCTATCCCGAGCCGTTGGCCCCGGCGACGGCCGCGCGCCGGGCCGGGCGGGCGGCCGTGCGTCCGCACGAGATCGCCGATGCCGCCGCCAAACTGGCCACCGACCACGATCTCGTGCTGGTGGAGGGGGCGGGCGGCCTGCTCGTCCGCTTCGACGAGGCGGGCGGCACGCTGGCGGACGCGGCCGAACTCATGGCTGCGCCGGTCCTCGTGGTCGCTTCGGCCGGCCTCGGCACCCTGAACACCACGGAACTGACGGCACGTGAACTGCGGCGCCGACGCCTGGACCTGCTCGGCGTCGTGATCGGCAGCTGGCCCGAGGAAGCGGATCTGGCGTCCCGATGCAATGTCGCGGACCTGCCGGAGGTGGCCGGGTCGCCGCTGCTGGGCGCGGTGCCGGCCGGCTCCGGCTCGCTGGCCCCCGCCGACTTCCGTACGGCGGCACCGGGTTGGCTCGCCCCGAGGCTGTTCGGGACGTGGGACGCGGAGGGGTTCCGGGGGCGGGTGACCGCCTGAGGCCGGTCGACGAGGGCGACTCGCCACTGCGTGCGGGCGTCCCCGCCGACTCGCCATTGGAACGCGGGCGTCCCCACCGACGACTCCCCTTCCCTGCGCCGACGTCCACGACCGGGACTCGCCCTTGCTTCGCGAGGTCTAGCGGGCCTCGGCCTCGTCGCTCCCGGCGAGGAGCCGCACCAGTTCGATGCGGGAGCGGATGCCCAGACGGGTGAAGACGCCTCGCAGATGGTGGTCGATGGTGCGCGGACTGAGGGCCAGCCGGGAGGCGATCTCACGGTTGGTGGCCCCGTCGGCGGCCATGCGGGCGACGAGGAGCTGCTGGGCGGTGAGGGCGGCCGTCGGGCTGTCGGCGGCGTTCCGGGCCGGGGCGGCCGGCGTGCCCAGGGCACGGAGTTCCGTGCGGGCCTGGGCGGCGCAGTGCGGGGCACCGAACGAGTCGAACGCCTCCAGCGCGCTGTGCAGACGGTCGCGTGCCTCCGTACGGCGGCGCAGTCGGCGCAGCGCGCTGCCGAACAGCAGCTCCGTGCGGGCCCGTTCGAAGTCGCGGGTGCCTCGGGAGTGCAGGTCGAGGGCCGTGCGGTAGTGGTCCACCGCTTCCGCGCCGGGCGCGAGCAGGGCTCGGCAGCGGGCGCTGAGAGCCAGGTCGTCGGAGCTGAGCACCGTGCGGGCCCAGCGGTCGTAGTCGGCGTGCGCCACGCGGGCGACCCGGGTGTCACCGGTGCGGACGGCGGCCTCGACGTAGTGCGGGGTGGCCAGGTGCCGGATGGCCCGGTGACCGTGGCCGGGGCCGAATCCGGCGAGGGCGCGCAGCCGGGCCGCCGCCGCGGCGAACCGGCCGCTGCTCAGGTCGAGGAAGGCGAGCGCCCACTGGGCGAGGGCCGCGGGCAGGCCCAGGCCCCGGGCGAGGGCGTACGACCGTGCGGTCGCCGCGCGGTCGCGGCAGACGTCGGCGTCCCCGGTGAGCGCCGCGAACATGGCGAGGGCGGCCTGGAGATGGCAGGCGCCGTTGTCCTGACCGGTGGCGTGCGCCTGCCACAGGGCGTCCGTCGCGGTGGCCTCGCCGGCCCGGGGACGTCCGGTCCAGAAGTCGGCGTACGCACGGAACTCCATCGCCTGCGGCACGGTCACCGGCGTGCCCCGCACCCGGGCGGAGGCGGCCGCGCGGACCGTCGCGGTGGCCGCGCGGGTGTGGTCGCCGAGGAGCAGGGCGGCGATCGCGGCATGGATCAGAACGGTCGGGTCACCACCGGGACCACACCGCCCGGCGGCCGACTTCAGCAGGTCACGCGCGTCCGCGTAGCGCCCCTCGAACGCGGCCACCAGCCCGCCCAGCGTCCCCGGCGCCACGACCCCGAGCCGATCGGCACTCCTCGCGGCCTCACGCAGACGCCGTACGTCGCCGGTGTAGAGAGCGGCCTCCGTGGCGCGGGCCAGGAGGTGGCCGGCGGGCGCGACATCCGACGAGGCGACGGCCGGGCGGCCGGAGCTGGACGGAGCGACGGGCGGAGGTGCACAGGCCGATGAGACGACGGCCGGCGGGGAAGCACTGGGTGGGGGGACGCCGCAGGACGTGTCGGCCGACGCGGTGAAACCGGGCGGGGTGGCGGGCGACGGGATGACGGCCGATCGGGTGACGGACGCCGACGTGACAGCGGGCAGCGTGACGGTGGGCGGCACGACGGACGTCGGCGTGACGGTGGGCGGCACGACGGACGTCGGCGTCACGGTGGGCGGCACGACGGACGTCGGCGTCACGGTGGGCGGCACGGCGGTGGGCGGCACGACGGACGTCGGCGTCACGGTGGGCGGCGGGCCCGGGGTCGGCCCCGGTCCCGCGGCCGCAGCCACCCCCGTCAGCAGTGCGTCGAACGCCTCCGTCGCGTTTCCCGCCCGCAGGGCGAGCACCCCGCTCAGCGCGCCGTCGGCCGCGGTCGACGCCAGTCGGCGTGCGCGGTCGCCGTCGCCGGATCGCCAGGCGTACGCGGCGGCCCGGGCCGTCAGCCGGGCCCGCGCGGCGGGGTCGGGGCACAGGACGGCGGCCCGCTCCGCCAGTGCCCGCGCCACCGACAGGCGCCCGGTGCCGGCCGCCTCGCCCGCCGCGGCGGAGAGTTCCGCGGCCAGCCGCCCGCTGGGGCCGAGCGCGCCGGCGCCCCGGTGCCACGAGCGTGACGGCGTCTCGCCCTGGCCGCGCAGGACGCGGGCCAGCAGCCGGTGGACGTCGCGGCGGTCGGCCGGAGTGCCCGTCTCGTAGGCGGCGATCCGCGTCCACGCGTCGCGGAACGCCACCCCGCCCGCTCCGGCGTGCGCGATCCCGGCCGTCTCGGCGGCGTCCAGGGGCCGGGTGTCGAGGCGGGCCGCGACGACGGCGCGCAGGAAGGCGTCGGTGGAGACCGGGTACTGGTCGGCCGCGGCGAGCAGCAGCAGGAGGCGCGTGTCGTCCGGCAGTGCCCGTATCTCCGACCGGCGTTCACCGAGCAGCGCCGGGGCCAGTTCGGACGGCTCCGTGGGGAGCGGGTCGACGCCGGTCGCCTGGCGGCCGGTGAGGCGCGGGACCAGTTCGGCGGCGGCGCGCGGATCGCCGTACACGGCACGCAGCACGCGGACGCGGACGCCCTCCGGGAGGGTGGCGGCGAGGCGTCGCCACGCGTCCGTGCTCTGCGGTGGCGAAGTGCGGTCGAGAGGTGGGGGGTTCACCGGAGTCACCACACAAATGACGTTACTGGCGGGTTACTTGAATCGTAAAGACCGGCGATTACACCGATGCGGCGCGCGTAGACCCGGCCCGACACTCCTGGCAACCCCACACGTTTCAGGAGGCATCATGCAGCGCTCCACGCGTCGCATCGCCACGGGTCTCACGGCCCTGGCCACCTCGCTCCTTCTGTCACTGTCCCTCTCCCCCACCCCCGCGCAGGCGGCCGGCCACGACCCGGTCGTCTTCGTGCACGGCCTGAGCAGTTCGGCGAGCAGCTGGGACGACTGGTCCGGCTACTTCGAGTCCGACGGCTACGCCGCCGGCGAGCTGGACGCCTGGTCGTACGACTGGGCCCAGTCGAACGTCACCACCGCCCAGCAGCTCGCGACCGAGATCAGGAACGTCCTCGCCCGAACGGGCGCCTCGAAGGTCGACCTGGTCGTCCACTCGATGGGCACGCTCAGCGCCCGCTACTACCTCAAGAACCTCGGCGGGACGTCGTACGTCGACGACTTCGTCTCGACGGCCGGCGTGAACCACGGCACGTCCACCGCCTCGTGGTGCGCGTGGCTGTACACCTCGTGCGCGGAGATGAACACCGGCAGCTCGTTCCTGACCTCCCTGAACTCCGGCGACGAGACCCCGGGCAGTGTGTCGTACGCCAGCTACTGGTCGAACTGCGACGACGCGCTCACGCCCGACACCACCGCGATCCTGAGCGGTGCGACGAACGTCGAGGTCGGCTGCATCTCGCACACCGACATGAACAACGACCACGGCGTGTACGAGCGGGTCCGGGACTTCATCGGCTGAGCCCGGACACGCCCGGACGGCCGGCGGGCGAACAGCGGGGGTGCGCGGGCCCGGTAAGGGGGACAATCAGGGTGAGTCGCTTCCTGCCCGGGAGGTTCCCATGGCCCTGCGGTCCGCCGGTTCCGGCAAGGTGTCACGGGATGCCGTGCACCATCCGCTGTTCGCCCGTTTCTACGCCCGGATCAGCGTCAACGCCGAGACCCGGATGGGCATGGCCGACATCCGTGACCGGCTGCTGGCCGGGCTGTCCGGCCGGGTGATCGAGATCGGCGCCGGCAACGGTCTGAACTTCGCCCACTATCCGAGCTCCGTCTCGGAGGTCGTCGCCATCGAACCCGAGCGCCTGCTGCGTTCGTTGGCGGTGGACTCCGCCCTGCGCGCCGAGGTGCCGGTGGACGTGGTGCCGGGCGCGGCGGAGGCGCTGCCGGTCAAGAGCGAGGCTTTCGACGCGGCGGTGCTGTCGCTGGTGATGTGCAGTGTCCGGGACGTGCCGCGGGCGCTGGGTGAGGTGCGGCGGGTGCTCAGGCCCGGCGGTGTCGTGCGGTTCTTCGAGCACGGCCGGGGCGGCGGCCGGGCGATGCTCCTCACGCAGCGCGCGCTGGACCGGACGGTGTGGCCGCTGGTGAGCGGCGGCTGTCATGTGTCCCGCGATCCGGTCGCCTCGCTCAGGGAGGCCGGCTTCGAACTCGGCCCCTACCGGCAGGTGATGATGCCGGAGAACGGGCCGGCGCTCCCCTCGTCGTACTGCTTCCTCGGTACGGCCTGGCGGCCGCCGGTCAGTGAGTAGTCACCGGCTCCGCGGGGTCCGGTCGCCGCCCGGGACACGGGTCACAGGCTCCACTGCCGCAGTTCCCGCGCGATGTCGTGCACCGTGGCCTCGCCGCTCTTCACCAGCCGGGCCAGGTCGCGGACCTGCTCGGGCGAGGTGACGACCTTCAGGCCGCTGGCGACCAGGTAGGCGTAGGCCACGGCGGAGGCGAACAGGGCGTTGGAGCGCTCCAGCGCGGGGACGTGGACGAGCAGTTGGAGCAGGGACGCGGCCCGGGCGTGCGGGCTGTCGTAGACCGGGACCTCGAATATCTCGGCCTGATGGCGTGCGACGGCGGCGACGAGGGCTCCCCAGTCGGTGACCTGGGGATCCCCCGGCGTCCGCTTCTCGGCGAGCATGAGCAGCCAGGCAAGGTCGATGTTCAGTTCGTTCAACGGATCAGTGGCGACCTTCGCGCGAGCCCTCGCGGTCGGGGCCGAACTCCTCGACGAACACCGACTCGTACTGCTTCATGAAATCGGCGGCCGCCTCGACGAACGTGTGGCCGACCTCGCCGGTGTCCTGTCTGACCAGTTCCTCGATGTAGCGATTGACGCTCATGCCGCGGGCCACGGCGCGTTCGCGGGCGGCGCGGGCCGTGCCCTCGTCCACTCTCACGTTCAACTGGGTCTTCGCCATACTTCGAAGCTAGCGTGGGAGTGCTAGCACCGGCAAGGGCTGGGGAGGGCGATGTGAGGGTGCCCCTTACACCGATATCGGGGGCCCGACCTGGGGCGGAGAGCGACCGGGACCTCGGGGGGATACCCGGTGTGCGGTGGATCACATTACGCTCGGCGGGGACGAGCGTCGTTGTGTCCCTTCCGAGGAGGAGGCGGTCTTGTCCACAGCAGCAGCCCAGTACGTCCCCGGCCCCGCGTCGGCGGACGGGGTCGCGGCCCGCGCACGCGGTCTGACCAAGGCGTACGGCTCGGGCGAGACGACGGTGCTGGCCCTCGACTCGGTGGACGTCGACATCGCGCGCGGCCGTTTCACGGCCGTCATGGGGCCCTCGGGCTCCGGGAAGTCCACGCTGATGCACTGCCTGGCGGGCCTGGACAACGTCTCGGCGGGGCAGGTCTGGCTGGGCGACACCGAGATCACCGGGCTGAAGGACCGCGAGCTGACGCGGCTGCGGCGGGACCGGATCGGGTTCATGTTCCAGTCGTTCAACCTCATCCCGACCCTGAACGCGGCGGAGAACATCACCCTGCCCATGGACATCGCGGGCAAGAAGCCCGACGAGAAGTGGCTGGACCAGGTCATCGACACCCTCGGACTGCGGGACCGTCTCAAGCACCGTCCCTCCCAGCTCTCCGGCGGCCAGCAGCAGCGCGTCGCCTGCGCCCGCGCTCTCGCCTCCCGGCCGGAGCTGATCTTCGCGGACGAGCCCACCGGCAACCTCGACTCGCGGGCCGGCCTGGAGGTCCTCGGCTTCCTGCGCGAGGCCGTCGACCAGCTGGGGCAGACCGTCGTGATGGTCACCCACGACCCGGGCGCCGCCGCCCACTCCGACCTGGTGCTGTTCCTGGGCGACGGGCGGATCGTGGACGAGATGGAGCGCCCGACGGCGGAGGCCGTCCTGGAACGGATGCGCCTGTTCGCCGGCGCCAACCCCACGGCGAGCGACCAGACCCCTCCCCCGGCGCCGCCCGAGAAGGGCTGACCGGTGCTCAAGGCGACGCTCAGGAGCTTTCTCGCGCACAAGGGGCGGCTGCTGCTGTCCGCCCTGGCGGTGATCCTCTCCGTGGCCTTCGTCGCGGGCAGCCTGATCTTCTCGGACACCGTCAGCCGCACCTTCGACCGGCTCTTCGCCTCGACCGCCGCCGATGTCACCGTCACCCCGAAGGAGACCTTCGACGAGACGATCCCCTCGGGACAGACGCTGACCCTGCCGGCCTCGCTCGCCGACCGCCTCGCGAGGGTGCCCGGCGTCGCGGCGGCCCGCGCGGACGTGGACGTGGAGGGCCTCACCGTCGTCGACAAGGACCGTGAGTCGGTGGGCCCGACCACGGGCGCCCCCACCATCGGCACCGCCTGGAACCCGACCGAGCGCAGCCCGGTGGAACTGACCTCGGGCCACGCCCCGAAGGGCGACGGGCAGGTGCTGATCGACGCGGACACCGCCGACGACAAGGACGTGCGCATCGGCGACCGGCTGACGGTCATCGGGCAGGAGGGCTCCTTCCCGGTCGAGGTCGTCGGCATCGTCACCTTCACCACCACCAACCCCGGTGCGGCGCTGGTCTTCTTCGACACCCCGACCGCGCAGACCCGACTGATCGGCGACCCGAAGGGCGCCACCGGCATCACCCTCGACGCAGCCGACGGTGTCAGCGACTCCGAACTCAAGCGGCGCGTGGCCGACGCGCTCGGCGCCGACAGCGGCGCCTACGAACTGCGCACCGCCGACGAGCAGGCCGAGTCGGACGTCGAGCAGCTCGGCGGGTTCCTCGACATCATCAAATACGTGATGCTCGGCTTCGCCGGGGTCGCGGTCCTCGTCGGTGTGTTCCTCATCGTCAACACCTTCTCCATGCTGATCGCCCAGCGCACCCGCGAGCTGGGCCTGCTGCGGGCGCTCGGCGCGGACCGGCGCCAGGTGCGGCGCTCGGTGCTGACGGAGGCGCTGCTGCTCGGGCTGGTCGGCTCGACGGCGGGCCTCGCGGCCGGTATCGGGCTGGCCGTCGGACTCATCGAGCTGATGGGTCTGCTGGGCATGAACATCCGGACGGACGAGATGGTCGTCGGCTGGGGCACGCCGGTGACCGCGTACGTCGTCGGCCTGGGCGTCACCTTCGTGGCCGCGTACCTCCCGGCCCGGCGCGCGGCGGGTGTCTCGCCGATGGCGGCTCTCGCGGACGCGGAGATCGCGGAGATAGGGCGGCCGCTGCGGCTGCGCGCGATCCTCGGCGCGGTGATCGGGGCGGCCGGAGCGGCGGCCCTGGTGGGCTGTGCCGTGGCGTCGAAGACGTCGTCCGCGGCGTCCCTGCTGGGCCTCGGCGTGCTGCTGACCCTGATCGCGACGGTGGTGGCCGGGCCGCTCCTCGTCCGGCCCGTGATCCGGGTGCTCGGCGGCTCCTTCCCCGCCCTGTTCGGCTCGATCGGCCGGATGAGCCAGCGCAACGCCCTGCGCAACCCGCGCCGTACCGGCGCCACGGCGGCCGCCCTGATGGTGGGCCTCGCGCTGGTGGGCGGCATGTCGGTGGCCAGTGCCTCGATGACCAAGTCGTTCGACCAGCAGATCGACAAGACACTGGGCGCCGATTTCGTCGTGCAGAACAGCAACTTCGTGCCGTTCCCGCGCGAGATCACCGAGCGGATCCGCGACACCGAGGGCGTCGGGCTGGTCGTGCGCTCGCAGTTCACCACGATCGCCGTGCGTCTCCCCGACGGCGACCGGGTGAAGACGACCGCCGCGGCCTACGAGCCGCAGCTCGACAAGGTCGCCAACATCACCTACGCCCGGGGCGACTCCGCGGCCGCGCTCGCGGCCGGGCATCTGGCGATGGACAAGGACTTCGCCGAGGACCACGGCGTACGCGTCGGCAGCACCGTCCCCGTCGAGTTCCAGGGCGGCCGCACGGCCGAGCTGACGGTGGGCGCGCTCACCGACCAGGAGTCCGCCGACGGCTTCGGCAGCCAGGGCGGCATCTACTTCGGTCTGGCCACCCTCCAGAAGTACGCGCCGGGCGGCCAGGACGCGGCCGTGTACGTCAACGCCGCCGCCGGTACGAGCCCGGACGACCTGCGGGCCGGACTGGAGAAGACGCTCGACCCGTACCCGCAGGTGCAGGTCCGCGACATCGCCGACTACAAGGACCTGGTGCACGACCAGATCGCCGTGCTGCTCTACCTCGTGTACGCCCTGCTCGGGCTCGCGATCATCATCGCGGTGCTCGGTGTCGTCAACACCCTCGCCCTGTCGGTGGTGGAGCGCACCCGGGAGATCGGGCTGCTGCGGGCCATCGGACTGGCCCGCCGGCAGCTGCGTCGGATGATCCGGCTGGAGTCGGTGGTCATCGCCGTGTTCGGCGCGGTCCTGGGGCTCGCGCTGGGTCTGGTGTGGGGCGTGTGCACCCAGCAGGTACTGGCGTTGCAGGGCATGACGGCGCTGGCCATCCCGTGGTGGACGCTCGTCGCGGTGGTGATCGGTTCGGCCGTCGTGGGGGTCGTGGCGGCGCTGCTGCCCGCGCTGCGTGCATCGCGCATGAATGTGCTGGCGGCCATCGCGCACGAGTGATGGAATCGCGGCAGGTACTCAAGTCCCCCTCAGGCGAGGAGAGTTCATGTCGCACCCGGTGAGCCCGCGCCCGTTCCGCTTCGGCGTCAATCTGATGACCTCCGCCCCGGCCGAGGAGTGGCGGGCCAAGTGCCGGCGGGCCGAGGAGCTCGGCTACGACGTGATCCTGGTCCCCGACCACCTGGGCATGCCCGCACCGTTCCCGGCCCTGGTCGCGGCGGCGCAGGCGACCGAACGGCCACGCCTGGGCACGTTCGTGCTGAACGCGGGACTGTGGAACCCGGCGCTGCTCGCCCGGGAGGTGGCGACCACCGACGCGCTGACGGGCGGGCGCCTCGAAGTCGGGCTGGGCGCGGGCTACGTACAGGCGGAGCACGACTCGGCCGGGCTGCCCTTCGGCACTCCCGGCGAGCGCGTGGACCATCTGCGGCACGCGGTCGAGGAGCTTCAGCGGCTGCTGGGCTCCGAGTCGTACCAGCCGCGGCCCGCGCAGCAGCCGCGGGTGCCGCTGCTGATCGGCGGCAACGGCGACCGGGTCCTGCGGCTGACCGCCGAGCACGCCGACATCGCGGCGTTCGGGGGCGCGTTCCCGGACCCGAAGAGCACGACCGGGCGGCTGGTTCCCGTCACGGCCGAGGGGCTCGACGAGCGGGTGGCCCGGTACCGCGGCTTCGCGGCCGACCGTGCCGAGCCGGCCGAGCTGAATCTGCTCGTCCAGATGGTGACGGTGACCCAGGACCGTGCGGCCGTGGTCCAGCCGCTCCTCGACCGGGTGCCCGAGCTGACCCTGGAGCAGGCGCTGGCCCTGCCCATTCTCCTGACGGGCACCCTGGAGCAGATCACCGCACAGGTGCTGGCCCAGCGCGAGCGGTACGGGTTCTCGTACCTGACCGTCCTGGAGCCGTACATGGAAGCGTTCGCGCCGGTGATCGAGCGGTTGCGCGGCAAGTGACCGTCCGGATAGTGGAATTCCGCTTTCGCCACCGCATGCCGTGATGGGATCACCGCATGACTGATCCGCGGATACGGGCCGCCACGGCCGACGACCTCGACGCCGTCCTGGCCTTCTGGAAGACGGCCGCCGAGGGCACGAGCATCAGCGACGACCGGGCCGGCCTGGAAGCACTGGTCGGCCGCGACCCCGAGGCACTGATCCTGGCCATCGGGGTCCCCACGCCGGCCGAGGGCGGTCGAGAGTGGGGGACGGACGGTGAGCTGGTGGGCACGGTGATCGCGGGCTTCGACGGCTGGCGGTGCCATCTGTACCGGCTGGCGGTGCACCCCGAGCGGCGCCGCCGGGGCATCGGCGCGGCGCTGCTCGCCGCCGCCGAGGAACGGTTCGTACGGCTCGGCGGGCGCCGGGGCGACGCGATGGTGCTGAGGCGGAACGAAACCGCGCATCATGCCTGGCGCGCGGCGGGGTATACGCCCGAGGAGCACTGGCGGCGGTGGGTGAAGCCACTCACGGACTGACCGCTTTGCCGGTCCTTTACTATTGGGGAACCACTTCGGCCCTTCCACGAAAGGTGTGAGCGTCCGCCCATGGGCGAGCCTCCCAGTAGCAGACATCGAGCGATCCTCCCCACCCTGTCCGACCATGGGACGGAGGTGACCCGATGACCGAAGTGCTCCTCCTTCTGGTGGCCATCCTGCTGTCACTCGCCTGCGGCGCCTTCGTCGCGGCCGAGTTCTCGCTGACCACCGTCGAGCGCGGCGAGCTGGAGCGGGCGGCGGAGCGCGGCGAGCGGGGCGCCCCCGGCGCCCTGAAGGCCGTACGGAACCTGACGTTCCAGCTCTCCGGCGCACAGCTCGGCATCACCGTCACCAACCTGGTCGTCGGCATGCTCGCCGAGCCGTCGATCGCCACGCTGCTCGCGGGCCCGCTGGAGTCGATGGGGATCTCCCGCTCGACGGCGAGCTCGGTCGCGCTGGTGATCGGCACGGCCCTGTCGACCGTCGTCCTGATGGTCGTCGGTGAGCTGGTGCCCAAGAACTGGGCGATCTCCTCGCCACTGGCGGTGGCCAAGCGGGTCGGCAACGCCCAGCGCTGGTTCAGCGCGGTCTTCCGCCCCTTCATCACGCACCTGAACAACACGGCCAACCGCATCGTGCGCCGCTTCGGCGTGGAGCCCACCGAGGAGCTGGCGGCGGCCCGTGGCCCCCAGGAGCTGGCCGCCCTCGCCCGGCACTCCGCCCGCGAGGGCGCCCTGGAGGCGGACACCGCCGAGCTGTTCGTACGGACCCTGAACCTCGCCGATCTGACCGCCGAGAACGTCATGACTCCGCGGGTCCAGGTCGTCGCCCTCGACGCCCAGGCGACCTGCGAGGACGTGGCGAACGCGACCCGGGCCACCGGGCTGTCCCGGTTCCCCGTCTACCGCGGCAGCCTCGACTCGGTCGTCGGCACCGCCCACATCAAGGACATCCTCGCGGTACCGGCCGACCGCCGGCCCCGCGTCTCCGTCTCCGAGCTGATGCGCGAGCCGCTGCTCGTCCCCGAGACGCTCACCGTCGACCGGCTCCTGGACCGGCTGTCGGGCAAGCGCACCATGGCCGTCGTCATCGACGAGTACGGCGGCACGGCCGGTGTCGCCACGCTGGAGGACATCGTCGAGGAGGTCGTCGGCGAGGTCCGCGACGAACACGACCCGCACGAGACGCCCGACCTCGCCCCCGCCGGCAGCGACGACGAGGGCCGGGCCCTGTTCTCCGCCGACGGATCCGCCCGGCTGGACCAGCTCGCGCGCGTGGGCCTGAGGGCGCCCGAGGGACCGTACGAGACCCTGGCCGGCCTCGTCGCCAGCGAACTCGGCCACATCCCCGCCGTGGGTGACCGTGTCCAGGTCGTCGACTGGCAGCTCGACGTCGTCGACGCCTCCGGGCGCAGGGCCGCGCGGGTACTGCTGCACGCGCCGCTCGACGACGCCGCCGAGAGTGAGACGGAGGAGGGGCGATGACCGCCGTACAGCTGTTCATCGGCTTCCTGACGCTGGTCGTCAACGCGTTCTTCGTGGGCGCCGAGTTCGCCCTGATCTCCGTGCGCCGCTCGCAGATCGAGCCGTACGCCGAGCAGGGCGACCGGCGCGCCAAGAGCGTGCTGTGGGGCCTGCAGCACGTGTCGGCGCTGCTGGCGGCCGCGCAGCTCGGCATCACGCTGTGCACGCTGGTGCTGGGTGTGGTCGCCGAACCGGCAATCGAGCATCTGCTGGAGCCGGTGTTCCACGCGGTCGGCGTGCCGGAAGGGGCCGGGCGCGCGATCTCCTTCGCGATCGCCCTGGCGCTGGCCACCTACCTCCACATGCTGCTCGGCGAGATGGTGCCGAAGAACATCGCGCTGGCCGAGCCGGTGCGCAGCGCCCTGGTGCTCGGACCGCCGCTGGTCACCCTGGCCCGGGCGCTCCGGCCGGTGATCTTCACGATCAACGCGTTCGCCAACGCGCTGCTGAAGCTGCTGCGCGTCGAGACCAAGGACGAGGTCACGGCGACCTTCTCGGACGCCGAACTGGCACGGCTGGTGCGCGACTCCGGTGAGGCCGGCCTGATCGACGAGCGGGCGCGGGAGCGGCTGCACGACGCCCTGGAACTGGGCCGCAGGCCGGTGCGTGACGTGGTCCTGCCGCTGGAGCGCGTCGTCTACGCGCGCGTGGGCGTCACGCCGGAGGAGCTGGAGCGGCTGTCCGCCGAGTCGGGCTTCTCCCGCTTCCCGGTCGTCGACGACGGACGCCGGATCGTGGGCTACCTGCATGTGAAGGACGCGCTGGACGCCCCCGAATCGGACATCCCGTTCCAGGTGACGGACATGCGGCCCATCGCCCGGGTGCGGGAGAGCACACCGCTGGACGACGTGCTGACCGCGATGCGGGGCAGCCGGACGCACGTGGCGGCCGTGCTCGGCGACGACGGGCTGCTGTCCGGGCTGGTGACCATGGAGGACGTGCTGCGGAAGCTGTTCGGGCAGCGGGCCTGAGCACCGCGCCCGGCCGGCGGGTGAGCCCGGCCGACGCCCGACCGACCGATGGGTATGGAGCCGGGATAGCATGTGCGTCGCCATGCAGACGAACCCCACATACAGCAGCCTGGTCGCGGTCGGCGACTCCTTCACCGAGGGCATGTCGGACCTGCTCCCCGACGGCTCCTACCGCGGCTGGGCGGACCTCCTCGCCGGGCGGATGGCCGCCCGCACACCCGGCTTCCGGTACGCCAACCTCGCGGTGCGCGGAAAGCTGATCGGGCAGATCGTCGAAGAGCAGGTCGACGTGGCGGCCGCCATGGGCGCCGATGTGATCACCCTCGTCGGCGGCCTCAACGACACCCTGCGGCCCAAGTGCGACATGGGGCGGGTGCGCGGCCTGCTGGAGGAGGCGGTGGAGAAGCTGGCACCGGCGTGCCGGCAGCTGGTGCTGATGCGCAGCCCGGGGCGGCAGGGCCCGGTCCTGGAGCGGTTCCGACCGCGCATGGAGGAGCTGTTCTCCTGCGTCGACGAGCTGGCCGGGCGGCACGGCGCGGTCGTCGTCGACCTGTACGGCGCCGCTTCGCTGAGCGACCCCCGCATGTGGGACGTGGACCGGCTGCATCTGACGGCCGACGGCCACCGCCGGGTCGCCGAGGCGGTCTGGCAGGGGCTCGGCTACGACCCCGAGGACACCGAGTGGCGCGCGCCGATGCCGGCCACGCTGCCGCCGGGCTGGGTCACCCGGCGGGTCGCCGACGCACAGTTCGCGCGCCGGCACCTGCTGCCCTGGATAGGCCGACGGCTGACGGGACGCTCGTCCGGCGACGGCATGCCGGCGAAGCGCCCGGAACTGCTGCCCTACGAGGGCCCGGCGGCGTAGGTCCGGCGTTCGCGGACCCCCGCACGCCCAAGGGCGCCGAACGGCACGACCGCTACGGGGTCGTACCGCCGACGCCCTGTGCACTACGGCACCGCGGGGCTACGCCCGACGGGACGCGGCCCGGCTGCGCCGGTACATCAGCGTTCCGGCGACCAGCAGCGCCCCACTGGCGGCGATGCCACCGATGACGCTCTCGGCGCCGACGCCCGTGTCGGGCATGTGCGGCTTCTCCGGCGCCTTGGTCGGCGTGGGGGCGGGAGTGGGCGTGTCACAGCCGTAGCCGTGGCCGTAGCCGCATTCGTCGTCGGGCCCGTAGCCGTGGTCGCTCGGCTCGTCACCGTAACCGTGGTCGCTCGGCTTCTCGGAGCCGTAGCCGTAGCCGTGATCGGCGGGCTTGTCACTGCCGTACCCGTAACCGTGGTCGGCCGGCTTCTCCGAGCCGTAGCCGTAGCCGTGATCGGCGGGCTTGTCACTGCCGTACCCGTAACCGTGGTCGGCGGGCTTCTCGCTGCCGTACCCGTAACCGTGGTCGGCCGGCTTCTCCGAGCCGTAGCCGTAGCCGTGATCGGCGGGCTTCTCGCTGCCGTAGCCGTAGCCGTGGTCGGCCGGCTTCTCCGAGCCGTAGCCGTGGTCGGCGGGCTTGTCACTGCCGTACCCGTAGCCGTGGTCGGCCGGCTTCTCCGAGCCGTAGCCGTAGCCGTGGTCGGCGGGCTTCTCGGAGCCGTAGCCCTGGGCGCTGGGCGCGTCGGTGCCGTAGCCGGAGTCGCCGTATCCCGACATGGTTCCGCTGGAAGCGGGCCGCGGCAGATGCTGGTTGATCCGGTCCTTCGCCTCCTGAATTCGCTCGTGCGCCTCGCCGAATTTCTCGTGCATGTCGTCGAGTTTCTCGTCCAGCTGGTTCAGCCCGTCCGAGTCCCAGGGGTTCGAATGGCCCGGCAGCGCGGCGGCGGAGTTCACCACGGCCCCTTGCACGCGTGGGGCCGCGGACGCGCATGTGCCGTACAGGGACAGGGCGCTGGTCGCGGCGGCGGCCACGATCAATCCCCTGGTCAGAGCCTGTCGCATTCTCGTTTTCTTTCTCTCGGGCGAAATGGGGAAGCCGACGTCGGTCATTGACGCGACGGTGTCGATCACCGGGATGGGCTGGTTCGTCGCAGGAGTCGGGATGCCGCGCGCTCAAAACTCGCCACGACTTGCAGACTATGAACGAAATGTGGAGGCCCCAGGAAACCGGGACGCGTGGACGGACAGGTAATTCACCCGATCGCCCGCGCCGATTCCGTCCTTCTCGCGGGACCGGTGGGAGGGGCGTGCGCGGAGCGCCGCTGACCTGGGCCGCTCCGTCCGGCGGCGCCGACCGGGGCCCTCGGGACGCCGGGTAAACTCCGTACACGTGACTTCTGCGCCCGCCAAGCCCCGCATCCCGAACGTCCTCGCCGGACGCTACGCCTCCACCGAGCTCGCCACGCTCTGGTCCCCCGAGGAGAAGGTGAAGCTCGAGCGCCGGCTCTGGCTCGCCGTACTGCGGGCCCAGAAGGACCTCGGCATCGAGGTGCCGGACGAGGCGATCGCCGACTACGAGCGTGTCCTGGACACCGTCGACCTGCCCTCGATCGCCGAGCGCGAGAAGGTCACCCGGCACGACGTGAAGGCGCGCATCGAGGAGTTCAACGACCTCGCCGGGCACGAGCACGTGCACAAGGGCATGACCTCGCGCGACCTCACGGAGAACGTCGAGCAGCTCCAGGTCCGGCTGTCGCTGGAGCTGATGCGCGACCGCACGGTGGCCGTGCTGGCGCGTCTGGGCAAGCTGGCCGGTGAGTACGCCGAGCTGGTCATGGCCGGCCGTTCGCACAACGTCGCCGCGCAGGCCACGACACTGGGCAAGCGGTTCGCGACCGCCGCCGACGAGCTGCTCGTCGCGTACGGCCGCGTCGAGGAGCTGCTGGGCCGCTACCCGCTGCGCGGCATCAAGGGCCCGGTCGGCACGGCGCAGGACATGCTGGACCTGCTCGGCGGGGACGCCTCGAAGCTCGCCGAGCTGGAGGACCGCATCGCCCGGCACCTGGGCTTCTCGCAGGCGTTCACCTCGGTCGGCCAGGTCTACCCGCGCTCGCTGGACTACGAGGTCGTCACCGCGCTGGTGCAGCTGGCGGCGGCGCCGTCCTCGCTGGCCAAGACGATCCGGCTGATGGCCGGGCACGAGCTGGTGACCGAGGGCTTCAAGCCGGGCCAGGTCGGCTCCTCCGCGATGCCGCACAAGATGAACACCCGCTCCTGCGAGCGCGTGAACGGCCTGATGGTCATCCTGCGCGGCTACGCCTCGATGACCGGCGAGCTGGCGGGCGACCAGTGGAACGAGGGCGACGTGTCCTGCTCGGTGGTGCGCCGCGTCGCACTGCCGGACGCGTTCTTCGCGCTGGACGGCCTGCTGGAGACGTTCCTTACGGTGCTGGACGAGTTCGGTGCGTTCCCGGCGGTCGTGGCCCGTGAGCTGGACCGCTACCTCCCCTTCCTCGCCACCACCAAGGTGCTGATGGGCGCGGTGCGCGCGGGCGTCGGCCGTGAGGTCGCGCACGAGGCGATCAAGGAGAACGCCGTCGCCTCGGCGCTGGCGATGCGTGAGCAGGGTGCCGAGCGCAACGAACTGCTCGACAAGCTGGCCGCCGACGAGCGCATCCCGCTCGACCGTGCCGAGCTGGACGCGCTGATGGCCGACAAGCTGTCCTTCACGGGTGCCGCCGCCGACCAGGTCGGCGTCGTGGTCGGCCGCGTCGAGGAGATCGTGAAGCAGCGCCCGGAGGCCGCCGGTTACACCCCCGGGGCCATCCTCTGACCCCGGTCTCCGCATGACTCGCTTCACTCCGGAGCAGTTGGAGGCCGCCCGTGACCGACTCGTCCCGGATGTCGTCGCGGACGGCCTCCAGGTGCTGTTCTGCGGTATCAACCCCGGTCTGATGACGGCGGCGACCGGCCATCATTTCGCCCGCCCCGGCAACCGCTTCTGGCCGGTGCTGCATCTGTCCGGCTTCACACCGAGGCTTCTGAAGCCGTCGGAGCAGGAGGAGTTGCTCTCGTACGGGCTCGGCATCACGAACGTCGTCGCGCGGGCGACCGCACGGGCGGACGAGCTGAGCGCGGAGGAGTACCGGGAGGGCGGGCGGTTCCTCGCGACGAAGGTGGCGGCGCTGCGGCCGCGTTGGCTGGCCGTCGTCGGGGTCACCGCCTACCGGGCGGCTTTCGACGAGCGCAAGGCCCGGGTGGGTCCGCAGGAGCGGACGATCGGGGGCACCCGCGTGTGGGTCCTGCCGAACCCGAGCGGGCTGAACGCGCATTGGACGGCGGCGACGATGGCGGAGGAGTTCGGGCGGCTGCGGGTGGCGGCGGAGGACTGACCGCGCGCTGTCACGACGGAGGGCGGGGCACCGTGGTCACGGCGGGTCGACCTCCGTGACCACGGCTATGAGCTCGACGTCGTCGGCCTCGTCACGGTCGGCGACGGCCACCGCGACCCAGCGGCCCGTGCCCACCGCTTCCCAGACGTAGGCCACGCGCGCGCGTTTGCTGAGCAGGGCCCAGGGCTCGGGTATCTGCTCCTGCGCGGTGCGGAGCAAGGTCGTCTGGCCGTTCCACGCAGGCTCCTCTCCCCACCGGGCGGCGAGCGGCTCGTGGAGGGCGTCGCGATCCTTCTCGAACTGCTCGACCGTCGACTCCCGTGTCCCGCAGTCGCCGTGTCCGCTCTCTAACACGGCGAGGTGGTACCCGGGTCCGCTCTCGCCGCCCTCCCGCGGGCTGCGCTCCGCCACGAACGGGCGGGAGCACAACTCGTCGATGAGGGCGATGTGCCGCGCGATGTTCATGGGTCCAGTAAACCCGGCGGCACTGACAATTGGCGTGCCGTCAGGCGTCCCGGCGGCGCACGCTCCAGACCCCCGCGAGCAGGGCGGCCGCCGTCCACAGGGCGGTCACCGTCAGGCCCGACCACGGCCCGAGGGTGCCGTCGTAGGACTGGTGCAGGACGATCTGGCCGGCCTTGTCGGGGAAGTAGTCGGCCACGGTGCCCGCGGCGTCGCCGACGACGAAGGACACCACGAGGACGAACGGGATCAGCACGGACAGGGTGGCCACTCCGCTGCGGAGCACGGCGGTGAGGCCGGCCGCGAACAGGGCCATGAGCATGAGGTAGATCCCGCACCCCAGGACCCCGCGGACCTGCTCGGCCGGAGTGAGTCCGCTCGCCGCCGAACCGAGCGCCGCGCGGGCGACGAGCAGGGCCGCGAGGGCGGTGAGCAGTCCGACGAGCAGGGTCGGCACCGCGATGGCCGTCACCTTGGCGGCGAACCACCGTCCGCGCTGCGGCGCCGCGGCGAGCGTCAGCCGGAGGGCACCCCCGTGGTACTCCGACGACACGGCCATGGCCCCGAACGAGACGGCGGCGATCTGTCCGGGCAGGACCCCGGACAGCGAGGTGAAGAGGGGGTCGAACTCGGGGTCGGAGCTCCCGTCGGCGGCGGCCAGAGCGGCGAACGCCGTGGTCACGGCGAACAGCGCCAGCAGCGCTCCCGGCAGCGAACGGAGCGTACGGATCTTGAGCCACTCCGCGTGGAGTACGGGCGCGAATGCCATGGTCAGGCCCCCTGGAGCGGTGCGGTGAACTCGGTCTCTCCGGCCGTCAGATCGAGGTAGGCCTGCTCCAAGGTGGCTTCCTCGGCGGCGAGTTCGAGGAGGGCTACGCCTGCCTCCGAGGCGAGCCGGCCGATGTCGTCCACGCGTGCGTGGCGCACGACGAGGTGCCCGTCCTCGTGCTGGACGGCGTCGTGCCCGTGCCGGACGAGCGCCGCGCGGAGCGCGGTGGTGTCGGTGGTGCGGACACGGACGCGGGGTTCCACGCGTGCGTGGATGAACTCCCGCACCGGGGTGTCCGCCAGCAGGCGCCCCCGGCCGAGGACGACCAGGTGGTCGGCGAAGGACGCGGTCTCGTTCATGAGGTGGCTGGAGACCAGGACCGTGCGTCCCTCCTCCGCGAGGCGGCGCAGCAGCCCGCGGATCCAGATGATGCCTTCCGGGTCGAGTCCGTTGGACGGCTCGTCGAGCAGGACGACCTCGGGGTCGCCGAGGAGGGCCGCCGCGATGCCGAGCCGCTGGCGCATGCCCAGGGAGTACGTCCTGACCCGGCGCCGGGCCACCGAAGCCAGGCCCGTCTCCTCCAGCACCTCGGCGACCCGGCGGTCCGGGATGCGGTTGCTCGCCGCCAGGACGCGCAGATGGTCACGGCCGGTGCGTGAGCCGTGGGCCGCCTGGGCGTCCAGCAACGCGCCCACGTGGCGCAGGGGTTCGCTCAGGGTCGGGTAGGCGCGGCCGCCGACGGTCGCGGTGCCGGCGGTCGGCCGGTCGAGGCCGAGTACGAGTCGCAGGGTGGTGGACTTCCCGGCGCCGTTCGGGCCGAGGAACCCGGTGACGCGGCCGGGGAGGACGGTGAAGGTGAGGTCGTCCACGGCTCGCCGACTGCCGTACTCCTTGGTGAGGGCTTGGACTTCGATGCTGGTCATGGAAGCAGCCTGGCCCGGAAGGAGGGGCCGGGCCCTCCCCCGCCGGTGGAGATCGGCTCCCCCGTGCGGGGGAGGTCCGTTGTCAGTGGCGGCTGGCACGATGGCGCAATGGTCCGCTTGCTGCGCCCGTTCGGCCGGGCGGTGACGTACACACGATGGCTGCACCTGTTCATCGCCGTCGTGGCGCCGAGCCTGCTGCTGTTCGTGCGGGAGGAGTGGTGGATCTGGCTGATCGCGGCCGCGGCGCTCGGGCTCGCGGGGCTGGTCCCGGCGATGCGCACGGTGGAGGGGTTGCAGGCCAGGCTGCTGCTGACCGGTCACCGGCACGACAGCGAGAGCACCGGCATCGTGGCCGCGCCGTCCGCGTCCTGGGGCGACCGGGGGCGGCTCGTCGTATGGCTGGAGGCGCGGCTGCTGCTGGGCTGTGTGACGCTCGCGCTCTGCGCCCAACTGGTCTTCGCGACAGTGGACCTGGCGGCGGCGCCGTTCGGGCACGGCTCCGGGGACAGGGGTCCGTTGGTCCTCGACGGTCACGCCTGGTGGCACGTCCTGCTGGTGCCGCTGTTCCTGCTCGCCCTCGGGGCGACCGTCCTCGTCACGGGCCACCTCATCACCGCGCTCGCCCTCCGTCTGCTGGGCCCCTCCCCGGCCGAGCGCATGGCCGCGCTGGAGGAACGCACCGAGCAGCTCCTGGAGCGCACGCGGATCGCCCGCGAACTGCACGACTCCATCGGCCACGCCCTGACCGTGGCCGTCGTCCAGGCGGGCGCCGCGCGCGCGGCCGGTGATCCCGCCTTCACCGACCGGGCTCTGAGCGCCATCGAGGAGACCGGCCGGGCCGCCCTGGAGGACCTGGAGCGGGTGCTCGGCGTGCTGCGGGAGTCCGAGCGGCCGGCGGGCAGCCGGCCGACGCTCACCGACGCCGACCGTCTGCTGGAGTCCGCGCGGGCCTCCGGGACCAAGGTCGACGCCGAGATGACGGGGCCCCTGGACACCGTTCCCGGGCCGGTCTCCCGGGAGGGCTATCGCATCCTCCAGGAGTCGCTGACGAACGTGCTGCGCCACGCCGGGCCCGTCCCGGCGCGGGTACGGATCGCGGTCGCGGCCGGCACGCTCACCCTCGACGTCCGCAATCCGCTGACCGCCGGCACAGCCGGTCCCGGCAGAGGCAGCGGTCTGCGTGGCATACGTGAGCGCGCGGCGCTGCTGGGCGGACACGCGCGGACCGGCCCCGCCGAAGGTGACTGGCAGGTTCATGTAGAGCTGCCCGTGAGTTGATCTAGGCTGACCGGATGCCGGTCACCGTTCTCCTCGTCGACGACGAACCCCTCGTACGCGCGGGTCTGCGGGCCGTGTTGGAGGCACAGCCCGACATCGAGGTCGTCGGAGAGGCCGCCGACGGGGCCGCGGTGATTCCCCTGGTCCGGCAACTGCGCCCGGACGTCGTGGCCATGGACGTACGGATGCCGCTGCTCGACGGGATCGAGGCCACGCGTGCGGTGCTGCGGACGGTCGACGAGCCGCCGAAGATCCTCGTCGTGACCACCTTCGAGAACGACGAGTACGTGTACGAGGCGCTGCGCGCCGGAGCCGACGGGTTCCTGCTGAAGCGGGCCCGGCCGGCCGAGATCGTGCACGCGGTGCGGCTGGTCGCCGAGGGCGAGTCACTGCTGTTCCCGGCCTCCGTGCGGCAACTGGCCGCGGAGTACGGCGACGACGGCGGGAACCGGGCGGCACGCGCGCTCCTGGAGCGGGCCCGGCTGACCGAGCGGGAGGCCGAGGTGCTGCGGCTGATGGCGCGCGGGCTGTCGAACGCGGAGATCGCCGCCCGGCTGGTGGTCGGGACAGAGACTGTGAAGTCGCATGTGAGTGCCGTCCTGGCGAAACTGGGGGCGCGCGATCGCACGCAGGCGGTGATCACGGCGTACGAGTCGGGGTTCGTCGCGCCGGGGTGATCCCGGGTCCGGGGCGGACCGGGAGGCCAGGTGTCGCGGATGCGGATGTCCGGACGCCCGGGCAGGTCGTCGGTGCCCACCACTCGCCGGGGTTCGCACCGGCGAGTAGCATCCGCCCAACACGCGCACGAGCTGGGAGGACGGGCTTTGGGGCAGCTGACCGGCGGGGATCCCTCGCTGCTGCGAAGGATCAACTCCGCGGTGGTGCTGCACGCGCTGCGTGCCACGGACGCCGCCACGCTGACGGAGATCACCCGGGTGACCGGGCTGTCCCGGCCGACCGTCGAGGGCGTCGTCGAGGGGCTCATCGAGGCGGGGTACGTCGTCGAGAAGGCGGCGGACGAGAGCGTGGCCCGGCGCCAGGGGCGGCCGGCGCGACGGTTCCGGTTCCGGGCCGAGGCGGGGCATCTGCTGGGTGTGGAGATAGGCGCGCACCGGGTCGCCGCGCTCCTCGCCGACCTGGACGGCCGGGTGCTCGGCTCCATCGTCAAGGACGTGGACGAGACGGCTCCGGCCGACGAGCGGCTGGAGCGGGTGCGCACGGGGGTCGCCGAGCTGCTGCGCCGGGCCGGTGTCGCCCGTGGCTCGCTGCGGGCCGTGGGGGTCGCGACGCCGGGCATCGTGGACGCGGACGGCACCGTGCGGCTGGGCGCCGCGCTGCCCGAGTGGACCGGGCTGCGGCTCGGCGAGCGGCTGAGCCGCTCCTTCAAGTGCCCGGTGCTGGTGGAGAACGACGCGAACGCGGCGGCGGTCGCCGAGCACTGGAAGGGTTCCGCCACCGAGTCCGACGACGTGGTGTTCGTGCTGGCCGGGCTGAGTCCGGGCGCCGGTTCGCTGATCGGCGGGCAGTTGCACCGGGGGTACGGCGGGGCGGCCGGTGAGATCGGCGCGCTGCATCTGCTGGGGCGTGAGGCGACACCGGAGACCCTGCTGTCGACCACGGACGAGCCCCTGCGTCCCCTCGACGAGCACGCCGTCGCCGAGGTCTTCGCCCAGGCCCGCAAGGGCGACCAACAGGCCCTCGCGGCCGTCGACCGCTTCATCCACCGCCTCGTCCACGACGTGGCCGCGCTGGTCCTCGCCCTGGATCCCGAGCTGGTCGTCGTCGGCGGCTGGGCGGCCGGTCTGGACGGCGTGCTGGAGCCCCTGCGCCGCGAACTGGCCCGCTACTGCCTGCGCCCGCCCAACGTCGCCCTCTCCCTCCTCGGCGAGGCGGCCGTCGCGACGGGCGCGCTACGTCTCGCCCTCGACCACGTGGAGGAGCAGCTGTTCGCGGTGGAGGGCACGGTGACGGGGCGCCGCTGACGGCTCGGGACGTACGACCGTCCCCACCCGGTCGCACGGACTGGACGACGGAGAGCCGACCCCGCCTGGCTCGACTCGGCCCGGGTCGGCCCGGCTCGGCTCGGGTCGGCTCGGCCCGGCTCGGGTCGGCTCGGCCCGGCTCGGCTCGGCTCGGCGAGGTGGACGGGACGGCTCAGACCGGCCTCGCGCGGTCAGCGCTCAAGCGCCGGACGCCCGGGTCCTCTCCCCCGTACACGACAATGCCGCGGGCCCCGGAACGAATCCGGGGCGCGCGGCGTGTGCGGCTGGGGGCGGCGTCAGGAAGCCCGCCGCTCGGGGTTCTCGTGTATCTCCACACCGCCGGAGTCGCCGAAGGTCAGCCGGCAGGTGTCCGCGCGGTACGTCGCGAGCGACAGCGCCGCGGTGCGGCCCTCGGCGAGGTAGCGCGTCGTCACGACGAGGACGGGCGCCCCGGGGAGGCGGTCCAGCGCCTTCGCGTCGTCGGCGCGGGCCGAGCCCAGCTCGACGGCACTGTCCTGCCCCTCCAGCTGAAGCCGGTGCAACTCGCGCAGCACGGCACGCGCGCGTGCCGCCCCGGACGGGGCGTCGATGCCGGAGAGGTCGGGCACCGACGTCTGCGGGATGTGGAGCAATTCGGCGGCGACGGGCTGGCCGTGCGTCACACGCGAGCGGCGCACGATGTGCACGGGCTCGTCGCGGCCGGTCTCCAGGGCGTCGGCCACCGCGGCGGGCGGCACCTCCAGCGCGCAGTCCGTGGTCTGCCAGACATCCGCGACCGTGCCCGGCCAGGCGTGCTGCTCCGTGCCGACGGCCACCCCCACGCGCGGCGGCGCGACGGTCGTACCGACACCGCGGCGGCGCTGGAGCCTGCCTTCCAGTTCGAGCTGTTCGAGAGCCTGGCGGAGCGTGGCGCGGGCGACGCCGAAGCGGGCCGCCAGGTCGCGCTCGTTGGGCAGGATCTCGCCCACGGAGAACTCCGAGTCCAGTGCCTCACTGAGCACGGTCCTCAGATGCCAGTACTTCGGTTCCGGCACCGATTCCAGTTGCGTGGTCCCCACCCTGTCCTCCGCAATCGCCGTGGCCCGGCGGCGTTTTAGCGCCCTTGTTTATTAAAGGTTGTTGCACTTATCTGCGACCATAGGGCGGCCCTCACCCTTGGTCAATACCAATCCTGCATCCCATGTCCGCGCATGCCCGTGCCGCCCGGGAGCGTTCACGGCACGTTCGTACAGAACGGCATTTGTTACATGACGGCAAAGCCCCCGTCGCATCGACGGGGCTCTCCGGACGGACCACGACTTGACTGCACCCAGTCCCTCGCGCTGCTGGAGAAGACCCGCGACCCAAGGCCCAGCGCCCGGAAGGCCACGCAGGAAGCCGGACAGCTTCTCGGCCGACAGGGCGTGCAAGTCCGGCACCGTCCGCGAGTACCTGCGCCGGCAGGGCATTCGCAGCATCATCCCTGCGTAGGCGGACAGCCCAGCCACCCGCCCACGCAGGGACTGACTGGCCCGACGGCGGCCTGGCTTCGACGAGGACCCATACAAGAAGCGCAACGCCGTCGAGCGGGCGATCAACTGCCTGAAACAGTCCCGGGCGATCGACACCCGCTCTGACAAGCGGGGTACTTCCTCCTCGGCACCGCCACCGAGGCGTCCGTCGCGATCTGTCTCCGAGCATGAACTCCTACGCGCCCCAACAGCAGACGTCCTGGCTCAGGGATCGATACGTGGCTCGCCAGCTTCAAGGGGCTCCTCGAAGCGGCCGCCTGCGACGAGGCACTCCCCACTCAACCACGGCTTCCTCGGGATCGAAGATGCCGAAGGAGAGCGACGCAAATGCCATCGGTCCGGTCTGGAGAGCCATGGCCTCTGACGTGTCGTCCGGCGCTACAGAGAACTTGCCGAGGATGTTCACCCGGGCAGCACGTCTGGCCGCCCGCGGCCATGATCGGCCGGACAAGTCCTAGCGGCGAACCAGCCATGCGCGGTCCCCCTGAAAGACGGATGCGGGATCAGGTCGCCCAGGACCCTGTTGCTGCGTCGCGGTGGCTCGAACCCGTTCGCCAGGGATGGGTGGGTGAGTTCACCGGCCCCTTCCGAGCCAGCAACCGCATGGTGGTGGGCGAAACCGGACAGGGTTGGGACGAGCGCGGAAATGCTTCAGAGCTCCTGCCAGAGGAAGGATGACCATGGGGGGCGGACGCGTGGTCAGCTCTTGCTGGGGTGTCGTCAACGATCCTGGCACTGGCAGCGGTGGTCGTAGCCCTGCTTGCCTTCCGGTCCGAACACCAACGTGCGCGCTTCGAAGGTGCCCGAGCGTTGCATCAAGATCTGACGACAGGAGAGGTCGCTGCGGCCCGCAAGGTCGTCGGAAGCCTTCATTACGGCGACTTCGTCTCGGTATCCAGCCGTGCAGACTGGAGCCAGGCTCTGACCTCTTACTTCACCCTTCTCTGGTGCTTTGAGCGGATTGAAGCGGGTCGCAGTGCCTTGGCCCGGGGTGCTGTCCGCGGTCAGCGGAGGGACGAGGCAGTCGCCTACCTCGATGCCCTGGTTGCCTGGCATGTAGCCGAATACGCCTGTGGCTTCGCCATCGCACGGCGCAAGCTTGCGGAAGCGTCCGGCGAGGAGATCTCCGATGGTGACTCGGTCTCTGGTTTCGGCAGACTTCTAGTCGCCTTGCAGGAAGGCGGGTCGGTCGATCGCGCCTATCGCGCAGGAAGATGCCCGGGAGCCGGGTGTCCCTGTGCTTGTCACCACCAGTCGCAGCCCTAGAAGCGAACGCCTCTTGTTCAGGGGGCGAGTCAGTGAAGAGCGGCATGCAGAAGTCGACCAGTTGAGGCTCCTTGCCATGGCGGCGCTGAAGCTGACCGGGAACTTTCAGCCTCGTCGAGTCAGCCCATGGAGGTTGCGGATGATCTCGATAACGCGGGACCGCTGCTGCTGATCGAGCCGCAGCACGGGCCAACTGGTGCTGGCATGGTGTGCCGAGGGACCCCATTTGCAAGGGTCGGCGTGGCAGCGATCCTGAACTGGGCAGGTATGGAATGAGTGGGTGCTGCGGTCCAGGGCCGACAGCCTCAGATCACCGGCCACGAATTCGTGCTTATGCCTAGGTCCTCTCGAACCCGCTCGTGGTAGGCGTTCAGGCGCTCGGTGAAGCCGTACCGAGCAAGTGGAGGTTCATGCCTGCGTGCCTGCTCAAGCAGCCCTCGCAGCGTGAGGTTGACCGCATGGGCTGCCTCGATCACTCGTGGAGCTGCCAGCAGCACGAGGCCTTCGAAAAGGGCTGAGCGTTTGCGCTCGCCTGCCTCCATCTCGGTCATTAACTCTCTGTGGGCATCTGAGCCTTCATCAACAAGGCGAGAGCGCCTCGCAAAATCGGCCACTTCCTTCACGCACGCGGCGTACTCGATGTAAGCGTCGAGCTTTCGTTGGTCCCAGCGGATTGCCATCTCACGCCGATGCTTGGAGCGTTCGGTCATGGTGACGGAAAAATAGGAAGTCAGTGCACCGACGAGTACGCCAACCAGCGTCAATATCTGACTGATCATGGCGGTGACCGTACCCGGCGCACGGTGGTCGCCGCACTATTCCTGACCATATCGCCCGGCTACTGTCGTGGGCGCTCGAAAGACGCGCGCCACGGGGCCCCAGGCAGTGCACCGTTGCGGCTTGCGGAGTGGCTGCTTCGAGCGCCAGCCGCGTGCCGACGGGCACGGCAGGACGTCGAATCGACGCTGATCGTGCTCCAGTCGAACCAACCCGCGAGGCCGCCGTCGGCGGCCTGGAAGGCACACGGGATCCGGTCCCCACGTACTCCGCCGCGGAATGGCGTCCGGACGCGGAACAAGACGTCGTTGATCTCTGCAGTGACTCCCCACCAGGCCGCCCCGACGCCGGCAGGCGCGGCTCCACCCGGTCCCACTCGGCATCACTCGGATCACCCCGCCCCAGGACAGTAAGAACGACCAGACAGACGGCAGTCACAAGATCACACGAACCCTGATCCCTACCCCGTCACAAAGGGCGCATATCCGACCGGGACCTCGCTCACCTGAAGGTCTGAGAAGAGCAAGGTCATGTTGTGCGCGTTGGTTCGGGAAGGAGCTTGGCGCCCGGTGCAGGGCGTGCCACTTGACACCCCAGACGTATCCGTCAACGTCGACACCGGTTTCCTGGTCGACTCGGTCGGTCATCCAGGGAGACCCGCCAGATCTTCGTCGGCAGCGACAGAGTGATCGAAGACCTCGTCCTGCATCTGCTCAAGTACAGCGGTATCCATGCCGCCCTTCCACCTCACTCGGCGAGACCTTCGACCGCGAGATCCGCGGGTTCTGGAGCCCGCCGCCCTCAGAGATCGCCGGACAGTCCTAGGCGGTGGGCAGCGACCGCAGCTTGTCGGGGTTGCGGATGATGTAGACGGCCTGGATCCGGCCGTCCCGCACGTCGAGTTGGAAGACGGAGTCGGGCTTGCCGCCGGACAGGGCCAGTACCGCGATGCCGCCGTTGATCTCCAGGAAGCGCCAGGAGAGTTCGTCGACGCCCTTGCGTGCCGCGCCGACGATGAAGCGGCCCACGTGGTCGGCCGTCTCCAGGACCCGCAGCGGCGCCTTGGCCTTGCCGCCGCTGTCGCCGACCAGCCGGACGTCCGGGGCCAGCAACGACATGAGCCCCTCCAGGTCGCCCTCCGCGGCGGCGGCCAGGAAACGCTCGGTGAGGTCGCGGCGCTGGGTGGGGTCGACCTCGTAGCGCGGGCGCCGTTCGTCGACGTGTTTTCGGGCGCGTCCGGCGAGTTGACGCACCGCCGCCTCGCCGCGGTCGAGCATGACGGCGATCTCGCCGTACGGATAGCCGAAGGCCTCCCTGAGCACGAACACCGCCCGCTCCAGCGGTGACAGCGACTCCAGGACGACGAGGACGGCGAGGGAGACGGAGTCGGCGAGGACGGCGCGCTCCGCGGTGTCGGGGACGGTGTCGCCGAAGTCGGTGACGTACGGCTCCGGCAGCCAGGGACCGGTGTAGGTCTCGCCGCGCGCCTTGACCTGGCGCAGCCGGTCGATGGCGAGGCGGGTGGTGACGCGCACCAGATAGGCGCGCGGCTCGCGCACCTCGGACCGGTCGGCGCCGGACCAGCGCAGCCACGCGTCCTGTACGACGTCCTCCGCGTCGGCCACGCGGCCCAGCATGCGGTAGGCGACGCCCAGCAGGACGGGACGGTGCTCTTCGAAGACATCGGTCTCGGTTCCGGTGGTCACGCCACCATCCCAGCCCACCCGACGGGCCCTGTCCAGGCGAAATCGCCGGGGCGTACCGGGCTCCGCTCCGGGGTCTACCCGTCGGTAGCAATTGCTGACAGGCTGTCTACCCGACGCCTGTCCGTGAGCCCCGACGAGGAGCAGCATGTCCGCCACCGTCTCCTTCAAAGTCCCCACCCCGCACGGCCCGAAGAGCATGACCCTCTCCTACGCGCGCGTGGGCACCGGCGACCCGCTGCTCCTGCTGCACGGCATCGGCCACCACCGTCAGGTGTGGGACCCGGTCATACCCGTCCTGGAGGGCGAGCGGGACGTGATAGCCGTGGACCTGCCCGGGTGCGGCGAGTCCCCCGCACTGCCCGCCGGACTGGGGCACGATCTGGCGTCGATGAGCGTCGTGCTCAGAGCGCTGTGCGAGGCCCTGGAGCTGGAGCGGCCGCATGTCGCGGGCAACTCGCTGGGCGGCCTGCTGGCCCTGGAGCTGGGCCGCGCGAACCTCGCGCGCTCGGTCACGGCCCTGTCCCCCGCCGGGTTCTGGTCGCAGCTGGAGCGGCAGTACGCCTTCACGGTCCTGACGGGGATGCGGCGGACCGCCGAGCGCATGCCGCTGCCCCTCGTCGAGTGGCTGTCCCGCTCGGCGGCCGGCCGCGCCACCCTGACGAGCACCATCTACGCCCGCCCCGGCCGCCGTTCGCCCGAGTCCGTGGTCGCCGAGACTCTCGGGCTGGCCCGCGCGGAGGGCTTCTTCGAGACCCTCCGTTCCGGCAAAGAGGTGCGGTTCACCGACGACGTGTCGGGGATTCCGGTCACCGTGGCGTGGGGCAGCAAGGACCGGCTCCTGGTGCCCCGGCAGGGCGTCCGCGCGAAGCGGATCATCCCCCGGGCCCGGCTGGTGCGTCTGCCCGGCTGCGGCCATGTGCCGATGAGTGACGATCCGGCCCTGGTCGCCCGGGTGTTGCTCGACGGCAGCCGCTGACAGAGCCGTACGAGGACCATCCGCCCCGGCGGGCTTTCATACCTGTTTACGCACCAGCGGAGGCGACCCCTCGTATCGCGGGGGCGAGGGGCGCGTACGGCATCCCAGGGCGACCCCCGCGCCGACCAGCGCACTGCCCACCGCCTGCGGAACGCCGTAGGAGCCGGTTCCGACCAGGGGTGCGGTGCAGGCGGCGGCGACGGGGATGAGGCCGGAGAACAGGGTGGCCCGTTCGGCGCCGATCCGCTGCATGCCCATGTACCAGCACACGAAGCCGACGACGGTGACGATCGCCGCCTGCCACAGCAGGGCGGCGGTCTCGGTGGCGTCGGGCCGGCGCAGCAAGGAGCCGCCGTCGAGCACCGACCCGGCCACGGCGGACTCGACGGCGGCGACGCCGCACACGGTGGCGGAGAGCAGACGTGGGCCGAGCGGGCGCAGCACGGGCACGGCGAGCACCGCGAACCCGACCTCGCCGGCCAGCGCGCACACCGAGAAGGCGATGCCGGCGCCGTCGGTGCGCCCCCAGCCCTGGACCGTGCAGGCACCGGCCACGACCAGCGACGCGCCGCTCAGGACCACACGTTGGGGTCCGCGCCCTTCCAGCAGCGGCACGAGCACGGCCACGACGACGGGTGCGCAGCCGACGAAGACGCCGGGGACGGCCGGCTCGGCGGTGCGTTCGGCGGCGAGGACGGCGAGGTTGAAGCCGACCATGCCGACGGCCGCGAGAAGCGCGAGGCGGGCCCACTGGCGGGGTGTGAGGGCGCGGAGCCGGGCCGCGGCACCCGGCCCGACGAGGGGCAGGAGGAGCAGGCAGGCGAATCCGTAGCGCAGGAACTGGCCGCCCGCGTACGGGTACGCGCCGAGCAGGCTGTTGGCGGTGAAGGACCCGCCGACGAGGACGCAGGCGAGCGCGGCGAGCAGGGCTCCGCGCGTGGTGGTGGCGTTCATGGCAGCGACGCTAGGAAGCGCGGCGGTCCGCATTAAGGTCCAGTTCCATGACGGCATCGCGGACCAATCCGGACCCGGGCACCGGGTCGCCCGCCTGGGAGCTGCTGCTGCCCGCCGCCTCGGCGCCCGCACGCGCGCGTGGCCGTTCGCTCCAGGCGGCGCTGCGGGAGGCGGTGCGTACGGGGCGGCTCGTACCCGGCACGCGGCTGCCGTCGAGCCGGGATCTGGCGGCCGACCTCGGAGTGTCCCGCGGACTGATCACCGAGGCGTACGAGCAGTTGACGGCGGAGGGCTATCTGCGCAGCGGGCGGGGTGCCGGGACCTGGGTGGGCGACGCGGTCCGGGCCGCGCGGCCACGCGCGCGTGACCTCGCTCCGCGCTCCGCCGCAGGACGGGCCGACTTCGTCCCGGGGACGCCGGACGTGTCACTGTTCCCGCGTGCCGCGTGGTCCGCGGCACAGCGCGGGGTGCTGGCCGAGCTGCCGCACCACGAGCTCGGCTATCCGGATCCGCGCGGGTTGCCCCGGCTGCGCACGGCGCTCGCCGAACTGCTGGCGCGCCGCCGGGGCGTGGTCGCGGATCCCGAGCGCATCGTGATCGTCTCCGGGGTGTCGCAGGCGACCACGGTGCTCGGTTTCGTGCTGCACGCGCGTGGCATGCGCGAGGTCGGTGTGGAGAACCCCGGCAGCCCGCAGCACGAGGCCCTCTACGCCGCGGCGGGCGTCGCGACCGTGCCGGTGCCGATGGACGACGAGGGGCTCGCCCTCGGCCCGCTGCGGGCGTCGGGCGTCAGGTCGGTCGTGACGACCCCGGCCCACCAGTTCCCCACCGGCATCGCCTACTCGGCCCGTCGACGTGCCGAACTCCTCGACTGGGCGCGTTCCGTCGACGGGTTCGTCCTGGAGGACGACTACGACGGCGACTTCCGCTACGACCGCGCACCCGTGGGCGCGCTGCAGGGGCTCGACCCGGAGCGCGTCGCGTACGCGGGCTCGGTCAGCAAGTCCCTCGCGCCGGGCCTGCGGCTCGGCTGGCTGCTCGTGCCGGAGGCGCTGGCCGAGGAGGTCGTCGAGCGCAAGCGGACCATGGACCTCGGTCATCCCACCCTGGATCAGGCGCTGTTCGCCCGCTTCGTGGAGCGCGGCGACTACGACCGCCAGCTCCGCCGCTGTCAGCGCGCCTACCGGGAGCGCCGCGACACCCTCGTCGCCGCACTGGAGGAGCACTTCCCGGGCGCGGAGGTCACCGGCATCGCCGCGGGGCTGCACGTCATCGCCGCACTGCCGGAGCGGTACGGCCCCGAGGAGCGGTTCCTCGCGCGCGTGACGGCGGCCGGCGTGGCGGTGCGGCCGCTGACGGACTACGCACACGCGCGTGCCGGGAGCCGGAGCGGTGCGGGCGGGCCGCGGGGTGTGCGGCTGGTGCTGGGGTACGCCCATCTGTCGCCCGCGCGGATCCGGAACGGTGTGCGGCTGATGGCCCGGGCGGTGGCCGCGGGGCGGGCCTGAGGCCGGCCCGGACGACGTGGGGGGACTGAGGCCGGCCCGGACGACGTGCAGGGACTAAGGCCGGCCCGGACGACGTGCCGGAGATCCGTCCTCACGCGGCCGCGGAGCGGGACTGAGGCCCGCCCGGACGACGTGCCGGAGATCTGTCCTCACGCGGCCGCGGAGCGGGACTGAGGCCCGCCCGGACGACGTGCGGGTGAGCGGCCCTGACGTCGGCGTGCCCCGCGCACGACGTGTCGGTTCCCTTGCGCACGCGGTCAGTTGTTCACTTGTGGTTTCCGTGTGCGCTGCGGCGCACCAGTAGTTGTGGCTCTGCACACTGGCCGGATCCCGCCACTGGAGGCCTCCATGTCACACCGTCCGTTCCCGGGCCGGCGCAGCGTCCTGCGCGGCTCGCTCGCCGCGTCGGCGGCCCTGACCCTGCCCACGGCACTCGGCTCGGCACCGGCGTTCGCCCTCTCGGGGCGTCCCGGGGCGGGCTGGGGTGTGCAGACGGGCGACGTGACCTGCGACTCGGGTCTGGTGTGGGTGCGCTCCGACCGCCCGGCCCGGATGATCGTCGAGACGTCCGCGACCGAGTCGTTCCGCAACCCGCGCAGATGGCACGGGCCCCTGCTCGGCGCGGACACCGACTTCACCGGCACGACCCGGCTGCGCGGTCTGCCGTCCGGCGAGCAGATCCACTACCGCGTGCTGCTCGCCGACCCGCACGACCCGCGCCGCACCGGCGAGCCGGTCACCGGCACCTTCCGCACCGCCTTCGCGCGGCGACGCGACGGCGTCCGGTTCGTCTGGTCCGGCGACCTGGCCGGGCAGGGCTGGGGCATCAACCCCGACTTCGGCGGCTACACCATCTACAACGCGATGGGCGCCCTGGACCCGGACTTCTTCCTGTGCAGCGGCGACAACATCTACGCCGACGGGCCGATCACGTCGTCCGTCGCGCTCCCCGACGGCAGCACCTGGCGGAACATCACCACCGAGGAGAAGTCCAAGGTCGCCGAGACCCTGGCCGAGTTCCGCGGGAACTTCCGCTACAACCTGCTCGACGAGAACCTCAAGCGGTTCAACGCCCAGGTCCCCTCGATCATCCAGTGGGACGACCACGAGGTGACCAACAACTGGTACCCCGGCGAGATCCTCGGCGACGCCCGCTACACGGAGAAGAGCGTCGACGTCCTCGCCTCGCGTGCCCGGCAGGCGTTCTCGGAGTACTTCCCCATCTCGACGCTGCGCCGCCCCGACGGCCGGGTGTACCGCACGATCAACCACGGCCCCCTGCTGGACGTGTTCGTGCTGGACATGCGCACGTACCGCAACGCCAACTCCACGGACGACCAGACCACCGACGCGCAGGGCATCCTCGGCGCCGAGCAGCTGAACTGGCTCAAGCGGGAGCTGTCCCGCTCCCGGGCGGTGTGGAAGGTGATCGCCTCCGACATGCCGCTGGGCCTGGTCGTGCCGGACACCGGCGACGGCAAGCCGAACATCGAGGCCGTGGCGCAGGGCGACCCGGGCGCCCCGCTCGGCCGTGAACTCCAGATCGCCGAGCTGCTGCGCTTCATCAAGCACCGGCGGATCACCGGCACGGTGTGGCTGACGGCCGACGTCCACCACACGTCCGCCCAGCACTACCAGCCCTCGCGGGCCGCCTTCACGGACTTCGAGCCGTTCTGGGAGTTCGTGTCGGGCCCGCTCAACGCGGGTGCCTTCCCGGCCAGCGCCCTCGACGACACCTTCGGCCCGGAGCGGGTGTTCGTGAAGGCGCCGACCGCCGCGAACGTCTCCCCCGCCGGCGGCTACCAGTTCTTCGGCGAGGTCGACATCGACGGACACAGCGGCGAGCTGACGGTGCGGCTGCGCGAGCAGGACGGCACGGTGCTGTTCACCAAGGTGCTCCAGCCGGGACGCGTCGGCCAGTAGGTCCCGTACGCTTCTGACAGTGCCGCGCACCTGAGTCATCCCCTGGTGCGCGGCACTCATGCGTCCGGGGAAAGCCTGCGCCAACAAGCCGGTCAGCAGGGCGTTCTCGCAGCTCGGAACCCATTGTCAGTGGCCGCCTCTACGGTTTTTCCATGACGCGATCTTTGCAGGCCGTGGCCTATCGGCGACCCTCCGTGCTGGAGTCCGCAGCGGGCGGACAGTTGCTCGGCCTTGAGACTTCCCGGGGTGCGACGCCGACCGGGGTGAAGGACCATCCGCAGTTCTTCGCGGGCTTTTTGACGTCCCCTCAGGTGGCCTCGGCGGCGCTGCTCGCGGTGGCCGACGTGGCGGCGGCCCGGTACTACCAGCAGCAGCTGCGGGCCTCCCTCGACCCGGTGGTGACGGGCAACGGCGACCGGCTGCGCTTCGAGTCGTTCTCCGGCTGCTGCGGGGTGTACGCCCGCCTGGACGTGCTGGAGCCGGGCCTGGACGGCGGCGAGGTGGGGCACGGCACGACCAACGTCGACGTGAACAACCCGCTGCGCGAGGCCCTGTCCAGGATCGGCTCCGAGGATCCGCTGCATCTGCGGGTGGGCCCCGAGCAGCTTGCGGTGACCACGCTGGACGGGCCCGTCGTGGAGAAGAAGGTGCCGCTCCCGGACCGCTGGCTGCGCGGCTTCGCGGAGGCGCAGGTGATAGCGGCCGGCTTCGATCTGCGGGCCGAGCTGCCGGCCGCCGACGCGGTGCGGTTCCTGCGGGCGCTGCCGCGGGGCGGGGGCCGCGCGGCCTCGGCCGGCCCGCGGTGGGTGGTGCCGTCGGGCAACGCACTGCGGCCGACGACGCGGGCGGTGCCCGGCGCGGTGTGCCTGCCGGGTCCGGAGCGGCTGGTCGCGCTCCAGCGGGTGCTGCGGCACGCCACGGCCCTGAGGGTGTACGGCCCCGCGGTGACCGGCGGTGCGGCCGCCACGGCGAGTGCCTGGGAGGTGGTCCTGCCCGGCATGCGGCTGACGTTGACGCTGTCGCCCGACGCCTCACGCGGCTTCTCCGGCGAGGGCGGTGTCCTCGACGCGCTCGCCACGGACGAGGCCGCCGAGGACGCGGAGCTGATCGCGGTGCTCCTCGCCTGGGAGCCCCGTGTCGACGTGGCGGACCTGGCGTCGGCCTCGGGCCTGACACCCCAGCGGGTCCGGGCGGCCCTGATCCGTCTCGGCACGTCGGGCCGGGTCGGGTACGACACGGCGGAGGCGGCCTACTTCCACCGGGAGCTGCCGTACGACGCCAAGCGGGTGGAGCGGCACAACCCCCGGCTGCGTTCGGCGCGGGGGCTGGTGGCGGCGGGCGCGGTCGCCCTCGACGGAGCGCTCGGGACGGTGACGGCCGAGGACGGTCATGTGCACCGGGTGCGCGACGAGGCGGGGGTGCTCAGCTGCAGCTGTCTGTGGTGGGCGAAGTACCGGGGCGGGCGGGGGCCGTGCAAGCACGCGCTGGCGGTACGGATGGTGCGGCGGGGAGACGCCGCGAGGGAACGGGACATGGCACGAGTCGAGGGGGACGCACGATGAGCTCACTGATGGACGCGGTGCGCGCGGGGCGGACAGCCGAGGTGGTGAGCCTCCTGGACGGGATGACGGACGCCGAACGGCGCGCGCTCTTCCCGGAGTTGCGGGCGCTGCGCAAGGAGCTGAGGGCGGATCAGTGGACCTCCGAGGCCCGCCGCGCCTACCCGGCCCTGCATGCGGCGGGGGTCGCCTGCCAGACCGGTGCGGCCGGTGTCGCGAGCTGGCTCGCCGCCTCGGACATGCGCTGGTGGCCGGCGTCGCCCGGCGTGCTGATCGACGTCCTCGGGGACCGGGCGCCGGCCTGGCTGGGCGACGTGGCGCACCGGATCGCCGAGCGACCGCCGACCGCGCGTGTGCCGTACGAACTGATGGCGGGCCTGGTCCGGCTCTCCGGCTGCGAGGTTCCGACGACGGAGGCCTACGTCCAGGGCTGGGTGGAGCACATCGGTCACGTCTGGCAGCGCGGTGACACGGTCCTGGCCCGGCTGCGCAAGGACCCGCACCTCGCCCGGCTGACGGCGGCGCTCTTCGAGACGAACGACATCGGCAGCCGTCTGGCGTGGGCCGCCGGCGAGGGCCCGGACAGCTGGAACGAGGCGATCGCCCAGCTCACCGTCGACGGCGCGCTGGACCGGAAGGCGACCGTCGACGCCTGTCTGGCCCGGCTGCTGCGGGGCGGTCCGGCCGCCGATCACCGGGTGTTCCTGCGCATGCTCCAGGCGCTCGACCTGACCCGCGAGGAGCAGCGGGAGCACATCGCCGACTGGCTGGCACTGGCCGCCGACGCCGCGTCCGTGGTGGCGTCGCACGCGCAGTCGGTGCTCGCGTCGCTGGCGCTGGACGGCGAGGTGCCGGCGCGTCAGCTGGCCGAGATGTCGGGCGCGGTCCTGTTCCGCACCGAGAAGAAGCTCGTGCGCGCCCAGTTGGTGCTGCTCGGCAAGGTGATCGCCCGCGATCCGGCCACCGCAGGGGAGCTGCTGCCCGCCGTCGCCCAGGCCTTCGGGCACGAGGACACCGATGTGCAGGAGCGGGCGCTGAAGCTGGTGGAGCGGCACGTCGAGAAGTCCGGCGCCGACGAGGTGCGTGAGGAACTCGCCATTGCCGCGGACCAGTTGATCCCGACGCTTCGCAAGCGGGCCGCCCGGAGCCTGGGCGTCTCACCCCTGGCGTCGCAGCCGATGGCGTACGAGGAGTTGCTGCCGCCCGCGCCGGAGCCGGAGCGGCTGGCGTCCGCGCCCGAGTCGGCGGCGGAACTCGCCGAAGAGGTCGGAGCGTTGCTCGTCTCCGGTGGCGACGTCGCGGCGTTCGAGCGGGCACTGGACGGGCTGGTGCGTCATGCCTACGACGACCCGCAGGCGCTGCTGGAGGCGCTGGAGCCCGTCGTCGCCCAACGCTGGTGGGCGGAGCCGGAGCCGCGGTACGCGTCCACGGCGGACGACTACTTCACCCGGTACCACGGGCTGATCAACCCGGCCCAAGGACTTGAACTCCTCCTGGCGACGCTGCGGGGGAAGGTGCGGACGAGCACGCTGCACCACAGCCTCCAGCACGGGACCGCCACCGGCGAGTGCGGCCACAGCCCGCTCACCCGGGCCTTCGAGAGCCGTCTGTGGGAGGTGGCGTACCGGATCCGCACGGAGCCCCTGCCGTTCCTGCTGTCCACGCCCACCTGGGGCACGGGGCTGCTGGAGCCGGACCAACTGGTGGAGCGGCTCGCCGAGTACCGGCGTCTCGGGGCGCGGGCGTCCGCGGCCGACTTCGCGCAGGCGCTGCTGCGGGTGCGCTGCGCCGAGCGTGCGGCGGCCGAGACGGCGGCGGGGCGTGCGGCGGCGCTCGGCACGACGGAGGGCACGCGGCTCGCCGAGTGGCTGCTCGCCGGGGGGTGCGCGGCGCCCGCCTTCCGTCGGCGTACCTCGGGGAAGCGCATACTCGTCGAGTCCGGGGAGATCGCCGAACTCCAGGCGGACTTCCCCTCCGGACTGCGCCCGCTGGGAAACGCGGTGAGCGTCTTCGGGGACCGCCGGCACTGCTACCACTGGAGCGAGGGCATGCGGCCGCACTGGCTCGCCGTGCTGCCGGAACAGCGCGAGCTGGTGGCGGTCAGGATGGTGAGCAATCTCTCGGAGGTCGCCGTCGACGACTCCCGCGGAGAAGCGGCGATACTCCCCCGGCTCGCCGAATCGGGCGGCGACGCCGGCGAGGCGGTGCACCTGTGCGTGGCGTACGGGCTCGGTGCCCGGCATCCGGAGGACCGGCTCGCCGCCGTGGACGCGCTGTTGGTGCTGGCGGCGCGGGGACAGCTCGACGCGGACCGGCTGGGTGCGGATCTGGGGCAGTTGGTGCGACGCGGCGCGGTGAAGCCGTCGCGGCTGGTGGAGTCGGTGCGGACGGCGGCGGCCACGGGGGCGAGCGCGACGGTGTGGTCGGTGCTCCGGCAGACGCTGCCCATCCTGCTCGCGGACCTCGCCACGGCTGCGACGGCCGCCCCGGCACGAGGGCTCGCGGATCTCCTGGCCGTCGCCGCGGAATGCGCGGAGCGGACGGGGGCACGCGAACAACTGCCGCATCTGGCGGGGACGGCGGAGCGCCGTGGCTCGTCGCGGCTCGTGACGCAGGCCCGGCGGCTGCACAGCGCGCTGGCGGAAGGCATCGCCGCCTGAGGGGCGGAGCCCCGTCGACCTCGTCGCCTCCCACACACTTGAAGAGGCATCGTTGAATAGGCCACAAAACCGGCATAGTGGCTCTTTACCGCCCGGTCACAATGCGTTCGTGATCACGCAACACCGTTCCTTCACAGTGGGTGTATGAGTCGAGACATATCTGATGTGACGCGTGCTAAACACGGACGTCCGGTACACCACTGGCGACGCAACGCCGTCGAACTCGCCGCGGTTCTCACGGCGGTCGCGGTGGCCGAGGCGGCCGCGACCCTCGACGGGTTCGGGCCCGGCGGGACGGCGCTGCTGCTGACGGCGGCGGCCCTGCTGGTCGCCGGCGCGGGATTCCGCGCATGGAGGACACGCCGCCACGGTCACGCACCGCCGACGAGCGATACCGAGGCCCGGCCGAGCTCCGAGGAGCGGGCCGGGCGATCGGACGAGCAGCGGGACCCGGCCGCGTCGGTGTCCCGGGAGGGCGCGCTGTGGCGGATGCGGACGACGGTGAAGGACGAACCGGGTTCGCTGGCCGCGCTGTGCGCCGCGCTCGCCGGCCTGCGGGTCGACATCCTGAGCCTGCAGACGCATCCCCTGGCCGAGGGCACGGTCGACGAGTTCCTGCTCCGCGCGCCCGGCGCGCTCGACGCGGACGAGATCAGCGGCGCGGTCTCGGTGGCCGGCGGCACCGGCACCTGGATCGAGCGGGCCGACGCCCACGACCTGGTGGACGCGCCGACCCGAGTACTCGGCCTGGCCACGCGGACGGCCCTGGACGCGGCGGAACTGCCGCTGGCTCTGCGGCAGTTGCTGGGCCGGTGCACGATCCGGTCGCTGCCCGCGGTGCCCGCCGTGGGGAGCCGGGGACCGGAGCCGGTGCCGGTGGAAGGGGCGCTGGAGGACACCGTGATGCGGTTGCGGGCGCCGGAAGGCGGAGTGATCACTGTGGAGCGGCCGTATCTGCCGTTCACGCCGACCGAGTTCGCGCGGGCACGGGCCCTGGTGGAACTGGACGCCCGGCTCGGTCCGCGCGTGCCCGGCAGCCAGGACGTGCTGACCCTGCCCAAGGGCAGCGACATCACCGTGCGCCGGGCGGACACCGGTGATCTGGAGGCGGCCAAGGAGATGCACGAGCGGTGCTCGGCGCGCACGCTCGGGATGCGGTACCACGGCCCGGTCCAGGACGCGGACCGCTATCTGAACCACCTGCTCAGCCCCCGCTTCGGCCGTACGCTCGCCGTGCGGACGGCGTCGGGGCGCATCGTCGGCCTCGGTCACCTGCTCTGGGACGGCGACGAGACCGAGGTCGCGCTGCTCGTCGAGGACGCGTGGCAGCGGTGCGGCATCGGCGCGGAGTTGCTGCGCAGGCTGGTGGCGATGGCGGTCGAGGCGGGCTGCGCGAGTGTGTACGCCGTGACGCAGGCCTCCAACACCGGGATGGTGGCCGCGATGCGCGGGTTGGGCCTCCCCCTCGACTATCAGATCGAGGAGGGGACCCTGGTCATCACCGCCCGACTGGACACACCGCGGGAGGAACCGGTCTCGGAACGGCTTTCGAGTGCGGGTGAGTTGGGCATGACCTGAACACCGCGGGAGTCACGACCCGCCGGCCACCACGCAAGTCACGACCGGCCGGCCACCACACAAGTCACGACCCGCCGGCCACCACGCAAGTCACGACCGGCCGGCCACCGCGGGCGCGTGGTGGTCGGCCACGGCGGGTGCGTGGTGGCCGGTCACGGCGGGCGCGTGGTGGCCGGTCGCGTCCCTGGCGGGGCGCTGCCGCGTCCCCAATGCCTGATCCAGGTCCGCCCACAGGTCCTCCACGTCCTCCAGGCCCACCGACATCCGCAGCAGCCGGTCGCTGACCCCGGCGCCACGGCGGTCGTCCGCGTCCACGATGCGGTGGCTGATGGACGCCGGATGCTGGATGAGGGTGTCGACGCTGCCGAGGCTGACGGCGGGGGTGATCAGGCGGACACCGGCGATGACCTCGTGCGGGTCGCCGTGCACCTCGAAGGCGATCATGGCGCCGCCGATGCGCGGGTAGTGGACGCGGGCCACCCGCGGGTCGGCGGCGAGGCGGCCGACGAGTGCGGCGGCGGTCGCCGAGGCCGCCCGCACCCGCACCGGGAGCGTCGACAGGCCGCGCAGCAGCAGGTAGCCGGCGAGCGGATGCAGGACGCCGCCCGTGGCGAACCGCACCTGCCGCAGCCGGCCGGCGAACTCCTCGTCGCAGGCCACCACGCCCGCCATCACGTCGCCGTGTCCGCCGAGGTACTTGGTGGCGCTGTGCAGCACGAGGCGGGCGCCCTGTTCGGCGGGGCGCTGGAGCACGGGCGTGGCGAAGGTGTTGTCCGCGAGCAGCGGCACGGAGCCACAGGCGTGGGCCACGGCCCGCAGGTCCAGTTCGGCGAGGGTCGGGTTGGCCGGGGACTCCACCATCACCAGTCCGGTGTCCGGGCGCAGCGCCTCCTCGATCCCGGCCGGGTCGGTCCAGGTCACCTCGGAGCCGAGCAGCCCGGCGGTGAGCAGATGATCGCTGCACCCGTACAGCGGGCGCACGGCGACGACATGGCGCAGGCCCATCGAGGCCCGTACGAGAAGAACCGCGCTCAGCGCCGCCATGCCGCTGGCGAAGGCGACGGCGGCCTCGGTGCCCTCCAGCCGGGCCAGGGCCGTCTCGAAGCGGGCGACGGTCGGGTTGCCCAGCCGGCCGTAGACGGGCGGGCCGTCCGGCTCGGCACCGGTGGTGGCGAAGGCGTCGATGCGGGCGGCCTCGCCACGGCTGTCGTAGGACGGGTAGGTGGTCGACAGGTCGATCGGCGGGGCGTGCAGGCCCTGCCGGGCGAGGTCGTCACGGCCGGCGTGCACGGCCTCGGTGGCGAGTGCTCTCGGTGCGGTGCGCGCGTCGTCGTACCCGGGCATGCGGTGGTTCGCCTCCCTGATCGCTGGGTCCATGGCCGGAAGAGTGAACAGTGACCGGGATCAGGTGGGCGAATCCCGTGCTACGTTCGGCCAATGGCCGAATCTGTCGTACTGGATCCGGTCGATCTGCATCTGCTGCGGCTGCTGCAGAACGACGCCCGGACCACCTATCGCGACCTCGCCGCCCAGGTGGGGGTCGCGCCGTCGACGTGTCTGGACCGGGTGACGCGGCTGCGCCGCTCCGGCGTGATCCTCGGCCACCGGCTCAGGCTGGACCCGGCCAAGCTGGGCCGCGGGCTTCAGGCGCTGCTGTCGGTGCAGGTCAGACCGCATCGGCGGGAACTGGTGGGGCCCTTCGTGGAGCGGATCCGGGCGCTGCCGGAGTCGCTGACCGTCTTCCATCTCACCGGGCCGGACGACTATCTCGTCCATGTCGCCGTGTCGGACATGGCCGATCTTCAGCGGCTGGTGCTGGACGAGTTCACCTCCCAACGCGAGGTGGCGCGCGTCGAGACGCGGCTGATCTTCCAGGAGTGGGACTGCGGGCCGCTGCTGCCGGCCGACGCGCCGGGAAACACGCCCTCAGCGAAATCGGGCTGACTTGGGACAAGGGCCGGTGAAACCGGGCTGACGCGGCAGTGGTCGCCGTATGAGGATGGACCGCATGTCTGAGACCAACAGCCCGCTTCCCCGCGAGGTCGCCGACGCCTATGTCGACGAACTCATCGCCCTCGACCCGGTCACCGGCACGTATCTCGGCGTGAAGGAGAGCTCGGGCAAGCTTCCCGACCTCTCACCCGCGGGCCAGGAGGCACTCGCGCAGCTCGGGCGGGACACCCTCGCCCGGCTCGACGAGGCCGAACGCCGGCCCGGCGCGGACAGCGACATCGAGCGCCGGTGTGCTCGCCTGCTGCGCGAGCGGCTGACCGCCGAACTGGCCGTGCACGACGCCGACGAGGGCCTGCGCTCGGTCGGCAACATGGCGACGCCCGCGCACTCGGTGCGCGAGATCTTCACGGTCACGCCCACCGAGACCGACGAGGACTGGGCGGCGATCGTTGAACGGCTGCGCGCGGTACCGACCGCGTACGCGGGCTACCGCGAGTCCCTCGAACTGGGTCTGGAACGCAAGCTGTACGCGGCTCCGCGCCCGACCGCCACCTTCGTCGAGCAGCTCACCGAGTGGTCGGACACCGGCGAGGGGCGCGGCTGGTTCGAGGACTTCGCCTCGGCCGGCCCCGACGCGCTGCGCACCGAGCTGGACGAGGCCGCCCGTGCGGCGACGGCCGCCGTGGTGGAACTGCGCGACTGGATGCGCGACGTGTACGCGCCGGCCGTCGAGGGCGCGCCGAACACGGTGGGCCGTGAGCGGTACGCCCGCTGGGTCCGCTACTTCAACGGCACCGACCTCGACCTGGACGAGGCGTACGCGTACGGCTGGTCCGAGTTCCACCGCCTCCACGGAGAGATGAAGAAGGAGGCCGAGAAGGTCCTCCCGGGTGCCGCGACGCCGTGGGTGGCGCTGGCCCATCTCGACGAGCACGGCCGGCACATCGAGGGCGTCGACGAGGTCCGCGAGTGGCTCCAGGGCCTGATGGACGAGGCGATCGAGAAGCTGGACGGCACGCACTTCGAACTCGCCGAGCCGGTACGGAAGGTGGAGTCCCGCATCGCCCCGCCCGGCGGCGCGGCGGCCCCGTACTACACCGCCCCGTCGGAGGACTTCTCGCGCCCCGGCCGCACCTGGCTGCCGACGATGGGCCAGACCCGTTTCCCGGTCTACGACCTGGTCTCGACCTGGTACCACGAGGGCGTCCCGGGCCATCACCTCCAGCTCGCCCAGTGGACGTACGTCGCCGGGAACCTCTCCCGCTACCAGGCCACCATCGGCGGGGTCAGCGCCAACGCCGAGGGCTGGGCGCTGTACGCGGAGCGGCTCATGGACGAGCTCGGCTTCCTGACGGACCCCGAGCACCGGCTCGGCTACCTCGACGCGCAGATGATGCGGGCCGCCCGGGTCATCGTCGACATCGGCATGCACCTGGAGCTGGAGATCCCGGCCGACTCCCCATTCCACCCGGGCGAGCGCTGGACTCCGGAGCTGGCGCAGGAGTTCTTCGGGTCGCACAGCAGCCGTCCGGCGGACTTCGTGGAGAGCGAGCTGACCCGGTATCTGACGATCCCGGGCCAGGCCATCGGCTACAAGCTCGGCGAACGGGCCTGGCTCCTGGGCCGTGAGAAGGCGCGCGAGCGCCACGGCGACGCCTTCGACCTCAAGGCGTGGCACATGGCGGCCCTGTCCCAGGGCTCGCTCGGCCTGGACGACCTGGTGGACGAGTTGTCCGCGCTCTGAGCGACCGGCGAGCGGGTCAGCGCCGGAACCCGCCCTCGGAGTCGATGACCTGACCGGTGATCCAGCCCGCCTCGTCCGTCGCCAGCCAGGCGACGAGGCGGGCGGGATCGTCGGGCATGCCCCAGCGGCCGGCGGGGAAGCGGGCCGCCACCGCCTCGTACGCCGCGCCGGTCAGGTAGTCGGTGTCGACGGGCCCGGGGTTGACGGCGTTGACCGTGATGCCCTGTTCGACGAGCGTGCTCGACAGGGAGCGGGTGACGGAGGCGAGGGCGCCCTTCTGGAGGGCGTAGGCGATCTCACCGGGCATGCCGTCGGCGATGTCCTGGCCGGAGGTCATCATGACCACGCGGCCGCCGGGGCCGGCCGGCCGCAGCCGGGCATGTGCCTGCACCAGGAGCAGCACCGCACGCGTGTCGACGGCCCAGTGCGTGTCGAGCATGGCGGCGTCGATCTCGTCGAGGGTGCCGTCGCAGCCGCTGACGGCGTGGTTCGCGATCAGGATGTCGAGCCGCCCGCCGAGTGCGGTGGCGGCCGTGGCGATCAGTTCGGCGGGCGCGGTCGGGTCGGAGAGGTCCCCCGGACCGGAGAGCACCCGCGCCCCGGGATCGCCGAGTGCCTCCCGCACGGAGGCGACGACCTCCTCGGGCCGGTCGGCTCCCCAGGGCATGGCGTCGTCGTGCGGCACATGGTGGTGCAGATAGACGCTCGCGCCGTACGCGGCGAGCCGCCGGGCCACGGCATGTCCGATGCCGGCCCGTCGGCTGGCCCCGGTGACCAGGGCGGTCCGGCCACGCAGGGGCAGAGGGTCGCGGCGCAGGTCTTCGGGTGCGGGGTGCGGAAGTCGCGGCATGGCAGATCATGATGGTGAACGGCCGGTCTCCACGCACGCGGATATTCCGGTGGTCCCGCAATCCCGCTGATCTGCTGCACGAAGGTGCAGGTCACCCGGGCCGGTCAGTGCGGCAGCCGGCGGAGCTGGACGAGCCCCAGCCAGGTCTCGGGGCCGGGCTGCACCTGGGCGGCACGCACCGCGTAGACCCCGGGTTCCAGGGCCACCCGCAGATGGTCGGTGCGTTCGGTGTCCCGTCCCGGCCAGGCCGAGTCGAACAGGACCACCGTCCCCGGCACCTTCCAGCGCACCTCGTCGCCCCAGTCGGCGCCGGCGAGCGCGGCGGGGACCCGGGCGAGCAGCTCCGCCTCGGAATCGGCCGCGCACCACCGTACGAAGGTGCCGTGCTCGGGCAGATAGGAGGTCGAGGCGGGCTCGTCACCGAGGACCAGCGCCGCGCTGTCCCCCACGGGCAGCAGTCCGACGAACCCGTCGACCTCGCAGGCCCGGTCGTAGTCCGAGGCCGTCTCGTCGCCGTCGGCACCCGCCCAGAACGGCAGCACCGTCTCCGGTACGGCTATCAGGGGGCCGCCGCCCGACTCGACCCACTCCACCGTGCCCGGCTGCGCGTATCTCACCATGGCAGCAGAACCTACACGCCCGGCGGGACCACCAGCCCACCGTGTCCAACTGGCGTCTCAGCACCCGCAGTTGTCCGCGTCGACGGGTGCCGTCAGCGGGTCGGGCACACGCCTCTCACGTCCCTGCCACGTCTCGAACTCGAACCCCTCACGCGCCCAGTATTCGAACCCGCCGAGCATCTCCTTGACCCGGTATCCGCGTTCGGCGAGGGCGAGGGCGGCACGGGTCGCGCCGTTGCAGCCGGGTCCCCAGCAGTACGTCACGACGGGCACGGACGGGTCGAGGAGCTGCGCGGCCTGCTCGGGGATGAGGGCGGTGGGCAGGTGGATCGCGCCCGGGACGTGGCCCTGGTCCCAGGACTCGGTGGACCGCGAGTCCACCACGACGAACCCGGGATCCCCACCGGCTGCGAGCGCGGCGGCGACATCGGACACGTCGGCGTGGAAGGCGAGACTCGCCCGGAAGTAGGCGGCGGCCTCGGCGGGCGCGGCGGGTGCGACGCGGAGGACGGGGCCGGCGGCGGTAACGGTGTCGTTCGTCATGCCCACAAAAGTAGGGTCCACGACCGTCACCCTGAAGGGACGATCCCCGGCCCTCCTCTTGATCCGCCGTTGATTCCCCTGCTATGCCTCACTCATGACCACGTTTTCCCCGGACGCCACCGACTGGCGCATTCTCGACGTCCTCCAGCGCGAGGGCCGCGCCAGTTTCGCGGAGCTGGCGCGTGCCGTGTCCATGTCCCCGAGCGCGGTGACGGAGCGGGTACGGCGGCTGGAGGAGGCAGGCGTCATCCAGGGCTACGCCGCCGTGGTCGACCCGGACCGGCTCGGCCTGCCGATCCTGGCCTTCGTGCGCCTGCGCTACCCGAACGGCAACTACAAGCCCTTCCACGACCTGGTCGCCACCACTCCGGAGATCCTGGAGGCCCACCACGTCACGGGCGACGACTGCTTCGTCATCAAGGTCGCGGCCCGCTCGATGCGGCACCTGGAGGAGGTGTCCGGCAAGATCGGCACACTGGGCTCGGTCACGACGAGCGTGGTGTATTCATCACCTCTGCCGCGGCGCCCGCTCGGTCAGTGACCCCGCTGCCGCACCACCGACCCCGACCTCCCCTTCACGACCTCCAGCTGTGCGTGGATCCGCCGCCTCAGGTCGGCGACGTGGCTGACGATGCCGACGCTGCGGTCGCGCTCGCGGAGTGAGTCGAGGACGTCGAGGACCTCGTCGAGGGTCTGGTCGTCGAGGCTGCCGAAGCCCTCGTCGATGAAGAGGGTGTCGAGGCGGACGCCGCCCGCCTCGTCGGTGACGACGTCCGCGAGGCCGAGGGCGAGGGCGAGGGAGGCGAAGAAGGTCTCGCCGCCGGAGAGAGTCGCCGTGTCACGCTCACGGCCGGTCCAGGCGTCGACGACATGCAGTCCGAGGCCGCTGCGGCCGCGGCCCGTGCGGTCGTCGGAGTGGACGAGGGTGTAGCGGCCGGACGACATCCGCTGCAGCCGTACGGTCGCGGCGGCGGCGACCTGTTCGAGGCGGGCCGCCAGCACGTACGACTCCAGACGCATCTTGCGTTCGTTGTCCGCCGAGGTGCCCGCGGTGAGCGCGGCGAGGCGGGCGACGCGGTCGTACTCCGTGCGCAGCGGGGCGAGTTGGCGTACGGCGGTGGCCGCGCGGGTGGAGAGCCGGTCGAGTTCGGTGCAGCGGCGGGCTGCCGCGTCGCGCGTGGAGGCGGCGTCGCGGGTGCGCCGGACGGCGGCCGAAGCCGCGTGCTCGGCGGCCGTGAGGTCGGCGGGCGGCTGCTGGGCGGCGTTCGCCGTGTCGGCCTCGGCGAGCACCGCGCGGACGGCGGCCTCCTCGGACTGCCGGGCGTCCAGGCGTCGTTGCAGATCACGGTGCGCGGTGTCGTCGAGGAGCGCGGCCGCCGCGGCCTGCGGGGTGTCGAAGCCGGCGCGGAAGGCGGCGTCGGCCAGGCGGGCGTCGGCGTCCTTGAGGCGCTGGGCGGTGTCCTCGGCGGCGCGAGCGGTGTCGGCGGCGTCGGTGAGCAGGGCGACCTGGCGCTCCAGTTGCGTGGCGCGCGCGGCGACGCTGTCGGCGGTGCCGCGCGCCTCGGCCAACTCCGTTTCCAGCGCCGCCTTCTCGCGGTCCAGCCGCTCCCGGTGGCCGACCCGCGCGGCGGCCCGGACCTCCGCCTGCTGGTGGGCGGCGGTGCGCTGCTCGTGCTCCGCCTCGGCCCGCCGCAGCTCCTCGTGGGCGGAGTGCAGCACGGAGGCGTCCCTGCGGGCCTGCGTGTACTGCTGCTCCAACTCGTCCGCCGCCTGGGCGAGTCGACTTGTCGGCATGTCGCCGGCCTCGGCGGTGGCCGCGGCCAGGGCTTCCCGGACGACGCCCAGGCGCCGTTCGGCCTCGTCGTGTCGTTCCTCCGCCTGCTGGTGGACGGCCTGGGCGCGCTCCTCCGCCTCCCGGTCGACGTGTCCGGCGTCCTTGCGGGCCGGGGCGGGGTGGTCGACGGCTCCGCAGACGGCGCAGGGTTCGCCGTCCTGGAGCTGCGCGGCGAGTTCGGCGGCGATGCCGTTCAGGCGCTGTTCCTTGATGTCCAGCCAGTGTGCCTTGGCCTTGAGCGCCTGCTCCTGGGTGTCGGCCGCGTGCCGGGCGGCCGTGTCCGTGTCGCCGGCCAGCTGGTCGCGCATCCGCGCGGCGGCGAGCCGCTGCCGCGCGGGCTCGCGCTGGACGGCCAGCTGGTCGGCGCGGTGCGCTGCGTCCTGCGCGGACTCGATACGGGTCTGGAGGGCGGCCCGGGTCTCCTCCCACTGGGCGAGCCAGGACTCGGCGTCCAGCCGTACGTCGTCGTCGGCCCGCTCCTGGCGGTCCAACTGCGCGCGTTCGTCGATGAGTTCGGCCAACCGGCGTTCGCCGCGGCGGGCCGATTCGAGCCCGCCCAGTTCCTCGGCGACGCGGCGCGCGGCGGACGCGAGCCCGGCGGCACCGGCTTCGAGCAGCGAACCGTCGTCCGCGCTCCCGCCTGCCGGAAAGGCGCCCCCGAGCAGCGCACGCGCGCGTGCCTGTGCCGTGGCGGCCTGCCGGTGCTCCGCGTCGGCCGACTCCCGCAGCTCCAGTGCGGGCGCGACCAGTTCGGCCTTGCGGGAGCGCTCCATGCGCGCCTGCGCCTCACGGTGCGCGTCGGCCCGCTCGTCCAGCAGCCGGGCCCGCTCCCGCGCCTCGGCGAACCTCCGCTGCAACCGGGCCACTTCGCGTACGTCACCCAGGGCGCGGTCGGCGGCGGCCTGCGCCGACTCGGCGGCCAAAAGGCCGCAGTGGGCCACGGTGAGCTGTTCGCGCGCGGTGCTGCGGGCGACGGCCGCGGCGCCGAGGACGGTCTCGGCGAGACCGGGCTCGCCCGGCGTGAGGTCGGGCAACCGCATCGCGTCGCCGGCCGCCTGCTGCATGCGGTGCGCGTCGGCCAGCAGCGCGGCGTCGCCCTCTCGCACCTGCGCCTCGGCGGCCCGTCGCCGCTCGGCGAGCCGCTTCTCGACCTCGGCGAACCGCCGCGTGTCGAAGAGGCGGCCCAGCAGCTTGCCACGGGCTTCGGCGTCCGCGCGCAGGAAGCGGGCGAAGTCGCCCTGCGGCAGCAGCACGACTTGGCAGAACTGCTCACGGCTCATGCCGAGCAGCTGGGTGATCTCCTCGCCGATCTCCTGGTGCGAGCGGCTGAGGTCCTTCCAGGACCCGGCCTGCGCGTCGTACGCGCGCAGCCAGGTCTGCGCCTTGTCGAGCGTGGTGCCCGAGCCGCGCTTCTTCGGGCGTTCCCAGGGCGGCTGCCGGGTGACCTCCAGCCGGCGTCCGGCGACGGTCAGTTCGAGACGGACCTCGGTGCGGGTGCCGGCCGCGGCGTGGTCGCTGCGCAGGGTCATGCCCTGGCCGCTCTGCCGGGCGCCGGGCACGGAGCCGTAGAGGGCGTAGCAGACGGCGTCCAGGACGGAGGTCTTGCCGGCGCCGGTGGGGCCGTGGAGCAGGAAGAGCCCGGCGAGCGACAGCGCGTCGAAGTCGACGGTCTGTGAGCCGCCGAACGGTCCGAACGCCGTCATGTCGAGGCGGTGCAGCCTCATCGCGCCACCTCCCGAACAGCCTCGTCCGCCCGCACCGCGTCGAACGCGTCCCGCAGGACGTCCTGTTCGTGCTCGTCGGGTCCGGCGCCGCGCACATGCGCCACGAAGTCCTGCGCGATCTCCTGGTCGGTCCGGTCCGCGAGCCGCTGCGCATAGGAGACGTCGGGGTCCTCCGGTGCCCGTTCGGGGGCGAAGGCGAGGCTGAGCGTGTGCGGGAAGCGTTCGGCGAGGCGGGCCATGGGGTCCGCCGGGCGCACCGCGTCCGTGAGCGTCGCCTCGATCCACGCCTCCTCGTGCCGGGTCAGCCCGGGATCGGCGAGCAGGTCCGCCAGCGTGCCGCGGATCCGGGCCAGGGCGCGCGGCACCGGGCAGTCGAGCCGCTCCGCCGTGACCGCTCCGTCGGCGTCCAGGTCGACGAGCCACATGCTCTTGCGGTGGTCGGCCTCCGAGAAGGAGTACGGCAGCGGCGAGCCGGAGTAGCGGACGCGCTCGGTGATGGTCTGGCAGCCGTGCAGATGACCCAGCGCCGCGTAGTCGACGCCGTCGAAGACGCCGGCGGGCACCGCTGCCACTCCGCCGACGGTGATGTCCCGTTCGCTGTCGCTGGCCTCGCCGCCGGTGACGAAGGCGTGCGCGAGGACGACCGAGCGCGTGCCCCGCGCGCGTGTGGCGAGGTCGGCCCGGACACGGTCCATGGCGGCGGCGAGGACCGCCTCGTGGCCGGGCCTGTCGACGCCGAACTCGTCCTTCACCAGGGCGGGTTCGAGATAGGGCAGGCCGTAGAAGGCCACGTCGCCGAAGTCGTCCCGGAGCACGACCGGGTTGCCGCACGCCGACGGTTCGGTCCGCAGGTGGATGCCCGCGCGGCCGATCAGGCCGGCGCCCACGCCGAGCCTGCGCGCCGAGTCGTGGTTGCCGGAGATCATCACGGTCGGCACGCCGAGGTCGGCGAGCCGGTGCAGGGCGTCGTCGAAGAGCTCGACCGCGGCGAGCGGCGGCACCGCCCGGTCGTACACGTCTCCCGACACGACCACCGCGTCGACGTCGTGCTCGCGCACGGTCGAGACGAGGTGGCCGATGAACCCGGCCTGGGCGCCGAGCATGTTGACCCGGTGGAACGCCCTGCCGAGATGCCAGTCGGAAGTGTGCAGCAGTCTCATGATCCCCGAGACTAACGGCAGGGTCTGACAGCCCGGACGGTTACTCCCGTATCGCCCCGTCATGAACGTTCCTGCACCCACCTGTCCACGGAGCGGACTTGACCCGAATATGCCGTATGACCGATACGTTACAGCCGGGATTCCCGGTCACTGCGGGACCAGTTGGTCGGCCAGGCGTCGCGCCTGGGTGAGCAGGGTGCCGTGGGCAGCCAGTGCGTCGGGGTCCTCCAGCACCCCGCCGGACAGCCTCCGCCGCAGGGCGTCCAGTGTGTGCACCATGTCGTCGACCACCTCGCGCAGCTCGTGGTCGGCGTCGCGGTCGTGACCGCCCGGCGCGAAACGGCTCCGCGGGTAGAGCCGGATGGCGCGGGCGCTGTTGCGCAGGAACAGCGCGTACGACTCGGTGACCGCAGGCCCCGGCCGCGGTTCCGGCCGTTCGCCGTCGCTGGCCTCCAGGACCGCGCGGGTGACACCGGAGGTGTGGACGGCCACGTAGTCCAGAACGGTGACCGCGTCGTCGTAGTCCGGGCCCGGGGGCGCCAGGGCACGGTTGCGGCGCCGGGGATTGACGCGCAGGCTCTCCCGGCTCCAGCCGACCGCCGAGCGGGCCTGCTCCACGAGCCGGAACAGCCGCAGCGCCCGCTCGTGCAGTTCCTCGGCCGCCACGGCGTCCCATTCGTCGGCGGTCAGCCGGTCGGCCACGGCGTCCAGGATCTCCTGCGCCTCGCGGGCCGCCTCCTCGAGCGCGACGCGGGTGCCGCGCAGATAGACCGGGGGCCGGATCAGGGCGTTGACCGCGATGCCCACCAGCGCGCCGAACACCGCCTCCGCGATGCGGGCCGCCGACCCCGTGACCGTCACCGGGGTGCTGGTCAGCACGAACAGGGCCCCCGTCGCGGCGTAGATGCCCTGGCTGCCCAGCCGCCGCCAGTTGCCGAGCAGCACCGCGACGGGCAGGACCAGGGCCATCGCCGCCATGGGGGAATCCAGCAGCAGCGCGACCCCGGTGGCGACCACCGTCCCCGTCGCGATCGCCGCCAGCTGCTGAAGCCCGTGCGCGATCGACCGGAACACGGTCGACTCCACGAGCACGATCGCCACCCATGGCGCGACGAAGGCCGTGGGGGTCTTCAGCCACCAGCCCGCGACCGCCCACGCCACACACGCGGCGAGGGCGGCCTTGCCGGCCTGCACCGCCAGATCCCGCTCGGGGCCCGGCCGTGTCCAGGCCCGCAGGGCGGGAGTGCCCGCGCCACCGAGACGGTTCCGGGCGTACAGCACCGATTCACGCATTCCTCGCATGCCCTGCCAGGTGCCACATCTGCCCGGATGAATGCGCCCGGGCCGGCGGAATCACACGTCCCCGTACGCCTCTCCGCCGAGTTCGAACCCAGCCGATCCCGCCGTCACGTCCGCCAGCCACGCCCGGAACGCCTCCACGTCGGCGTCCGGCAGCGCGATCTCGATGGTGACCGCCTCCCCGTAGTGCACGTCCCGCACCTCGCGCCCGGTCGAGCGCAGGTCGTTCTGCACCTTGCCGGCGCGCTGGTGGTCCACGGTCACGGTGGCCAGCCGGAAGCGGCGCCGGGTGATCGTGCCGAGCGTGTCCAGCGCCTCGCCGACCGCTCCGCCGTAGGCGCGGATCAGTCCGCCCGCACCGAGCTTGACGCCGCCGTAGTAGCGCGTGACGACGGCGACGACGTACCGCATGTCGCGGCGCAGCAGCATCTGCAGCATGGGGACGCCCGCCGTACCGCCCGGTTCGCCGTCGTCACTGGCCTTCTGGATCGCGGCGTCGGCGCCGATGACGTAGGCCCAGCAGTTGTGGGTGGCGTCCGCGTGCTCCTTGCGGACGGCGGCGAGGAAGTCCTGGGCCTCCTGTTCGGTGGCCGCCGGGGCGAGCGCACAGATGAAGCGTGAGCGGTTGACCTCGGTCTCGTGCTCGCCCGCGTGGGCGACCGTGCGGTACTCGTCCTGCATCCGGCCAGCCTATGCGCAGCCGCCGCGCCCGCCCGCGCGGGATGCGCGGGCCCCGCTCGGGACGCGGCGCGCGGACACGTCCCGCACTCGACGCGCGGGCACACGTGCGTGCCCGCCGACCGGTCACCCCTTCTTGCCCCGGGCCACCATCACGCCCGTCAGCAGCGCGGTGCCGGGCGCGAGGGCCCGCCAGGTGGTGCCGTGCCAGGCCAGGACGGCGATCGCCGACGTGGGGAACTTGGTGCGGACCTCGTCCAGGGTGTCGTCGAGGCCGTCACCGGCGAGTTCGAGGACGAGGTCCTCCAGGCCGGGGTTGTGGCCGATCAGCAGCAGGGTGCCGACCTCGGGCGGCGCCTCCTGGATCACCTCCAGCAGCTCGGCGACGTCCGCGGCGTACACGCGCGGGTCGTGGCGTACCGGGGGCGGCGTGCCCCATTCCGCGGAGGCCAGCTCCCAGGTCTGGCGGGTGCGTACGGCGGTGGAGCACACCGCGAGGTCCGGGAGACAGTCGGCGCCGGCGATCATCCGGCCCGCGACGGGGGCGTCCCGCCGGCCGCGCGGGCCGAGCGGCCGTTCGTGGTCGGCGACACCGTCCGGCCAGGCGGACTTGGCGTGCCGCAGGACGATCAGGCGGCGCAGCGGGCCCGCTCCGAAGTGCGCGGTCACGACAGGGCTCCCAGGTCGTGGGCGAGGTCGAGGCCGAGGAGCCGGTCGGCGTAGGCGTAGGTCTCGAAGCGGGCGCCGTCCGGCAGGTCGGGCGCGCTCTCCACCCAGCGCAGCACCCCGAGCACCCCGGGCAGGTCGAGGTCGTCCTCCCAGGCGGTGCGCAGCTCGGCCCGTACCTCGTCGGGGATGGGCCGCGACGGCTGCCGCGCCCAGCCGGCGACGGCACGGCGCCAGCGCACGAGGGTGTCCTGGGCGTCGGCGAGAGCGGCCGCGTCGAGCTGGACGGGCACGCTTCGGCGGCGCGCGAGCAGGGCCAGGCGCAGGGCGGCGGGGTCGGCGTCCCCGGGGGGTGCCTCCGAGTGCGCCGAAGCCACCGCGAGCCGTACGCCGTCGGGTGCCGCACCGCCCTCCCGTACGACGTGGATGACCTGGGCCTCGCCCAGGCCCGCGGCCGGATCCCGGCCGTCCTCGAAGGGGCGGATGCCGAGCGCCGCGGCGCCGGCCCTGAGCTCCGCCTGCTGCCGTTCGGCGTCGAGCAGCGCCCAGACCGGCGTACCGCCGAGCTCCAGGGCGCGCACGAGGAGGTCGGCGGACAGCAGCACCCGTAGGGCCGTGATGTCGAAGCCCTCGGTGTGCGCCTCGATGCGGGTCAGACCCCGGCGGGCGGGCGCGGCGTCGACGGGTTCGCCTGTTCGGGCGTCGATGATGCGCAGCACGGAGCGAGCGTAGGCGCACGCGCGGTCGTACGCAGCCATCCGGCCCGCTTTCGGTGCAGCGTGGCGGGAGTCGTCCCGGTCGGGAGTCCGCTGGTCGTGCGTGTCGTACCCGGGCATCGCCACCCCCTGCGGTGCGCACTGCCCGCACGGTACTGCGCACCGGCCCGACCGGACAGCAGTTCGGTCCACGGTGACGCGGAAACGCCGGGGAGGACCGGATCATCGCGCGGCCGGGAATCCTCGTGGCCCGTCGTCCGTTGTGGCTCACGAGATACGGACGACACGAGAACGAACGACAACGCTTCTACGAAGCGCGAGGAGGCCCGTGGTGTACGGCGACGAGGCGGCGGTCCGCAAGATCCTCACCGAGCTGGGCGACACCTGGGCGATCGTGGGCCTGTCGTCGAACCAGCGCCGTGCGGCCTACGGGGTCGCCGACGTGCTCCAGCGCTACGGCAAGCGCATCGTCCCGGTCCACCCGAAGGCCGAGACCGTCCACGGCGAGCCGGGCTACGCCTCCCTCGCGGACATCCCGTTCGAGGTGGACGTGGTCGACGTCTTCGTGAACAGCGATCTCGCGGGCGCGGTCGCCGACGAGGCGGTCACCAAGGGCGCCAAGGCGGTCTGGTTCCAGCTGGACGTCATCGACGAGGCGGCCTACGACCGCACGCGCGCGGCAGGTCTGGAGATGGTCATGGACCGCTGCCCGGCGATCGAGATACCCCGCCTCGGCTAGCCGGGCCGCCCCACGCGTCCGGTCCCGGATCCCTCCCCCGCCGGGTCGGGCGCCCGCATAATGCTCGGGTGACTTCCAGCTCCCCCCACCCCAACTCCCGCCCCGCGCAGCGCTTTCCGGTCGTCGTCGTGGGCGCCGGACCGGCCGGCCTCACCATCGGCAACATCCTGCGGGCGGCGTCCGTCGACTGTCTGGTCCTGGAGACCGAGACACGCGCGTTCATCGAGCAGCGCCCACGCGCCGGAGTGCTGGAGGAGGGAGCGGTACGCGGTCTCCAGCGGCGCGGCCTCGCCGACAATCTGCTGGCGCGGGCACAGCGGCACACCGAGTGCGAGTTCCGGTTCGACGGGGAGCGCTACCGGTTCGAGTACGCGGAGCTGACGGGGGTTCACCACTGGGTCTATCCGCAGCAGTTGCTGGTGACGGACCTGGTGCGCGAGTACGCGGACGTGCGCGGCGGAGCCATACGCTTCGGCGTCCGGGACGTGGAGCTGCACGGCCTCGACACCGACCACCCCTCGGTGTCGTACACCTGCCCCGACACCGGGCAACGGCAGGTCGTGACCTGTGACTTCGTGGCGGGCTGCGACGGTGCGCGGGGCGCCACGCGCGCGGCACTGCCCGCCGACCGTGCCCGCGTCGCCCGCAGCGACTACGGCATCGGCTGGCTGGCGCTGCTCGCGGAGGCGCCTCCGTCCTCCGACTGCGTCCTGTTCGGCATGCATCCGCGCGGGTTCGCCGGACACATGCCGCGCAGTGCCGAGGTGACCCGCTACTACCTCGAGTGCCCGCCCGGCGACGACCCGGAGAACTGGTCGGAGGACCGGGTGTGGACGGAGTTGCAGGAGCGGCTCGGAGCGAAGGGCGCGCCGCCGCTGACGGAGGGGCGGCTGATCGAGAAGCGCGTCCTCGACATGCACAACTACGTCGTCGAGCCCATGGTGTTCGGCCGCCTCTTCCTGGCCGGCGACGCCGCCCATCTGACCGCGCCCATCGCCGCCAAGGGCATGAACCTCGCCCTGCACGACGCCTTCCTGCTCGGCGACGCTCTCGTCGGCCGGCTCACGAAGGGCGACGCCACCGGTCTGGACAGCTATTCGACGGCCTGTCTGAACCGGGTGTGGGACTGCCAGGAGTTCTCCCACTGGCTCTCCGAGGTCTACCACGGCACGTCGTCGGGCGACCCGTACCGCGCGGGCACCACGCTCGCCCGGCTCCGCCGCATCTTCGACTCCCCGACGGCCGCGAGGGCCTTCGCGGAGCAGTACCTGGGCAGGCAGACAGAGGGCTGAGCCGAGAGGCCGGCAACCGGCCGCCGGGCTCAGTCGTGCGGCGGCCGATCGGTGAGCCGGTGGTCGGCGACGTTCAGCGCCTCGTCGACGAGGCGGCGCAGATGGCCGTCGCCGAGGGAGTAGATCACCCGGCGGCCCTCCTTGCGCGTGTTCACCAGACCGGCGAGCCGCAGCCGCGCCAGGTGCTGGCTGACGGCGGGGCGGGCCGCACCGCACGCCTCCGTGAGGGTCGTGACGTCCGCCTCCCCCGCCGTCAGGGCGTGCAGCAGGGTGAGCCGGGTGCGGTCGCCGAGCAGGGCGAGGAGTTCGGCGGCGAGCGCGAACTGTTCCTCGCCGGGGGTGCGCGGATGCGCATCGTGCGCGGGCTGTTCCTCGCCCGGAGTGCGCGGATGCGCATGGTGCGCAGGTGATAGGTGCATGCGTGCGCTCATACGCACATAATGGTCGGGGTGGGCGGTCCACGTCCACTCCCGCGCACCGGAAGGGGACCGCCGTGAGCGACCGGCACGAGCACGAGCACCACCACGGGCACGCACACGACGCCGCACACCCGCACGGCTCGCACCACGAGCTCGGCCATCCCAACGGCGAGCACCACGAGCTCGGCCATCCCAACGGCGAGCACCACCAGCACGGCCATCCCCATGGCACGCAAGACCCGCACGGCCACCCCCAGGACGCGCACCACCCCCACCAGCACACTCACCGCACCGATCACCACCACGCTCACCCACACTCCCCCACGGGCGGTCTCCGCCACCGCCTCACCCATCTGCTCAAGCCGCACTCCCACGAGACGGCCGACAAGCTCGACTCCGCCCTGGAGTCCTCGGCCCGTGGCATGCGGGCGCTGTGGGTGTCGCTCGCGGTGCTCGGGGTGACGGCGCTCGTTCAGGCGGTCGTGGTGGTCGCGTCGGGGTCGGTGGCGCTGCTCGGCGACACGGTGCACAACACGGCGGACGCGCTGACCGCCGTACCGCTGGGAATCGCCTTCGTGCTGGGCAGGCGCGCGGCGACGCGGCGCTTCACCTACGGCTACGGACGGGCCGAGGACCTCGCGGGCATCGCCATCGTCCTGACGATCGCCGCGTCCGCCGCCTTCGCCGCCTGGACCGCCGTTGACCGGCTGCTCGACCCGCGGCCCATGCAGCAGATCCCGGCGGTGGCCGTGGCGGCGCTCGTCGGGTTCGCGGGGAACGAGTGGGTGGCCCGGTACCGGATCCGGGTGGGCCGGGACATCGGCTCGGCGGCCCTGGTCGCGGACGGTCTGCACGCCCGTACCGACGGATTCACCTCACTGGCCGTCCTGCTGAGCGCCGCGGGTGCGGCACTGGGCCGGCAACTCGCCGACCCGATCGTCGGGTTGGCCATCACGGCCGCCATCGCGCTGGTGCTGCGGGACGCGGCGCGCGAGGTGTTCCGGCGCGTGATGGACGCCGTGGACCCGGCGCTGGTGGACACCGCCGAGCGGGCGTTGCGGGAGGTCGAGGGTGTGCGCGAGGTGGGCGAGCTGCGGCTGCGCTGGATCGGGCACCGGCTGCGCGCCGAGGTGGCGGTCGTCGTGGACGGCGAGGCGACGGTGCGCCAGGCACACGCCATCGCCGTCGAGGCCGAACACGCCCTGCTGCACGCCGTGCCCCGGCTCACCGCGGCCCTGGTGCACGCCGACCCGGCACCGGCGCCGGGCGAGGCGGATCCGCATCTGGCGCTCGCCCACCACACGGCCGCCTGACAGGTCAGACCGCGACGCCGAGCCCTTCCAGGACGACGGCGCCGGGAATCTCCGCGAACGCCTTCCCCGGCACCAGCAGCTTGCCGCGCCGGCGTCCGCTGCCGACCAGGACGTAGGGCAGGTCGAGAACGGCCGAGTCGACCAGCACCGGCCAGCTGTCGGGCAGTCCGAGCGGGGTGATGCCGCCGTACTCCATGCCGGTCTCGCCGGTCGCCGTGTCCATGGAGGCGAACGACGCCTTGCGGGCGCCGAGTTGACGCCGTACGACGCCGTTCACGTCGACCCTGGTGGTGGACAGCACCACGCAGGCGGCGAGTGTCGTCTCGCCGCCGCGCTTGCCGGCGACGACCACGCAGTTCGCGGACTGTTCGAGCAGTTCCCGGCCGTAGTGCTCGACGAAGACGGCGGTGTCGGCCCACTGCGGGTCGGTCTCGACGTAGATGATCTGGTCGGCGGGGACGCTGCCGCGCCAGTCGCGTACGGCGTCGGCGACCGGGCCGACGAGCTCGTCGAGGCAGTCGGGGGCGGCGGTGGCGTCGTCGAAGCGTCCGATGGGTGCGTCCATGGCCGCACGCTAACAAAACCGCCGATGCCGTCGGGGCGACGTCTCAGCGGGCGGGCGGCACCGAGACGGCGAGCATCCACTCCGTGGGGACGTCGCCCTGATTGCCGTAGGTGTGCGGGGCGTCGGCCTCGAAGGTGGCGCTCGCGCCTGCGGGGACGAGGTAGTCCGTGCCGTCGACGGTGAGGGTCAGTTCGCCCGCCGTGACGTGGACGATCTCGACCGTGCCCACCGGGTGCGGATCCGAGGTGCTGCTCTCGCCCGGCATCACCCGCCAGTGCCACATCTCCAGCGGACCTGGCGCCTCCGTCCCGGCGAGGAGCCTGCTGTGGCTGCCCGCGTCGGTGTGCCACAGCCGCACGACCTGGTCGGCCGGGACGATCCGCACCTTCGGCCCCTGCTCGTAGTCCAGCAGGGTGGTGATGCTGATCCCGAGCGCGTCACCGATCTTGATCACCGTGCCGAGACTGGGGTTGGTGCGGGCCTGCTCGATCTGGATGAGCATGCCGCGGCTGACACCCGCCCGGGCGGCGAGCACGTCCAGCGTGAAGCCGCGCACCGAGCGCCAGTGTTTGACGTTGCGCGCCAGGGACTGGGTCAGCAGGTCGAGGTCCGACACATTCCGTCCAACGTTGCGGAGTCCAATATTCTGGATGACAGGGTTTATCCCACTGCACTACGGTGGGGTGCACCCGATCGTGCACCGAACTGTACTGCGAGGCCACCCGTGACAGCACTCTTCGCCCTGGCCACCAGCCTCCTGTGGGGCTTGGCCGACTTCGGCGGCGGACTGCTGACCCGGCGCACCCCGGCACTGACGGTGGTGGTCGTGTCGCAGGCCATCGCGGCGGTGGTGCTCGGCGTGATCGTGGTGGCCACGGGCGCCTGGAGCGAGGCCGGTGACCAGCTCTGGTTCGCGGCGGCCGCCGGACTGGTGGGCCCCGTCGCCCTGATCTGCTTCTACAAGGCGCTCGCGCTCGGCCCGATGGGTGTCGTCTCCCCCCTCGGCACCGTCGGCGTCGCCGTCCCGGTGGGCGTGGGCCTCTTCCTCGGCGAGCGGCCGGGGCTCATGCAGGTCGCGGGCATCGCGGTCGCCGTCCTCGGGGTCGTGCTGGCGGGCGGTCCGCAGCTGCGGGGCGCGCCCGTGCAGCGGCAGGCGATCCTGCTCACGCTGGTCGCGGCCTTCGGCTTCGGCACGGTGTTCGCGCTGATCGCGGAGGCGTCCACCACCGTCACCGGCCTGTTCCTCGCCCTGTTCGTCCAGCGCGTGGTGAACGTGGGCGCGGGCGGCCTCGCCCTCTACGCCTCCTCGCGGCGCGGCGTCGCCGCCCTCCCCGAGGACGGCTTCCCCTGGCGGTCGCTGCCGGCGCTCGGCTTCGTCGGTCTCGCCGACGTCGCGGCGAACGGCACCTATGTGGTCGCCGCCCATCACGGCCCGGTGACCGTGGCCGCCGTACTCGCCTCGCTCTACCCGGTCGTGACCGCCCTGGCCGCGCGCGGGATCCTGCGGGAGCGGCTGCGCGCGGTGCAGGCGGCGGGCGCGGGGCTCGCGCTGGTGGGCACGCTGCTGCTGGCGACCGGTTGACTCAGGACTCCGCGTCCACCTCGGCGAGCCGGCCGGACGCGGTCCCGTCGAGCCCGGCCGCCGCCTTCTCGTCCAGCTCCGCCAGCTTCGCCACGGTCTCCTCGTCCAGCTCGGCCAGCGCCTGAAGCTGCTCCGGAGTGACCCCGTCGGGGATCGGCTGCGGCGCAGGGGTGCGCAGCGGCGGCTGCCAGCCCTCGTCGGGCGTCCAGCGCCGTACAACCCGGGCGGGCGCCCCGGCGACGACGGCGTGGTCGGGCACGATGCCGCGCACCACCGCGCCGGCCGCCACGACGACGTTCCGTCCGATCCGCGCGCCCGGGAGGATCACGGCTCCGGTGCCGATCCAGCACCCGGGGCCGATCTCGACAGGCTCCATGCGCGGCCACTGCTTGCCGATGGGCTCGTGGGGATCGTCGTAGGAGTGGTTCGTGGAGGTGACGTAGACGTACGGACCGAAGTAGCAGTCGCTGCCGATGGTGACCGTCGTGTCGGCGATGACGTGGCTGCCGCGGCCCAGCACGACGCCGTTGCCTATGCGCAGGATCGGCTCGGGGCCGAGGTCGAGGTCCGGCATCAGACCCGCCGTCAGCGTCACCTGCTCGCCGACGATGCAGTGGGAGCCCAGATGGATCCAGGGTTCGCCGAAGACCGTGCCCAGCGGGAAGGCCAGGCGGGTGGCCTCGCCGATCGCGCCGAAGCGGAAGCGGCCGGGGTGCTCGGACGTCACCGAACCCGTGCGCTGCGCCCAGGCCCAGCCCGCGTGGACGGCGCGCTGCGCCAGTCGGCGTCGCCAGGATGAGAACGTGTTCTTGCGCTTGGGCACGGGCTCACCGTACTGAGCGCGCGGCGCCCTGATGACCTCGAGGGGCTGTGATCTTCGCCCCAACGGGTGGCGTACGGTTCGTCTACGACGTCGGTGACAGGAGAGGGCGATGACGCGGAGCGCGCTGGTCATGGGTATCGGGGGCCGGGAACCGAAGATCGACGGGGCCGCGTTCGTGGCGCCCACCTCGTCGGTGATCGGGGACGTGACCCTGGAGGCGGGCGCGAGCGTCTGGTACGGCGCCGTCGTGCGCGGTGACGTGGAGCGGATCTCCGTGGGCGCGCAGTCGAACATCCAGGACAACTGCACGCTCCACGCCGACCCCGGCTTTCCCGTGAGCATCGGGGAGCGGGTGTCGGTCGGTCACAACGCCGTGGTGCACGGGGCGACCGTCGGGGACGACTGTCTGATCGGGATGGGCGCGACCGTGCTGAACGGTGCCGTGATCGGGGCCGGCTCCTTGGTCGCCGCTCAGGCTCTGGTGCCCCAGGGGATGGAGGTGCCACCGGGGTCGCTGGTGGCGGGGGTGCCGGCGAAGGTGAAGCGGGAGCTGACCGAGGAGGAGCGTCAGGGTGTGACGCTGAACGGCACCTTGTACGCCGAGTTGGCGAAGGCTCACCGCGAAGAGCACGGGGCCTAGCCGTCGTACTGCGGCTGAGCGGGGGCCGATCGCGTGGCTACCGGCCCCCCTGTCGCGCGCGCTTCAGTCCCCGGCAGCCACGGGATCCGGCTCGTGGTGGGCCGACTGGACCTTGTTCGCCCTGCGCTTGAGGATCAGCATCGACGTCAGTCCGACGAGGACCGCCGCCACCAGGCCCAGCCACGAGAAGCGCTTCAGCCAGGACTCGGCGACCACACCCACGTAGTAGATGACCGCCGTCGTGCCGCCCGCCCAGACGATGCCGCCCAGGACGTTGGCGGTCAGGAACTTCCAGTACGGCATCCGCAGCACACCCGCGAGCGGGCCGGCGAAGATGCGCAGCAGGGCGACGAAGCGGCCGAAGAAGACGGCCCACATGCCCCACTTCTGGAAGGAGCGCTCGGCCGTCGCGATGTGGGCCTCGCTGAAGTGCCTGGGGAACTTGGAGCCCAGCCAGGCCAGCAGGGGACGTCCGCCCTTGCGGCCGATGGCGTACCCGATGGAGTCGCCGATGATCGCGCCCGCGCTGGCGCAGGCGCCGAGCACGAACGGGTCGATGTCACCGTGCTGGGAGGCCAGCAGCGCCGAGGAGACCAGGATGATCTCGCCGGGGAGCGGGATGCCCAGGCTCTCCAGGCCGATGACCAGGCCGACCAGCAGATAGATCGCCAGCGGGGGCACCGTTTCGAGCCATTCCTGGACGTGCAACGCCGCTTCCTCTCGTGTGCCGGACCCTGTGTTCCCGGCGCACGCTCCACCGTGAGCGTGCGCCGGGGCAGCCTACCTGTTCTGTGTGACGGTCTCGGCGTCCCACAGGTTGCACCGATGCTCACGGTGCACAGTGGTGCTCGCCACGTTCCCGCCGGCGGACGCGGTGCGCAGGGCCAGCACACGGCCGGGCTGCGCGGGCATCGCGGGCTGTCCCGCAGCGCGCGGCACTCCGTCGCGCACGAAGGAGCCCCAGTACCGGACCATCTGCCGGGCGAGCGTCCGCTGCTCGGCGTCGAGCGGCGTGAGCAGGCCGAAGTGCTTGAAGAGGTACTGCACCTCGTTCACATGGGTCGCGCCGAAGTCGAAGTCGGTGCCGAGGTCGCGCAGCGAGGCGAAGGGCGGCGAGGTGCGGTCGGCGAACTCGTACGCGTAGACCTTGCCGCGGCCGGCGAGGGTTCCGTCGAGCCGGAGCGCCGGGCAGGCGAAGAGCTGGTCGCCCTGGGCGGTGGCGTAGGCGATGGTAGGCGAGGGGTGGGCGGAGAGCGGGTAGGCCGCGAGGGCCTCGTCGCCGTAGTCGGCGCGCATGACGCCCGGGTACTGGTCGGCGGTGAGCGGGGTGCCGTTCAGGTCGAACCGGCCGAAGGCGAACAGCCGGCCCTCGTCCTGGTTGGCTCCGTTCATCACCGGCACACCGGCTGCGGCTCCTCGCGCGAACGCCTCCTTCGGCTGGCGCGGCAGGAAGGCTCCGCCGACCACCGGAGCCCAGTCGAACCCGTTCTGCGCGGCCAGGATCTCGGCGGCCGGCTTCGCGCGCAGACACGCCAGGTCGGCGCAGCCGAGCTTCTCGGCGAAGGCGGCACCCTGCGTCACGGCCGTCCCGTGGGTGCGGGCGCCGCAGTCGCCGTACGCGCCGCTCTGGATGATCCCGGCGCGGAAGAGACCCTTCGCCGTCGGTGAGGCGAGCTGGGTGCAGACCGAGCGGCCGCCCGCCGACTCGCCCGCGACCGTCACCCGGCCCGGGTCTCCGCCGAAGCGTGCGGCGTTGGCCCTCACCCAGCGCAGCGCGGTCTGCTGGTCGAGCATGCCGAAGTTGCCCGAGACCCCGTCGCGGGCCTCGTCGTCGAGGCCGGCCGTGGCGAGGAAGCCCATGGCGCCGAGGCGGTAGTTGACGGTCACGACGACGGTGCCGGTCTGCCGCGCGAAGGTGTCGGGGACGACGTCCTGCCCCGCTCCGGCGGTGAGCCCTCCGCCGTGGAACCAGACCAGGACCGCGCGGCGGGCGGCGCCCTCGGGGACGTACACGTTGAGGTCGAGACAGTCCTCGGTGTGGCTGGGCTGTTCGTAGCCGGGGTCCCAACTCGCGTTCTGCACACATGTGTTGCCGAAGTCGCCCGCGCCGCGCACGCCTTGCCAGGGCCGCACCGGACGCGGCTCCCGCCAGCGGAGTGCGCCGACGGGCGGCTGCGCGTAGGGGATGCCGAGGAACTGCCGCCCCTCCGCGGTGCTCTCGCCCCGCACCCAGCCGGCGTCGGTACGGACGAGGGGAGGCCCGGCGGCCTGCGCCGGCACGGGCGTGACGAGCGCGGCCGCGAGGGCCATCAGTGCGACGGACATACGACGTATCACCGTTCCACCTCCGCTTGGTGAGCATGGGACTGCACTGGCGCGGCGGGAAAACTATGAAGCCTGGTGACTCGTGTCAATGATGTGAACGAGAAACGGCCGAATGGCGTCAGGAAACGCCGGCAGGGCCACCCCGGCGGGGTGGACGAAGGCAGGGCCACCCCGGCGGAATGGACGAAGGCGGGGCCACCCCGGCGGGGTGGACGAAGGCAGGGCCACCCCGGCGGAATGGACGAAGGCGGGGCCACCCCGGCGGAGTGGCCCCTGGTGCCGTCTCCCCTTAGGGGAGTGGAGAGTTGAGCGTCGTCGCGGCGGTGCCGACGACCGTGGACGCTGTGTCCGTCACCTGGGCGGGGAGGGCCTCGACGGAGTCGGGGGCGTTGGGGGCGTCGGCGGAGTCGGGGGCGTCGGGGGCGGCCTCGTCGCCGGATTCGGCCTGGACGTACCGCGTCTCGTAGCGCGTCGGCGGGGGCTCAGCCGGCCGGCGCGGCCCGCCTTGCGATGGCTCGGCGCCATGCGGTTCGGGGACGGCGTCGCGCGGCTCGGGGACGGCGTCGTGCGGTTCGGGGACGGCGTCGTGCGGGGATCCCCGGTCGGGTTCGAGGGGCGCGGTGTGGTGATCCTCCTTCCGGCCTCGCTCCTCGTCGCCGTTCCGCCCGGGCGCCTTGCCTCGCGCCGCCTCTCCTCCGGGATCCGCCGCGCCGCCGTCGAGCATCCAGCGCTGGGCCGCGGAGCCGTCGCGTTCGGCGACGACCACGCTGCCGCCCTTGCCGCCGGCGACCGCCGGTCGCTCGGCCCGGCGCACCAGCAACTCGCCGTGGACCGTGAGGTCGTAGCGCGTCTCACCGGCGTGGGCGAGGCAGTTCACCAGGACGACGACGCCTTCGTCGGGGTCGGAGTCGAGGCAGAGGGTGGGGTCGACGGCGCTGCGCAGGCCGCCGTCGGCCCCGTACGACCACTGCTGGGAGGCGGCGGCCGAGCACTCCGCCAGTTCGGCCCGGGCTCCGGTGCGGACCTGGCCGGCGCGGAGGTCGAGGCACAGTCCGGCGCCGAGGTTGCGAAGCCTGCCCTGGGCGATCCGGACGGGGTCCTCGGCCGAGGCGGCGGACGAGGTGCCGCCGAAGGACGGCTCGGCCGACCCGCCCGGGTCGACGGTCCTGCCGCTGGCCACGCCCCAGGTCGCGTGGGCGTCGGGCACGCCGTTCTCGTCGGACCAGCCTTTGGCGGTGAGCACGGTCACGAGCAGGGCGAGGGAGGTCAGACCGACGCCCACGGCGACGGCCTTGCCGCGTACGCGGGGCGGGGCGAGCCGTTCCGGGCGGTGGCGCCCGCCTCGTCGGCGGCGGTCGCACGCGGTGAGTGCGGCGCCGCCCCGCGCGGGCCGGGAGTCGAGATAGCGGCGGGCGCCCCAGCCGAGCACGGTCTCGGCGAGCAGCACTTCGAGGCCGCCCTCGAAATGGCTGAGCTGTTCGGCGGCGTGCCGGCAGTAGCGGCACTCCATCAGATGGTGCTGGACATCGGGCAGCAGGGCGCCGCCGCGGCGAATGGGGACGTCGAGGAGGCGGTTGTAGTAGCGGCATTCCCGGCTGGGCGCGAGTTCGCCGTGGGCGCGGACGCAACCCCTGCGGAATTGTTCGCGCACTGCTTCCAGCGCTGCCGACGCGGTGGGTGTGTCCACCCCCAGCAGACCGGCGGGTATGGTTATCGGTTCCGCTTCGACCTCGGTATGCCACAGAAGGCATTGCGAAGCGCCCGAAAGGGACCGGAAGGCGCGTTCGGCGATGTGCCGCCTTTCGGGCGTCGTGGGCCGGGCGGCTCGTAGCCCGCGCCCGCCGGTCGGTTTGCCGAGTTCCGGCAGCAGGGCCGAAATTGCGTCGTCGGCCGCCCACTCCTTCACCATGTCCCGCACGGCGACGAGGAGTTGGGGGCGCAGCGCGCCGGAGGCCGGTCGGCGCACCACGCGCTGGAACGCCGCGGCGGCCACCATGGCGGCCGAACTCTCCGTGGTGGCCAGGCAGATGGCCGCGTAGTCGTGGGTGGCACGCCAGTGCCGCGCCATGAGCAGCGCGACGGCGCGAGGGCCGGAACCGTCCTCGCCCAGGCCCGCGACGAGATCGCGGTCGGACTCACCGGGACTCGTCCCGGGCCGTGGCGGGTACGGCGGTCGTGGGGGGTAAGGGGATTGCACTGAACCATTTCCTTCCCAGCCGCAGGACGGCACGGGGAATGCGCGTCCTTCGGAAAAGCAGGCGCCTGATTGGTGCATACCTAGGCCAGGTCACCAGCGGACCGGCTATCGGGGGCGCTCACTTTCGCACAAGCGACCTACAGGAAACAAGAAGTTCGAGTGACCGTCGGTCAAGAGGCAGGCTATTCCCATAAGTTACCGCCGGTATCCGCACCGGCTTTCGAAAATGGCGCCGGCTCGGACGTCAAGTTGTGTGCACCAAAAGAACATCGGTCCACACAATCTTCAACTCCGCATGCCGCACAGCAAGCTCCGAGGTTTCTCTCGGCGTGCTCTCATCCCGGTGCAGCAGCATGGGCGGCATGATCGTCCCCCACACGACACCCGCCCTCGATTCGCCCCGCACGGTCCACACGCCCCGCACGGTCCGCAAGGCGGTGGTCCCCGCCGCGGGCCTCGGCACGCGGTTCCTGCCCGCGACGAAGGCGACGCCCAAGGAGATGCTGCCGGTCGTCGACAAGCCGGCCATCCAGTACGTCGTGGAGGAGGCCGCGGCGGCCGGACTCGACGACGTCCTGATGATCACCGGGCGGCACAAGCGGGCCATCGAGGACCACTTCGACAACGCCTTCGAGCTGGAGCAGGCCCTCGCGGCCAAGGGCGACACCGTACGGCTGGACGCGGTGCGCGACCCGGCCCGGCTCGCCGACATCCACCACATCCGCCAGGGCGAGCCCCTCGGCCTCGGCCACGCCGTGCTGTGCGCCCGCCATCACGTCGGCGACCAGCCGTTCGCCGTCCTGCTGGGCGACGACCTCATCGACCCGCGCGAGACCCTGCTGAGCCGGATGCTCGAGGTGCGCGACCGCCGCGAGGGCAGCGTGATCGCTCTGATGGAGGTCCCGCCGGAGCAGATCCACCTCTACGGCTGCGCGGCCGTGGAACCGTCCGGCGAGGAGGGGGTGGTCCGCGTCACGGGCCTGGTGGAGAAGCCGGCGCGCGAGGACGCGCCGAGCCACTACGCCGTCATCGGCCGCTATGTCCTCGATCCGGCCGTGTTCGGCGTCCTGGAGCGCACCCCGCCCGGCCGCGGCGGCGAGATCCAGCTCACCGACGCCCTCGAGGAACTGGCCACGGCCGGCGCGGTCCACGGGGTCGTGTTCGACGGCCTGCGCTACGACACCGGCGACAAGGCCGACTACCTGCGCACGGTGGTGCGGCTGGCCTGCGAGCGGTCGGACCTGGGACCGGAGTTCACGGCCTGGCTGAAGGAGTTCGTGGCGGGCCTGGCGGACGGCGAGGCCGACCGGAAGCCGGTCGCGGCCTGAGAGAACCGCCGGACCGAGAACGACAGGGGCCCCGTGCGGGGCCCCTGCTCTTCGGCGTACTGCCGGAAACTCAGTTGTTCGGGCGCAGGGTCCAGACGACCGTCATCTCGCCGGTGACGGCGCCGTCCCCGCGCTGGATCTCGATCGTCACCGGGAACTCGGGGCGCTCCCCCGCGTCCAGCTGCGCGACGACCTCGGCGGCCGGGCGGCCCAGCGTCGCGGTGGCGGTGACGGCGCCCATGGCGAGCTTCTTGTAGGCGATGTCGGCACGGACCGCGAGGGGCACGGCGCGCGAGAGCTGGTCGCCGAACGCGGCCAGGACGATCGCGCCGCTGGCGGACTCGCCGAGCGTGAACATCGCGCCGGCGTGCGGCCCGCCCACGTGGTTGTGGTAGTCGCTCTGGTCCGGCAGAGCCACGACGGCCTTGTCCGGCGAGGTCTCCAGGAACTGGAGGTTCAGGGTCCGGGCCATGGGCACGGTGGCGGCGAGCATCTCGCCGATGGACATCTGGTCTGCGCTCATGCGGGCCATGTTACCCATGAGTAGGAATTTGGGAACAGGCTGAGCACGATGTGATGAGCGTCGTATCCGCGGCGGGCCCCGCGGAGCCGGGCGGACCCGCGCGGACACAGCACGCCAGGGGCTGATCGGGCCTGTGACCTGCGATCCGGTTGGCAGATCGAGGCTCGGGCGGGGATAGTCTGCCGGTGACCTCCCCCGTCGACCTCCGCCGTCGCTCCCGACGCCCCGCCTGGGCGGGCCGCAACTACAGCCTGCTGACCGCCGCCGCGTTCGTCACGAACCTCGGCAGCCACGGTGCGCTGATCGCCGCGGCGTTCGCGGTGCTGGAGGCGGGCGGTGACAGTGGTGACGTGGGCCTGGTGGCCGCCGCCCGCACCCTGCCGCTGGTGCTGTTCCTGCTGATCGGCGGCGCCGTCGCGGACCGTGTTCCCCGGCACCGGGTGATGGTCGCGGCCAACGCCCTCAACTGCGTCTCGCAGGCCGCCTTCGCCGTGCTGGTCCTGTCCGGGAGTGCCGAGCTGTGGCAGATGATGCTGCTGACCGCCCTTGGCGGCACCGGCCAGGCGTTCTTCAGCCCGGCGGCCGAGGGCATGCTGCTGTCGTCGGTCCAGGGTGAGCAGGCGAGCCGGGCGTTCGCGGTGTTCCGGATGGCGATGCAGGGCGCGGCGGTGGGCGGCGCCGCGCTGGGCGGTGCCATGGTGGCCGCGATCGGGCCCGGCTGGGTGCTGGCGGCGGACGCGGCGGCCTTCGCGGTCGCCGGGTCGATGCGGGCGTTCCTCGACGTCGGTCACCTGCCGCGGCGGGTGCCGGGCGGCGGCATGCTCGCCGACCTGCGCGAGGGCTGGCGGGAGTTCGCCGGACGGCCGTGGCTGTGGGGCGTCGTCGTCCAGTTCTCGCTCGCGAACGCGGTCGTGGCCGCGGCCGACGCCGTCTACGGCCCGCTGGTCGCCCGGGACCATCTGGGCGGCGCGGCTCCCTGGGGCATCGCCCTCGGCTTCTTCGGCGCGGGCACGGTCGCGGGCGCCCTGCTGATGACCCGCTGGAAGCCGCGCCGCCTCCTGCTCGCCGGCACCTTGTGCGTCTTCCCGCTCGCCCTGCCCTCGGCCGCGCTCGCGGTACCGGTGCCCATCACGCTGCTGTGCGCGGTGATGTTCCTGACGGGCGTGACGCTGGAGGTGTTCGGCGTCTCCTGGATGACCGCACAGCACCCCCGCGAACGTAACCTCTTTGTATGGTCGATGACTTGGTACAGCGAGCGCACTGGGGGAACCTCGAAGGGCAGAACTGGGCTGGACTGGCCCGCCTGTCGACCGAGGAGGCCGAGGGTGAACTGTCTTCTGATGACAGGTTAGATGGCAGCCGGCCCCGGTTCATGACCGGAAGGGACATCAAGAGCACCGAGGAGCAGGAGAGGGACGGCCGTCAGTTCGTCGAGAGTCGCGGCGGACGGTACGTGTACACGTACATGGAGCCCGACACTTCGGCATGGAAGCGCCGGCGCGTGCGTCTGCCGGACGGGAGCATCGGGTACCGCGTCGTACGGCCCGTGTACGAGGGTGCGTTGGAGGACCTGAAGCAGGGCAAGACCCCGAACGGCGAGCGCATTGACGGTCTAATCGTCTACGACATCGACCGTCTGACTCGCGACCCCCGCCACCTTGAAGACGCGATCGAAACCGTGGAGCACCACCACCGGCCGATCATCGATATCACGGGCACTTTGGACCTGTTGACCGACAACGGGCGCGCCATGGCCCGCGTGGTCGTCGCCATGGCCAACAAGCAGTCCGCCGACACAGCCCGCCGGGTACGCCGCAACCACAAGGCACGGCGAGACCGGGGCATACCAGTGGGCGGAACCCGCCCCTTTGGGTGGCAAGACGACAAGCGCACCCTCAACCCGGCCGAGGCCGAACACATCCGCAAGGCCGCTAAGCGCATCATCCTCGGTACTGAGTGGCACGCGATCGTTGCCGACTGGAACCGTGAGGGGATCACCACGTCGAAGGGCAACCCGTGGACGTGGATCGCGCTCAGGGACATGATGCGGAATCCGCGACTGTGCGGGTACCGATCCCATGTCGTGGTCGAGTTCGCCCCGGAGTCGGGCCGAGAGATCAGGCACCTCACGATCGCTCACGACGACGAGGGCAAGCCTGTGAAAGGGCAGTGGACGCCGATCTTGAAGGTCTCTGAGTGGGAGGCAATCCAAGAGATCATCGGAGATGGGCCGATGCGCGGCGGTGGCCACAACGCTCGTGTCTATCTAGGCTCCGGCACCCTCCGCTGTGGCAAGGAGGACTGTGGCTCACCGCTGCGAGCGATGAAGGCAGCGCCGAGCCGGGGCAAGCCCAAGGGGTACTTCTACTACGTCTGCCCGGCAAAGACGACGGGCAAGGGGTGCGGTGGAGTGAAGATCCCAGGGCCGGAGACGGACGACCTGGTCAGGATGCTCGTAATCGCGAAGTACGAGGAAGAGGCCAGCAAACGGCAAGCTGTAAAGGCGCCGCAAGAGTGGTCAAAGGAAGCCGAACTGGAGATCGTTCGAGAGGACATTGCCGATCTCAAGCAGGCCCGTCGCGCGCGGAAGATCAGCGCCGAGCGCTACTACTCGGATCTTGCCGAGTACGAGGCCGAGGAACAGCGGCTGAAGAGGGAACGCAACGCGTGGCAGCGCCGGAAGCTCGCAGACCAGGGCGAGCTCGTGGACATGGCGGAGGAGTGGCACCGGGGCGGGATCACCCTTGCCGAGCGTCGCTCGTACGTCGCGCGAACGCTGACAGCCTTGGTTGTGCTGCCTGTGGGGAGCGGGCGCAGAGTGCCCTTGCGTGACCGTCTGGTTCCGGTGTGGGCAGAGGAGTAGCACCGGGGGGAGCGGGAGCCCGTCACCTCTTACGGCGATGGTGGCGGGCTCTGTCGCGTGTGCAGACGTCCACGCCCAATGCGGCGTTCATCTGGCGCCACTGAGCATCAGACCAGCCAGGGGACTTGCGCGCGTGCGCTCGTGCCCAAGCCATGTCCTGATCTTCATCAGCACTACTCGGGTGCCGCACCCAGCCGCCCCCTCTCAGCGCCCCACACTTCCCGAGCCAACTCGCGATTCGTGGCAAGGTCTTCCGCAACCCCCGCCGCCAGGAGCGCAGCGCCGGGGGTGTGGCCGGAGCCGACGTAGCGCCAGTGCCGTTCGGTGACCGTGTCGGGAGTGTCGGTGTGGCCCATGTGTTGGGCGCGCTCGGCGCGTAGTGCCGTGTATGTCGTGGAATAGGCCCGCGACTTGGTGAGGACGTGGCCCCGGTACGCGAGCGTGTGAGTCCAGGTGCGTAGGTTCAGGGAGCCGTACTCGGAGAGGCCGCCGAGGCGCCAACAGGTGCGCATGAGGGTGCGGACGTGTTCGCTCACGGGTGCCGACTCGATGTCTGCCCAGGTCGTGAGTGGATGGTCGGTGCCGGCGCCTGTGTCGCTCGCGCCCTTGGTGACGTACTTGGCGATGTACGCGGCCACGGCATCATCGTCCGGCCCGTCGCCCTCCACGCGCAGAGATCGAGCGTCGACCTGGACACCCCAGCGCAAGGCCAACTCCCCCACGGCCGGGCTGTAGGGGGTGTAGACGAGGACCCGCCGAGCGGAGGCGCGTACGGCGTCGATGAGTCGTTCCGCAGTGCCCCAGGGCGGGGGTTCACAGTCGGATCCGTCCGGTCCGTCGAGGCGGACGACGGCGTGTACGTGGACGGCCGCCCGCTTCTGGTATTCGGCGACACGGGCGAAGGAGAGCCGGGCGTGCCTGGGGAAATGGGACTGCACGAGGCCGACCGAGGAGGCCAGGCACCGCCGGACGTCGATGACGAACCGGTCCCACAGCTTCGAGGCATGCGCGTGCCACAGCACGTGGGCGGCGTAGTCGTAGCAGTCGGCGCACAGCGGTTGACCGATGACCGACGCGTCCGGGGCGTGGACGGCGTCGCAGCCGAGGGGACGGCCATGCTCACACCGGTCGCCGGCGCGGCGGGGGCGACAGAGCTCCCCGGCACGGTGCACAGGCCCGAAGGACGGGGCGGTCAGGGTGACGAAGAGCCGGGGCCGGTGGCGCACACTGCCGGGGACGTTCTTGCCGCCGAGGAGGCCCGCGCGGACGAGGTGGAAGGTGTCCCCGGCGTGGAGGCGGGAGCAGGCCGGGCAGATGGTTGCGCGGCGGTTGCGGCACCGGATGAGGAGGCGTTCGCCGGGTTCGTTGCGGGTGTCGTAGTCGTGGAGGATCTCGCCGGTTGTGCCGTCCAGGGTGGTGGTCGAGCCGGAGAGGTGGACGGGGTGGGAGCAGCCGCAGGTTGCGGTGATCTGCTCCAGCCAGCGCGGGAATTGGGGGTCTTGAGCGATGCGGATTGCGTCGCGGTCTGCTTCGGGGAGCTGACGCAGGCGCGCCGCGCGGTCGAGGACGGCGCGCCTGTCAGCCGGGCTGAACTCCGCGGTGATGGTGGTGACCTTCCGGGGTGGGCCGCCGAGGCGGCACGGTGGTTGGGGGGTGGTGCGCCGTTGGTCATGGGGATCACCTTCCTTGTGTGGGCCGGGTAGAGAGGGTCAGTGGATGGTTCCGGTGCCACGGCAGACGCGGCAGCGCCGCCGCCGTCCGGTCCAGGTCCTACGTGCTCCGTCGCCCTTGCAGTGGGGGCACCTCACGCGGGGCATGGGCATGGCCGTGTGTCCTTTCTGCTCAGGTGTGGGAGAAGCCGTTGATCACCCACGTGACGAGTTCGTGGGCGGTGAGGCCCACGGGGGTCTGGCCGAGGTAGAGACCGAAGAGGCCGACGCAGACCGCTTCCCAAGCGCGGACGTCGCGGGAGCGGACGAGGAGGACGGTGATGATCCCGAAGATCACCGCGAACGTGAACGCCGTGCCTTCGCTGATCACTTGTCGTCTCCTTCCAGCACCGCCAGGGCGCGGGCTATGACGGGCAGTTCCGGGGTCATCGCGGCGTGCTTCCGAGCCGTCGACACGGCTTCCTCGGTCGGAGTGAGGTGGGAACGAGCGCGGCTCCAGCCGCCCTCCGGGCCGGTGCAGACGGCCACGCCGCGTTCCTCGGCCGTGATCGACTGGGCGACGGCGACGGCGTCCTTGTTGAGGTCACCCAAGGCCATCTCTGCCGTGCCGGGATCATTGACGCGGTGGCAGATTCGGCCGGCGAGCTGAGCCCGCAAGGCAGTGACGCCGGGGCCGAGGTCTGAGCCGACCCTTTGTCCAGCGACGACCAGGTGCAGGCCGAGCGCCGCCCCGAGCTGGCCCAGACGTAAGAGGAGGGTGGAGCACTGTTCGGCTTCCGCCTTGCCCTCACGGGTGCCGTCCGAGAGGTACAGTTCCGCGATTTCATCGACGATCACGACGACGGGTACCGGCCGCAGCTTGTCGGGCAGTTCCCAGATCGAGCGGACACCTGCCGACCGGCACGTACTCATCCGGTCCTGCATGTCGACCACGAGCGCGGACAGCACCGCGACCGCTTCCCGTCGGCAGGTTGCCAGTGCGCTCAACCGTTCGGCGAACAGGCCGAGTTCCATGCCGCCCTTGCAGTCGATGCCAACCAGGGCGACGGGCTGCCCGGAGAGTTGGGTGATCAGCCGGGCCAGCAGGGTGGACTTGCCGGAGCGGGTGGCCCCGGCGATCAGCCAGTGCGGCACGAGCCGCAGGTTCATGACCCAGGCGCCGCCGCTCTCCAGGACGCCGATGAGTGCCGAGAGGAGTTCGGCCGGAGCCGTAGCGAGGCCGGGTCGCTCCAGCGGATCCGTGTCCGTCGCCGTCAGCAGCACGAATCCGCGTTCCGGGGAGGTGACGCGGACCGCGTGGACCTTCCAAGCGTGCACCAGGGCGTCGGCCGCCTTCATGTACGTTGCCGGAGTCTGCCCCGCGTGGAGCCGCACGGTCACCGTCAGGCCCATGCGGGTGGCGCGCGGGAACGAGAACCGGGGAGCCACCGACCGCAGCGGATCTCCCTTGACCACCAAGTCCCCGAGCAGTCCGCGCGAAGGACGACGGGAGACGGCGAGGTCATTGAGCGTTGCGACATTGCGCCAAGTCCCTAGTACCCGGCATACGGTGACCGGGTAGCCGACGAGGTACCAGTGCCAGACCGGACGGTGCCGGCGCACCAAGTCACCGACGACGAGCACCCAGGCCAGCATGGCCAAGCCGAAGGCGAGCAGGATCGGTCCCATCACGCGTCACCGCCCTTGCCCTGCGCGGCCGTGCCGTGCACGGGCGTGATGGCGTCAGCGCGGAAGCTGACTCCGTGTCGCTCGCCCATCGACCACATGAACGCCGTCAGGCCGGTGACCCGGACGATCTGTCCTTCCTCGATGCCCTTCGGTTGTCCGCTCACTGCGATCTCGATGACGGAGATTCGCCGTCCGTCCTGCCGCACGGTAACGGCGACGGTCCAGACCGGATTGCCGTCCCGGTCCCTCTTCACCTCCTGTGTCTCAGAGTTGGTGATCTTCGCTTCGGGCGCGATGGCGCACCGCAGTACGCCCAGCCGCGCCGTGTCCACGGGAATGGACTGCATTGCTTGGCCTCCCTGGCCAGTCGAAGACGTCAGCTCTCATTCTGACGTCACTTGTCCTAATGAGTTACGACTATGAAGTGCTGTGCGGCGGGGGTGCAACTACTTATGCTGACGAGTGATGTCGCGCGTGCGACGTGACTACGACCTCAACCCGGAGATGCCGAGATGTCGGAGATCCAGCGCCCCGGATCCCTCTACCAGCAGGTGGCCGCCGCGATCCGAGAAGCGATCCTGTCCGGCGAGTTCGCGCCCGACTCCCTGTTGCCATCCGAAGCCCAGCTCATGGCCCGCTACAGCGTCTCCCGGCCGACTGTCCGCAACGCCATCGCGGCGCTGCGCGCGGAAGGTCTCATCGACGTCCGCCATGGCAAGGGCAGCTTCGTACGCTCCAGCGGACAGCCCGTGCTCACCATCGAGCGCCGCATCAGCCGCGCCGCCGAAGGCAAGTTCGTCATGCCCAACGGCGACACCTGGCAGGAGGCCGAGGACCCGAGCACCTACCGCACCCACACCACGAAGGACACCGGCCGACTCCTCAAACTCGAAGAGGAAGAAGCCCTGTTCGGGTGCGACCGATTGCTCATCGATCCTGGCACCGGCACGCGTGCGATGCACCGCACGCTGATCCCGTTCGAGGTCGCGGACGGCATCCCGATGCTTGCGGAGGAGCCCTGCAAGCGGCCAGCAGCGATCTACCGATGGCTCACCGAGGACGGCCACAAGCTGACATGGACCGAGACGGTGCGCGCCCGTATGCCCCTGCCCGACGAGAGGACCACGCTCAAGCTCCCGGACGCGACACCGATCCTGCACGTCGCCCGCATCACGCACGACACCGACGACCACCCGCTGTTCCTCGAAGAGCTCCGCTTCGGCGCGGACCGTGCCGAACTCGCCTACCGAATCGCCGCCGACAAGCAGCCGGCGCGACGAGCCCGGGCCTGAGCACCAACGGCGATCGGTCGAAACAACCTTCACTTCCTCAAGGGCGCGCCTGCGGCGCGCCGGGGCGCCCGGCCGCCCCGGCCGGGCGTGCGGCGTGGCCGCCGATCCCGTCCGGTCGTCCGATGCCCCCACCCACAGCACGCCCGAGAAGTCGAGGCGTCGAGAGGCCGCCTCAGGCCGGGGCGCACGGGGCTGGGGGTCGACGGCCTCCGAGACTTTAGGCAGCCACCGTGGGGCGAGCCTCGAAGAACAGGGGGCCGATCGGGCTATTGCGGGCAGGTCCAAGGACTGCCCGATCCGCTGGCGAGCGTAAGGCCCCCTGTTCACTCGCCCCATGGCAGCTCCAGCCCAAAGTCTCTCCGGCCGGCGACGTGCCCACGTGCACCGCTCACCAGTGAAAAGGCGCCTCATGATGCACCACCGTCGCCATCCGCCCGCGCCTCCAGGAGCCGGGCAAGCCGGTCCACGGCGCCCGGCCGACCCGCCAGCCGCACCACACCCCGACCGTTCTCGTTCGTCGAGGGGACGGCTCGTACGGCAGACAGCTCTAAGCCCATACTCAGGAGCGCCCGGTTCAGACGATCGGCCGCCTCTCGCGCCTCGCGCCAACCCGCGATGTAGTCGACGCCGGATACCCAGAGACCGGAGTCCGCGCCCGGCATGTCGAGACCGTCACTCAGCCAACCCTCACCGGAGCCAGTCACCTTGTACACCTCTGCCCTGATCTAGGTAACGGATCATCAACTTCCTGTGACCAGAGCCGAAATGCAGCACAACGGCCCCGGTACCATCAGGCACCGGGAACCGCCGTGTTCCCAGCCGGGCCACCCTTCGCTTTCCAGGGCTGATGGGGTGGCCCGGTCTCGGTATTGGGTTATGAAGCGCGGCCCCTCACTCGGGAGGGGAGACTCCGATGTCAGAGAGGCCGCGCTCCTTCGGTCGGAGTGGTCAGACTCCGACCCGTCCGGGCCGCCGCCCACTCCTGATCGCGAAGGAGTGGTCGAGGGGTGATGGCCCGGAGATCATCAATGCGGGCTTTCCTCAGCTCCGCCGTCCAGGTCGAAGCGACACCAGACCGTCTTGCCTCCGCCCTCTTCCGGCGTCCACCACACCGCCGCAGCCATCCGCTGAGCGATCATCAACCCGCGGCCGCTGTCGGGCACGACCGCCTCCGTCAACTCGCCCACCAGCTCGGGTGAGATGGCGTCGCCCTGAGGAAGAAGCGGCGGCGTCGAATCCTCATCCCTGACGCCGATGAAGAGCCACTTCGGATACAGCTTGTAGGTCACGTCGATACGACGACAGCCGCCGGGACGGCTCAGATGACCGTCCGGCAAGGCATGGTTGACCACATTCCCGACCAGCTCTGACACAACCAGCCGGGCGTCGTACACGAGGTCCCGCTCAGCCGCGCCCCGGAGGAACACGGTCGCCGTGTCGCGCGCGATGCGTGCCGTGTCGCCGCACTCGGCAAAGAGCGTCACCGTCATGTAGTGCCCACCGGAGGACGGATTCGGCGCCACGAACCAGTGCGCGTACGCCTCCAGCTCCCTCGCCACGTACTCGGCTTCCCCGCGTCCATCACGTCCCCTTCTGAACCGTCCGACTGCCTTCACGGCACCGTTTGCTTCACGCAGGCCAGTACACGGCGCAACAGACGCGAGCGGGAGCGTTCACCAGGGGGTTCACGTGAACACCAGCAAAGGCAAAGGGGGTTCAACAATGAACCCCGCAACCCGCGACGGCTGTGACACGATGAACACTCGCTGTCATTCTCGGGTTGGCAGGGGAGCATGAGCCGAGAGCCGAACGCGCAGTTGATCTCCGTCATGGGTGAGGCAAAGGTCTCGAACAAGGGCCTTGCGAAACGCATGACGGACGAGGCCGCCCAGCGCGGCATGGACCTGGGAACAACGCACGTCGCCGTGAAGCGATGGCGCGAAGGCGCCGGCATCCGCCCGCAGACAGCGGCACTCATGGCAGACGTGCTGTCAGCCAAGCTCGGACGCCGCATCACGCCGGGCGACCTCGGCTTCTTCGACCACACAAAGTCGACAGCACCTGCGCCTATCGGCTACCCGAGCACCGTTCCCGACCTCTTGTCCATGCTCGACGGAGTCACCCAAGAGCGCGCTGACACAGTCACGCCGGATCAACTGATCATCGCGGACGCAGACCTCAACTCCGCCGTTCTCTCATGGATGATCGCGCGCCCCGATGGAATCCAGGCCGACAGGCCCGCTCACCAACGCGTCGGCATGCGTGACGTCCGCGCGATCCGGGACGCCGCCGGGATGTTCATGCAACTCGACTTCAAGTACGGCGGAGGCCACGGCCACAAAGCCCTACGCCACTACTTCCGTCACGAAGTGCTGCCCCTGCTGGACGCGAGCTACAGCGAAAAGGTCGGCACCGCATTATTCGGCGCCTCTGCCGAAATCTCCCAGTTGCTTGCATGGACCGCATACGACGTCGGCAACCACCGCCTTGCCCACCGCTACCTGACATCCACCCTGCGCCTGTCCCAGGTCATCGATGACCGCATGTTCGGCGCCCGCATCCTCGGCAACCTCAGCCACCAGGCCAACTACCTCGGCAACCACGCCCAGGCCATCCAGCTGGCGCGCGCCGCCGTCGAGGGCGCCAAGGGCCGAGCCACCCCACGCGCGTTATCGAACTACTCGGCCATGGAGGCTCGCGCCCTGTCCAACGCCGGCGACGGCATCGCGGCGGCCCGCGCGATGGGGGAGGCAGAACGCCACTTCGAACGCGCCGACACGGGCGAAGACCCCGCATGGCTGGGCTACTTCGACGAAGCGGAACTCATGGGCGAACTCTGCCACTGCTTCCGCGACCTCAAGATGCGCCGCGAAGCAGTCACACAAGCCCAACGCGCCGTAGACAGCACCGACCCCAAGTACGCCCGCACCCTCGGCTTCTGCCGCATGGTGCTCGCCCAGAGCCAGCTACTCAACGGCGAGTTGGAAGCCGCCGTCACCACCGCAAGCCTCGCAGTCGACGGCGGCGACTCCCTCCAGTCCAATCGCTTCCAGCGCTACGTGACCGACTTCCAGAGCGAAGTCAGTGTGCACGCGGCGAATCCCACCGTGGCCGCCTTCAATGAGAAGGTGCACGACGCCCTCACCCGCCTAGACGAGGACGACGAGTAGCAGCTACCAGGGCCGCCAATCCCGAGGCGCGTCGTCGTTCCGCAGACCGGCGATGCGCCGGCGATACTCGGCAGCGGTTTCCTCGTTCTCCTGCACGTTCTGCATGAGCCAGGTCGTCATACCGAACTCTTGGATGCCCCGCAGTGTCTCGTAGCCGGGCCAGTCGTACAGATCGCGCCCATACGCGGCCACGAAGTCGGCATACTGCACGTCGGTCTGCCACCCAAGGCTGTGGTGTTCCACGGCCGTGACCATGAGATCCCACTCAGGATGGTCGTAGCAGAAGGCTTCGAAGTCGATCAGGATGACGCGCCCCTGATCGTCCACCATGAGGTTCTGCACATGGGCGTCCCCGTGCACCGGCCCCTTGGGCGTCTCGAACCGCAGCTCGGTGTACTTGTCTCGTAGCTCATGCCACCGCTTCCGCAGGAAGACCTTGTCATCGTGCGGGATGACGGCGCGGTCGACTCGTAGCTCTTGCTTGTCGAAGGGACTGAACGACGGCAGCGATAGCCTGTCCGGCACAGTCAGCGAGTGCAGATCCCGCAGGACGCCGCCCAGCTCCCCGTACGTCGCCTTACGGTCACCCTCGACGATCAGATGCCAGAACGTCACCGGGTGACCATCGATCAAGAACGGCTGCTCCAGGTCCTCAACGATCCGAGCAGCCGGAAGGCCTTCCTCCCCCAGCCACCGCGACACATCCACCTCTACGCGGGCTTTGGACAGCCACTCTTCCCCTCTCGCCACACGCACGATCACCGGCACGGAAGCCAGCCGGAACAACGCGTTCTCCCCGAGACGGATCAGCTCTGCGCCTCTGTCGTCGAGTCCCGCAGCCCGGCACGCGGCAGCCATCACCCGCGCAGCCCTCGCCGACGTGAACCCCTCTTGCGTTCGAGCAGCGTCAACCGCCATGCCCGTACCAGCTCCCTTAGTCGCGCGCGATCAACCGGCGCGCGTCTACGGGTGACCAACCCGACGTACGCCGGACACGACCACGACGGTACCTAGGGAATCCCGCTCGCCACGAGGGAGCACGAGCCAGACGCCGGAAGGTCACCGGGTGACCGTCGACCAGGACGGACTATTCCAGGCTCTCGAAGAGCCGGGAAGCCGGATACCTCTCCAACGGAAGCCGTCTGGCGACAGCAACCTTGACTCGAGCCTTCGGTAACCAGGGTTCACCCCGGGCAACCCGGACTATGACCGGCACCGCGGCCAGTCGTAACAGGGAATTTCCCCAAGGCGGCACCTCAGTGCCTCTGTCCTCGAGCCCCGCAGCCCGGCACGGGGCACTTATCGCCCGCGTAGCCCTCGCCGACGTGAACCCCTCTTCCGATCGAGCAGCGTCAACCGCACACACCCGGGTGGCCAACGCATCGTGCACCGGACACACGACCACGACGCTACCCAGCGGCAGGCCGTCCCAGCGCGAGGTATACGGAGGCCTCGCCGCTCTGTCCAAGCAAGGTTTGAGCGAGTCGAGGCCTGAGAACACCCTTCATTCGTGCCTGTGGCGTGTACACCTCAAGATCGAAGCTACTCGTGCGGTAGGCCCAACCTTCCAGGTCATGCCCCAAGTTGAAGCGAGACGCCTATCATGGTCACGGACATCATGAACTTGGGGGGCGTATGAGTGACATAGTAACGATCGACTTGGGCAACGGTGACACCGTGTCAGCCGAAGTCATCGGCGACTTACCCTTTCAGCAACCTCCCACCGCCGACTACGGCGATGTTGGGATGCGCAGCGGGCAGCGCGCCGCCCAACTCGGTTCTGCTGTAGCTATGACACTGGACCAGGTACGTAGCACCGTACAGGGTGTAGGCCGGTGGGCTGCGCAGAGCATCATCGAGGGCTCCGCGGGAGCACCGGACGCCTTCGAGGTTGAGTTCGGACTTAAGTTAGCAGTGAAATCTGGCCAGTTGCTTGGTGTAATAGCTGAGGCTGGCAGCGAGGCAGGGCTAACTATCCGGCTTTCTTGGGATCTGGCCTCGCGTCGAGGCGACCACGCAGGCGATCAGGACGTTGAGTGACGGTGTCGCAGCTAGGCCTGAGCGAAATCGAAACATCTCGCCATTGCACAGTGTGGATTTCCGTCGATGGCCAGTTCCGTGGCAGTGGATTCCTCGTATCAACCGGCGTGGTGATTACAGCCGCGCACGTTATTACGGGTGCAGATGGGCCAGCCACAGAAGTCACCGTGCACCATACGTCGGGTGCGCATGTAGTGCCGATGGAGTGCATCCGAACTGAGCCGCCCCGGCACGATGGAAGCCGGTTTTACCCGTACCCGGACCTAGCGTGTCTCTCAGTGCCACATTGGAAAAGACATCCAGTGGCCGATATGGCACCAAGTGAGGCAGAAATTGGAGCGCAATTAATTGCACTTGGATACTCCCCCGATACTCCAACTCCTGGAGTGCAGCCTGAATCGCTTATTCTTCGCTCTGCCGGCAGGTCGGCTGGTTTCATGCGAGTATTGGGGGATGGAGTAAAAGAGGGATACAGCGGCAGTATGCTGCTGGGCCCAGACCGCCTGGTCTACGGCGTACTCAAGGGCAGCCGCTCATACTCAGTCGATCAGGGCGGTTGGTTTGTCCCCGTGACCGCGCTCGCAGCGTTTCTTGGCACGAACAGTTCTCCGCACCAAAACCTTGCCACGGTCGCTCGTCTGCCGACTGATGCAGAAATCGTGGAAGCTTTGATGGCCTTTCCCGCCTTGGCCCGCCCCGATAGCCGCTACGATCTGCTCGAGAAAATGGGGAACCATCTGGGACTGCCACATTCCTTTGAAGTTGACGATCGTTCCGATCGAAGAGACCATCTTTATCGCCTGGTGCATCGGTGTAGACACTACCGAGACGGCCAGAGCGCGCTGCAGGCAATGTACACAGCGATGGAGGAACTCGTACCTTACGACGCCGCCCTTGAGCGTCTTCGTTTAGTCGTCAGTCGCACCATCGGCGACTGGGAGGGTATGCAGTGATATGAGCTTTGCGCAGAATCCAGAGATGCAGGCCGGCCCTTGGTCTCAAGCGGCAGGAGATCTCTTGTGCGATGTGCTGCTGAGGTTCGAGAAAATGCAGCGCCTTGAGTTCCGCCTGAGTTTACTTGATCAAATGGCGAAAGATGAGCGGTCACGTGATATTAATCATGACGTTCCCGAATCCTCGGACCCGAGAATTCACGTCAGGACAATTCTGGGCGTCACCGCCTCGCGTACAGATCCGTTGGGGGTCCTAGAATCGCTGACCGATTCACTAGCTGCGCAAACACCTCACGACGGTGCAATGCCATGGCTAAAATTAATCGTGCTCACATTGACGGACTGCGCGCCACTACTTTCCGAACACATACTGTCTCTAATTAAATCTCTTCGTGGGCTGACCTCACAGCCTCGACCTCATAGACTGCATACATATCTGCTCGGATCGAGCAAGGGGCTGCACACCCTGCGCGGCAGGGAGACGTTGCCGGAGATTTTGTCCCACCTCGCTGACCTCCGCGACGACCCGAACCTGACCGCCATGTTCCGTTTTCTGCGCGCATTTAGTTCTGACGCGACAAGCCCTGTGTATGCGGAGCTCGCGCCAGTTCGAGACATCCTAGCGAAAATGACGTCTGACGGGAAAGCGGCGACCGTAGATGACATTGCAAATTCGGAGAGTTACCGCTTAATCGTGCAGATTCGGCTTGAGGCTGAAGATGCCGAACACGTATCAAATGGACGGTATCGACTGCATGCATCTTTTTACCGGCAGTCGTTATCTGGCGGACGCTTGGAGCGCGTTGGCAGCCTCGGGCAAGTTGAGTCCTTCTTTAAAGATGAGCTGATTGGCGAGGGTAGTACCCGCCTAACTCGCTGGGCTGATTTGGCGCGTGAGGTACGTGCATCTGCCGGCGGTCATGTCAGGATTGAGTTCCTCCTGCCGACATCTTTACTCGGTCATCCAGCTGAATTGTGGTCAACTGGTGCTACTCGACGTCCCCTAGGGCAACATCATCCTGTGGTTGTTCGCTCGCTAGAGCGGTATATAGATGCTTGGCTGGACACTCGCCCTTGGAGGGAGCGCTGGAACTGCCTTCAACAAAAAAGGGAAGAGGCAGATGCGCTTGAGTTGATTGGCTGGCCCGCGTTGGACTCCGAACGAGCAACGGAACTTACACGTTGGGTAGCCTCCCAGCCCGCACTCGCCTGCCTCGGGTTGAGCGTGCCGTACGACGAGCTTGACGCCCCCATGCGTGACGCAGTGGATGATGCGATATTTACGGAAGGAATGCCGGTGCTGCTATGGCGGAGAGATAAAGGGGCGCCCTCTGAGTTGCTGGAAGCACTACGAGAGAACAGGCCTAGTTGCCTTGCTGACCTCCCGGAGACGGTCCACCTGTGCCGTCGAAAGGGGCGTGCCGCGGGAACGGATGATGTGCGTAATAACATCACGCTGCTGTGGGACGACCCGGACTGCCTCGATCCGGACCAAGACACCCCTTTCGCCGGAATGATGTGAGGAGTGGCCTCATGGAAATCAGTCATGAGTCGGAGGAGGAAGAGTGGTGGATCTACAGGGGAACCGGGATCCCTCATTCCGGTATTAGTGACCTGCCAGCACCACCAGCCTGGCGGTCCTTCGGCGATACCTCAGGCCAGCCATTGTTGCCCCTGCCGTCCCAGGAGCACTCTTCCGGTGCTACCAACCGGCGACTCGGGCGCGTCCGGCAGGCGGCGGCTTACCAGGCAGACAAAGCCGAAGTGCAGTTGGTTAATCTCGCACTTCATCTGCGTCGCCCACTATTGATCACTGGTAAACCCGGGGTGGGGAAATCTACGCTGGCCTACGCTGTAGCACACGAATTGCGTTTGGGCCCCGTGCTACGTTGGCCGATTACCAGCCGATCAGCTCTTCGTGACGGCCTATACGCCTATGATGCAATCGGGCGACTTCATGATGCCGGGATAAGAGGCGATTCGAAGGGTTTGGAAGAGCCTAAGATTGGACGGTACCTGAGGCTAGGACCTCTGGGTACTGCCCTTTTGCCGTGGCGCCATCCCAGAGTCTTGTTGATCGATGAGATTGACAAAAGCGATGTCGATCTGCCGAATGACCTACTCAACGTTTTCGAGGAGGGTGAATTCGAGATTCCAGAGCTCTCCCGGCTCGGCTCAGGCAACCAGGAGGTTATGACGGCAGATCCGGCCCGGGTTGCTAACGTAGAGGGAGGTATAGTGCGGTGTGCGGAATTCCCCTTCGTAATTCTTACCAGCAATGCAGAACGCGAGTTCCCTAAGGCGTTTCTTCGCCGTTGCGTACGTCTTGAGGTGCAGCCGCCAGATGCCGCGCGATTGGCTGCAATGGTTGCAGCCCATTTGGGCGAGGCCCCAGAAGCAGAATCGGCCCGTGCTGACTTGATCACAGAGTTCCTTCGTCGCCAACGTGAAGAGGGAGCGAACCTGGCAAATGACCAACTACTGAACGCACTACTCATGGCCGAGCGTGGCCTGTGGTCCCACAAGTCAGGTCGTGACGTCATTCAGAACATGCTGCTGCGTTCGCTCGGTGACAGTTGATTAGCATGACTGGACGGCCACTCGAACGATGCGGGCTACGCGAAGCCCTCGCTCAGCTCCTTGGTGCGGAAGACGGGGAGTTCTCTCCTGACGACCTCGCCGACGTCTTGTGGATCTCACGACTTGCCGGACTGATGCCCCTGGCTGATGCTCCCTCTCGCCCCAGCACAACTAGGAATGAGGCGTCCAGGGGTGGGCAGACCCGTGACGTCAATGAGGACGGATCATCTACATCAGACGAAGCACATACAGGGAGCTCTGACGGCACCGTCCAGTCCGAGGGCGAGCCCAAGGTGCGGCTCCGATCGTTTCCTCGTAGCCGAGTCAGTGACTCCGGCAGTAATTCTGATCACGTCGTCCGAGTGACCCGCCCCCCGGACCTCTCTGGCTCCTTGGCAATAGGACGGGCACTGCGCCCTCTTCGGCAACTAGTGGATGCCCGCGGCGTGTCCTGTCTCGACGAGGAGGCCACCGCTCAAGCCAGCAGCGAAGCTGGTCGGCTACTCCCCGTATGGCAACCAATCCAGGAGCCGCGTTTCTCCGTCGACCTAGTGGTAGACACCGGCGCCACCATGGCGGTCTGGCATGGCCTAGCAGTGGATTTTTACGACCTACTAGAACGGCATGGCGCATTCGCGAGAGTACGTTGCTGGGCTATGAATACGGACTCTTCAGTCCCATTTCTAGCTCCGTTTCACCGCAGGCGTTCATACCGTGCGCCGCATCGAGCCTCCTCACCGCATTGGTTCCCGCCTTTCCAAGACCCCTCAGGTCGTCGGATCTTGTTCGTGCTCACCGATGCTGTCGGTCCGGCATGGTATGGGACTAAACTCCCTTCGCTTCTGGGTGAGGCTGCCGGCAACCGCCCGACGGCAGCGCTGCAAGTTTTGCCTCGACGGTTGTGGCACCGTACGGCCCTACGTACGGCCCCAGTAGAGGCTAGTGTCATTGACGTGCGTCGTCCCGTTCCTAACGTTCGCGCAAGAACGGGAGCACCTGGCGATATCCGGGCAGCGCGGGGGGTTGCGAATCGGGGGGTCGCGCGTTGGGTTCCGGTCATGGAGGTTGATGGCGGCTGGCTCGCTCCCTGGGTAGAGCAGATTGCAGGACATAGAGCTGGGTGGGTCCCGATGCTTGCGGCTCCGGTGCAGGGAATGAGCCCTCCACGGCGCTCCAAGGAATTTTCGTTGAAGAAGACGTCTGCTGCTGAGCAAGTTGCACGTTTTCGCAGCGGGTGTTCGCCCGATGCCTATCGACTGGCCTGTTATCTCGCGGCGGCGCCTCTAAGCTTGCCTGTCATGCGTTTGGTACAGAAGGCTGCCGTCCCTAATTCGAAACAAACTGACCTTGCAGAATTGTTTGTTTCAGGTCTAATCACTAGGAAGAAAGGGCTACCAGCGGCCGAGGACCCGGACGACGAGATTTATGATTTTCGCACGGGTGTCCGAGAAGAGCTGCTGACTGAACTCACCCGAGGGGAGTCCGTACGTCTCCTTGAGCAAGTCTTGCCGAAGGTTTCTAGTAGAGTAGCGGCGACTTTCGGAGGGACTCTCGACTTCAGAGCCCTAGCCTCACTGGTAACTGAATCTGAGGCCGTGGCGCCGCTGACTCGGCTCGACGAACGAAGTTTGCCCTTCGCTGAGGTTGCTGTAACTGTTCTTGCTGGCGCGGGAGGCCAGCATCTTTCAATCGCCCGCCAACTCGCTGCAGCCGTACGCGACCGATCTCGCTCTGCTGCCATGTTCCTAAATTCGGAAAGGTCCCGCCATGTTCACGAAGGGCCGCGCAGAACCCGGCCTAAGAGCGGGGATACCCTTGTTGGCACCGTGGTCAGGGTTGCATCGGACGTAGTAGTCGTCGACCTCGGTGATCAAATACTCGGATACATCCCAATTCGTGAATTGTCCGTCAAGCACGACGTCGACCCGAACGAGGTCGTCGCCGTGGGCGATGAAATCGAGGCCCTGGTCCTGCAGATGGAGGACCAGGAAGGCCGTCTGATCCTCTCGAAGAAGCGCGCTCAGTACGAGCGTGCCTGGGGCGCTCTCCAGAGGATCAAGGAAGAGGACGGGGTCGTCACCGGTACCGTCATCGAGGTCGTTAAAGGTGGTCTCATTCTCGACATCGGCCTCCGCGGCTTCCTGCCGGCCTCCTTGGTCGAGATGCACCGTGTCCGCGACCTCCAGCCCTATGTGGGCGTGGAGCTCGAGGCCAAGATCATCGAGCTGGACAAGAACCGCAACAACGTGGTCCTGTCCCGTCGTGCCTGGCTGGAGCAGACCCAGTCCGAGGTCCGCCAGACGTTCCTCACGACCTTGCAGAAGGGTCAGGTCCGTTCCGGCGTGGTCTCCTCGATCATCAACTTCGGTGCCTTCGTGGACCTGGGTGGCGTCGAGGGTCTGGTGCATGTCTCCGAGCTGTCCTGGAAGCACATCGACCACCCCTCTGAGGTTGTCGAGGTCGGCCAGGACGTTAAGGTTCAGATCCTGGATGTCGACATGGACCGCGAGCGTGTCTCCCTGTCGCTGAAGGCGACCCAGGAAAACCCGTGGCAGCACTTCGCCCGCACCCACCAGATTGGCCAGGTCGTGCCCGGTAAGGTCACGAAGCTGGTCCCGTTTGGTGCGTTCGTCCGCGTGGACGAGGGCGTCGAGGGCTTGGTCTCCAACTCCGAGCTGGCCGAGCGCCACGTTGAGATTCCGGAGCAGGCCGTCCAGGTCGACGACGAGATCTTCGTCAAGGTCATCGACATCGACCTGGAGCGTCGCCGAATCTTCCTGTCCCTCAAGCAGGCTAACGAGTCCTTCGGTGCCGACCCGATGGCGGTCGAGTTCGACCCGACCCTGTACGGCATGGCCGCGTCGTACGACGACCAGGGCAACTACATCTACCCCGAGGGCTTTGACCCGGAGACCAACGACTGGCTGCCGGGTTACGAAAAGCAACGCCACGAGTGGGAACGCCAGTACGCCGAGGCAGAGGCCCGCTTTGAACTGCACCGTGCCCAAGTCAGCAGAAGTCGCACTGAGGCCTTGCCACTGGCGCAGCATGCGCTGCAGATCACCGAGGCCGCTCTCGGCCCCGACCACCCCGACACCGCTAACCGCCTGGACAACCTCGCCAGCACCCTGTCGGACTTGGGCCGTCACGCTGACGCCTTGCCGCTGAAGGAGCGGGCGCTGCAGATCACCGAGACCGTCCTCGGCCCCGACCACCCCGACACCGCTAACCGCCTGGACAACCTCGCCAGCACCCTGTCGGACTTGGGCCGTCACGCTGACGCTTTGCCGCTGAAGGAGCGGGCGCTGCAGATCACCGAGACCGTCCTCGGCCCCGACCACCCCGACACCGCTAACCGCCTGGACAACCTCGCCGTCACGCTGTCGAGCCTGGGCCGTCACGCTGACGCTTTGCCGCTGAAGGAGCGGGCGCTGCAGATCACCGAGACCGCCCTCGGCCCCGACCACCCCACCATCGCTAGCCGCTTGGGCAACCTCGCCAGCACCCTGTCGAACTTGGGCCGTCACGCTGACGCCTTGCCGCTGAAGGAGCGGGCGCTGCAGATCACCGAGACCGCCCTCGGCCCCGACCACCCCACCATCGCTAGCCGCTTGGGCAACCTTGCGGTCACCCTGTGGAACTTGGGCCGTTACGCTGACGCCTTGCCGCTTGAGGAGCGGGCGCTGCAGATCACCGAGACCGCCCTCGGCCCCGACCACCCCGACACCGGCCTCCGCCTGAGCACCCTCGCCGTCACGCTGTGGAACCTGGGCCGTCACGCTGACGCCTTGCCGCTTGAGGAGCGGGCGCTGCAGATCACCGAGACCGCCCTCGGCCCCGACCACCCCGACACCGGCCTCCGCCTGGACAACCTTGCCGTCACCCTGTCGGACTTGGGCCGTCACGCTGACGCTTTGCCGCTGGCCGAGCGGGCGCTGCAGATCACCGAGGCCGCTCTCGGCCCCGACCACCCCGACACCGCTACCCGCCTGGACAACCTCGCCAGCACCCTGTCGGACTTGGGCCGTCACGCTGACGCCTTGCCGCTTGAGGAGCGGGCGCTGCAGATCACCGAGACCGCCCTCGGCCCCGACCACCCCGACACCGGCCTCCGCCTGGGCAACCTCGCCAGCACCCTGTCGGACTTGGGCCGTCACGCTGACGCCTTGCCGCTTGAGGAGCGGGCGCTGCAGATCACCGAGACCGCCCTCGGCCCCGACCACCCCGACACCGCTACCCGCCTGGACAACCTCGCCAGCACCCTGTCGGACTTGGGCCGTCACGCTGACGCCTTGCCGCTAGAGGAGCGGGCGCTGCAGATCACCGAGACCGCCCTCGGCCCCGACCACCCCGACACCACTAACCGCCAGCACAACCTCACGGCGCTGCGCGAACGGCTCACGGACGCAAGACGGAACGAACCGCGCGCGAACATGTAAAGGCGGCGGCAGAGAGAGTGAGTACATTCGATTAGGTGTTGCGCGCTCCATCAGGAGATACCCGAGGACAAGCTCTCCCGGGTCGCCGCCTACGACTGGTTCGGGTCGGTTGCCCTGGTCCCGGCGGCGACGGCCCTGGCCGGCCCGGCGGAGGCGGCGTTCGGGCGCACCTCGGCGCTGTGGGGCTGCGCCGCGCTGGTGGTCGTCGTCACGGCGGCGGTGCTGTGCGTGCCGGACGTGCGCAACCTCCGGCGCCGCACCAAGCACGTGTCCTCGAGCGAACGGGTCGGCTCAGCCGATGCTGAAAGCCCCGTCGGGGGGCTCGGGTGAGGGCACCGCGTCCTCGTCCCGCACGGGTCGCGCGCCGCCGATGAACTCCCGTAGGGCGGCGCCGTGTTCGACCCGGGCGGGGAAGGCGTCACCGGCCATGAGCCGGGCGAGGGCAGCCGTGTCGACGGGCTCGTGCGCGGCGATCAGCACCGCGTTCCCGAAGCGCCGCCCGCGCAGCACTCCCGGTTCGGCGATCAGCACCAGCTCCTCGAACACGGCGCCGAAGTTGGCGAGTTGGGACCGCAGGAAGGCGAACGGCGCGGCATCGGCGAGATTGGCGAGGTAGACCCCGCCGCCTCTGAGCACCCGGGCGGCCTGCCGGGCGTACTCGACGGACGTCAGATGCGCGGGCACCCGGGAGCCGCCGAACACGTCCGCGACGACGACGTCCGCCGAGCCCGCGGGGGCCGCTTCCAGCCAGGCCCGGGCGTCGGCCGCGTGCAGCGCGATCCCGGCCCCCGCGGGCAGCGGCAGACACTCGACGACCAGCTCCAGCAGCCCCCGATCCGCCTCGACGACGTCCTGCCGGGACCCGGGCCGGGTGGCCGCCACATACCTGGGCAGGGTGAGCGCCCCGCCCCCGAGATGCAGCACTTCCATGGCACGCCCGGCCTCCGCGACGGTGTCCAGGACGTGTCCGAGCCGACGGGCGTACTCGAACTCCAGGTGCTCCGGATCGTCAAGATCGACGTACGACTGAGGCGCCCCGTCGACGGTGAGCAGCCAGGCCCGTGTCCGATCGACGTCGGGCATGAGCTTGGTGAAGCCGCGGTCGGTGGTCCTGGCGACGGGTATCGAGTCGTTCACTGCTCCATTGTCGGTGAGAGCCGCCGACCTCAGGGCGCGGGGAACCGCGCGACCCGGTCACACCGGGCCCGCAGTCCCCCACGCACCAGCACCAGCCTCTACGAGACGGCGGTCACGGTCCCGGCCCCCACGGTCCGGCCACCCTCACGAATGGCGAACCCGAGCCCCGGCTCCAGGGGGACCTCCCGCCCCAGCTCGACGGTCATCGTGACCGTCTCCCCGGGCCGCGCGACGCCCGCCTCGCCGAGGTCGATGTCGCCCACCACATCCGCCGTGCGGATGTAGAACTGCGGCCGGTAGCCACTGACGACAGCGGTCGTACGACCGCCCTCGCGGGCCGAGAGCACATAGACCTGCGCGGTGAACCGGCTGCGCGGCGTCACGCTGCCCGGCGCCGCGACCACGTGCCCCCGCCGGACGGCGTCCCGCGGGACGCCGCGCAGCAACAGCGCCACGTTGTCCCCGGCCTGCGCGTCGTCCATCGGCTTGCCGAAGGTCTCCAGGCCGGTGACCACGGTCTCCAGCCCGGCGCCGAGCACTTCGACCCGGTCGCCCACCCGCACCGTGCCCCGCTCGACGGCCCCGGTGACCACGGTCCCCCGGCCGGTGATGGTGAGCACGTTCTCGACGGACAGCAGGAACGGCGCGTCCACATACCGCTCCGGCATGGGAACGTAGGTGTCGACCGCGTCGAGCAGCGCCTCGACCGACGCCGTCCACTGGGGGTCCCCCTCCAGCGCCTTCAGCCCCGAGACCCGTACGACGGGCGCGGTGTCGCCGCCGTAGCCGTGCTGGGAGAGCAGGTCGCGGACCTCCAGCTCGACGAGGTCGATGAGCTCCTCGTCGCCCGCGTCGGCCTTGTTGAGGGCGACGACGATGTGGTCGACGCCCACCTGCCGGGCGAGCAGCACGTGTTCGGCGGTCTGCGGCATGATCCCGTCGAGCGCGGACACGACGAGGATCGCCCCGTCCAGCTGCGCGGCGCCGGTGACCATGTTCTTGACGTAGTCGGCGTGGCCCGGCATGTCGACGTGCGCGTAATGACGGGTGTCGGTCTCGTACTCGACGTGCGCGATGTTGATGGTGATGCCGCGCGCGGCCTCCTCCGGCGCCCGGTCGATGCGGTCGAAGGGCACGAAGGTGCCGGAGCCGCGCTCGGCGAGGACCTTGGTGATGGCGGCGGTCAGGGTGGTCTTGCCGTGGTCGACATGACCCATGGTGCCGATGTTCAGATGCGGCTTGGTGCGCACGTATGCGGTCTTGGACATGGCTGTACCTCGAAGTCTCGGCAGAGTTCTCTGCGAAGGAGATGGGGACCCCGAGGACTTGCCGACCCTCCCCCTGCGGGGTCCGCCGGACTGTCCGGAGAGGGTCAGCTTCGGGCGCCGTCGGCTGCGGTCAGGAGGACCGGAACGGCAGCCTTCGGAGCATCCGCGACTGCGGATGCTGCGAGGACGAAGGCGTGCCGGAACATGACGTCGATCATCGTCGACGCATCGCCCGACGTCGAATGGTTTTCGCGGTACGGGAGTTCAGGTGCCGATGGGTTCCGCGGTACGGGAGTTCAGGTGCCGATGGGTTCCGCCGTACGGGAGTTCAGGCGCCGATGTTCTTCAGCGCCTCCCGCACCGACAGCGGCGCGAACCGGCCGCGTTCCCGCGCCAGGAACTCCCGTACGGCCTCCGGGTCGGTCTTGGCGTACTCGCGCAGGCACCAGCCGATGGCCTTGCGGATGAAGAAGTCGGGGTGGCCGGACTGGCGCAGGCAGTAGCCGAAGAGGCGCTCGGTGTCGGTGCGCTCCTTGTAGCGCAGCTGGTGGAGCAGGGCCGTCCGGGCGACCCACAGGTCCTCGTCGCCGATCCAGGCGTCCATGTCCGCCGTGAGCTTCGGGTCGGCGGTGACGAGTCCACCGACGACATGGGCGGCGAGCAGGTCGACGGTGTCCCACCAGGAGACGGTCGCGATCAGCTGCCGGGCCACCGGCAGGAAGCCGGAGGAGCAGCGCCCCACGTGCCGGCGCAGATAGTCGACGGCGAAGTAGTGGTACTCACGCTCGGGCAGTTCCCAGCAGCGCAGGGCGACCGCGGTGCAGTCGGCCTCGTCGGGCCGCGGTGTGCCCTGGAGAACAGTGCGGGTCAGGGCGCGGCGCGCCGGGGTCGTGAGACCCAGGAAAGGGGCCACGTCCTTCATGTACGCCCGCATGGCCACGGCGCGTTCCGGGTCGGCCGCGGCGGCGTACGCGGGGACGAGCCGCGCCAGTACCGTGTCGGCCAGGACGCTGCGCGGAACTTCCAGTGTTCCCGTTCCTGTGACGCCCATGAGACGAACCATACGGCGATCACACATCTTTGTCGGTTACTGTCGCCGAATGCTCGACGATGCCACCACCCGCTCTGGGGGCACCGCCACCGCCTCGCCGCAGCCCGCCGCAGGCGAACTCGCCCTCACCGCGTCCGTTCCGGCGCCCGTACCCGCGGGCTTCGCCGCTCGGTGCGGCAGAGTGCTGCTCTCGCCCTGGTCACGGCTGTCCCTGCTGCTGGTGCTGCTCGCCGCCGCCGCCGCTTCCGTGCTGCTCTTCGAGCCGCACAAGCTCCTGGCGCACGGCTGGCCACCGCAGGTCGGCGGCCCGGTCGCGGTGGTGCTGTTCGCCGTGGGGTACGGGCTGATCACGGTGGCGTTCGTGCCGCGGCCGCTGCTGAACCTCGCGGCGGGCGCGCTCTTCGGCTCGGCACTGGGCATGGGCGCCGCCATGGCCGGCACCGTGATCGGCGCCGGCATCTCCTTCGCGCTCGGCCGGATGCTCGGCCAGGGCGCGCTGCGCCCGCTGCTGCGCGGCCGGCTGCTGAAGGCGGCGGACAACCAGTTCAGCAAGCACGGCTTCCGGTCGATGCTGGCGGTGCGGCTGTTCCCCGGTGTGCCGTTCTGGGCCGCGAACTACGCCGCCGCCGTCTCCAAGATGGGTTACCTCCCCTTCCTGCTGGCCACGGCGCTCGGCTCGATCCCCAACATCGGCGCGTACGTCGTCGCCGGTGCCCGGGCCTCGCAGCCGACGTCCCCGGTGTTCCTGATCGCGGTGGCCGCGATCGCGCTGCCCGCGCTCGCGGGCGCGGTGGTGGCCTGGCGCAAGCGCCACCACCTGCGCCGCCGCTGAGCGGGGCGGGCCCGCGCCCGGGTGGCTCAGACCGATTCGACGATCATCGCGTTGGCGAGCCCGCCGGCCTCGCACATCGTCTGCAGGGCGTAGCGGGCGCCGCGCTCGCGCATCGCGTGGACCAGGGTCGTCGTCAGCCGGGTGCCGCTCGCGCCGAGCGGATGGCCCAGGGCGATCGCGCCGCCGTGGACGTTGACCTTGTCGAGGTCGGCTCCGGTCTCCTGCTGCCAGGCCAGCACGACGCTGGAGAACGCCTCGTTGACCTCGAACAGGTCGATGTCGCCGAGGGACAGCGACGCCCTGCGCAGCACCTTCTCGGTAGCCGGGATGACGCCCGTGAGCATCAGCAGCGGGTCGGACCCGGTGACGGCGAAGCTGTGCAGCCGGGCGAGGGGGCGCAGACCGAGCCGGGCCGCGGTGTCGCTCGAGGTGATGAGGACGGCGGAGGCGCCGTCGTTGATGGGGCTCGCGTTGCCCGCGGTGACGTTCCACTCGATCTGCGGGAAGCGCTCGGCGAACGCCGGGTCGTGGTAGGCGGGCTTCAGACCGCCGAGGATCTCGGTCGTACTCCCGGGTCGTACGCACTCGTCGCGTGCGACGCCGTCCAGGGGTGCCACCTCGGCGTCGAACAGACCGCGCTCCCAGGCGGCGGCCGCCTTCCGGTGCGAGGAGACGGCGAACTCGTCCATCTGCTCGCGGGTGATCGACCACTTCGCGGAGATCAGCTCCGCGCTGATGCCCTGCGGGACGAGGCCCTCCGGGTAGCGCTCGGCGATGCCGGGGCCGAAGGGGTCCTTGCCGGGCGGCACGTTGGACCACATGGGAACCCGGCTCATCGACTCGACGCCGCACGCGACGACCATGTCGTACGCCCCCGAGATCACGCCCTGCGCGGCGAAGTGCACGGCCTGCTGGGAGGAGCCGCACTGGCGGTCCACGGTGGTCGCCGGCACGGTCTCGGGGAAGCCCGCGGACAGGGCCGCGTACCGGGTGGTGTTCATGGCCTGCTCGCCGACCTGGTCGACCGTGCCGCCGATGACGTCGTCGATCAGCGCCGGGTCGACGCCGGTGCGCTCGACGAGGGTGCGCAGGGTGTGGGCGAGGAGCTGGACGGGGTGGACGTGCGCCAGGGAGCCGTTCGGCTTGCCCTTGCCTATCGGAGTGCGTACGGCTTCGACGATGACTGCGTCACGCATGGTGCGGGCCTCCTTGGCCGCCGGGCGGTGATCTGCGCTTGGGCCGGTGTGGTGACCGGCGCGATTACCGGTGAGTAGGAAATCCGAACTCACCATAGCTCGGCGAGTTGGAAAATCAAACCCATCAGGTTGGAGAGTCGAACCAGGCCCCTAGACTGAGCGGCATGGCCGCCACCAAAGATCCGCGCCCCTGCTCCATCGCAGACGCCCTGGCCCTCGTCGGCGAGAAGTACTCCCTGCTCGTGCTGCGGGAGGTGTGCCTGGGCAACGGCCGCTTCGACCAGCTCGTGCGCAACATCGGCGCCCCGCGCGACATCCTGGCCACCCGGCTGCGCCGCCTCGTGGACGCCGGGATCCTCACGAAACGGGCCTACAGCGAGCGCCCGCAGCGATTCGAGTACCGGCCCACGCAGGCCGGGCTGGAACTGGAGCCGGTCCTGATGAGCCTCATGGCGTGGGGCGACCGGCATCTGCGCCAGGACGACGACCGCCCCATGGTGATCGAGCACGTCTGCGGCAACGAACTGGTCCCGGTCGTCACCTGCCGGACCTGCGGCGACCCGGTGCGCCACGAGGACCTCACGGCTCATCCCCAGGTGCCGGGCTGGTCGGTCTCGGGCCCGACGGCGGCGTGAGACGAACGCCGGGCCGGACGGCCGTACCCGGCACGAGGATCAGCACCACGGGTCGGTACGCCGGATCCCCACCCGGCCTCAGCACCAGGGGTGCGTCTCCAGGTACTTGGTGATCTCCTCGCGCTCCCACACCCCGTCGGCCACGACGACCCGATAGCGGCGGGAGAGGGTGTCGCCCGGCGCCAGCACGAGTTCGTCGTGGAACGCCCAGGACGGGGCCACACCGGCGAAGGGCTCGTCGCGGACGAACCAGTGGGCGGGGTGGGCGCCCCGGTCGCCGGCGTGGTCGTTCTCGGGAGCGTGCTCGAAGACGAGGGTCGCGTGGCCGTCGGTGCCGTCGTGCTCGCCGGAGTACGCGAGCCAGGGCGCCTGCTCGCCCATCAGGCCGGGGCCCTCGCCGTCCGGCGCGATGATCCGGCCGCCCCGGAAGGCGCGCGGGCCGCGCCAGAACAGGCCCGTGTAACCGGCCCTCTCCCGCCCCGCGGTCGTGGGGCTGCCGAACCGCAGCGGCTCGTCACGCCGGTTCGTCACGGCGGTCGTCCAGGTCAGGGCCCATGAGCCGGACTCCGGTTCGATGTCGTGGACCTCGATACGGCGCCGCTCGTCGGCCCACAGTTCACCGCTGTGCGGATGCCAGGTCAGGCGCTCCGCGATGACGACGCGGCCGTCCGCCGAGGAGACCTCGTCGAAGCCGGCGTGGGCCATCGACCCGACGCGTTCGGGCAGTTCGAGATACCCCTGTCCGTGGACGTAGCTGTTGCCGCCCCACAGGTTCGCTCCCGACAGATGCGACGCGGTCAGCGACAGACCCTTGTGCCAGCGGTGGTCGTTGGGCCGGTGGTCGGTGACGACGTCGCCGGCCAGGGTCCGCAGCGGGTGGACGTACGGCTTCGGCGCCTCCCAGGCGGCCTCCGCACGGTAGACGTAGGCGAGCAGCTCGACGCCGGTGACGGGATCGGTGACGGTGACGCGGTCGCCGTAGGAGTGGACGACGCGCGGCCCGGTCACGCGGCGGCCTCGTCGCGGGCGCCGGCCCGCTCGTCCGGAGTGGGCGCCCAGCCCGGCGCGCCCCCGTGCATCGCCGAGTGGAACGGGTCGCCGGGGACGATCTCGCCCGCCCGCACCGTCGCGTCCGTGAACGCCGACTTGTACAGGGCGGCGATCAGCTCCAGGCTCGTCCGCCCGTCCGCCCCGCTGCTGCGCGGCCGCTGCCCGGCGCGCATGCTCGCGAGCAGTTCCCGCAGCTGCTCCAGATGGGAACTGGGCACGTCCGGGCCGAAGTCCTGCCAGGTGGCGGCCTCGGCGTCCGGTACGCCTCGGGCCGGTGTGATGCGCCAGCTGTCGTTGCGGTGGCCGTAGAGGTGGGTCAGCTCGACGGTGGCGCGCTCGCAGTCGATGCGGATGCGGCTGACCTCGTCGGGGCTCAGCACACTGTTCACGACGGTCGCCATCGCACCGTTCGCGAACCGCACCAGGGCGGTCGAGACGTCCTCCGTCTCCACGTCGTGCACGAGCCTGCCGGCCATGGCACGCACCTCGCTCCACGGTCCGAGCAGGTCGAGCAGCAGATCCATCTGATGGATGCCGTGCCCCATCGCGGGCCCCCCGCCCTCGGTGTCCCAGCGGCCCCGCCAGGGCACGGCGTAGTACGCGGTGTCGCGGTACCAGGTGGTCTGGCAGTGCGCGACCAGCGGGCGGCCCATGGCGCGTTCGGCCAGCAGGCGCCGTACGTGCCGGGCGCCGGATCCGAAGCGGTGCTGGAAGACGATCGAGGCGTACGGGCCGCCGTCCGGGCCCTCCTCGGCCTCGACGGCGTCGAAGTCGGCGAGGCTCGGCACCGGAGGCTTCTCGCACCACACCCAGGCGCCGGCGCGCAGGGCGGCGACGGTCTGGGCGCGGTGGAGTGTGGGCGGGGTGCAGATGACGACCAGGTCGGGCCGCTGCTCCCGGAGCATGTGGTCGAGGTCGGTGTAGCCGTGGATCTGTCCGCCCGCGACGGCCCGGAACGACTCGACCGAGGCCGCGTCGATGTCGACCGCGGCGACGAGTTCGCTCTCGCCCTCCTCGGCGAGCCGGGCCAGCGCGGGCAGGTGCGAGTCGCGCGCGATGGCGCCGGTGCCGATCACGGCGACCCTGACCCGGCGGCCGGCGAGCGGAGCCGGGTGGGGCCGGTGGGTGGCGGAGGGGGAGGGGGTCTCGGATGGTGCCATGGGCGTGATCGGACTCCTCCGGGGCGACGAACTACGGGTGACCGGCTTCGCGTGCTGCAGAAATACGACAGCGTGCTGCAGAAATACGACAGGGGGTGCAGCAAGAGCGGTTCAGCAAGCGCTTTCCGCTGGCTGCAACGTAAGCGGCGGCCCCGCAGCAGGTCAACACCGGTTTACGCATGGGTGGCGTGCGCCTGCCCCGGCCCCTGTGCCGGAGCTGTCATCGCGGGACGCTACGCTGCCCCTCGACACTCGCGATCACTGCGCCGCCGACGCGTGTCCCCCATCGCCCCTTGCCACGATCAGCACTTGGACTCAGTAACTTCATGTCTTGGTTCGAATCACTCATCCTCGGGCTCGTCCAGGGGCTGACCGAGTTCCTCCCGGTGTCCTCCAGCGCGCACCTGCGGCTGACCGCGGCGTTCTCGGGCTGGGAGGACCCCGGCGCGGCCTTCACGGCGATCACTCAGATCGGCACCGAGGCCGCGGTGCTGATCTACTTCCGCAAGGACATCGGGCGGATCATCTCGGCGTGGCTGCGGTCGCTGACCAACAAGGAGATGCGCCAGGACCACGACGCCCAGATGGGCTGGCTGGTGATCGTCGGCTCGATCCCGATCGGTGTGCTGGGCCTGACGCTCAAGGACCAGATCGAGGGACCGTTCCGCGATCTGCGGATCACCGCGACCATGCTGATCGTCGTCGGCATCATCATCGGCATCGCCGACCGGCTGGCGGCCCGCGACGAGACGGGCGGGCGGCACCGCGCGGCCAAGCAGCGCAAGTCCCTGGAGAGCCTGAACGTCAAGGACGGCCTGGTCTTCGGCCTCTGCCAGTCCGCGGCCCTCATCCCGGGCGTCTCCCGCTCCGGCGCGACCATCAGCGGTGGCCTCTTCATGGGCTACCAGCGCGAGGCCGCGGCCCGCTACTCCTTCCTCCTCGCGATCCCGGCCGTCCTCGCGTCCGGCCTCTTCGAGCTCAAGGACGCGATGGAGAGCGACCACGTCTCCTGGGGCCCGACGATCTTCGCCACGATCATCGCCTTCGCGACCGGCTACGCGGTCATCGCCTGGTTCATGAAGTACATCTCCACCAAGAGCTTCATGCCGTTCGTCTGGTACCGCATCGCCCTCGGCATCGTCATCATCGTCCTGGTGACGGCGGGCGTCCTGAGCCCCCATGCTGCGGAGTCGGCGGGCTGACGAGCCCGGTCCCGCCGATGGCCCTCACCCAGCAGTTCGCGCGCATCACCCCTGAGTACCTTGAGCGGTGCCGCGTATCGGCGGCGGATTCGCCGGGGGCGGCGCCCGGTTGGGACCCGCCGCCGGAGGACCACCTCGACACGGACTGGGCGGTCTGGGGCCTCCTCCAGTACTGCCGCGCAACCGCGGCCGGCGCGGACCTGGTCACGTTGTTCGACCGGGCCATCTCCGGGGACCGCGGCGGGGACGTCGGCTTCCTCGATCACGTCGAGGTCTACGACGGTTTCGACGGCCCACCACGGCTCCTCACCGCCGCCGCTGTCGCGGACATCGCTCGCGCCCTGGCCTCCGTCGACCTCCAGGGTGTCCTCGCGGATCTGCCATCTGCCACCGGGGAGGCGGCCGCCGCGTGCGGGTTCGGGCGCGGCTTCAACGGTGATGTGCGGGCCTACCTCGTCCACCACTTCACGGCGATGCGGGAGTTCTACGACGGGGCGGCGCGGCATGGACAGTGCGTGATCGTCTGGACGGATTGAGCTCCGGTTTCACGGCCGGAGCCCCCGGTCCGGGGCGCGTTCCGAGCCTTCCGGCGGCAGGGCCCGGAATCGTGTTTCGAGCCCCGGACCTGCTGACTCACTGGTCAGTAATAGGGGTCCGCCTGAAATCCGTGACCAATCACATACGTTGCGCGTAGCCGTCCGGTAGCGGACCGTCAGCTCTTGCCCCTAGGCTTGTCGGCATGTCCCCCGATTCCTTAGGCCCTGGTTCCGTGCGGTCTGCCACCGAGGTGAACGAGGCCATTCGTGCCCTGTGGTTGCGTGCGGGCGGTTCGCTGTCCGCCCAGGAGCGCGCGGAGTACGAGCTGTTGGTGGTCGAATGGGCCGCCGCCATCCGCGGTGAGGTCATCAAAGCCGCTTGAAGAGCGGATCCTGAGAAGGACAGCCCCAGTTGACGCCGGGCAGCAGCGATCGCAGCAGCCACGCATAAGGGCGCAGGGCCGCCTTCGGGCCCGCAGGTGCGCGAGGACTTCGTCCGCCACCGGATACGGCCGCCCTCGCGGCAACAGCTCGGCCGCCCGCCCCGGTTCCCCCGCCCGAACCCGCGCACGGACCTCAGTGGCCGGCGGCGTCACGATCCACTCGTACCGGCGCGGTTTCCACCGGCCCGGTCACCCCGGGACCGAGCAGTCCAGGATCCGCCCGTCCACCGTCCCCACGACCAGCCGCTGTTGATCAGCCCGGAACGCGGCGGACGACGGCGTGACCGGGTGGCCGTGCGCGCGCAGGATGTGCCGGGCTCGCACCTCGCCCGTCGCCGTGTCCAGGATCTCCACCTCACCGGTCAGATACACGACGTACATCCTCCGCTCGTCGCCGTCGAGATCGGCGAGCGGCTTGTCGGTGCTGTGCACCCAGCGTGCCTCTCCGTCCGGCAGCCGGCGGCTCACGACGTACGTGCCCTCGCGGCCTTCCGCGTAGGTGGCGCCCGGGTTGTACGACCGACCCGCATGGATGAGGGTGTGCGTCAGCTCTACGGCGGGGCCGGACCAGGGCTGGAATGCGGACGCCGGGTCCCAGCGCAGGGGAAAGAGGGGGCGCAGGGTGGCGGGGCCGTGGGCGCCGGGAGGATCGATCGCGTGGATCCACGGCGTCTCGCCGTCCGGGCCGGGTCCTTCCACGTACAGCAGACGGGCGCTGTGTCTGACCCGCAGCGCCGGGGAGTTGGAGCGACTGGGAGCGACGTCGAGGCGTGCTGCCTCCTGGTGCGTCGGGGCGAACAGCAGCGTGGCGTGCGCGTCGCGCCCTTGCGGGCGCAGGGCGAGCCAGCCTTCGTCCGCGGCGCACAGCGCCGGGGCCGCCGGCACGTCCACGCTGTCCACCACATCGCCGTCCGCCGTCGAAATCCGCTGCACGGTGACCGCGCGGTCGACGAGTCGTCCCGTCACCTCGTCGCGCCGGTAGCCCCGGTACGTCACCCACGCCGACTCGCCGTCAGGCGCCGCCTCCACCCGGACGCTCCCCTCCCCGTCGGCGGGAAGAGTCCACCTCGGCGTGCCCGACGGATCCCAGCATTCGAGGTCCGTGTGCCGCCCGGTGGCGAGCACCCGGCCGTCGTCCAGCACCGCCAGGTCACGCACCTCCGCCCGTCGCCGCCACCGGTCCTCGGTCAGCCGCGCGACGGTGTCCAGTACACCGGGGTCGTACAGGAGCCCGCTCTCGACCATCGGATGGCGTGCCTCGTCGGGGTCGACCAGACCGGCCGGAGCGGACAGCCAGTCGTCCACCGCGACAGCCAGCTCGAAGCCCTTGCGGAAGCCGCCGTCCTTGTCCTCGGGAGAGAGCAGCATCGCGAGCCTGCCGTCCTCCAGCCAGCGCAGGTGGCGCACTTGGCGGCTCTTGCTCAGCAGATTCGTCACGCACCCGGTCTCCAGGTGCAGCAAGAGCAGTTGTCCCTCGAAGTCCCACGAGCCGTCGTAGCGGCCGGTGCCGACGGCGACGAGCGGTAGCTCGGGGTGAGGCTCAATGGCGCATACGGAGTAGCGGGAGGCGACGACGTGGCGCGGACGGAGGGTGCCGGCCTCGTACACGCCGATCCGGTGGCCCAGCCATTGGCCCGTACCGCGCCACATGACATGTCCGAGGTCACCGGCCGCGATGACACAGCCGTGACGCGCGTCGGTCACCGCCCACTCGGGCCGGCCGATCTCGGCGAGCGGCTGGTCCCCGAGTATCCGGCGGACGATCAGCTCATCCGGCACGACGATCTCCCCCCAGGTCGCGCACAGTCTGCCAGGCCCGGCCCTTTCCCGTGGCCCTCAGAGGGAACCGGCTGATCCATGACGTGATCGGGAACGGATCCACGAGGTGCGCGTACCGAGGCGAGCCGGATCGCGGACTCACCTGTCGTCAGTGCCGAGTCCAGGCAGCAGGGCGATGCGGCACCGGACGTGCAACTGTTCGGGACCGGCAGGAGTCTAGTGATCGAAGCGCCGTTCCCCCGGAAGACACCGCCCCTTTACCCGCGTTCCGACAGAGGTTCTCTCCATGCCGATGCCCCCGCACAACCGTCGCGCCTCCCGTGCAGCTGTAGCCGCCCTCGGCGCCGCCGGCCTGATCGCGCTGGCCGCGGCTCCCGCCGCCTCCGCCGATGCAGCCGCACCCGCATTGGTCATGGGAGGCATCCAGCCGATCGACGGAGTGCATCCGGGGAGCACCTTCGATCTTCCGGTCACCGTGGCGAACAAGGGCACCGAGGCCGCCGAGAAGGTGTGGGTCACCTACGCCGTCACGCGGGGACTCGATTTCGCGGAGGTTCCCTCCAACTGCCGAGCTCAACAGGTCCGGTCCTACGACGAGATGCCCGAGAGATGGACCGTGGTGTGCGGGTTCGACCGGGCGGTGGAGCCGGGGGTCGTCTACACACCCGACAGGCCGCTGCGTGTCAAAGCCCTGGACCGCGCGTTCAACGACGAGTTGCTCCTGCGCGTCGACGAAAACGATCCGGGGGCGGACGAGAACGGCTTTCCACCGGTGGCAGGGACCGCACCGGCGGTGGAACTGGTCGAAGGACAGGCCGGGGGCGCTGGATCCGCACGAGTCGTCATCGTGCCCGTCACCTCCGTCAACACGGCCGATTTCCAGGTAACGGGCGCCGCGTTGAAGGGACGCGTCGGTGAAACGGTGCCGATGACAGTGGAGTTCAGCAACGCCGGGCCCGCCTGGGTCATGGCCGAGGTGGGGGAGCGAACCGCGAGGGTCATGGTCACGCCGCCCGCCGGAACCTCGGTCGTCAAGGCCCCCGGGTTCTGCAAGGCCAAGGGTGCCGCGTACGCGTGCGGCATGAGTCAGCGGGCTCTCGACGAGGGCGGCCGGGAGACCTACACCTTCCAACTGAAGATCGACAAGCGGGTGACTCCCGCGAAGGGCTCGGTGGCGCTGAGCACCGATGCGCGACCGGCCGACCCCGACCAGTCCAACGACAAGGCCGACATCACACTGGACGTCGTAGGCGGAGCGCCGACCGGCTCACCGGGCAGCTCGACCGGTGGCGCAGGCGGGACGGCCGACGGATTGACCGGCGGATCGAACGGGGGATCGAACGGGGGTACCGTCGGCGGAACAACCGGCGGCGACGGGACCACGGCGAACGGCGGCCACCTGGCAGAGACCGGGTCCTCACCGTTGCCGGTCACGTGCGCGGCTGCCGCGGCGGTGGTCACGGGTGCGGGCACGCTCGCCCTCGTACGCCGCCGCCGGGGCCGCGGCCTGACCTGACGACCGTCCGACGGCCGCTGTCCGGATGCGACGCGAAGCCGATCCCCAGGAGTCCGCCGACCGGTTCGAAGGCAACGCGCCGCCAGGGCTCGGGCGCCGGCACCACCGGGGCCGCGAGCAGCCGGTTCCGCATCGCCCGCTGATACGCCGAGAGCTCGGGCTCGGGCTCACGCTCCGATTGCCCGACCGGGTCAACTTTCTTCGTCCACCTCGTCACGCCCCCATGATCCATGCTTCGGCGGGCTCGCCCAACGGACTTGGTGCTGCCCCGCATCAGGTACGTTCGCGCATCACCGGCCCGCCTCCCCCGAATATCGCCGTCCGCCCTCTTGGAACCGTCCACCTCATGCCCAACACTGAGCCGATGACGCAGCGTGCGGAAGTCGCCACCCTGAGGGACCGGTTGGCGGTCGACGAAGTGATCACCGACTACGCGGTGGCCGTGGACGACGGCGACTGGTCGTCGTACCGGAGCCTGTTCACCCCCGACGGGCGCGCGGACTACCGCTCGGCCGGCGGCATCGAGGGGGACGCCGGCAGCATCGCCGCGTGGCTCGCGGACAGTCTGCGGTTGTTCTCGATGCGCCAGCACCTCATCGTCAATCGGCGGGTCCGTTTCGGGATCCTGGAGCAGGACACCGGCGACACGGCCCGGGTGCAGGCCGACTACCTCAACCCGATGCGGTTCGCGGCGGACGGCGAGGGCTCCTCGGCCCCCGACTTCGTGTGCGGAGGCCGGTACGCCTTCGCGTTGCTGCGCACGGACGACGGCTGGCGGCTGCGCGAGGTCGTCGTCCAGGAGAAGTGGCGCCGGCTGCCGGAGCGGACCGCCCCGGCGGTGATCGACTGAGCGAATGCCCACTGTGCCACTGTCCGTGCCTGTGAGCACACTGGAAGGACCACCGGGTGGGTAGGGAGGCCGTATGAAGACGATCAGCGACTGGCTCGCCTCACCCTGGCGGCGCTCCACCGCCGCCGTCCTCGCCGGTGCGCTGCCCGTGCTCGCCTTCCCCCAGCCGTCGCTGTGGTGGTTCGCCTACGTCGCCCTGGTCCCGTGGATCGCCCTCATCCGTACGGCGCCGACCGGGAGGCGGGCGCTGCGCGACGGCTGGTGGGGCGGCTTCGGCTTCATGCTGGCCATGCATCACTGGCTCCTTCCCAACCTGCACGTCTTCACGTTCGTCATCGCCGGCCTGCTCGGCGCCCTGTGGGCGCCCTGGGCCTGGCTGGTGCGCCGCTTCCTGGGCGCGCCCAGCCCCTCCCCCGGCCGGGTGGCAGCGGCACTCGCCGTCCTGCCGTCCGGCTGGCTCATGATCGAGCTCGTCCGCTCCTGGCAGGGGCTCGGCGGCCCGTGGGGCGTGCTGGGCTCCAGTCAGTGGCAGGTGGAGCCCGCGCTGCGGCTGGCCTCGGTGGGCGGGGTGTGGCTGATCAGCTACCTGGTGGTGACCGTGAACGTCGCGGTCGCCGTGCTGGTGACGGTGCGTACGTCCCGCGTCCCCGCGGTGGCCGGCCTCACCGCGACGGCCGTGGCCACCTCGGCCGCCTGGGTGTGGTCCCCGCGCCCCGACGTCCAGGACCGGGTCCGGATAGCGGTCGTGCAGCCCGGGGTCATCCAGGGCGGCCCGGACGGTCCCGACCGGCGCTTCCACCGCGAGGAGCAGCTCACGCGTGAGCTGGCCGGCCAGGACGTCGACCTGATCGTGTGGGGCGAGAGCAGCGTCGGCTTCGACCTCGGGGAGCGGCCCGACCTCGCCCGGCGGCTCGCCGCGCTCTCCCGCGAGACCGGGGTGAACATCCTGGTCAACGTGGACGCGCGCCGCTCCGACAAGCCCGGCATCTACAAGAGCTCCATCCTGGTCGGTCCGGACGGCCCGACCGGTGCCCGCTACGACAAGATGCGCCTGGTCCCCTTCGGGGAGTACATACCGATGCGCTCGATGCTGGGCTGGGCCACGTCCGTGGGCCGGGCGGCCGACGAGGACCGCAGGCGCGGCACGCAGCAGGTCGTGATGGACGTCGGGCACGGGTTGCGGATCGGCCCGATGGTCTGCTTCGAGTCCGCGTTCTCCGACATGAGCCGCAGCCTCGCGGACCGTGGCGCCGAGGTGCTGGTCGCCCAGTCGGCCACGTCGACGTTCCAGCAGAGCTGGGCGCCGGAGCAGCATGCCTCGCTGGCCGCGCTGCGCGCCGCCGAGACGGGCAGGCCGATGGTGCACGCGACGCTGACCGGCGTCTCCGCGGTGTACGGACCGAGCGGGCAGCGCATAGGGCCGTGGCTGGGGACGAGCGCGAGCGCCGGCGCGGTCTACGAGGTGCCGCTGTCCGGCGGTGTCACGCCGTACGTCCGCTTCGGCGACTGGCCGGTGCAGATGGCGCTGCTGATCATGGCGGCCTGGTGCGTGAGCGAGGGCGTGCGGACGCTGCGGCCCCGGATCAGGCGGTCCGCTCCTGAACCGCACGTACGACCCGCTCGCACAGCTCATGAGTCGCCAGCGCGTCCCGGGCGCTGAGCACCTTGCCCGCGCGCACGGCGTCGAGGAAGGAGAGCACCGCCTGCTCGATGCCGCGCTGCCGGGCCACCGGCACCCAGTCCCCGCGCCGCCGCACGCTGGGCTGGCCCTTGTGGTCGACGACGTCGGCGAGGTTGAGGACCTGACGCTTGGTGTCCTGCCCGGACACCTCCAGGATCTCCTCGGCGGAGCCGCTGAGCCGGTTCATCACGCCGAGCGCGGTGAAGCCGTCCCCGGCGAGCTGGAGCACGACGTGGTGCAGCAGCCCGTCCACGACGCGGGCCCGCACGGTCACGTCGTCGATCGGGCCGGGCGCGAGGAAGCGCAGGGTGTCGACGACGTGGATGAAGTCGTCCAGGATCATCGCGCGCGGCTCTTCCGGCAGCCCGATCCGGTTCTTCTGCATCAGGATCAGCTCGCGCGGATGGTCGGCGCACTGTGCGTAGCCGGGGGCGTGGCGCCGGTTGAAGCCGACGGCAAGGCTCACGTTCCGCTGCTCGGCGAGCGCCACCAGCCGCTCGGAGTCGGCGAGCCGGTAGGCGAGCGGCTTGTCGACGTAGGTCGCCACGCCCGCCTCCAGCAGCCGGGTCACGATCTCCGGGTGGGCGCCGGTGGGCGCGTGCACGAAGGCGGCGTCGAGGTCCTGGGCGAGCAGTGAGTCGAGGTCCTCGTGGCGCTGCCCGGCGGGCAGGTGAAGGCCGTCGGCGACCCGGGCGAGCGTCGCGGGCGTACGGGTCTGGAGATGCAGTTCGACCCCGGGCTGTACTCCGAGCACCGGCAGGTACGCCTTCTGCGCGATGTCACCGAGTCCGATGCAGCCGACCTTCACGGGGTTGTCTCCTCTAGCTGTTGCCGGCCGGGCCGGCGGTTGCCTGCCGGGTCTCCCCGGCAGCATACGGCGCCTGCGGAGGCCGCCAGTCGGCGATGCCCTCGAAGCCGCGCAGGAACAGCAGTGGAGCGGCCTTGGACACCGCGGCGAGTGCCGTGTTCCGTACGGCGATCGCGGTGCGGCCCGTCATCATGTTCAGCCGGCCGACGCGGACGGCCCGGCGGGCGACGGCGGTCGTGCGCGGAAGGCGGGCCGCGCTGTAGCCGACGAGGTCGTCGCCGTGGTGCGCCAGGACGACCGCGTCCTCGACGGCCTGGTTCCCGCCCTGTCCCAGGGTCGGCGGCATCGCGTGCGCGGCGTCCCCGATCAGGGCGACCCGGCCGTGGTGGTGGGCGGGCAGCGGGTCGGCGATGTGATGGACGTCGTGACGCAGGACGTCCTCGGGGCGGGCGGCGGCGAGGATCGCGGGGATCGGGTCGTGCCAGTCGCCGTAGCGGCGCAGCAGTTCGGCCTTCTCGTCGTCGGGGGCGTGTTCCCCGGCGGGCGTGACGGCCGCCGCGTAGGCGTAGACGCGGCCGTCCTTGAGCGGGTGCGAGCCCCAGATGCGGCCCCGGCCCCAGGTCTCGTGCGAGGCGAACCGCGCGCCGGGCACGGGGATGACGACCCGCCAGGTGGTGAACCCGGAGTAGACGGCCCCGGGGTGCTGCGGGAACAGCGCCCGCCGTACGGCGGACCGGATGCCGTCGGCGGCCACCACCAGGTCGGCCTCCAGGTCGCCGTCCGGTGTGCTCACGCGGGCCGGCCGGCTCGCGTCGCCCGGGTCGGCGAGGCTCGCGGCGGTCCCGGTGCGGACGGACTCCGGGGGGAGGCGTGCGGCGAGGCTGTTGACGAGGGTGGCCCGGTGCAGCAGGACGAGGGGGCCGCCGAAGCGGGCGGCGACGGCGTCGGCGTCCGTGCGGGAGAGCCAGCGCCCGGACGGGGTGCGCAGCCCTCCGTCGCCCTGCCAGGCCGCGAGGTCGCGGATCTCGTCGCCGACGCCGATGACGTCCAGCGCGCGCAGGGAGTTCGGCGCGAGGGAGATGGCCGCCCCGACCGGCTCCAGGGACGGGGCCCGTTCCAGCACGGTGACGTCCCAGCCGCTGTCGTGCAGGGCGACCGCCGCGGTCAGGCCCCCGATGCCGCCGCCGATGACGACGGCCCGCCTCGACTGTGCCATGACTCCTCCTGAGCTGACTACAGGTGTAGTTCCTTCAGGCACCGACTGTACTACAGGTGTAGTGAGCGGGGTAGGTTGATCTCCATGTCCGAACGCACCACCGGCGCCTCCCGCGCCGATCTCGTCGCCGACACCGCCCTCGCGCTGCTCGCCGAGCGCGGGATGCGCGGGCTCACCCACCGGGCGGTCGACGAGACGGCCGGGCTGCCGCAGGGCTCCACGTCGAACGTGGCACGCACCCGCCAGGCACTCCTGGAGCTGACGGTGCGCCGCCTCGCCGACCGCGAGGCGAAGGTCCTGGCGCTGGAGGAGATGCCGGACCCGCGTGACGGTCTCGACGCGCTGGTCGACGGACTGGCCCTGGCCACGCACCGCGCGCTGACCCGTAACCGCGAACTGACCCTCGCCCGCTACGAACTCGCCCTGGAGGCCACACGCCGCCCCGAGCTGCGCGCCTACTTCGACGCGACCGGCGCCCGCTTCCGCGACCAGCTCGCCGCACTGGTGACCGCGCTGGGCTCGACGTCCCCGGCCCGGCACGTGCTGTCGCTGGTCGCGTGGGCGGACGGGCTGATGTTCAGCTGTGTGGCCGGTTCCTTCAGCGCGGAGGTACCGAGCCTGGAGGAGGTGCGGGCGGGCCTGCGCGAACTCCTCGGCGGGATGTTCGGCGACGGTCCCGCGCCCGGGAAAACTCCTGGTGAGTCAGGGTGAGTTGAGCGACGATGCCAGCATGACGACAGAACGCAACGAGCCCGCCACCACCGCCGACGAGCGCACCATGCTGGAGGGCTGGCTGGACTACCACCGGCAGACGCTCGCGTGGAAGTGCGAGGGCCTGACCGACGCCCAGCTCAGGACCGCGTCCGTGGAGCCTTCCGAGCTGTCGCTGATGGGGCTGGTGCGGCACATGGCGGAGGTGGAGCGGGGCTGGTTCCGGCAGGTGCTCGTGACCGACGACGCCGGGCCGATCTACGGCACCGAGGAGGACCCGGACGGAGAGTTCCATCTCACCGACGCGGACACCTGGCAGGAGGCGTACGCGACCTGGCAGGCCGAGATCGACATCGCACGGCGCAACGCGGCCGGCTTCGGCCTGGACGATCTCTCCAAGGGCCGGAGCCGGCACAGCGGCCGGCAGTTCAACCTGCGGTGGATCTACACGCACATGATCGAGGAGTACGCCCGTCACAACGGACACGCGGACCTGCTCCGGGAGCGGGTCGACGGCGCGACCGGCGACTGACGTCAGCGGGGGCGGGCCCGGGCCGCCCGTACGGGGCCGGAGATCACCCGTGTGGACCAACCTCTGCTTGTCCGCTGTCCCAACGGGCGGACGACCCAGCAGAGTTGCGCGCGTGCATCGAACGACGACCACCGCAACGCTCCTGGTCACCGTGGCCGTCTCGGCCCTCGGCGGCTGCACGACGGTCCAGCGTCCGCCGGCTTCCCCGGCACCGACGGCGCCGTCCCGGCCGCAGGTTCCCGGGCCGGGCGTCCACACCGACCCCAAGGTGGTGCAGGCGCCGGCCCGGGAGGCCCTGACTCTCGTCGAACCGTCCCGGAGCCCCGCCGCCTCGCCGTCCGGCGCACGCCCCGCGTCTCCCCCGCCGCCACCGGCCCGGCCGACACCGCCGCCCACTCGCTCGCACTCCTCGGGAGGCCACCGGGAGGAACGAGAACCCGGCCGCCCCCACTCCGGCGCTCACGCGCATCAGCAGGACGTCCCGGCGGTTCCGGATGTGTCACAGTCGCTGCCCAAGGAGGCCCAGGGCAACAGCGACGTCTGCGACCTGGGCAGGAAGTACGGAGGCTGGCGGCCGGACAGCCCCGAGTCGCAGATCTGCGACCGGACGTACGGACACTGAGAGTGGCCTCGGGCCGGCGGCTTCAGTCGCCCTCCCCGAGCCGCCCCTCCAGCCGCAGGAGCTGCGCCCGCACCCCGTCGCCGTAGCTGTCGTCCCGCAGCACCCCCGCCGCCCCCCGCGCCCGACGCAGATGGGCGATGGCCGCCTCCGTGCGGTCGAGCTTCACATAGTCGGCCGCCAGATTCAGGTGCAGCGAGGGATACAGCGCGCGGACGGCGACCGCGCCGGCGGCCGCTTCCGCCTCCGCCAACGCCCGCAGATCCCAGGCCAGCTCGTCCGTGGGGTCGTCCTGGGTGTCGGCCAGATAGTGGGCCAGGGCGCACCGGTGCAGCGGGTCGGCGTCCTCGTCGAGCTCCGCCCACAGATCCAGCAGACGGTGGCGCGCCTCCTCGCGGTCCCCGGCGTGATGCAGCATCACGACCTGCCCGATCCGCGTCAGCACGGCGTCCGACCCCGTCTGCCCCTGTCGCTCCGCCACCGCGTCCTCCGGCCCTCGTCGGCTGGTCCCCTCCGACGCTAACCGCCCGCACGGGCATTCCCGGTCAGGCGGCTCCGTACGGGGCCGGGCCGGCCCGTCGCGGAACCGGCCCGGTGCGCGGGGCCGGTCAGCCCAGGTTCGGGATGCGCCAGTCGATCGGCTCGTGACCCTGCTGGGCCACCGCCTCGTCGATCTGGGTGAACGGGCGGGAGCCGAAGAACTTCTTCGCCGACAGCGGCGAGGGGTGCGCCCCCTTGACCACCACATGCCGGGTCTCGTCGATGAGCGGGAGCTTCTTCTGCGCGTAGTTGCCCCACAGCACGAACACCGCGGGGTCGGGCCGGCCGGCGACGGCCTTGATCACCGCGTCGGTGAACTTCTCCCAGCCCTTGCCCTTGTGCGAGTTCGCCTCGCCGGAGCGGACCGTCAGCACCGCGTTGAGCAGCAGGACGCCCTGCTCGGCCCACGGCATCAGATAGCCGTTGTCCGGGACGGGGTGGCCGAGCTCCTGCTGCATCTCCTTGTAGATGTTGCGCAGCGAGGGCGGGGTCTTCACCCCCGGACGGACCGAGAAGCACAGACCGTGGCCCTGGCCCTCGCCGTGGTACGGGTCCTGGCCGAGGATCAGGACCTTCACCTTGTCGTACGGCGTCGCGTCCAGCGCGGCGAAGACCTCCTCGCGCGGCGGGTAGACGGGACCCTTCGCCCGCTCCTCCTCGACGAACTCCGTCAGCTCCTTGAAGTACGGCTGCTGAAGCTCGTCACCCAGAACCCCGCGCCAGGATTCGGGCAGCATGGCGATGTCGGTCACGTCAACTTCCTCACGGTGTACGGCAGACGATGTGCGGTGCACGACCAGCGGTCGCGTCCAGGCATCAGAACCTACAGGCGCCCACTGACAATCGGGCCGTGGACCGCACATCCCGCTCCGCCACCCGCCGGAGGGTCTCCCCTACCAGCTGGTCTTGCGGTACAGCTCTCCCATCAACATGATCGTCGACGGGTCCAGGGCGCGCTCCGCACCGGAGACCTCGGCGCTCGCGGCCACGTACTGCCGGCCCTGCCACAGCGGCAGGAGCCGCGCGTCGTCGACGAGGATGCGCTGGGCGTCCTCGAAGTCCTTGACGACGTTGGCCCGGTCGCTCTGGGCGCGGGAGTTGGGCAGCAGGTCCTCGGTGATGCGGGGCGTCACGTAGGGCGTGCCGAGGGCGTTCTGCTCGCCGACGAACGGCGCGATGAAGTTGTCGGCGTCCGGGAAGTCGGGGAACCAGCCACGCCCGAACACCGGGTACTCGCCCTTCTGGTAGCCGGTGACGTAGTCCTTCCAGGGGCGGCTCTTGAGGGTGATCTCGAAGAGGCCGGACTCCTCCAGCTGACTCTTCAGCTCCTCGAACTCCGCCTTGGTGGCCGAGCCGTAGCGGTCGCTGGTGTACCAGAAGTTGAGCTTGACCGGGGTGGTGATGCCCGCTTCGGTGAGGATCTTGCGGGCCTTGGCCGTGCTCGGGTCGCCGTAGTCGTCGAAGAAGCCGGTGGTGTGCCCCGTCAGGCCCTTGGGGACCATGGAGTACAGCGGCTCGACGGTGTCCTTGTAGACCTTGTGCGCGATGGCCGGGCGGTCGACGACTTGGGCGACGGCCTTGCGGACCGCGGCCTTGCCGGCCATCGGGTCCTTGGGGTTGAACACCAGGTAGTTGATCTCGGTGCCGGAGCCCTCGATCATCTGGAGCTCGTCATCGTCGTCGGCCTGGATCTCGACGATGTCGTCGGCGGCGAGACCACGGAAGGCGACGTCGAGCTTCTTGTCGCGCAGCGCGCCGACCATGGTGGCCGAATCCTGGTAGTAGCGGATGGTCACGGCGCTGTTCTTGCGCTCGGCAGCACCCTTGTAGCTGTCGTTCTTGACCAGTTCGGCCGTCTTGCCCTCGTCGTACGACGACAGGGTGTACGGCCCGGAGCCGACGATGGTGCCGTCCTCGCGGAGCTTGTCCGCGGGGTAGTCCTCGGGGTCGACGATCGACATCGCCGGGGTGGCGAGCACGAACGGGAAGGTCGCGTCGGCCTTGTTGAGGTGGAAGACGACCTCGCGGTCGTTCAGCACCTGGACCCGTTCGAGGCTGCCCAGCAGACCGGCGGGACCGCCGTTGACGTTGATCTTCCGGATGCGGTCGATCGAGTACTTGACCGCCTTGGCGTCGAGCGTGTGCCCGTCGGAGAAGGTCAGTCCCTCGCGCAGCTCGCACTGGTACTTCATGTTCGAGGTGTCGGTGAACCGGCAGCTCTCGGCGGCATCCGGCTCGGGGGCGCTGGCGCCCGAGGGATAGCTCAGCAGTGTCTGGTAAATGTTGCGGAACAGTTCCCAGGAGCTGTCCCACGACGCGGCGGGATCAAGGGTGCTGGGGGCGGCCGTCGTCCCCACCATGATCGGTCCCTGGTCCTCCGTCGAGTCGGACGAGAGGACACCACAACCTGCCACCAGGGACGATATGGACGCGATGGCCGCCACCTGCCGCAGGCGTCGGATCCGGTTGAACACGCGCACGCTCCTCGATCTGCCATACCAAGGGTCGGCAGACCATACCGCAGTGTTCCGGCCGTGGGACCTCCTGTCTCGTAGTGCACTTGTTCGTTCTTCAGGTGACTACGTTGTCAATGTTTAGTGATCTTCCGATACGTCGACGCGGGCGCCGCTGATGTCCAGCGACGCCCGCGTCTGTGGCGGTTTCGGGTGTCCCGGCGTCAGCCGACGCCCGCGTTCAGGAAGATGCCGCCGTCGACGACGAGCGTCTGCCCGGTGACCCAGTCGGACTGGTCCGAGGTGAGGAACGCCGCGGCGCCGCCGATGTCGGAGGGGACGCCGAGCCGGCCCAGCGGGTAGGACGCGGCGGCCTCGGCCTCCCGGCCCTCGTACAGCGCCTGGGCGAACTTGGTCTTCACCACGGCCGGGGCGATCGCGTTGACCCGCACCTTGGGGGCGAACTCGTGCGCCATCTGCTGGGTGAGGTTGATCATCGCGGCCTTGCTGACCCCGTAGGCGGCGATGAACGGCGAGGGGGCGATGCCCGCGACGGAGGCGATGTTGACGATCGCGCCGCCGTTGTCCTTCTGCCAGGCGTGCCACGTCTTCTGCGCGAAGCCGAGTGCCGAGATCACGTTGGTCTCGAACACCTTGCGGGCCACGTTCAGGTCGAGGTCGGCGAGCGGGCCGAACACCGGGTTGGTACCGGCGTTGTTGACCAGGTAGTCGACCCGGCCGAAGGCCTCCATGGCGCGCTCCACGGCGACGGCCTGGTGGGCCTCGTCGTGCGCCTTGCCGGCCACGTAGACGGCACGGTCGGCACTGAGCTGTTCGACGGCCTCCTTGAGGGCGTCCTCGCCCCGGCCGGTGATGACGACGCGGTCGCCGCGCGCGACGAGCGCCTCGGCGACGCCGTAGCCGATGCCGCGGCTGGCGCCCGTGACGAGGGCGACCTTGCCGGAGAGTGCGGGAAGTTCAGTCATGTCGATGTCTCCTGTGCCCTTAGTCGAGCGGTCCGCCGGCGACGTACAGCACCTGGCCGGAGACGAATCCGGCCGCCTCGCCCGTGAAGAAGGCGATGGCGTTGGCGATGTCGTCGGGCTCGCCGACGCGGGCCACCGGGATCTGGGTGGCGGCGGCGGCCTTGAAGTCCTCGAAGCCCATGCCGACGCGGTCCGCGGTGGCCTTGGTCATCTCGGTGGCGATGAAGCCGGGGGCGACGGCGTTGGCGGTGACGCCGAACTTGCCGAGCTCCTTGGCGAGGGTCTTGGTGAAGCCCTGCAGGCCGGCCTTGGCGGCGGAGTAGTTGACCTGGCCGCGGTTGCCGAGGGCGGAGGAGGAGGAGAGGTTGACGATCCGGCCGAAGCCCGCGTCCACCATGTGCTTCTGGCAGGCCTTCGACATCAGGAAGGCGCCGCGCAGGTGGACGTTCATGACGGTGTCCCAGTCGGCGACGCTCATCTTGAACAGCAGGTTGTCGCGCAGCACGCCCGCGTTGTTGACCAGGATCGTCGGGGCACCGAGCTCCTCGGCGATCCGCGCGACGGCGGCCTCGACCTGCGCCTCGTCGGAGACGTCGCAGCCGACCGCGATGGCCTTGCCGCCGGCCGCCGTGATCTTCTCCACGGTGTCCTTGCAGGCGGCCTCGTCGAGGTCGATCACGGCGACCGCGCGTCCCTCGGCGGCCAGGCGTACGGCGGTGGCGGCGCCGATCCCGCGCGCTCCGCCGGTGACTACGGCGACCCGCTGATCAGTGGTGGACATCAGAGACTCTCCTCGGTGAGCGACCGCTTAGTACCTTCGATGGACGTGACGCTAGAAGTCCTGGCACGCGGTGTCAACGGTGGCCGCGCGCATGTGATCCATTACCTGATCCGTCACTTCACCAACAGCTCCAGCAGCCGTTCGGCCTCGGCGGCCGGATCGGAGGTGAGCCCGGTGTGCACGGGCCCCGGCTGGACGACCGTCGAGCGGGGCGCGATCAGCCAGCGAAAACGCCGCCCGGCGTCGTCGCCGGCCGCCTGCCCCGCCGCGTCGCTGCCGCCGCAGACCCGCTCGACGGCCCCGAGCGCGGCCCGGATGCCGGCGACGTCCGCGCCCGGGTCGAGGGCGAGCAGCCGCGCCTCGTCGAGGTGGGTGCGGGCGCCGACGTAGCCCTGGGGCCGGCAGTACACCAGCACGCCCGCGTTGATGCACTCGCCGCGTTCGACGCGGGGTACGACGCGCAGGAGGACGTACTCGAAGACGTCCCGGTCGTTCGACTCACTGCCCCGGATGATGTGGCGCTCGACCACATGGCCGGCCATGTGAATGTGTCGCTCGCTCACTTGCTCTCCTCGATTCCGGTGACGCGCTCGTGGATGACGGCGGCGCGGGACAGCAGCGGTCCCGCGTAGGCCCGGCGGAGGTCGTCCGGGGTGTCGAAGCCGGGCTCCCCGGCCAGCCAGGCGTCCGGGATCTCGGCGGTCACCTCGGCGAGCAGTTCCTCGGTGACCAGCGGCGCCAACTCGGCGGCGGCGGCGCGCACATCGGGCGCGAAGGTGGCGAGGGCGTGGTCGGAGGCGTCGTAGGCGCGTTCCGCCGAGGCCAGTGCCCCGGGCCAGTTGTGGTGCCAGATCATGGTCGCGCCGTGGTCGATGAGCCACAGATCCCGCCGCCACATCAGCAGGTTGGGGTTGCGCCAGGACCGGTCGACGTTGTTCACCAGGGCGTCGAACCAGACGATCCGGCCGGCTTCCCCGGCGCCCACCTCGAAGGCGAGCGGGTCGAAGCCGAGCGCGCCGGAGAGGAAGTCCATCCCGAGATTGGTGCCGCCGCTGGACCTGAGCAGCTCCTGCACCTGCTGGTCGGGTTCGCCGAGCCCCAGCACCGGGTCGAGTTCGACGGTCACCAGGCGGGGCACCCTGAACCCGAGCCTGCGGGCGAGTTCGCCGACGACGATCTCGGCGATCAGCGTCTTGCGGCCCTGCCCGGCACCGGTGAACTTCATGACGTATGTCCCGAAGTCGTCGGCTTCGACGAGTCCCGGCAGTGAGCCGCCCTCACGCAGGGGCGTGATGTAGCGGGTCGCGATGACTTCCTTGAGCATCGCCCCAGGTTACTGGCGCGGGAGGGGGCCGGCGTGGCCCCGGCGGGCGGCGGTGCGTCGGCGTCGACAGCGGATCGACAGCTCCGGACAGTGAACCGACAGCTCCGCTTTACCCACCTCCCCGCCGGACCGGGTCAGGATTTCGACATCGTCTGAACAGCCGGTCCCAAAGGACCGTACCTCTCGGCAGATCACGAATGACGGGAAGGAACGTCAGCATGACCAGCGAATCAGTTCAGCCGGTGTCGGGACCGAGCCGCCGTACTGTCGTGGCGGCGGTCGGCGCGGCCGGGCTCGCCGCTGCGCTGACCGCGTGCGGATCGGACGACGGGGCGTCCGGCTCGTCCACCGAACAGGGTGCCGCCGGCGCGGGAGAGACCACCGAGTCGGGCGGCGGCTCGTCCGCCGACGCCGGCGCGGGCGGCGCGGCGCTCGCGAAGACGGCCGATATCCCGGAGGGCTCGGGGAAGGTCTTCAGCGACGAGAAGGTGGTCGTGTCGCAGCCGGCGGCCGGCGACTTCAAGGCCTTCTCGACCATCTGCACCCACCAGAACTGCCCGATGACGGACCTCAAGGAGGACACCCTGTCCTGTGCCTGCCACGGCAGTCAGTTCTCCGTCCTCGACGGCAGTGTGAAGAAGGGGCCCGCGACCCAGCCGCTGGCCGCCCAGCAGATCAGCGTGTCGGGCGACTCGATCACGCTGGCCTGACCGGCGGCGCCGGACGGGCTCGGGCCCCGCTCGGACGCGCGAAACAGTCCAGTACCTCGTCCGTGGTCGCGACCGTGGCGACCAATGCGAGGGTGTGGCTGATCATCGCGGGGGTGTAGTCGGAGGGCACCCCCGCGATGGCGTCCGAGGGCACGACGGCCGTGTAGCCGCGGTTGACGGCGTCGAACACGGTGTTGGGGATCGCGACGTTGGCCGAGACCCCGGTGATCACGAGTGTGCGGCAGCCCAGGTTGCGCAGCAGCGCGTCGACATCGGTGCCCTGGATCGGCGACAGGCCGTGCAGCCGTCGTACGACGAGGTCCTCATCGGCGACCTCGATCGGCGCCGCCACCCGTACCGCCTCGGTACCGGTCAGCTGTTGGACGGGGAGCCGTGCGGCGGCGCGGAAGAGGCGGGCGTTGCGGTTGGCTCCGCGTCCGTCGGGGCGGCGTTCGGCGATCGCGTGGATCACCTGGACGCCGCTCGCGCGGGCCGCGGCCACCAGCCGGGCGACGTTGGCGAGAACGCCCGAGTCCCGGGCCTCCTTGGCGAGTTCGGGCAGGGCGCTGTCCTGGCCGACGACGCCCTGCTGGCACTCGACGGTGAGCAGGACGGTGGTGGCGGGGTCGAGAGTTGCGCTGAGTCGGTCCTTCGACGGCATGGGGTCCCCCTGTGCCCGACGGCGGCGTGGCCGGCGAGCGTAGCCATCAACGCGCGAGGACGGAACCACCATTGCGTGTGGACGGAAGACGACTCATCCTTTTCTGACGTGATGTCAGAGGATCTCTCCTCTGGCACGACGTGAGAGAAGAGGGGGACGTATGACCGTCACTCAGCGCCGGGGCCGGAAGATCATGATGACGCCCGGCGAACTGGACGAGTTCCTCACCGAGCAGCGCACCTGCCGGGTCGCCACCGTGTCCGCCGACGGCTTTCCGCATGTCAGCGCCCTGTGGTTCGCCTGGGACAGCAACTCGCTGTGGCTGTACTCGGTGCTCCGCAGCAAGCGGTGGACGGATCTGCGGCGCGATCCGCGGGTCGCGATCGTGATCGACACGGGTGAGGAGTACGAGCAGCTGCGCGGCGTCGAGCTGTCCGGCACCGTCGACTTCGTGGGCGAGGCGCCGCGCGTGGGCGAGCTGTGCGCCGAACTCGACGTGCCCGAGACGCTGTTCGCCCGCAAGAACTTCGGCCTCGACGAGATGCCGCACGACGGGCGGCACGCCTGGATACGGCTGACCCCCGAGAAGATCGTGTCGTGGGACTTCCGGAAGCTGGGGTCGGCCTAGCGGGGCCGGGCCGACGGGGCCGGGCCGACGGGGCCGGGCCGACGGGGCCGGGCCGACGGGGCCGGGCCGACGGGGCCGGGCCGACGGGGCCGGGTCAGCCGACCTTCTCGGCCGCCGTCCGCAGGGCCTGGACCGCGGCCCGGATCGACGGGCGGCGGTCGGCGTCCGCCCGCCACACCGCGTAGACGTAGCGGTGGACCCGGTTGCGCACGGGCACGGCCCGCACGCCCAGCGGCATCGGGTCACGGCCCAGCCTGGGCGCGACACAGACGCCCAACCCGGCGGCGACCAGCGCGAGTTGGGTGTGATGCTCCTCGGCGCGATGGGCGATCCGGGGTTCGATCCCCTTGGTCCGCAGGGTGTAGAGCAGCCACTCGTGGCAGAACTCGCCCTCGGGCCAGGCCACCCACTCGTCGCCCGCGAAGTCCGCGAGGTCGACTTCGCTCCGGTCGGCGAGGGGGTGCGCCTCGGGCATGGCGATCTCCACGCGGTCGTCGAGAATCGGCGCCTTGGCGAGCCCCTCGGGCATGGGCAGCGGCTTGTTGTACCAGTCCAGCACGACGGCGAGGTCGGCGTCGCCCCGCAGCACGGCGGCGACGCCGTACTCGGGCTCCAGCTCGCGCGATGTCAGGCGCAGCGCCGGGTGGTCGGCGCGCAGCGCGGTGAGCGCGGCGGGGAACAGTCCGCGCAGGGCGGTGGGGAACGCGGCCAGCCGCAGCTCGCCGACGACCTGGCCGCGCTGCGCCTCCAGATCGGCCTGGGCCAGCTCGACCTGCGACAGGATGCGGGCCGCGTGCTCGGCGAGCAGCCGACCGGCGTCGGTGAGCCGTACGCCCCGTCCGTTCTTGGCCAGGAGCTGCTGGCCGACCTCGCGCTCCAGCTTGGACATCTGCTGCGAGACGGCCGACGTCGTGATGTGCAGCCCTTCGGCGGCGGCGCTGACCGAGCCGTGCCGGGCGAGGGCGTCGAGGGTGCGCAGGCGCTCCAGGTTCAACATGTAAGCAATGCTACGAGATACCGCGAGCGAAATCTCGATTGTGCTACGAGGTGGTGGGCGGCATGGTTGCCGGTATGACCGTCACCGCCTCGCGCGACGCGACCGCGCCCGCGTCCTCCGTCCGACCTCACCCCCGTGGCCGCCTCGACTGGCGGCTGCGGTTCGCCGGTCTCTCCCTGATCTGGGGTTTCAGCTTCCTGCTCATCAAGGTCGGCACCGACGGTTACGCCCCCTTCCAGGTCACGCTGGGGCGGCTGGTGTTCGGTACGGCGGTGCTGGCGGCCGCGATGGCGGTGAAGCGGGAGCGGCTGCCGCGCGGGGCGCGCACGTGGGGGCACCTGACGGTGGCCGCGTTCCTGCTGAACGCGCTGCCGTTCTCCTTGTTCGCGTACTCCGAGCTGACGATCCCGTCGACGCTGGCGGGCATCTGCAACGCGACCTCGCCGCTGTGGGGCATGGCCCTGTCGATGGTCGCCCTGTCGGAGGACCGGCCGACCCGGGTGCGGGTGGCCGGGCTCGGCATCGGGTTCCTCGGTGTGCTGACGGTGCTCGGGGCGTGGCAGGGGTTCGAAGGGCTGGACGGCACGGGTACGGCGATGGCGCTGCTGGCTTCCTTGAGCTATCCGATCGGCTGGATCTACGTTCGCCGCACGCTGGCCGGGGCCGGCGAGTCGCATCTTTCGCTGACCGGGGCGCAGTTGTTGCTGGCGACGGTTCAACTGGCCGTGGTCACGCCGTTGTTCACGTCCGTGCCGACCACGTTCTCGGTCGTGCCGCTGTTGGCGATCGTGGCACTCGGTGCCCTGGGGACCGGGCTCGCGGTGCTGATCCAGTACGGGTTGGTCGCGGAAGTGGGGCCGACCACGGCCCAGATGGTCACGTATTTCATTCCGGTGATCGCGACCGCGGCGGGGGTTGCGCTGCTCGGTGAGTCCCTTGGCTGGTCGACTCCGGTGGGGGCGGTGATCGTGCTGGCGGGTGCGGCGCTGACCCAGGTGAGACGGGGGGCCTAGTGGTAGTGGGAGGGGGGCGGTGGTCGTGTGCGGCTGCGGGGCCGTGCGCGGCTGCGGGTCGTGCGTGGCTGGTCGCGCAGTTCCCCGCGCCCCTGACCGGCGCTGCCGGACCCTGTGTTCAGACACCGCCCCGTGTTGCACCTCGCCCTCGCGCAGTTCCCCGCGCCCCTGACCGGCGCTGCCGGACCCTGTGTTCAGACACCGCCCCGTGTTGTACCTCGCCTTCGCGCAGTTCCCCGCGCCCCCGACCGGCGCTGCCGGACCCTGTGTTCAGACGCCGCCGGGTGTTGTGCCTCGCCTTTGCGCGGTTGACCGCGCCTCTTGGGGGGCGGCGTTCAGACGTAGCTTCTTGCCGGGCCCGGGCCTACCGCCGTTGCCACCGCGTCGGCCAGGGGGTCTGTCTCCTCCTCGGTGAGTGTCGAGGTGGTGACGCGGATGCCCGGTGGTGAGCCGGTGCGGAAGCGGGCGCCGGGGGCGACCGCCCAGCCGGCGTGCAGCAGGCGGGAGACGGCGCCGGTCTCGTCGGGAACCGGGATCCAGACGTTGAGGCCGCTGCGTCCGTGGGCCTCGACCCCGCGTTCGGCCAGCGCCCGGATGAGCAGGTCACGGCGGGCGGCGTAGGTCTTCGACACCGCCGCCGGGTCCACGGCGCCGTCACTCCACAACCGCACCACGGCCCGTTGCACGAGCCTGCTCACCCAGCCGGCGCCGAGGCGCTGCCGCCCGCGCACCCGGTCCACGGTGACCTCGTCCCCGGTGAGCACGGCGAGTCGCAGGTCGGGGCCGTACGCCTTGGCGACCGAGCGGACGAAGGCCCAGTGACGGGTGGTGCCGGCCAGGGGGTGCACGGGGAGGTCGACGATGCCGTGGCCGTGGTCGTCCTCGATGAGCAGGATCTCGGGGTGATCGCGCAGCGCGGAGCGCAGGGCACGCGCACGCGTGGCGGTCACCACGGCTCCGGTGGGGTTCTGCACACGGTCGGTCACGATCAGGGCGCGTGCCCCGGCGTCGAGGGCCTGGCGCACGTCGTCCGGCAGCGGTCCCTCGTCGTCGACCGCGACAGGGACCGTACGCAGGCCGAGCGCCGGGATCAGATCCAGCAGGCTGCCCCAGCCGGGGTCCTCGACGGCGACGGTGTCTGCCGGCTTGAGGTGGGCCGTGAGGACACGCTCGATGGCGTCGAGGGAGCCCGAGGCGACGGCCAGCGGTCCCGCCGGCACCCCGTCGGCGTCCAGCCGGGCCCGGGCGATGCGCGCCAGCTCCGGTTCCACGGGGTCGTCCCCGTACAGCACCGGTTGCCGGTCGGAGAGCTCGGCGGCGGCCGCGAACGCCTTCGCCAGGGACGGCAGCAGCGCGGGGTCCGGATTGCCGCTCGCGACGTTACGGACGCCCTCGGGCACATCCACCCGGACGGACTCGCGCCCGGTCGTGGCGGGCCTCGGCCGCACCCGGCTCCCCCGGCGGCCCGCGGTCTCGATCACTCCACGCTCCCGCAGAACGCGATAGGCGGCGGCGACCGTATTGGGGTTCACGCCCAGCTGCGTCGCCAACTCCCGCATGGGAGGCAGCACTTGGCCCGGCTCCAGCTCACCCGCGCCGACCGCACGCTCGACGCTCGCCGCGATGTCGGCTGCGCGACGCCCCTCGATCCGATATCCTTCTAGCACAAACAACATTATGTACTAGTGCAATGGAGAACGCAATGCAGGGGACCGAGGAACCGACGTCGCAAGCCGCCGCCTACACGCCGACCGACCGCACCGTCCCCACCCGCTCCGCCGAGCGCGCGGCCTACGACAAGGAACTGGTGCACGCGATACTCGACGAGGCCTACGTCTGCCACCTCGGCTTCGTCCGGGACGGCGCGCCCGTCGTGCTGCCCACGCTGTTCGGCCGCGTAGGCGAGACGCTCTACGTCCACGGCTCCACCGGCTCGCGCCCGCTGCGCATGACCGGCCAGGCGGACCCCGGGCTGCCGGTGTGCCTGACGGTGACGCATGTCGACGCGCTGATCCTGGCCCGCTCGGCCTTCCACCACTCGATCAACTACCGGTCCGTGGTGGTGCACGGCACCGCGTACGACGTGACGGACCCGCAGGAGAAGCGGATCGCCCTCGACGCGCTCGTCGACCACGTGGTGGCGGGCCGGTCCCGTGACTCCCGGCCCGCCAACAAGAAGGAGCTCGCCGCCACCGCCGTGATCCGCCTCGACCTGAACGAGGTCTCCGCGAAGCTGCGCACCGGCGGCGTCAACGACGAGCCCGAGGACCTCTCCCTCCCCCACTGGGCCGGCGTCGTGCCGCTGCGCAAGGGCTACGACACCCCGCTCGGCGACCCCGACCTGGCCCCCGGCACCGAACTTCCCGGCTACCTCGCGGACCTGTGATGCTGATCCACCCCTGGGACGCTCCCCACGACGACACCGAGTGGCAGCGCTGGCTCGACGACCACGACTTCGGGCAGCTCGTGGTCAACGGCCTGGACGACGAGCCGCCGCACGTCCAGCCGCTGCACTTCACGTACGACGCCGGGCGCGACGAGATCGTCACGCACCTGGCCCGCCCCAACCCGATCTGGCCGGCGCTCCTGGCGAGCCCCGAGGTCGTCCTGAGTGTGGTCGACGACTACGTGTACGTGCCGGGCCCGTGGCAGGCGGGACCGGAGCAGCCGACCGAGCACGGCGAGCCGACCAGCTTCTACGCGGCCGTCCAGCTCCGCTGCCGGGCACATGTCGTGGACGACCCGGCCGAGAAGGCCGAGCTGCTCAACCGCCAGGTCGGCCACTTCCAGCCGGAGGGCGGTTCGGCGGAGGTCGCGGTCGGACAGGCGCCCTACGGCAGGCTGCTGTCCGGCATCCGCGGACTGCGCCTCGAGGTGACCGGCGTACGCGCGAAGTTCAAGTTCGGGGGCCGGCGCACGGCGGAGGTACAGGACCGGATCGCGGGCAACCTGGCCGGCCGTGGCGGTCCCCGTGACACCGCGGCCCGGGACCACATGCTGCGCCGCCGCCCCGCCTGAGCGAGGTCGGGCGGAGCCGAGGAACTCGGGGAGGCGCGGGGCGAGGGGTCCCGCACCGGTGCGGTGTGGGACCCCTCGGCGTCACGCCGACATCGGCTCGGGCTCCCGTTCGCGCTCCCTCTCCCGCCGCGCTCCGCGTGTCTCCGCCACCGCGAGGCCCGCGACGGACCCCAGCATCAGCAGGGTGCCGAGGAGGGTCGGTGCGGTGAGGTGCTCACCGAGCAGGACGACGGCCAGCACGGCCGCGCTGACCGGCTCCAACAGCATGATCACGGAGACGGTGGCGGACCGTACGGCGGCCGCGCCCGCGAAGTACAGGGCGTAGGCCAGAGCCGTGGGGACGGCCGCGATGTACGCCAGCAGCCAGCCGAGCCGGATCGGATCGGCGGTGTGCGGCAGCAGTCCCTCGACGAGGGCGAGCGGCAGCAGGCACAGGCTGGTGACCGCGAAGGCCCACACGGACGTCCCGGCCGCGTCGGACCCGCCGTCGCGGCCCCACCTGCGGGTCAGCAGGGTCATCACGCTGTACCCGGCGGCGGACACCAGCGCGAGCAGCACGCCCCACGGCCGTACGGTCGCGCCCTCGCCGCCGAGCGCCAGCACGGCGAGCCCGGTGAGCGCGCCGGCCACCGCCGCGGCACCGCCCCGGCCGAGCCGCTCCCCCAGCGTCAGCCGGGCGCCGAGCGCGATGAACACGGGACCGGCGCCGAGGGTGATCACCGTGCCCACGGCGAGCCCGGTGGCCTCGACGGCCGCGAAGTAGGCCGTCTGGAACACGGCGAGTCCGAGGCCCGTGACCCCGGCCCGCAGCGCCTTGCGGGAGAAGGGCTCACGGACGCTCCGCCGGGGACGGGGCCGCAGCAGCCGTACGGCGAGCAGCAGCACGAAGCCGGCCGCGCAGCGCCAGAAGGAGAGGGCGATCGGCCCCATGTCGCTGGTCCGGTAGACCAGCGAGGCGGCGGCGCCCGCGGTGCCCCAGGCGGCACCGGCGATGATCAGGTAGAGGAGGCCTCGCCCGAGGGGCAGGCCGGAGACAGATGTGTTCGACACGAGTGGTTCTCCGCAGACATGCAGAAGCGCAGGGAGGAGCCCGGTTCAGCGGGGTCCATGGACTTCGTCCGCGGGCAGCACCGTTGCGCCGTGCGGTGCGCGGGATTCAGGTCCCGTCGGGCACCGAGGCTCGGCTTTTCCGGAGGCCCGCCTCAGGCGGCCGGAGGCGGAAGAACGAGTGTCGTAGGCATGATTGCGCAGCCTAGGCGACGTTTCCGCGGGCGGACAACTCACGTTCGGGTCCCCCACTGGCCACCGGTTCGACCGAGGTCCTGGCCGGCGCCGACGACTGCGCGATGAACGCTCCGGCGAGAACGATCGCCCCGCCGACGATCTGCGGCGCCGAGAGGTGCTCGCCGAGCAGGAACCAGGCGAGGACGGTGGCCACCACCGCTTCCAGGCACGCGACGACGCCGGCGACCTGCGGCGACAGACGGCGCACCGAGACCACGCCGGTGACGTACGCGAGGACGGTCGCGACGAGCACGATCCAGGCGAGCAGCAGGGCCGCCGCGACCGGGGTGCCGTTCATGCCGGCGGTGCCCGTGAGGACCGCCCAGTCCATGGTCCAGGGGCGGGCGACGACGGTCAGGACGGCGGCGCCGACCAGGAGGCCGTAGGCGATGACACCGAGTGGGTCGGGTGCCCGCTCGCCGGAGTCGCTGCCCTGGTCGGACAGGACGAAGTAGCCGACCTGGCAGCAGGCGGCGCCGAGCGCGAGGAGCAGTCCGAGGGCGTCGAAGCTCAAGCCCGCCCAGACTTCGACGACACAGGCGAGGCCGCCGACCGCCAGGACCACGCCCACGGCGGCCGCACGGGTCACCGGGCGCCGCTGGACGAACCGGACCCAGCCGAGCACGAGGGCGGGCGCGAGGTACTCGACGAGCAGGGCCACGCCGACCGGGATGCGGGAGATCGAGGCGAAGTAGAACGCCTGCACGCCGGCCACACCGAACAGCCCGAACCCGGCGAGCAGGGCGGGTCGGTCCCTCAGCAGCGCACGGTGGCGCACGGCGAGCGGCAGCATCACCAGCGCCGCGCCGGCCACCCGCAGCCACACCACGTGGAGCGGGTCGAGCCCTGCCTCGATCAGCGGCTTGGCCGCGACCCCGGAACCTCCGAAGGCGATCGCGGATCCGACCGCGAGACCGAGCCCGGCACCTTTGCCGCGGCCCGCCGGGCCGCCCTCTGACTTACGCACCGGCACATGATGACAGGCGATGACAGCAGCGTCATCCCCGTTGACACCTGTCTCGCGGTGTGGACGGTCGACAGGGCTCGGCGGGGTGGTGCGGGTACGGCTCGACCGGCCCGGAGAACCGGGGGAGCGGGGCACGGGGAACGGGGAACGGGGAACGGGGAACGGGGAACGGATAAACCAGGGAACCGGGGTTCGCTAGCGGCTGGTCTCGCCGTCGCCGACGTACTCGTCGCGATGTCCGTCGATGCGGGCGCGGACGCCGGCCGCGTCGATGCCGGCGCGGCCGAGCACCTCGACGGCCCGGGCCTGGGGGTCGACGACGATCTCCGCGAGCAGGTCGACGCCGCGGGCCTGGGTGTCGCCACGCCGGGCGGCGCGCCCGCAGGCGTGCTCCATCGCGCTCGCCGCGAGCGGGGAGAACCCCTCGCCGTGCAGCACGACGGGGACGGCGCCGGAGTCCTCGACGGCGCCCTGCCAGCGCAGCCCGTAGCCGATGCTGCGCTGCACGAGATAGCCGAGGAGCCGGGCGATCTGGGGCCCCTCGCCGAAGACGGCGTACACGGCCGGGTCGTGTTCCAGGAGCGAGTGCAGCAGATGGGCCGTGTCGATCTGCCGGTCCCCGTCCCTGAGCGCCCGGCGACGGGCACCGGAGACCACCGCTGCCAGTTCGTCGCTGAGCCTGGCACCGTCCGCCGGGGTGTCCGGGCGCCGGCAGTCCTGTTCCTGGGCCGACTGCCGGGGGATACGGGGTTGCACATCCCTTACCCCATCAGCCACATCGAGCCGCGTCATCGCCGGGGGGAAGCATTTTCGCGTCCCACACAGAGTGGACCCGGCGGGCCGGAATCTCCTCCTTACGGATGAGATCACGCCGAAAGAGCCGCAGGGGCGCGCGCCGCCCTGCGGTGCGCCCGGCACGCAACCGGGGCGCCGCACCGCACGTCCCCCAGGGACATGGAGAGGTGCTGGCTGGTGGCGCTGCCGGCCGTCGACGGCCGGCAGTACGTCTACCGGGTGTACGCCCCGCAGGACGCGCTGCTCGCCGACCTGTTCTGGGAGGCGTGGCACTGCCACGACGAGAGCGCGTTACCGCGGGCGTGGGATCTGTTCGACGCGGCGGTGATACGGCTCGTGGGCTGAGCCCGCGGTGCGAGCGCCCGGAGCGGGGACCGCGCCTCCACAATTCCTGACGGTTCATCAGTATTGAATGTTGAGGCCCACGCGGCTACGTTCCGCGACACCGTAGCCCGATACGAAGGGGTGGTCGCATGGCCGAAGTCAGCGCGGAGTCACGCATCGAGGCGCCGGCCGAGAAGGTCTGGGCACAGCTGACGGACTGGTCGGCGTACGGCCAGTGGAACGCCACCCACACCAGCTTCCCGAACGGCGGTCCAGCGGCCCTCGAAGTGGGCGGGACCTTCCAGGAGAACATGAAGCTGATGGGGTTCCCGGCCGAGGTCGAGTGGACCATCGAGGAACTGGAGCCGGCGCGGGTCCTCGCGATCCGCGGCAAGGGCCCGATGGCGGTGACCGTGGCCACGCGCTACACCCTGACGCCCGACGGCGACACCGCGACGACGGTGCGCATCGACGGCGAGTTCACGGGCGCGGCGGTGTCGTTGATGGCGGGCAAGCTGAAGGACTCGGCGACGGCGGCGCTGAACGAGTCGCTGCGCAAGCTGGCGGGCCTGGTGACCTGAGAAACCTTCGCCGTACGACGCGAAGGCGCCCCGCGGATCGCTCCGCGGGGCGCCTTCACTCACGGCGGGGAGGCCGCCGGTGCTTCTCAGTCCTCGTCGGCGAGGATCAGGTACAGCTTCTTGCGGGCGTCGTTGATGACGGCCAGCGCCTTGTCGCGCTGGTCCTTGCTGCCCGTCTTCCAGACCTGCCCGAAGGCCTCCATCAGGCCGAAGCCGGCCTGGCGGATCTCGCCGAGGGCCTCCCAGTCGACGCCACGGGAGGCTTCCTCCCAGGGCGCCTCGGGACCGCCCTCGGCCGCCTCGCGGCCCGCCTCCGTGAGGGAGAACAGCTTCTTGCCGCCCTCGGTCTCACTGGCGATCAGGCCCTCGTCCTCCAGCAGCTGGAGGGTGGGGTACACCGAGCCGGGGCTGGGCTTCCACGCCCCGCCACTGCGCTCGGCGATCTCCTGGATCATCTCGTAGCCGTGCATGGGGCGGTCCTTCAGCAGGGCGAGGATCGATGCCCGTACGTCGCCGCGCCGTGCCCTCCCTCGAGGCCCTCCTCGACCCCTCGGCCCCCAGGGGCCGGGTCCGAATCCGGGTCCGCCGAAACCGGGGCCACCGCCGGGACCGAAGGGCCCGAAGGCGCCACGCAGCTGCTCGAAGCCGCCTCGGCCGTGATGACCGTGTCCACCATGCCCACGCTCGAATCCATGGGAACGCATCGCAATCACTCCATTCCATCGTTGATCTGTCGCGATGCGTCAACGATATGTCGGAAGCGTTCGGATGGCAAGAGTCACCGGTCCAGCACTCCCGAATTGGCCTTGGCCGTGGCGTCCCCGCACCCCCTACGGTCGGCGTCATGCGGATTCGAATCGTCGACGCCTTCTCCGACCGCCCCTTCGCCGGCAACCCGGCCGGCGTGCTCCTTCTCGACGCGTTCCCGGAGGACGACTGGCTCCGGAACGTGGCCATGGAGGTCAACCACGCCGAGACGGCGTTCGCGCACCCGTTGCCCGAAGGGGGCGACGCCGACTGGGCGTTGCGGTGGTTCACACCGGTCACCGAGGTGACGATGTGCGGGCACGCCACGCTCGCCACGGCCCACGTGCTGCACAGCACCGGTGCCCACGAAGGGCCCGTGCGGTTCGACACCCTCAGCGGTGTCCTCGTCGCCACGCCCGGCGCCGACGGGTCGATCACGCTCGACTTCCCGACCGCCCCGCTCACCCCGGTCGAGGTCCCGGAGGGTGTGACCGAGGCACTCGGCGCCGAGCCGCTCGCCACCTTCGACACCGGCCCGAACATCGGCGACCTGCTCCTCGAACTCGCCGACGAGAAGACGGTCCTGGCCCTGGCCCCGGACCACAAGGCACTCGGAGCCCACTCGTCGCGCGGCGTCATCGCCACCGCCCGCGCCGAGGACCCGGCGCGCGGCTACGACTTCGTCTCCCGGTGCTTCTTCCCGAACGTCGGCATCGACGAGGACCCGGTCACCGGCAGCGCCCACACCGCTCTGGCCCCCTACTGGTCCGAGCGCCTCGGCCGCACCACGCTGACCGGTCTACAGGCCTCCCGCCGCTCCGGGCGGGTCCGCACGGAGGTCCGGGGCGACCGCACGCTGCTGAGCGGCCGGGCCGTGACCGTGATCGAGGGAGAGCTGATCGCCTAGGGGCGGCCGGCCCGGCACACCGAAGGGGGCGTACGACGGTCTCGTACGCCCCCTTGGCACTTCACCTCGGCACCGGTCACGCCGTGGGCAGCCAGTCCACCTTCCCGGCCAGCAGCGCGTAACCGACGAACGCCCCTATGTCGAGCAGGGAATGCGCCACGACCAGGGGACCCACCCGGCCCCATCGCCGGTACAGGTAGACGAACACCACGCCCATCGCCATGTTGCCGAGGAAGCCGCCGATGCCCTGGTAGAGGTGGTACGAGCCGCGCAGCACGGAACTGGCCACCAGCGCGGTCCCGGGTGTCCACCCCAACTGACCCAGGCGGCGCAGCAGATAGCCGACGACGATGACCTCCTCCAGGATCGCGTTCTGCAGCGCCGAGAGGATCAGTACGGGGTACTTCCACCACACGTCGGGGAGCGCCTCGGGGACGACGGTGAGGTTGAAGCCGAGTCCGCGGGCGGCCAGGTAGAAGGCGATGCCGGTGCTGCCGATCACCGCCGCGATCGCCGCCCCGCGACCGAGGTCGGGCCAGGGCCGGGTGCGGTCGAAGCCGAGGGTGCGCAGGCTCTGGCCCTCGCGCATGAGGAAGTGGGCGACCAGGGCCACGGGGATCAGCGCGGTGGTGATCCCGAAGAGCTGCCAGGCGAGATCCAGCCAGGGGCGCCCTGGCGCGGCCGAGGCGTTGAGGGTGGCGGCCTGGTCCTTGAGGCCGCCCGGTTTGGTGACCGAGCCGATAAAGCTGATCAGGGCGGACACACCGCTCGCACCGAGCGAGAGCCCGAGAACGAGCAAGGTCTCGTCACGGAGGATCCGTCGCGAGAGCCGCTCATGAGGAAAAGAATCGGCCACGGGGCCTGCCTCGCCCTGCACTCCTGCCTCCACTTGTGTATTCCCGCCTCATCCTCATCGCCGCCCCGCTAGGGTCTCGAAAACAGTTACGAGGACCGTGCGCGACAGGCCGTCGGGGGGACGGACGCCGTACGGGGCGTACCGCCCACTGCCTGCCATACGGCCGGATTCCGGCACGTGGTTCGGCAGGGCGACAGGGAGGGGCACGACCGACATGGGACGTCACAGCTTGCCCGATCAGTATGGGGCGGGCGGCAGCGACCCCCGTCGACGCGCACGACACCGCACGACGGCCATCGCCACCGTCCTCGTCCTGGCCGCGGCCGGCGGTACGGCCGCCGTCGTCGGAGGCGGACTGCTCTCCTTCGGTTCCTCCTGCCAGGACGACCCGGTGCGGCTGACCCTGGCCGCCTCCCCCGACCTGGCCCCCGCCCTGGAGACCGCCGCGGCCCGGGCGCGGGACGAGGACCTCACCTCCGACGGGCGGTGCGTGGCCGTCACGGTCAGCTCACGCGAGTCGTACAAGGTGGCTGACGCCCTCCTCGCGGGCGAGGACCCCGGCGCGCACGTGTGGGTGCCGGACTCGGAGGTGTGGCTGGAGCGGCTCAGCACGGACGGCGACACGGCCGACGTCTCCACGGTCGGCCATGTCGCCTCCACGCCGGTGGGTGTGGCGATGGTGCCGACGGCCGCGAAGTCCCTGGGGTGGCCGAAGAAGTCGTACGCCTGGCTGGAGCTGGCCGGTGCCGCTCTGCGCGACGACACGCTGCGGCTCGGCTCGGCCGACCCCGCGCGCAGCGCGACCGGGCTGCTCGCGCTCACCCGACTGAGCACGGCCTCCGCCGGCGTCGAGGGCGGGGACACGCAGACCGCGGCGATGATGAAGGCGCTCTCGCAGCGCGTCTCCGACAGCGACGGTCAGGTCCTGGACACGCTGCCGCGTGACGCCTCGGGCACCGAGCAGGGCAATCCCCGGCGCAATCAGGCGCTGGTCGTCAGCGAGCAGACGGCGCACCTGTACAACTCCGCGACGGACGGCGAGGACGACCTGGACTTCTTCTACCCGAAGGACGGCTCGCCCCGGCTGGACTACCCGTACACGCTGCTCACCCAGACCGGGCTGACGACCGACGAGAGCCGGGCCGCGATCCGGTTCATGAGCTATCTGCGGGACGCACGGCAGTTGCGGCTGCTGGAGCGGCACGGCTTCCGGACCTCCGACGAGGCGGTGTCGGACGCGCTGGTGACCCGGGCCGGCGGCAGCAGCCCGCAGCCGTACACGCAGCCCCCGGCCCGGCCGGCCTCGGCGGTCGCGCTCCAGGAGACCCTCGGGGTGTGGACGATCACCGTGCAGAGCGCGCGGATCACCACGGTCGTGGACGCCTCCGCCTCGATGGCCGAGACGGTTCCGGGCACCGGGCGGTCCCGGATGGACGTGACCAAGGCGTCGCTGCTCCAGGCGCTCGCCACCTTCACGGCGGAGGACGAGGTCGGGCTGTGGGACTTCTCCACCGAGCTGGACGGCGACAAGGACTACCGCGTCCGGGTGCCGACGGAGCGGCTCGGCGACCGCGAGGAGGCCGGCACCCAGCGGGACCGGCTGTCGTCGGCGTTCGGCGGCCTGGCGCCGGTGCCCGACGGCGGGACCGGCCTGTACGACACCACCCTCGCCGCGTACCGGGCCGCGACGGACTCCTACGCCGAGGGCAAGTTCAACGCCCTGGTCATCCTCACGGACGGGGTGAACGAGGACCCGGACAGCATCTCGCGCGCCGAGCTCGTCGAACGGCTGGAGCGGCTGGCCAACCCCGAGCGCCATGTGCCCCTCATCATGATCGCCGTCGGCCCCGACGCCGACCGAGAGGAGGCGAACCGCATCGCCCGGGCCACCGGCGGTTCGGGGCACGAGGTGACGGACCCGGCCCAGATCCACACGGTGATCCTGAAGGCGATCGTGGACGCGGCGTCGCCGGACCGGCGCGGCTGACTCGGACGCCGCGCCGTGCCGTGCGGCCGTCACCCGAGCGGCACCGGCTCCAGCAGGCCCACCGGCCACGTGTGCACCGGGTCCCCGCGGTGCATCAGTTCGCGGTAGCGGCGGGTCGTGGCGGCCAGCGCGGCGTCCCGGGTCATGCCCGACTCCAGGGCACGGTGGAAGGTGGCCGCCTGCCAGGACGCGCCGTTCATGCGCCTGCGGCAGCGCTCCTCGATGACACCCAGGTAGAGATCGCGGTCGGCCGGCTCGACGCCCCACGCGTCCAGGCCCGCCTCGGCCAGCGGCAGGAGTTCGTCGCGTACGAGGCTCACCGCGTCGACCTCGGCGGTCCCGCCGTACCGCCCCCGCCGTGGCCAGGTCAGCCGGGCGTCGATGCCGTGCTCGCACGCCGCGTCGAAGTTGGCGGCCGCCGCCTCGAAGGGCATCCGGGTCCACACCGGCCGCGACTCCTCGGCGAGGGCGCGGACGACGCCGTAGTAGAAGGCCGCGTTGGCGATGACGTCCGTGACGGTCGGCCCGGCGGGCAGGACACGGTTCTCCACGCGCAGGTGCGGGACGCCGTCGGCGATGCCGTAGACCGGCCGGTTCCAGCGGTAGACGGTGCCGTTGTGCAGGACGAGTTCGGCGAGCGTGGGAATCCCGCCGGAGTCGAGGACCTCGAGCGGGTCCTCGTCGTCGCAGATCGGCAGGAGGGCCGGGAAGTAGCGCAGGTTCTCCTCGAAGAGGTCGTAGGCGGAGTCGACCCACCGTTCCCCGAACCAGGTCCGCGGTCGCACACCCTGGGCCTGGAGTTCGGGCGGGCGGGTGTCGGTGGACTGCTGGAACAGCGGCGGGCGGGACTCGCGCCACAGCTCACGCCCGAACAGGAAGGGCGAGTTGGCGCCCACGGCGACCTGTACGGCGGCGACCGCCTGGGCCGCGTTCCAGACGTCGGCGAAGCGTCCCGGCGTGACCTGCAGGTGCAGCTGCACGGAGGTGCAGGCGGCCTCCGGGGCGATGGACTTCGACGTGCACGTCAGACGCTCGACCCCGTCGATGTCGAGCACGAAGTCCTCGCCGCGGGCCGCCACGATCTGATCGTTGAGCAGGGCGTAGCGGTCCACGTCGGAGAGGTTCGAGGAGACCAGGTCGTCCCGGTCCAGCGTCGGCAGAATGCCGATCATCACGATTCCGGCGTCGACCTCGCCCGCTTTTCGGTCGGCATATGCCAGTGACGTACGGAGTTCCTCGCCGAGCTGGTCGAATACCCGCCCCTGCAATCGGTGTGGGGCAATGTTGACTTCCAGATTGAACATGGCGAGTTCTGTTTGGAAATCGCGGCTCGCGATCCGCTCCAGTACCTGCCCATTCAACATTTTCGGCATGCCGTCGGCGCCGGCGAGGTTCAATTCGATCTCCAGCCCCATCAGGTTCTTGGGGCGGTCGAACCGCTTCTCCGCCAGCAGTCGCTCCAGGCCCGTCAGGCACTGCCGCAGCTTCTCGCGGTAGCGCTGGCGATCGGACAGATCGAACCGACCTGCCACGACCTTCTCCCCCATCGAAGCGTCCCTCCTCGGATGGGCGGGCCGACGTTCGGCCGCCGGTCTCCCGGGTCAGGTGAGAGTGTGCCCAGCCGAAGCGATCGATAACGTCCCACGCGAACCCCGCGCCCGCTACTCTGTCGGATGTGACCGGTGGCACATTCAGCGGGCATGATGCACTGTGCAGTTTCGGACGGCTCACGAACTCGTGAAAAACGCCGACGAGAATTGGCCGTCCGCGCCCGTCGCATTTATCGAGGTCACCGCCCGGACCCCGGCCGGGAATCGGGATGATTCCCGCATATCAGCGGCCGATTGACTCCTTGCCGAGTGCGCCGAAAGCGGTTAGACGAAACACCGTCTGAACACTCGTCGTATAAACTCCGCAATCAAGGCAGAGTGTTGGCGCCCGCGGTCCCGGTCCTGCCGTCCAGGTGACGTGCGGCAGACCTCACCCATTCCCCCTCGGCCCGGACCCCGGCCCCCATCTCTCTGACCTCGTGAGCTGACAGCGCCGTCCGCCCCCGCCCCGCCCTCGCGCCACCGTGCCTGTCGAATGAGAGGCGACCCACCATGCCCCTGCATGTCCCCCCGGCTCCCGCGCCCGCACTTCGCTCCGTCCTCACCGCACTCGGCTCACCCACCGCCGTCCGCGAGGCCCGAACGCCCTCGCTGCGCGCCGCCCAGGGGCCCGCCACCCCCGAACTGCCGCTGCCCGTCCATGTCCTGGACGAGATCACCCCGGCCGGGGTGTCCGCGACGCGGCTGGCCGGCTGGCGCTTCCTGATCCGGTGCGGGGAGCGCGCGGTGGCGGCGGCCGAGACCCGGCTGACCCCCGACGGCTGGGCCTTCTCGCACTTCTTCGAGGGGCCCTACGTCGCCTCGACCGAACGGGCCCTGCGCCAGGCGGAGACCATCGCGCAGGCCCTCCAGCCGCGCCTGCTGTCGATCCCGAGCCTCTACATGCTCGCCCTGTGGCTGCACGGCGACTGCACGGCGGACGGCTCCACCGGCCATCCGGACGCCGCGGACATCCTCGTGCCGCTGGCCCCGGCGCCGCCCGGCATCGCGGCTCATGTGCCGCACCGGGTCGCCGAACTGCTCCCGGTGCTCACCCTGCGTGCGACCCCGGCCCCGCTGCCGCCGCTGCCACCGCTGCTCGGCTCGCCCGCCTGACGGCACCGTCCGCGCGAGGACCGGCGTACCCCGTCGCCCCATTCCGGGTGGCGGGGTACACGCGTTTCCTGAGGTGGGATTAGGCTCGTATCGGACAACAGGAATCACGCGTCACGCACGTATGAGCCATGAATAACTCGTACGAGCGATAAAGCGCTCGAATGAGCCGTCGGGCCCTCCCCGCCCGCACGGACTAGCCCCATCCGACCACTGCGAACCACCCGAAGTGACAGTGCAGTTGGGATGAACCATCCGCGCGGGTGAAGCGTCATCAACCTGTGAGAAAGCGGTGCTGCGAAATCCCTGCGGATTGACGCCCGTGGGGCAACACTGGGTTCCGACCGACTTATCACAACGGGGGAGCGGCCATGAACGAAGCTTCACGCCGCGAGACAGACAAAACAGCCATCTCACAGAGCACAACAGAGCGAAAGATCCCATCCATGTGCCAGCACCAGCCACCGTGCCCCTCAGCCGACTCCGCCGACCGGGAATCCGCCCGCCTCGTGGCGCACCACCCGGAGCAGGGGTGGAGCCTGCTGTGCAACGGCGTTCTGCTCTTCGAGGACACCGGTGAGCTCCTGCCCGACGGCCAGATCATCGCCCCGCACCGTCCGCTGGGCACCGGCAAGGTGATGACCGCCGCGTAGCACCCCCTCCGGCGGAGCACGCCGGTGAGGACCCGCACCACCGGGCGGCACGACGGACGCCCGGCGTACTCCCAGGGGCCGGTCGCAGACCCTGACTGCGAGCCGGCCCCGACGTGCGTCCGGGGGCGATCACGCACGGTAGTGCACCGTGCGTCCCGGGCGACCCTCGTACCGACGCCCGGGACCCGACGGCGGCGGCCTACCCCAGCGCCCGGCGCAGCGCGAAGTAGGCGGGCTTCGGCCGTAGTTCCTCGTCCCAGGGCAGGGCCGCGCCCTCGCCCGGGAAGAACGCCGGGATCCAGGAGTACTTGTCCGTGTAGTCCCAGACCGTGATCCCCACGCATCGGCGCACCGCCAGGCACGCCTCGGTCATGTCCCGGTACCAATCGGCCTGCCGGCCCAGCTTCTCCTCGGTGGCGGGCAGTTCCATGCGTACGTCGACCTCGGTGAGCGCCGTGTCCAGGCCCAGGCGGGCGAAGCGGCGCAGGTTGTCCTCCAGCGTGGTCGGATAGCCGTACTGGAGCGCCAGATGGGTCTGGAGGCCGAAGCCGTGCAGCGGGACGCCCTGGGCCTTCAGTTCCTTGGCCAGCCGGTGGTAGGCGTCGCTCTTGGGGCCGACCGCTTCGACGTTGTAGTCGTTGAGGTACAGCCGGGCCCCGGGGTCGGCCTGGTGGGCCCAGCGCAGGGCGTCGGCGATGTAACCGGGACCGAGCGTCTTGTAGAAGATCGTCTCGCGGTACGTGCCGTCCTCGTTGAACGCCTCGTTGACGACGTCCCAGGCGTAGATCTTGCCGCGGTAGTGCCGCACCTCGGTCTGGATGTGCTTCTTCAGGACGGCCCGCAGCTCGGGCGCCGTCCACTCTCGGCCGGTGAGCCAGTCGGGCAACTGGCTGTGCCAGACGAGGGTGTGGCCGCGCACCTTCTGGTGGTGGGCGCGGGCGAGGTCCACGATCTCGTCGCCCTGGGTGAAGTCGAAGACGCCCTGCCGGGGTTCGGTGGCGTACCACTTCATGCCGTTGCCGGGGGTGATCTGGTCGAACTCGCTGCCGAGGAGTGCCGTGTAGGGCTCGTCGGTGAGCTCCGGGTTGTCGGTCGCGCTGCCGAAGTAGCGGCCGTGGCGCTCGGCGAGGTCGGCGAGGGTGGGCGGGTGTCTGTCCTGGGCCTGTGCGGCGGGGACGGCTGCCGCGACCAGGACGGCCGCGAGGGCGCCGGCGAGTCCGAGGCGGTTCTTGCGCATGGTGCGACTCCTCACTTGATGGATGGTGGGTGAGCCGTACGTCCGATCGCGCGCGTGCTATCCCTTGGTCGCGCCGGCGGTGAGGCCGCCGACGAGCTGGCGTTCGGCGACCGAGTAGAAGGCGAGCGCGGGGACCATGGCCAGCACCAGGTAGGCGAAGACACGGGCGTAGTCGGCGGAGTACTGGCCCTGGAACTGCTGGACGCCGATCGGGATGGTCCACCACGTGGAGTCGGTGAACACCAGCAGCGGCAGGAAGAAGTTGTTCCAGCTGGTGACGACGGCGAGGACCGACACGGTGCCCAGCGCGGGCCGCGCCATGGGCAGCAGCACCCGCCAGAAGAACCCGAAGGAGCTGCATCCGTCGAGCGTGGCCGCCTCCTCCAACTCGCCCGGGATCTGCCGGAAGAACCCGCGCAGGATGATGATGGTCATCGGCAGCCCGAAGGCGGCCTGCGGAAGGATCACGCCGAGCGGGTTGTCCAGCAGCCCCAGGGAGCGCAGCAGCAGGAACAGGGGCAGGGCCGCCACCGCGAAGGGGAACATCAGCCCCATGGTGAACAGGGTGAACAGGCCCTCCCGCCCGCGGAAGGCGAAGCGGGCGAACGAGAACGCCGACAGCGCGGAGACGGCCACGACCAGGACGGTCGTACCGACCGCGATGAGGGTGCTGTTGCCGATCAGCCGCCAGAAGTCGCCGGAGCCGAGGATGTCCGTGTAGTTCCCGACCACCCAGGACTCCGGCAGTCCGACCGGGTTGCGGGACAGCTCGTCGGTGGACTTGAAGCCGGACAGCACGGCGTACAGCAGCGGCACGATCATCACGGCGCCGACCACGACGAGGATCACGTGCAGCGGCAGGTGCTTCCTGCCGGACCTGGCCGTCACTTGGCGCCTCCCCGCATCGTCGTGGTGGCTCCCTGGAGATCGCGGCGGAGCACGAACCGCTGGTAGGCGAGGGCGAAGACGAGGCTGATGCCGAACATGACCACGCTGATCGCGCTGGCGTAGCCGACCTGGTAGCGCTTGAAGCCGTACTGGAACATGGTCACGGCCATCGTCTCGGAGTGATGGTCGGGGCCGCCCGCGGTGGTCACCCAGACCAGGTCGAAGAGCTGGATCGCCCCGATCACGGACAGGAACACACTGATCCTGAGGGTGGGCCCGAGCAGCGGCAGGGTGACGCTGCGGAAGCGCTGCCAGGCGTTCGCACCGTCGATGAGCGCGGCCTCGGTCAACTCGGCCGGGATGGACTGGAGTCCGGCCAGGTACAGCATCATGTGGAAGCCGAAGTACTTCCAGGTCATGACCAGGAACAGGGTGGCCATGACGTTCGACGGATCGGCGAACCACTCGCCGCCGAGCCCGTCGAGGCCGATGCCGCCGAGGATCTGGTCGGCGAGGCCGTCGTCAGGGGCGAAGATCATGCCGAACAGGACGCCGGTGATCGCCTCGGACAGGACGTACGGCCCGAAGAAGACCATCCGGTAGAAGGCCCGGCCGCGCAGCTTCTGGTTGAGCAGGACGGCCATGGCGAGCGCGAACGGCAGCTGGATCGCGAGGGACAGCAGGACGAGGAGCAGACAGCGCCAGAGGTCCCCGAGGAAGACGGGGTCCTCGAGGAGACGGGTGAAGTTGTCGCCGCCGATGTAGTCGGACGGCATGCCGAAGCCGCCCCAGCGGAAGAACGCCGCGTACAGCGCGAACAGCATCGGAAGCAGCACCAGGACGAGGAACAGCACCAGGGCGGGCACCTGGAAGCCGACCGCGGTCAGCCAGTGCAGCATGCGCCGCCGGGCCCGCCCCCGGGCCGCGCCGGGGGACGGGGGCGGCGGCTCGACGCCGGGGCCGGTGCGCTTGTCCGGCAGGAACGTGGAGGTCATCGCCGGTTACTGCTCTTCCTTCGCGGTCTTCGTGATCGACTCGGCGACCTGCTGCGGTGACTTGGACCCGGCTATCAGGGCGCCGACGCTGTCGTTCACCTCCTGGCCGACAGCGGGCGCGTACGCCTGGTCGAGATAGAGCTGGAAGCCGGTGGCGGCCTTCAACTGTGCCTGTACGGCCTTGATGTTGGGGTCGGAGAGGGCGCTCTCGGCGGCCGGGACCACCGGGATGACGCCGGTCTTCTTGACCAGTTCCACGTCCGTGGCCTCGGAGGCGAAGAACTTCAGGAAGTCGACGGCCTCCTGCGGGGCCCCGCTGCGCAGCGCGTGTCCGCCGCCTCCGCCGAACACCTCGGTGATCGTGCCCTTGCCGCCGTCGACCGCGGGGAACGGGAAGAAGCCGAGGTCGTCACCGAGGCCCTTGCCCGCGTCGGCCTGGACGACCGGGGCCCACTGGCCCATGAGCTCCATCGCGGCCTTGCCGTTGCCGACGGTCGCGGCCTGGCCGGTGGGGCTGGAGTAGGCGGCTCCGAGGAAGCCCTTCTGGAACGGCTGGAGGTCGACGAGCTCCTGGAGGTGCTGTCCCGCCTGGACGAACGGGTCGCCGGTGAAGTCCTTGTCCTCGTAGGCCTTCTGGAGGGCGGAGGCACCCGCGGTGCGCATCGAGAGGTAGGCCCAGTAGTACATGCCGGGCCACTTCTCCTTGCCCGCGAGGGCGAGCGGGGTGATGTTCTTCGCCTTCAGCTTCCGTACGGCGTCGAGGAAGTCGCCCCAGGTGGTGGGGGGTTCGGCGACGCCCGCGTCCTTGAAGAGCGCCTTGTTGTACCAGAAGCCGATCATGCCGATGTCGAACGGGATGCCGTACGCCTTCCCGTCCAGCAGATACGGCTCCTTCGCGACCGGCAGCAGACCCTCGGCGAAGTCCTTGGTGCGGTCGGTGAGGTCCTCGACGAGACCGGCGTCGACCTGCTGCTGCAGGACGCCGCCGCCCCAGGTGTGGAAGATGTCGGGCAGCTTCCCGGAGGCGGTCAGCGCCGTCATCTTCGACTTGTAGGCGTCGTTCTCCAGCTGGACGATCTTCACCTTGACCTTGGGATTCTGGGCCTCGAACTTCTTGGCGAGTGCGGCCCAGACGCTCTTGGTCGGCTCGGTGGTGGAGATGTTCCACCACTCGATGGTGGTCGTGCCGTCCGACGACCCTCCGTCCGAGTCGCCGCCGCAACCGCTCAGTGCCGTCATGCCCACACCGGCCGCGGCGGAGGCCGCGATGAAGCCGCGGCGGGACAGTCCCGGGTCGCCCATGATGCGCTCCTTGGGTACGGGACGGTCCTCACTGACCGCCCTGGGGATCGAAAGTTTCGGAAGAGATCCAGAAAGGTTCGTTGCTGCCGCACCCTAGAGACAGCTCCCAAACGGTGGCAACCCCTTGTACGCGGTGAATCTGCCGCCAACCGTCGCGACGCGGGCGGCTCTTGCGGGGTCATGGAACCTGAGCCGTCGATGACGGAGTCGCCGTACAGCCGTCCGCGCATTCCGCCTCCGACTGGTCGAAACATTCGGCATCGCTGACGAACATTACGTAAGGGGGGGCGGCGGGGCTGGACTACGACGAGAGAACGCGGAGGCCGCCGGGCAACAACACGACACCTCCGGACGAGGGCCGTCGCTCGTCCGGAGGTGCGTCAGGGGGTGGGGCCTGATCGCCGGGTCTTCGGCACCGGCCCGGGTCTACAGGCCGACGTCGCGGCTGCGGATGTCCTCCAAGGACTCGCGTCGGACCAGGAGCCGGGCGTGGCCGTCCTCCACGGCGACCACCGGTGGGCGGCCGACCAGGTTGTAGCCGGAGGCCATGGACAGGTGGTACGCGCCCGCCGCCGGGACGGCGAGCAGGTCTCCGGGGCGGATGTCGTCGGGGAGTTCGACGTCGGCGGCGACGATGTCGCCCGCCTCGCAGTGCCGGCCCACCACGGTCACCGGGGCCGGGGTGGTGGTGCTGTGCCGTCCCACCAGGCGGGGCGCGTAGCGCACCCCGTACAGCGCGGGACGCGGGTTGTCGCTCATCCCGCCGTCCACGGCGACGTAGGTGTGCGCGCCCGTCCGCTTGACGGCGAGGACGTGGTACAGCGCGATGCCCGCCGGGCCCGCGATGGCCCGGCCCGGCTCGATGATGAGGCGGGGCACGGTGAGTCCTGCCGCCGTGCACGCCTCCGTCAGCTCCGCGCGTACCTTGCGGGCGAGCGCGGTGAGGTCGAGCGCGGGTTCGCCGGGACGGTAGGCGATGCCGTGCCCGCCGCCCAGGTCGAGTTCGCGCAGGACGAGGCCGTGCTGCTCGTTCAGCCGGGCCATGAGCCCGACCATGCGGCGTACGGCGGCCAGGTACGGCTTGACGCTGGTGATCTGCGAGCCCAGGTGGCAGTGCAGACCGGTGAGTTCGAGCTGCGGCTGGTCCAGGATCCGCGCGATGGCGTGCTGGGCGTAGCCGTCCGAGATCGACAGGCCGAACTTCTGGTCCTCGGTGCCGGTGCGGATCTTCTCGTGGCCGCCGGCGCTGATGCCCGGCACCACGCGGACCATCACCTTCTGGCGGCCGTCGGGTCCGACGGCCGCCGCGAGACGGGCGATCTCGGAGGGGCTGTCGATGACGATCCGGCCGACCCCGAGGCGCAGCGCGGTGTCCAGGTCGCGCGGGGACTTGGCGTTGCCGTGCAGCACGATCCGCTCCGGCGGGAAGCCGGTGGTGACCGCGAGCTCCAGCTCACCGGCCGAGCAGACGTCCAGGCCCAGGCCCTCCTCGGCCATCCAGTGGACCATGGCCCGGCACAGGAACGCCTTGGCCGCGTAGAGGACTTCGGCGTCGGGGAAGGCGTGCCGGTAGGTGCGGCAGCGCTCGCGGACCTCGTCCTCGTCGATGACGTAGACGGGGGTGCCGAAACGGTCGGCGACCTCGGCGAGCGGCACGCCGCCGACGGTGAGTTCGCCCTCGAGGGGCTCGACGGCCGAGGCCGGCCACACGGAGAGCGCGTCGGCCGCGGCGGTCACCGCGGGTTCGTGAACGGTGGTCATCGTGCGGGTCCCCCTCAGCCGATCCACATGGTCAACGCGGAGATGAGCGCGGCGGCACCGGTCACGCGCAGCGCTCCGACGGCCTGCGGATCCCAGGCGCCCTCACGGAACCGGGGGCCGGAGTGCGGGGCGTGTTCCCGAGTGGCCGACGCGGTCGGGGCCGGGGCGCAGAACTGCGGGTCGACCGTGACGGTGGTGACGCCGAGCGGCGCGGTCAGGGCGCGCAGGGCGGGTTCGGCGAGCCGGATCCACGGCTGGTCGGGGCCGAGGGTGGCGGCGAGCTGCCGCTGCGAGGTGAACCCCACGGCTGTGCGGGCCCCGAGGGGCGTACGGAAGAGGCGGGCCGCGCAGGCGGCGTGTCCCGGCCGGACCGGAACGAACAGGGGGCCGGCCGGGAACCGTTCAGAGGGCTCCGGGTCTTCGTCGGACAGGTGGTCTGCCATGGGGTACCTCCGGGGGATCCGAGGTGGATCAAGGTGGATCGAGGTGGATACAGGTGGATCGAGGTGGATCGACGCAGATCGTCGTGGATCGACGTGGTTCTGCGAGTGTTTGACGCCCCGGACGCGGGGAGGCGGGCCGGGGCTTGCTCTGACGCTATGCCCGGTGACCCGGGGGCCGGGACGCCTCATGACGCGATGCTGACGGGTTTCCGCCCGACGCTGACGCGATGCTGACACCTGGCCCGGCGGGCCGTGGGGACCCCCGTCAGAGGTGCGCCAAGAAGTGCCGCCCGAGCCGGCTGGAGGGCAGCGGCAGCGGTCTCATGGAAGTGCCCCTCGTCGGAGCTGACGGCCACGCACCGCCGCAACGCCTGGCGCCTGCGGCTGGACGCACGGGACCTGACACGTGAGGCGGTGCCGCCGGAAGGGGCGTGACGTGCACGGCTATAGCGGCCCATGTGCCACCGGAAGGTCGTGACGGACACGGCTACAGCGGCCCGGGTGCCGCCGGAAAGGGCGTGACGTGCACGGCTACGGCACGATCCGGGGACCGCCGGAAGGGGCGTGACGTGCACGGTTACGGTGACCCAGGTGCCGCCTGCTGCATGAGGCAACCGTCGTCGTCCACTCCCCCGGCCGCCATTCGCAGACTCAGCACCATCGTGAGACCGCCTCCGGGCGTGTCCTCCGCGCTGATGGTGCCGCCCATGGCCTCGGCGAAGCCGCGGGCGACGGCGAGGCCGAGCCCGACGCCGGCGCCGCGCGGGGCGTCGCCGTAGCGCTGGAAGGGGGCGAAGATGCGTTCCTTGGCCTCGTCCGGGACGCCCGGCCCGCGGTCGACCACCCGGACCTCGACCCGGTCCGCGATGGCACTCGCGGACACGAGCACGGGCTCGTCCCGCGGGCTGTACTTGACGGCGTTCTCCACGACGTTGGCGACGACGCGCTCCAGCAGGCCCTTGTCCACGGCGACCATCGGCAGGGTCTCCGGGATGTCCAGCTCCGCGCTGCCCTCGGGTACTCCGCCCAGTGCCATCGGCACCACCTCGTCGAGGTCGATCTCCCGGATCAGCGGCGTGACCGTGCCGGTCTGGAGGCGGGACATGTCGAGCAGGTTCCCGACCAGGTGGTCGAGCCGGTCGGCGCCCTCCTCGATCGCTTCCAGCAGTTCCGCCTGGTCCTCCTCGGACCACGCCACGTCGTCGGAGCGCAGCGAGGAGACCGACGCCTTGATGCCCGCGAGGGGCGTGCGCAGATCGTGGCTGACGGCGGCGAGCAGGGCCGTGCGGATGCGGTTGCCCTCGGCCAGTTCCTTGGCCTGGTCGGCCTCGTGCCTGAGGCGCTGACGGTCCAGGACGACCGCGGCCTGCGCGGCGAAGGCGGCGAGGACCCGGCGGTCCTCGGCGGGCAGCACCCGGCCGGTCAGCGCGAGGGCCATGTGGTCGCCCACGGGCACGTCGACGTCCGCGTCGTCGGGGTTCCGGCAGGGCCGTGGACCGACGCTGCCGGCGCAGGTCCACGGGTCGACGTCGCTCTCCCGTTCCAGGAGCGCGACGGACTCCATGCCGAAGGTCTCACGGACGCGTTCGAGCAGCGCCTCCAGGCTGGTCTCGCCGCGCAGCACGTTCCCGGCGAGGAAGGACAGGATCTCCGACTCGGCGCGCAGCCGGGCCGCCTGGTGGGTCCGGCGGGCCGCGAGGTCGACGACGGAGGCCACCGACACCGCGACCCCGATGAAGATCGCGATGGCGACGATGTTCTTCGGGTCGGCGATGGTCAGCGTGTGGACGGGCGGGGTGAAGAACCAGTTCAGCAGCAGGGAGCCCACCACGGCGGACGCCAGCGCGGGCAGCAGGCCGCCGAGGAGGGCCGCTGCCACGGTCAGCGACAGATACAGCAACATGTCGTTGGCGAGGCCGACTTCAGGTGCGACGTGAGTCAGCAGCACGGTGAGGACGACGGGGCCGAGCACACCGACCAGCCGGCCCCAGATGATCCGTGCCCGGCCCAGCCGCGCGCTGCGGGCGACGGGCAGCCCGCCGCGGCCCTTGCCCGCCTCGTCATGCGTGATCAGGTGGACGTCGAGGTCGGGGCCGGATTCCCGGGCGACCGTGGCGCCGACGCCGGGTCCGAGGACGTACTGCCAGCTCTGGCGGCGGGAGACGCCTAGCACGATCTGGGTGGCGTTCACGCCGCGTGCGAAGGCCAGCAGCGCCGCCGGGATGTCGTCGCCGACGACATGGTGGAAGGTGCCGCCGAGGTCCTCGACCAGCCCGCGCTGCACGGCCAGTTCCTTGGGCGAGGACGAGGTCAGCCCGTCGGTGCGGGCGATGTAGACGGCGAGCACCTCGCCGCCGGCGCCCTTCTCCGCCAGCCGCGCGGCCCGGCGGATCAGCGTCCTGCCCTCCGGTCCGCCGGTCAGTCCGACGACGATCCGCTCCCGCGACCCCCAGATCGTCGAGACCTCGTGCTCGCTCCGGTACGCGTTGAGGTACTCGTCGACCCGGTCGGCCACCCACAGCAGTGCCAGCTCCCGCAGGGCGGTGAGGTTGCCGGGGCGGAAGTAGTTCGACAGGGCCGCGTCGACCTTGTCCGGCTGGTAGATGTTGCCGTGCGCCATGCGGCGCCGCAGCGCCTGGGGCGACATGTCGACCAGCTCGATCTGGTCGGCCCGGCGCACCACCTCGTCCGGCACGGTCTCCTGCTGCCGTACACCGGTGATCGACTCCACGACGTCCCCGAGGGACTCCAGGTGCTGGATGTTGACGGTCGATATGACGTCGACGCCGGCCGCGAGGAGCTCCTCCACGTCCTGCCACCGCTTGGCGTTGCGGGAGCCGGGGATGTTGGTGTGGGCCAGCTCGTCGACCAGCGCCACCCTGGGTGCGCGGGCCAGGACGGCGTCGATGTCCATCTCCGTGAAGGAGGTGTCCCGGTACTCCAGATCCTTGCGCCGGATCTGCTCCAGGCCGTGCAGCATCACCTCGGTGCGCGGTCGGTCGTGGTGCTCCACGAACGCGACCACGCAGTCGGTGCCGCGTTCGACCCGCCGGTGCGCCTCGGAGAGCATCGCGTACGTCTTGCCGACGCCCGGTGCCGCACCGAGGTAGATCCGAAGCCTGCCGCGTGCCATGTTCACCCTTCGAAGCGGTAACCCATGCCGGGTTCGGTGACGAGATAGCGGGGATGTGCGGGGTCCGCTTCCAGCTTTCGACGCAACTGCGCCATGTAGACCCGCAGGTAGTTGGTCTTGCCGCTGCGGGAGACCCCCCAGACCTCCTGGAGCAGGTACTTCTGGGTGACGAGCCGGCCCGGGTGGGTGACCAGGATCTCCAGCAGGTGCCATTCCGTCGGGGTGAGCCGTACCTCGCGCTCGCCGCGGGCGACCTTCTTCGCCCGCAGGTCGATGACGAACTCGTCCGTCTCCACGAGCGTCGTCTCGGGGGCGAGCGGCGTGTCCTCGGTACGGCGGACGGCAGCCCGCAGCCGGGCCATCAGCTCGTTCATGCTGAACGGCTTGGTGACGTAGTCGTCGGCTCCGGCGTCGAGCGCGACAACCTTCTCGTCCGACGCCTGCCGAGCCGACAGCACCAGGATCGGAACCCGCGTCCAGCCGCGCAGGGCCCTGATGACGTCGACGCCGTCCATGTCGGGCAGGCCCAGGTCGAGCATGACGATGTCGGGCCGGCGTGCGGCCGCGAGTCTGAGCGCCGTGGCACCGTCGGGTGCCGCGTCCACGCCGTACCTGCGCGCCTGCATGTTGATCACGAGGGCCCGCACCAGCTGCGGGTCGTCCTCCACCACCAGCACCCTGGTCATGGGTGTACGCCTTCCTGTCCTGCACGTCGGCAACGGGCCTCACGGCGGCGGGAGTCGGCGGACCCGGACGTTCCCGGCCGCCGACTCCCGCGCGGGTCGCGTAACGCCATCAGCTCTTGGCCACGAGGTCCTTGAGCGCGATGTTCAGCTCCAGGACGTTGACCCGCGGCTCGCCCATGAAGCCGAGGGTGCGGCCGTCGGTGTGCTCATCGACCAGCTTCCGCACCCGGTCGACGGGCAGGCCGTTCTTCTCGGCGACCCGGTGGACCTGGAGGTCCGCGTACTGCGGGGAGATGGCCGGGTCCAGGCCGGAGCCGGAGGACGTCACCGCGTCGGCGGGCACCTGGGACGGCTCGACCTTGTAGTCCGGCGTCGAGTTGTCCTTGACGACGGCGGCCTTGGCGTCCTTCACCCACTGGATGAGCTCTTCGTTGTCGCCGGACCGGTTGGTCGCGCCGGACAGGATGAGCTGGTACCGGGTGTTGACGCTGTTGGTGCCGAGGCCGTTCTGCGGGCGGCCCTGGAACCACTTCAGGTCGGGGGCCGGCGTCTCCTCGCCCTTCTTCAGCGGCAGGTTGTAGGTCTGCCCGATCAGGGACGACCCGACGACCCTGCCGTCCGACTCGATCTCGGAGCCGTTCGCCTTGTGGTGGAACAGACCCTGCGCGATGCCGGTGACCACCAGCGGATAGATGACACCGGTCACCAGGGTCAGCACGAGGAGGGCGCGCAGGCCCGCCCCGAGCAACCGGGCCGTGTTCGATACGGAGTTGTTCATGATGGATCAACCGATCCCGGGGATGAGGGAGATGAGAAGGTCGATGAGCTTGATGCCGATGAAGGGCGCGATGAGGCCGCCCAGACCGTAGACGGTCAGGTTGCGGCGCAGCAGCCGGTCGGCGCTGACCGGCCGGTACTGCACGCCCTTCAGGGACAGCGGCACCAGCGCGATGATGATCAGCGCGTTGAAGATCACCGCGGACAGGATCGCCGAGTCCGGCGACGACAGGCCCATGACGTTGAGCTTGTCCAGGCCCGGGTAGACCACCGCGAACAGCGCCGGGATGATCGCGAAGTACTTCGCGACGTCGTTGGCGATGGAGAACGTGGTCAGCGCACCGCGGGTGATCAGCAACTGCTTGCCGATCTCGACGATCTCGATCAGTTTGGTCGGGTTGGAGTCGAGGTCGACCATGTTGCCGGCCTCCTTGGCGGCCGACGTACCGGTGTTCATCGCCACGCCGACGTCCGCCTGCGCGAGCGCCGGGGCGTCGTTGGTGCCGTCACCGGTCATCGCGACCAGCTTGCCGCCGGCCTGCTCCCGCTTGATGAGCGCCATCTTGTCCTCGGGAGTCGCCTCCGCGAGGAAGTCGTCGACGCCCGCCTCGTCGGCGATCGCCTTGGCCGTCAGCGGGTTGTCGCCCGTGATCATGACGGTCTTGATGCCCATGCGGCGCAGTTCCTCGAACCGTTCGCGCATGCCGTCCTTGACGACGTCCTTGAGGTGGATGACGCCCAGGATCCGGGCGCCCTCGGCATCCTCCACCGCGACCAGCAGCGGGGTGCCGCCGGCCTCGGAGATGCGGTTGGCGCTGCGGTCCGCGTCGTCGGCGACCGTGCCGCCCTGGTCCCGCACCCAGGCGATGACCGAACCGGCCGCGCCCTTGCGGATCTTGCGCCCGTCGACGTCGACACCGGACATCCGGGTCTGCGCGGTGAAGGCGATCCACTGGGCGCCGACCAGTTCGCCCTGGTGGCGCTCGCGCAGGCCGTACTTCTCCTTCGCCAGTACGACGATGGATCGGCCCTCCGGCGTCTCGTCGGCGAGCGACGAGAGCTGGGCGGCGTCCGCGACCTCGGCCTCGGTGACGCCCGTGACCGGGACGAACTCGGCGGCCTGGCGGTTGCCGAGGGTGATGGTGCCGGTCTTGTCGAGCAGCAGCGTGGAGACGTCACCGGCCGCCTCGACGGCGCGGCCGGACATGGCGAGCACGTTGCGCTGCACCAGCCGGTCCATGCCGGCGATGCCGATCGCGGAGAGCAGGGCGCCGATGGTCGTCGGGATCAGACAGACCAGCAGGGCGACCAGCACGACCATCGTCAGGTGCGTGCCCGCGTAGTCCGCGAGGGGCGGCAGCATGGCGCAGGCCAGCAGGAAGACGATCGTCAGCGACGCGAGCAGGATGTTCAGCGCGATCTCGTTCGGCGTCTTCTGCCGGGCCGCGCCCTCGACCAGGTTGATCATCCGGTCGATGAAGGTCTCGCCGGGCTTCGTCGTGATCTTGATGACGATGCGGTCGGAGAGGACCTTGGTGCCGCCGGTGACGGCCGAGCGGTCGCCGCCGGACTCCCGGATCACGGGGGCCGACTCGCCGGTGATCGCCGACTCGTCGACGGAAGCGACGCCCTCGATGACGTCGCCGTCACCGGGGATGATGTCGCCGGCCTCGCAGACGACCAGGTCGCCGATCCGCAACTCGGTCCCCGGCACCCGCTCTTCGACGGAGCCGGTGAGCCGGCGGGCCACGGTGTCGGTCTTGGCCTTGCGCAGGGTGTCGGCCTGCGCCTTGCCCCGGCCCTCGGCGACGGCCTCCGCCAGGTTGGCGAAGATCACCGTCAGCCACAGCCAGGCGCTGATGGTCCAGCCGAACCAGTCGCCGGGGTCCTTGAAGGAGAAGGCGGTGGTCAGGACGGAGCCGATCAACACCACGAACATCACGGGTGACTTGACCATCACCCGCGGGTCGAGCTTGCGAAGGGCGTCCGGCAGCGACTTGAGGAGTTGCTTCGGGTCGAAGAGGCCCGCGCCCACACGGCCCTCGGGGGACTTGTGACCGGTGGGTACGTCGCTGTGCGGCGCCCGGGTCGGGGTGGCTGTGGACATCGAGTCCTCTTGCTTGTCTGTACGGGTGGTCATCACGCCAACCCCTCGGCCAGGGGCCCGAGTGCGAGTGCCGGGAAGTACGTCAGACCGGTGATGATGATGATCGTGCCGACCAGCAGGCCCGTGTACAGGGGCTTGTCGGTCCGCAGGGTGCCCGCGGTCTCCGGGACCGGCTTCTGCTCGGCGAGCGAGCCGGCCAGGGCCAGCACGAAGATCATCGGCAGGAAACGTCCGAAGAGCATGCACAGGCCGAGCGTGCTGTTGAACCACTGCGTGTCCGCGTTCAGACCGGCGAAGGCCGAGCCGTTGTTGTTGGAGGCGGACGTGTAGGCGTAGAGGATCTCGGAGAATCCGTGCGCCCCGCTGTTGGTCATGGAGTTGCCCGGGGTGGGCAGGGCCATCGCGAACGCGGTGAAGACGAGCACCAGGGCCGGGGTGATCAGGATGTAGCAGGCCGCGAGCTTGATCTCGCGGGAGCCGATCTTCTTGCCGAGGTACTCGGGGGTGCGGCCGACCATCAGGCCGGCGATGAACACCGCGATGATCGCCATGATCAGCATGCCGTAGAGACCGGAGCCGGTACCGCCGGGCGCGATCTCGCCCAGCATCATGCCGAGCATGGTGATGCCGCCGCCGAGGCCGGTGAAGGAGGAGTGGAAGGAGTCCACCGCGCCGGTCGAGGTGAGGGTGGTAGCCGTGGCGAAGATCGACGAGGCGCCGACTCCGAAGCGGACCTCCTTGCCCTCGTACGCCCCGCCCGCGATCTGGAACGCCGGGCCGTGGTGGGCGAACTCGGTCCACATCATCAGGGCGGTGAAGCCGAGCCAGATGGTGGCCATCGTGGCGAGGATCGCGTAGCCCTGCTTCACCGAGCCGACCATGAGGCCGAAGGTGCGGGTCAGGGCGAAGGGGATGACGAGGATCAGGAAGATCTCGAACAGGTTCGAGAACGGGGTCGGGTTCTCGAAGGGGTGGGCGCTGTTGGCGTTGAAGTAGCCGCCACCGTTGGTGCCGAGCTCCTTGATGGCCTCCTGCGAGGCGACCGCGCCGCCGTTCCACTGCTGCTGTCCGCCCATGAACTGGCCGACCTCGTGGATGCCGGAGAAGTTCTGGATGGCGCCGCACGCGACGAGGACGACCGCGGCGACGGCGGCGACCGGCACCAGGATGCGGACGGTGCCGCGCACCAGGTCGGACCAGAAGTTGCCCAGCTCACCGGTGCGGGAGCGGGCGAAGCCGCGCACGAGCGCGACGGCGACCGCGATGCCGACGGCGGCGGAGACGAAGTTCTGGACGGCCAGACCGGCGGTCTGCACGACGTGGCCCATGGCCTGCTCGCCGTAGTACGACTGCCAGTTGGTGTTGGTCACGAACGACACGGCGGTGTTGAACGCCTGGTCCGGGTCGATCGAGGAGAAACCGAGCGAACCGGGCAGCACGCCCTGGATCCGCTGGAGCAGGTAGAGGAACAGGACGCCGACGGCGGAGAAGGCGAGGACGCCGCGCAGGTACGCGGGCCAGCGCATCTGGGTGTCGGCGTTGGCACCGATGCCCTTGTAGATCCACTTCTCGACCCGCCAGTGCTTGTCGGAGGAGTAGACCTTGGCCATGTAGGTGCCGAGGGGGACGTAGGCGAGTGCCAGTGCCGCGATCAGGGCGAGCAGCTGGAGCACGCCGGCGAGGACAGGACCCATATCTAGGCTCAGAACCTCTCCGGGAAGATCAGGGCGAGGACGAGATAGCCCAGCAGGGCGACGGCCACGACGAGGCCGACGATGTTCTCGGCGGTCACAGCTTCGTCACCCCCTTGGCGACGAGAGCCACCAGCGCGAAGGACGCGATCGTGATGACGACGAAGGCCAGATCGGCCATCGTGAACTCCTGGAGTGAGGTTCGGTCGGACAGGGACGATTCGAGGAAACAGCCTGCGTGGCCGGATTCGAGCGCCGTTGACGGCTCCCTTACGGCCCGCTGCGCGCCTTTGACGGTTCTCTTACGGCCCGCTGCGCGCCTTTGGCGGTTCTCTTACGGTGACCCGATCACCGCAGGTCGCGGGTGTGCCGCGGCCGACGCGGAGCGAGCCGCCCGGCGCTGTGACGGGCGGCTCGGTCCGGGTCAGGAGATGCGGAACCGCAGCCTGCAGATCACCGCGTCCGTCTCCCTGCGCACGGCGTGCGCGACGACGGCGCCCCGCTGGTTCTGCAGCAGTCGCTGCCACAGCCGCTCCGGCTCGGTCTCCGGGATCAGCACGGTCACCCGGGTGGCCGGCTCCGCGGCCATGACGTCACGGACGTACGCGGCGATGGGACGGCCCAGGGCACGCCGGTCACCGGCCAGCCGGACCAGGGGCACGCCGGGGTCCCACTCGGCCCAGGAGCGCTCCAGGGCGTGCAGCGCGGACCGGTCCTCGGGGTCCGGGTGGCAGACGGTGACCGCGCGCACCTCGTCGCCCAGCGAGGCAGCCGCGGTGAGGGCCTCCGAGGTGAGCCGGGAGAGCGAGGAGACCGGCACGATCACGACCGAGCGGTCCCGGTGCGGATGCTCGGGGATCCGGCCGAGGCCGAGCCGCTCGCCGATCCGCGCGTAGGCCCGGTGCACGGCCTCGAAGGCCACGACCAGCAGGGGCAGCGCGATCACGATGAGCCAGGTGCCCTCCGCGAACTTGGTCGCGGTGACGACGACGGCCGCGATGCCGGTCAGCAGCCCGCCGAAGCCGTTGAGCAGTGCCTTGCCGCGCCACCCGGGCCCGCGCTCGGTCCTCCAGTGCCGGACCATGCCGACCTGGGCGATGGTGAAGCCGACGAAGACGCCGATGGCGAAGAGCGGCACGAGCGTGTTGGTGTCGCCGCCGGAGAAGACGATCAGCGCGGTGGAGACGGCGGCCAGCGCCAGCACGCCGTGCCGGTGCACCTGCCGGTCCGCCTTCAGCGCGAACACGTGCGGCAGGTAGTTGTCCCGGGCGAGCAGCTTCAGCAGCACCGGGAGTCCACCGAAGGAGGTGTTCGCGGACAGGGCCAGCAGCACCATCGTGGCGAACTGGATGACGTAGAACGCCCAGTTGTGGCCGAGCGAGGCGTCCGCGAGCTGGGCGAGGACGGTGACGCCCTCGACCGGCTGGAGGTGGAAGCGGGATATCAGCACCGACAGCCCGGTCAGCATCACCCCGAGGACGGCGCCGAGGGCCATCTCCGCGTGCTGGGCGCGGCGGGCGCGCGGGACGCGGAAGGAGGGGACGGCGTTGGCGATGGCCTCGACGCCGGTGAGCGCCGCGCAACCGGAGGCGAAGGCCTTCAGCAGGAGCAGGGCGCCCACGGTGGTGGCGTTGTCCGCGAGCACGGAGGCGTGTCCGGCGGCCGTCGCGGTGCTGACGGGTTCGGACCGGAACAGCCCGACGGCGATGAGCACGAGGATCGAGCCGACGAACACGGCGGTGGGCACGATGAACGCCTTCGCCGACTCCACGATGCCGCGCAGGTTGACCGCCGTGATCACCACGAGCACGGCCAGGCACAGCCACAGCCGGTCGTCGTAGAGACCCGGGAAGGCGGAGGTCAGGGCGGCGACGCCCGCGGTGACGGCGACGGCGACGTTGAGGACGTAGTCCAGGACCAGCGAGGCGGCCGCGACCAGGCTCGTGCGCCTGCCCAGGTGCGTCCTGGCGACCGCGTAGGAGCCGCCGCCGTCCGGGAAGGCGGCGATGACCTGCCGGTACGAGGCGACCAGCACCGCGAGCAGCGCGGCGATGGCGAGCGTGACGGGGAGGGTGAAGCCGACGCCGTGGGCACCGGCCGCGGCCAGCACCAGGACGATCGCCTCGGGGCCGTAGGCCACCGACGCCATCGCGTCGAGGGACAGGGCGGCGAGGCCGGTGACGGCGGTGAGCCGGTGCCGTTCGCCGGTGTCCGGCGGTTCCTCGTCGGCGGGGGTCGCCCCCGGCGCGGTGGTCAGGACGGACATGGGTGCGGGCTCCTTCGTAGGGACGATCGGTCGCGGGCGAGGAGCGTGCGACCGACCCAGGTTCTGTCCGGATCCCGCCGTTCCCGACGGCTCCTTGCGGGTTCTTCGCGCGCGGGCGGCCGTCCCTGACGACACCTTGACGCGCATGGCCGGCGTCGCGTCGCCGCGGCCGCGTCAAGAACGGCCGGGGGCCCCTCAGAGTCCCGTCAAGGCCCGCCGTCACGGCACCCGCGATCCCTACGGTCGCCCGAGGGACTCCAGGTGCTGGACGTTGACGGCCGTCAGGACGTCCATGCCCGCGGCGAGCAGCTCCTCGACGTCCTGCCACCGCTTGGCGTTGCGCCCGCCGCCCGGCACGTTGCTGTGGGCGAACTCGTCGATGACGGCGACCTGCGGGCGGCGGTCGAGCACCGCGGCGACGTCCATCTCCTCGTACAGCCCCCGCGGTGTGCACAGCGAAGCCGCGGCACCGCTTCGAGACCGTCGAGCATCGCCTCCGTCCGCGGGCGTCCGTGGCACTCCGCGAACGCCACCACCACCTCGGCCCCACGGCCGGCCCGCCGCCGCGCCTCGTCGAGCATGCGGTACGTCTGGCCCACCCCTGGGGCCGCCCCGAGAGACCCTCAGCCGTCCGCGCGGTACGTCGTTCATCAGCTCTCAGCACACCGCTCCTCGGGCCGCTCCTCGGGCCGCTGGGCAGGGATCCTGACGGATCCCTGGCGCTCACCGTCAGGACGTCGACACCGTCTTGACGAGGACGCGTCCACGCTCCGGACGCCACGGCGAAGCGTCGTGCAGCGGCATTGGTGACGCTGAGTGTTCACGCGCACCATCCGTCGTCCATACAGCCCAGTCAGGCACGAACAGGTACGGAAGCCCAGCTGTTGATGCGGTGCCGACGCCGACCCGGCCAGTCTTAACGGAAGCTTGACGCCCACGCCCCCTTGATCCGTGGGCCCGGGCGTCACTCTCTGCTTACGCTGGTGCAGCCGTCCACGTCATGGCCGGAATCGCATGCCGACCCGCACGTCAGGAGCAGGCCGATGGCCACGACCGAGCACCCGCCACCCAGTCGCTTGCGCGCCTGGATGCTGGAGGGCCTGTCCGACATGGGCAAGGGTCATGCTCCCAAGGGCCCGCAGGCCGAGAAGGCGCCCGTTCAGGAGGGCCAGCCCTGGTACCGGGTCATGTGCCTCACCGGCGTCGACTACTTCTCGACCCTCGGCTACCAGCCCGGCATCGCCGCGCTCGCCGCCGGACTGCTGTCGCCCATCGCCACCATCGTGCTGGTGATCGTCACCCTGGCGGGCGCCCTGCCCGTCTACCGGCGGGTGGCCGAGGAGAGCCCTCACGGTCAGGGCTCGATCGCGATGCTGGAGCGGCTGCTGACGTTCTGGAAGGGCAAGCTCTTCGTCCTGACCCTGCTGGGCTTCGCGGCCACGGACTTCCTGATCACCATCACCCTGTCGGCGGCGGACGCCTCGACCCACCTGGTCGAGAACCCGCATCTGGAAAGCGCCCTGCACGACAAGCAGCTGGTGATCACCCTGATCCTCGTCGCGCTGCTCGGCGCGGTGTTCCTCAAGGGCTTCCTGGAGGCGATCGGGGTCGCGGTCGCGCTGGTAGGCATCTACCTCGCGCTCAACGCCGTCGTCGTGGTCTCCGGCCTCTACCACGTCGTCACCGAGGGGCATGTGGTCACCGACTGGACCAACGCCCTCACCGCCGAGCACGGCAACATCTTCGTCATGGTCGGCGTCGCCCTGATCGTCTTCCCCAAACTGGCGCTCGGCCTCTCCGGCTTCGAGACGGGCGTCGCCGTGATGCCGCACGTCAAGGGCGATGCGGGCGAGACCGAGGAGAACCCCAAGGGGCGGATCCGGGACACCAAGAAGCTGCTCACCACCGCCGCCGTGGTGATGAGCTGCTTCCTGATCACGACGAGCTTCATCACCACCCTGCTCATCCCGGAGAAGGAGTTCGAGTCGGGCGGCCAGGCCAACGGCCGCGCGCTCGCTTACCTCGCGCACGAGTACCTCGGCAACGCCTTCGGCACGGTCTACGACGTCTCGACCATCGCCATCCTGTGGTTCGCCGGCGCCTCCGCCATGGCCGGCCTGCTCAACCTGATGCCGCGCTATCTGCCGCGCTACGGCATGGCCCCGCACTGGGCGCGCGCGGTGCGTCCGATGGTCATCGTCTTCACCCTGGTCGCCTTCCTGGTGACTTGGATCTTCGACGCCGACGTGGACGCCCAGGGCGGCGCGTACGCCACCGGCGTGCTGGTGCTCATCAGCTCCGCCGCCATCGCCGTGACCATCGCGGCCCGCAAGGCCGGTCAGCGCAACTGGTTCATCGGCTTCGCGGTCATCTCGGTCGTGTTCCTGTACACGACCGTCGTGAACGTCATCGAGCGCCCCGACGGCGTGAAGATCGGCGCCTGCTTCATCGCCGGCATCATCCTGATCTCCCTGCTGTCCCGGCTGCTGCGCGCCTTCGAGCTCCGCGTCACGAGCGTGACGCTCGACGACATGGCGGAACGATTCGTCAGGGACATCGCCAGCCGCAAGATCCGGTTCATCGCCAACGAGCCCGACAACCGGGACAAGGCCGAGTACCGCGACAAGATCGAGCAGATCCGCACCGACAACGACCTCTCCGCGCAGGAGGACTTCGTCTTCGTCGAGGTCACGGTCACCGACCCGTCCGAGTTCGAGGCCGGCCTGGTTGTGCGCGGCCAGGTCATGCACGATCGCTACCGCGTCCTGACCCTGGAGTCCTCCTCCATCCCCAACGCGCTGGCCGCCCTGCTGCTGTACGTCCGCGACACGACCGGCTGCATCCCGCACATCTACTTCGAGTGGACCGAGGGCACCCCGTTCAACAACTTCCTGCGCTTCTTCCTCTTCGGGCAGGGCGAGGTCGCCCCGGTCACCCGTGAGGTCCTGCGCGAGGCCGAGCCGGACCGGGACCGCAGGCCGCGCGTGCACACCGGCTGACGCCCGACACGGCCGATCCGGCCTCGGTCCATCAGGATCGCGTCAACGATGAGCCGTATGGCGTCAGAGCACTGTCAGCGCCGTTCGCTCCCGCGCCGAAGCCCCTTACCGTCGGCACTGTGGACGGAAGCAGACCGCGCCCGGCCCCCACCGGTGACCGTCACTGGCACGACAGTGCCCGGTTCGCCGCGGGCTGCGCCGTGACGTTCTTCGGTATGACCCTGCTGGTCGACTGGGACGGCCACACCCTGACGCCGCCGCGCACCCTGCTGTGGCTGGTCATGACCTCCGTACTCTTCACGATCCTGCTCCCCCAGCGCGTGACCGCCGGCCCGGGATGGCTGGCGGTGCGCGGACTCGTACGACGTCAGGCGGTGCGCACGGACGAACTGGTGACCGTACGGCAGCACGGCGACGTCTCCACGCATCTCACCCTGCGCGACGCGGACGGCCGCCGCGTCGAACTCGACCCACGCGTCCTCCTCGCCAACCCGCTGCTGTGGCACGAACTGGACACCGGGGTACGCCGCTCACGCGCGAGCGGAACCCTGCTGGAGGGCATCGACGTACTCGAGCAGCTGCGGCACGAGATCGACGACGCGGAGGCACGTGAGGTGCTCAGGGCGTCCGGAATGACCTGAGGACGGCGTCGGGGGACTACGGAGCGAGGCGGCGACTAGGGTGGGACAAAAGCTGTATAAGCACATCAAACATCCCGCGCGAGGCGTCTCCCATGAGCCTGAGCATCCGCAACCAGCTCCCCGGCACGATCACGTCCATCTGCCCCGGCGAGACCGTGGCCATGATCGACGTCCGTCTCACCGGAGGCCAGGACCTCATCGCGGCCATCGCCCCGTCCGCTGTCGAAGAGCTCGGCCTCGCCGCGGGCAGCACCGTGAACGCCCTGGTGACGTCCACGCACATCTCTCTGGCCATCTCCCCGACCGAGGACGGCCGGCCCCTGCGCAACCGGCTCCCCGGCACGATCACCGGCATCGCCACGGGTGGCGCGATGGCGTCGGTGCAGATCGCGGTCGACGGCGGCGCGGTGACCGCCGCCATGACCCGGGACGCCACGACCGACCTCGACCTGTCCCCCGGCGACCCCGTCGTCGCCCTGGTGGAGGCCACGGAGGTCGCCCTGACGACCGTATGACGCGCGGAAGGGCTCCACCCCGGCCGTGTGTGGCCGGAGGGGAGCCCTTCCTACGTGCGTGCGTCAGCCCGGAGCGGCTCAGTCGTCGTACGCGTCCAGCGGCGGGCAGGAGCAGACGAGGTTCCGGTCGCCGAAGGCCTGGTCGATGCGGCGCACCGGCGGCCAGTACTTGTCGGCGGCCGACACCCCGGCGGGGAAGACGGCGTCCTCACGGGTGTACGCGTGCTCCCACGCGCCGCCCAGCGCGCCGGCGGTGTGCGGGGCGTTGCGCAGCGGGTTGTCCTCGGCGGGCCACTCGCCCGACCCGACCTTCTCGATCTCCGCGCGGATGGCGATCATCGCCTCGCAGAACCGGTCGAGTTCGGCCAGGTCCTCGGACTCGGTCGGCTCGATCATCAGCGTCCCGGCCACCGGGAACGACATCGTCGGCGCGTGGAAGCCGTAGTCGATGAGCCGCTTGGCCACGTCGTCGACGCTCACTCCGGTCGCCTTGGTCAGCGGGCGCAGATCGATGATGCACTCGTGCGCGACCAGCCCGCCCGGCCCGGTGTACAGCACCGGGAAGTGCGGCTCCAGCCGCTTGGCGACGTAGTTCGCCGACAGCACGGCCACCTGCGTGGCCCGCTTCAGCCCTTCACCGCCCATGAGACGGACGTACGCCCAGGAGATGGGCAGGATCCCCGCGGAACCCCACGGCGCGGCCGAGATCGGGCCGACGCCCGTCTCCGGACCGGCGGCCGGCTGCAGCGGGTGGTTCGGCAGGTACGGCGCCAGGTGCGAGCGCACGCCGACCGGTCCGACGCCCGGACCGCCGCCGCCGTGCGGGATGCAGAAGGTCTTGTGCAGGTTCAGGTGCGAGACGTCGCCGCCGAAGTGGCCCGGCTTGGCCAGTCCCACCAGCGCGTTGAGGTTCGCGCCGTCGACGTACACCTGCCCGCCGGCCTCGTGCACCTGCGCGCAGATGTCGGCGACGTGCTCCTCGAACACACCGTGCGTCGACGGGTACGTGATCATCAGCACGGACAGCTCGTCGCGGTGCTTCTCGATCTTGGCCCGCAGGTCCTCGACGTCGATCTCGCCGTCCTCGGCGGTCTTGACGACGACGACCTTCATGCCGGCCATGACGGCGCTGGCGGCGTTCGTGCCGTGCGCCGAGGACGGGATGAGGCAGACGGTGCGCTGCTCGTCGCCGTTGGCCCGGTGGTACCCGCGCACGGCGAGCAGGCCGGCCAGCTCACCCTGCGAGCCGGCGTTCGGCTGGAGGGACACCTTGTCGTAGCCGGTGACCTCGGCGAGACGTTCCTCCAGCTCGCGGATGAGCGTCAGATAGCCCTGCGCCTGCTCGGCGGGCGCGAAGGGGTGCAGCTGCCCGAACTCCGGCCAGGTGACCGGCTCCATCTCGGTGGTCGCGTTGAGCTTCATCGTGCAGGAGCCCAGCGGGATCATGCCGCGGTCGAGCGCGTAGTCCCGGTCGGCGAGGCGGCGCAGGTAACGCAGCATCGCCGTCTCGGAGCGGTGCTGGTGGAAGACCGGGTGCGCGAGGTAGTCGTCGGTGCGCAGCAGCCCGTCCGTGAGCGCGTCCTCGGTGCTCGCGTCCAGCGCCTCGATGTCGCCCTCGATGCCGAACGCCGTCCACACCGCGCCCAGCTGGGCCCGCAGCGTGGTCTCGTCACAGGCGACGGAGACGTGGTCGGCGTCGACGAGGCGCAGGTTCACGCCGTTCTGCCGGGCGGCGGCGACAACCTCGGCGGCCTTCGCGGGCACCCGTACGGTCAGCGTGTCGAAGTAGGAGCCGTGCACGACCTCGATGCCGCCGGCGGTCAGGCCCGCCGCGAGGATCGAGGCGTACCGGTGGGTCCGCCGCGCGATGGCCCGGAGCCCGTCCGGCCCGTGGTACACGGCGTACATGCCGGCCATCACGGCGAGGAGCACCTGAGCCGTGCAGATGTTGCTGGTGGCCTTCTCCCGCCGAATGTGCTGCTCACGCGTCTGCAGCGCCAGCCGGTAGGCCTTGTTCCCGTCGGCGTCCACGGACACGCCCACGAGCCGCCCCGGCAGGCTGCGCGCGAACTTCTCGTGGACGGCCATGTAGCCGGCGTGCGGCCCGCCGAAGCCCATCGGCACGCCGAACCGCTGCGTCGTGCCGACCGCGATGTCCGCCCCGAGCTCACCCGGCGACTTCAGCAGCGTCAACGCGAGCAGGTCGGCGGCGACGGTGACGAGGGCGCCGAGCTCGTGCGCCTGGTCGATGACGGCCTTGATGTCCCGTACGGCACCGGAGGCACCGGGGTACTGGACCAGCACACCGTTGATCTCACGCGAGGCGATCTCGGCCGGGATACCGTCGCTGAGGTCGGCGACCACGACCTCCACACCGGTCGGCTCGGCACGGGTCTCGATCACGGCGACGGTCTGCGGAAGGACATCCGCGTCGACCAGGAAGAGCCCCTTCTTGTTCTTGCCCATGCGCCGGGACAGAGCCAGGGCCTCGGCCGCCGCGGTCCCCTCGTCGAGCAGCGAGGCACCGGAGGTCGGCAGCCCGGTGAGCTCGGCGACCATGGTCTGGAAGTTCAGCAGGGCCTCGAGACGCCCCTGCGAGATCTCGGGCTGGTACGGCGTGTAGGCCGTGTACCAGGCGGGGTTCTCCATGACGTTCCGCAGGATGACCGGCGGGGTGAAGGTCCCGTAGTAGCCGAGCCCGATCATCGAGTCCAGCACCTGGTTGCGGTCGGCGAGCGAGCGCAGCTCGGCCAGCACCTCGGCCTCGGTGCGGGCACCCGGCAGGTCCAGCGAGTCGGCGTTCTTGATCACGTCCGGCACCGCTGCGGCGGTGAGCTCGTCGAGGGAGCCGTAGCCGACCTGGGCGAGCATCTTGGCGCGGGCCTCGTGATCGGGACCGATGTGACGCTGCTCGAAGGGGATTCCCTGCTCGAGCTCGGAGAGCGGAATGCGGTGGGCGGTCATTGCGGAGGCCTCCTGGTCTGACGACCTTCGAGGGGCACCACGGCACGGGTACCCGGACGGCCTCCCCCTCTGTCATCTCAACCTGAGAGCTTCACCGGACCGCCCGAAGGCCGTCGGCTTTCACCGTCGGTGAGAGCGGAAGCCGTCGGACACCCGCTCTGCTTTCCAGAGTGACCTCGTCCGTGCGGTACGTGAGCCTGAGAGATTCCGGGGAGGATTTGCTCCTTCGGCGCCTCCGGTGTTCTCCGGAGGACTCTCCCGCACGGGGTCAGCAGCCGCTAGTCAGCCTACCAGCGAGGTCGACGCACGGACCTTCGAGTGGCCGCTCTCACCAATCTGCCTTTTCGTAGTGCTTACGGATGAGTTGCGACCAAGTGGAGGGCCCGTGCAGACCGACATCGATCCGCGCAATCTGATCGGCCGCAAGGCCTTCGACCGCAACGGCACCAAGATCGGCACCATCGACGAGGTCTATCTCGACGACGCGACCGGGGTGCCGGAATGGGCGGCGATACGCACCGGCCTCTTCTCCCGGGACGCCTTCGTCCCCCTGGAGCCCAGCGAGCTGGTGGAGGGCACCCTCCACATCCCCTTCGAACGCGCCCTGATCAAGGACGCCCCCGACTTCGGAGTCGGCCGCCACCTGTCCCCCGAGCAGGAACTCCAGCTCTATCACCACTACGGCCTCGACGTGGCGGCCCAGCCCCCGCCCCCCGACCGAGACTTCGGCAACCTGGCCTCCTCAGAACCCCCCAACAACAACGACCCCACAACCCCGCACCCCTGACCAGCACACCCCTCCCCCCCCATCCACACAGACAACCTCTCGGCCCCTCCCACCACAGCACCTGGCTGAACTGCAGGCAGTCGCGCCTCGCGCACCTGCCCCTAGCCCCAGGACGTCACGCCTCACCCAGCCGCAGCAAGCCATGCCGCACCCGGCTACACCCCAGCTGCACCCAACTGCGGGCAGTCGTGCCGCTGGGGCGGCACGGGTGGGCGCAGCGGCACCCCGCCAGCGCGGGCGAGCGTCCCCACCCCCACGGCACCCCAGGCCCAGGGCAACCAGACACCCACCGCACAGCCGCTCCCTGCTGCCACCGCACGGATGCAACCGCACCGCCCCCGCCGCTACCGCCCCCGCCCTACCCAGAAACCGCAGCCGCACCATCCCCACCAACCACAGACACCTCAGACCCCTCAGACACCCCCGCCACGCCAGATCCCCCACTTCCCCCAGCCCTGCCGCTTCCCCCACTCCCCCGAACCTCCCGGCTTCCCCCACTCCCCCCGGGCCGCTCCTCCACCAAGGGCAACGGCTCCACCGCCTCCAGCCCCGGATCCTCCACCCGAAACGTCCGCACCCGCCCCGGCTCCGACCCCGGCGTCTCGAACCGCACGGTCACCCGCCCGAGCCCGCTCCCCTGCACCCACCCGTGCCCGTACTCGGCATGCCGCACATCGTGCCCGGCATGCCATCTCCGCTCGCCCGGCCCTTCCTCCCCCCGCGCCACGGCCACCGCCTCCACGCCGTCCTCCCCGCCCTCCACCGGCTGCTGCTCCCCCAGCTTCCCCAGCTCCCCCGCCGCCTGAGCGAACAGATCCTCCTGCGTGTAGTCGGCCAGCCCGCTGACGCCGACCCCCAGCAGCCGCACCCCACCCGTCGTATCCACGGACTCCAGCAGCCGAGCGGCGGCCTCCCGCACCACCGCCGGATCATCCGTCGGCCCCCGCAAGGTCTCGGACCGCGTCAGGGTCGAGAAGTCGTACCGCCGCACCTTCAGCACGATGGTCCGCCCCGACAACCCGGCCCCCCGCAACCGCCCCACACAGCGATCGGCAAGCCGCTGCACCTCCAGCCCGACCCGCACCCGGTCGTGGATGTCCACGTCATAGGTGTCCTCGACCGACACGGACTTCGTCTCCCGCTCGGCCACCACGGGCCGCTCGTCGTGCGCCAGCGCCATCGCGTACAGCGCATGCCCGTGCGCCTTGCCCAGCAGCCGTACGAGCTCGTCCTCACCGGCCTCGGCGATCTCCTCGACGGTATGGATCCCGGCCCGCCGCAGATGGTCCCCCGTGGCCGGCCCCACTCCCGGCAGCGTCCGCACCGACATCGGCCCCAGCAGCGCCCGCTCCGTCCCCGGCTCGATCACCACCAGCCCGTCGGGCTTGGCCTGCTCCGAGCCGATCTTCGCGAGCATCTTGGAAGCGGCCAGCCCCACCGACCCCGCGAGCCCCGTCGCGGCCCGTATGTCGCCGCGCAGCTTCGCCCCCACCAGCCGCGCCGACGCCTCGTCCCAGGCCGCACCCCCGGCCTCCAGATCGACGAACGCCTCGTCCAGGCTCAACGGCTCCACCAGCGGCGACAGCTCCCGCAGCAGCCCCATCACCTGCTCGCTGATGTCGCGGTAGATCCCGAAGCGCGGCACGAGATACGCGGCGTTCGGCGCCAGCCGCCGCGCCTGCGCCATGGGCATCGCCGAGTGCACCCCGAACACCCGGGCCTCATAGGACGCGGTGGCGACCACTCCGCGCGGCCCGAGCCCGCCGACGATCACGGCTTTCCCGCGCAGGCTCGGCTTGGATGCCTGCTCCACCGAGGCGTAGAAGGCATCCATGTCGAGATGCAGGATCGTGGGCGCGTTTCTCACATCTCCGATGCTGCCTCACGCCACTGACAATGCCCCGCCATCACCGCACGTTCGCTGCCACGGACGCCGGACCACCGGCTCCACGGCCGGGCGAGGCCACGAACTCCGCTCAGACCGCCCGGTTACGCCGCCGAGCCAGCTCGTCCGCCGGGTTGTGCCCGATGAGCGTCTCCCCGGTGTCGATCCGCTCGCCGTGCAGCTGCGACAACGCGCTCTCGACGTCCCGCCACACCACACCCACGGCGATCCCGAAGATCCCCTGCCCGCCCTGGAGCAGCGCGTGCACCTCGTCCGGCGAGCTGCACTCGTACACGGTCGCGCCGTCGCTCATCAGCGTCATGCGCTCGAGATCGCGGAAGCCCTGCTCCCGCAGGTGCACCACGGCGGTCCGGATGTTCTGAAGCGACACACCGGTGTCGAGAAACCGCTTGACGATCTTCAGGACGACGACGTCCCGAAAGCTGTACAGGCGCTGCGTCCCGGACCCGTACGCGGGCCGCACGCTCGGCTCGACGAGGCCGGTGCGCGCCCAGTAGTCCAGTTGGCGGTACGTGATGCCGGCGGCCGCACAGGCCGTCGGACCGCGGTAGCCAATCTCTTCCGACCCCATGGACGCCGCCCCTCCGCCGGTGCTCGGCACGGCCGTCGGCCTGTGCTGAGCGTGATCGGCAGCACCGCCCTGAACAGCGCTGCTGTGAAGCGGGTACGGACCGCTCGCCCCGAGACTGCGCCCGGGGGCACCCCCAGCCGTACCGTCGCCGCTGCTTCTCACGCCGACCTCCGTCCTTGACCTGCCTTCTCGACGGTAGGCAGTCACCAGGGGTGCGTCAACGATCGCCACACTCGGCACGCCGAGTGATAATCACCCTAGGAGTGGTTTCCCGCACCCCACCGCGGGGAAAGGCTAGCCGAATGCCCTCGGAACGGGCCTCGGGACGCTCTCGCTCGCCGCTGGCAAATGCCGGCATTTGAGCTGTTACCGACTGTGGGCCGAACCGCCACGGACCGCAAGTCCGGCCGGCACCGCCCACATCTCACTGGCTGCTGGTGCCGAAGTCCTCGGGCGAGATCTGGTCGAGGAACTCGCGGAACTTCTCCACCTCGTCCTCCTGCTCGTCCGGGATCGCGATGCCGGCGTCGTCCAGCACCCCGTCGCTGCCGTAGATCGGCGTCCCGGTGCGCAGGGCCAGTGCTATGGCATCGGACGGGCGGGCGCTCACCTCGACGCCGCTGGCGAACACCAGCTCGGCGTAGAAGACGCCCTCACGCAGGTCCGTGATGCGTACTTCGGTGAGCTCCTGGCCGACGGCCTCCAGCACGTCCTTGAACAGGTCGTGGGTCAGCGGTCGCGCGGGGGCCATGCCCTGCTGGGCGAAGGCGATCGCCGTCGCCTCCCCCGGCCCGATCCAGATGGGGAGGTAGCGGTCGCCTCCCACTTCGCGCAGGAGCACGATCGGTTGGTTGGAGGGCATTTCGACCCGGACACCTACGACATCGAGCTCGTTCACACAGCAACCCTAGGCCGTGCTCGGGACGTTTGGGTAGTCGGGCCGAGAACGGGTGGCCGATCCGGCCTTCCTGTGCATGCCCCGCTCAGGGCAGCCGCAGCCCCAGGGCCGTCTGCACCAGCGCGGAGTGCAGCTTGACCGTGAGCCCGGCCAGCTCCTTGGCGCGCGCCTCGGCATGAGCCCTGGTCTGTGGGTTGCGGTGCCGCTTCAGCGGCGCCACGACCTGGTCCACGAGCCCGGCCTCACGATCGGCGGCGGCCTTCATCACCCGAAGATGCCGAGGCTCGATCCCGAACCGCCCCAGCTCGGCCACGAGCGCGGCCACGGTGACCGCCTCCGCGTCGTACACGCCCTCCGGCAGCGGAGCGATCAGGCCGTACGACTCCCACTCCGCGAGCTCACGCTCGTCGATCTCGGCGGCGGCCAGCAGCTCGGCACGCCCGATCCGGGCCACTGGGGGCGCCTCCACGGCCTCCAGGACCGTTTCGCCGTCCCGCTGGCGGCACACGGACGGCAGGGCTGCCGCCTCCCCGCGCTCCATGGCGTCCAGGTGCTCCCGGATGACCTTCAGGGGCAGATAGTGATCCCGCTGCATCCGCAGGACGTGACCGAGCCGCTCGACGTCCTGCACGCTGAACTTGCGATACCCCGAGGGGGTCCGCTGCGGCTCGACCAGCCCTTCCGACTCCAGGAACCGGATTTTGGAGATGGTGATGTCAGGGAACTCGTCGCGCAGCACGTTCAGCACCGCGCCGATACTCATCAGCCGACCGTCCGTGGCGGCGATGCCGTGGCCGGCACCGCCGCTCGGTGTTTTCAGCATGGACCTTCCCTGGGTCTCCCCGGACGGTCTCCGGGGGAGGGTCAGTAGCCCCGCTGGCTCGCGTAGAAGACCAGCCGGTACTTGCCGATCTGCACCTCGTCGCCGTTGTTCAGCGGGACCTGGTCGATCCGCTCCCGGTTGACGTACGTGCCGTTCAGGCTGCCGACGTCGGCCACCGTGAACGAGCCGTCCTGAAGGCGACGGAACTCCACGTGCCGACGCGAGACCGTCACGTCGTCCAGGAAGATGTCGCTCTGCGGGTGACGACCGGCGGTGGTCAGATCGCCGTCCAGCAGGAACCGGCTGCCCGAGTTCGGTCCGCGGCGCACCACCAGGAGCGCGGAGCCCAGCGGCAGCGCGTCGACAGCGGCCTGCGCCTCGGGCGACAGCGCCGGGATCTGCGTCTGACCGGTGGTCTCGGCGTCGTAGGCCTCGATACCGGAGATGGAGATCGTGGAGGTCGTCTCGGACGGCCGCTCGGGCATGGCGCCGCTCCGCAGCGGAGCACCACAGTTGGAACAGAAGCGGCTGTTCTCCGCGTTGCGGTTACCGCACCTCGTACACACCAGGGCCGACATCGGGGAAAACCCTCCACCCGTACTTGAGGTTGACGGTTGCCCGAAACCTATGCCGCCGGACTGGCCAGGGTCAACTGACGGCGCGCCCTGACCTCCGGAAATGTCACCGCCCGGCCCAGACACCTGATCCCTGAACAACGGGCGCTGGCCCTCGTCGTCCCCCTGCGCACGGTGACGAGCGGTCGCGTTGTCGCTGCCCTCTCGCGCACTCTTGCCGCCGAACAACTTCGCAAACAACTTCACGGGCGATTCCCCTTGACCGAAACAGACCCGCCCGTGGGGCAGGACGAACCCTGACTGCTCTCGCTGGCTGACTCAGACATCCTCACAACGTCCGTCTCCGCCAGACAGTTTCCACCACGCACCACCCAATCGGTGCGCCGACCCCCCGCAACCTCATGCCCTCCCCGGACGTCCCCCATGCACCCCCGGTTCACTGCGAGGACGACCGAGCGTAGTCAGGCCGCTTCGCCGCTCGCAAGGCGTCGACGACGATCTTGTCCGACCGCTCGATCGTCACGGTGGCCTGCTCCTTCTCGAGGGTCTGCACCACGCCTCCAGGGATGTTGAGCGCTGGTTCGAGGTCCTGCGGTTTGCCGATGACCTTGAAACGATAGGGCGCGTTGATCTTGTTCCCGTCGACGCTCACGCTGTTGCCGGAATCGGTGAGGTAGGTCCCGGCGACGACGCGAACGCCGTTCACCTGGATCGCCTCCGCGCCGGCCGCGCGCAGCTCCTGGATCGCGTCGAGCAGCATGTCCGCCTCGACCGTTCCCTTCGTGTCGTCGATGGTCATCGTGATGCCGGGTCCCTGAGCGGCCACCGTGCCCGCCAGAATGCCGAGTTGCCTCTCCTTCTCGACCGTCTGCCTGCGGGCCTCCTCGGCCTGGTTCGAACTGTTCTCCAGTTCGTCCCGCTGCTTCTCGAGACCTTGCTTCTCGTCCTCTAGACGCTGAGTACGGTCGTCCAGTTCATCGAGGATACGAACGAGATCTTCCTGACGTGCGCCGCGCAGGGCGCTGTCACTGTCGCTGTTCGACGCGACCTGGACCGCCAGACCGAACCCGAGGCCGAACAGCAGCAGGGCGACGATGAGTTGGGCCCGGGTCACGCGGGGCGGCCACAGCCCCTGCGCGAGCCGCTGCCGACCGGTCAGCCCGGCCTGCTGCGCCTGCTGCCCCTCGGGCGCGTCCGTGCCCTCAGGGGCGTCCGAGGACTCGCCGGCGCCCGTCGCCACCTCTTCGGGCAGCTCCTTGCGCAACCTGTTCTGCGGGGTCTGCTCCTGCTCGCTCATCGGCCTCACGCCCGGAACACGTGCCGGCGGATCGCCGCGGCGTTGGAGAAGATCCGGATGCCGAGCACCACGACCACACCCGTGGACAGCTGGGCCCCGACGCCCAACTTGTCGCCCAGGAACACGATCAGCGCGGCCACGACCACGTTGGACAGGAACGACACGACGAAGACCTTGTCGTCGAAGATGCCGTCGAGCATGGCCCGCAGACCCCCGAAGACGGCGTCCAGAGCCGCCACGACGGCGATCGGCAGGTAAGGCTCGACGACCGCCGGAACCTCAGGCCGGACCAACAGTCCGGCCACGACTCCGACGACGAGGCCCAGTACGGCGATCACGATGTGCCCTTCTCGGTTTTCTCGGTGTTCGGCTGTGCTGTACGTACGATCACACTCGGGGCGGCGGGCAGGCGGAGGTCCTCCTGCACGGAAATGCTGGTCCGGATGCCGAAGTTCTCCTGCAGGGCGTGCAGGTACAGCCCGTCGGCACTGTCCTGGAACCTGGTGCTCAGCCGCTCCCCGTCCCCCACCGCGAGCACCGTGTAAGGCGGCACCAGCGGCTTGTTGTCGACCAGTATTGCGTCACCCGCGGCCCTGATCGCCGACAGGGCCGTCAGGCGCTGCCCGTTGATCGAGACGGCCTCGGCGCCCGACTCCCACAGCCCGTTGACCACACGCTGCATGTCGCGGTCACGCACCCGCCCGGTGTCGGAGAAACCGGACGACCCGCGCGGGTCGCCGTCACCGTCCGTGCCCGCTTCCTTGGCGTCGTTCACGACGAGCTTCACGCCGGGCCCGTGCACCTCGACCGCACCCGCGAGAATGCCCACGAGCTCCGCCTGGTCGCCCCCGGCGGTCTTGAGTGCCTCGCGCTGCCGCGCGCTCACGTCGGCGCGCAGGTCGTCGACGGTCTCCTCCAGCTTGTCCGCCGTCGCCGTCTCACGGTCGATGCGGTCGATCAGCTCCTCGCGCTCCTTGGCCACCACGGGGGCCGCCACGCGCGCCTGCGCCGCTCCCACGGTCACCACGAGCGCCGCGAGCACCAGACCGGCGGCGAGCCCCAGCTTCGCCCTCAGCGTCTTGGGCAGCCCCCCGTCACCCGCGGCCTTCTTGCGCGCGGCGGCCTCGGCGTACCCGTCGTCGAGGCTGTGATCCATGACGTTGTTGAGCAGCGACATGGACGCGTCCGGGCGCGCAGGTGGCGTGGATGTGCTCCGAACGGGGGGCGGCTGCGGCATGCCGCACATCGTCGCACGTCGTGGCCGCTACCTCCGAATGGCCCCACCGGCGTGCCGGACAGGCCCCCTTTCGGGGACACCTGTCCGGCACGCGCGTGTGCTGCTTGCCTTACCGCCCGGCGCTGTCCACGACCGCGGACCACTCGTCGAGCAGCTCCTGGGCGGACGCGTCGTCCGGCCCCTCGGCCCACAGATGGGTGACCGCCTCAGCCGGGTCCGGCAGCACCATCACCCACCGCCCGTCGGTCTCCACGACCCGCACTCCGTCGGTCGTGTCGACAAAGCGATCTCCGGCCTCCTCGACGACCCGCCGCATGACGAGCCCCTTGACGGCCCAGGGCGTCGCAAGATCGCGCTTGATGACATGCGCCCGCGGAATCCGGGCGTCGATCTGGCTGAGCGTGAGCTGCGTCCGCGCGACAAGCCCGATCAGCCGTACGAAGGCCGCCGTGCCGTCGAAGACACTGCTGAACTCCGGGACGATGAACCCGCCCCTGCCGTCCCCGCCGAAGATCGTCGTGTCGTCGCGCCCGACCCGGGTCAGGTCATCGGGCGAGGTGGTCGTCCACTCCACCTGCGTGCCGTGATACGCCGCCACCTGCTCGGCGATCCTCGTGGTGGTCACCGGCAGCGCCACCCGCCCGCTGCGCCGCTCGGCCGCCACCAGGTCGAGCATGACCAGCAGGGCCCGGTCGTCCTCGACGATCCGCCCCTTCTCGTCGACCAGCGACAGCCGCTCTCCGACCGGGTCGAACCGCACGCCGAACGCGGCCCGCGCCGACGCCACGATCTCCCCCAGCCGCACCAGCCCCGACCGCCGCGTGTCCGCCGACTCCGTGGGCCTGGACTCGTCGAGACCGGGGTTGATGGTCAGCGAGTCCACACCCAGCTTGCCGAGCAGGCTGGGCAGCACGAGCCCGGCGCTACCGTTCGACGCGTCGACGACGACCTTGAGACCCGACTCGGAGATCCCGGTCGTGTCGACGTTCCGCAGCAGCGACCCGGTGTACGAGTCGAACACACTGGCCGGGAAGTGCAGGTCCCCGATCTCACCGGGGAAGGCACGCCGGTACTCCTGCCTCGCGAAGACCCGGTCCAGCTTCCGCTGACTGGCCTGCGACAGGTCGGCTCCCCGCCCGTCGAAGAACATGATGTCCACGGAATCGGGCACACCCGGTGTCGTCCGGATCATGATCCCGCCGGCACTGCCCCGCGCGGTCTGCTGCCGCGCCACCGGCAGCGGTACGTTCTCCAGGTCCCGTACGTCGATGGCGCTGGCCTGGAGCGCGGAGATGACCGCCCGCTTGAGCGCACGCGCGCCACGGGAGTGGTCGCGGGCCGTGGTGACGGTGGAACCCTTCTTCAGGGTCGTCGCGTAGGCCCCGGCCAGGCGCACGGCGAGTTCCGGCGTGATCTCCACGTTCAGGATTCCGGAGACGCCGCGGGCGCCGAACAGATGCGCCTGGCCTCTCGACTCCCAGATCACCGAGGTGTTGACGAAGGCGCCGGCCTCGATGGTCTTGAACGGATAGACCCGGACGTTGCCCTGAACAATCGATTCCTCACCGATCAGGCACTCGTCACCGATGACCGCACCGTCCTCGATGCGGGCCGCGCGCATGATGTCGGTGTTCTTTCCGACGACGCACCCGCGCAGATTGCTGTGCTGCCCTACGTACACGTTGTCGTGCACGACGGCCTTGTGCAGAAAGGCCCCGCTCTTCACGACGACGTTCGAGCCGACGACCGTGTGCTCCCGAATCTCCACACCGGCTTCGACCTTCGCGTAGTCCCCGATGTACAGCGGCCCGCGAAGCACCGCGTCGGGATGCACTTCGGCGCCTTCCGCCACCCATACACCCGGCGAGATCTCGAAGCCGTCGAGTTCGACGTCGACCTTGCCCTCGAGGACGTCTGCCTGTGCCTTCACATAGCTCTCGTGAGTGCCGACGTCTTCCCAGTAGCCCTCCGCGACATAGCCGTAGATCGGCTTGCCTTCCTTCATCAGCTGCGGGAAGACGTCACCGGACCAGTCCACGGGAACATCCGGCTCGACATAGTCGAATACCTCGGGCTCCATGACATAGATGCCGGTGTTCACGGTGTCCGAGAAGACCTGGCCCCAGGTCGGCTTCTCGAGGAAGCGCTCGACCTTGCCCTCCTCGTCGACGATCGTGATACCGAATTCCAGCGGATTGGGCACCCTGGTCAGACAGACAGTGACGAGCGAGCCCTTTTCCTTGTGGAAGTTGATCAGCTCGGTGAGGTCGAAGTCGGTCAGCGCGTCGCCGGAAATGACGAGGAAAGCATCGTCCTTCAACGCTTCCTCGGCGTTCTTCACGCTTCCTGCGGTACCGAGTGGCTTCTCCTCGTTGGCGTAGCTGAGCTCCATTCCGAGCTCTTCACCGTCACCGAAGTAGTTCTTGACCAACGAAGCCAGGAACTGAACGGTCACGACGGTCTCATTCAGCCCATGCCTTTTGAGCAGCCGCAGAACGTGCTCCATGATCGGCCGGTTGGCCACCGGCAGGAGCGGCTTGGGCATGCTTGAGGTCATGGGACGAAGGCGCGTGCCTTCGCCTCCGGCCATCACGACGGCCTTCATGTCGGAAGCGTCCTCCTCTAAGAGACGACGGTCTAGCCGACTTCACCCGTCCAGATTGTCCCGCACTTTTCCACCGCGGGCCATCGGGCAACGCTGCCCGCTTCAATCCGCGAGTTCACTCGGCCATGGCGTCCGCTCGGACCAGGCGGCGGACCTGAACCACGTAGAGAACTCCTGCCCACCAGTACAGCGTTGTACCCCATCCGGCGAACGCCCATCCGAAAATAGCAGCGAGTGACGGGATCCAACCACTTCCGTCACTGAGCAGCAGCAACGGGAAGGCGTACATCAGGTTGAACGTAGCTGCCTTCCCAAGGAAGTTCACCTGCGGCGGTGGATAGCCGTGACGCCTGAGGATGCCCACCATCACCAGGAGAACCAGCTCACGCGCCAGAAGTGCAGCGGTCAACCAGAGGGGCAGAATCTCCCGCCAGGTGAGCCCGACCAAAGTCGAGAGAATGTAGAGCCGGTCGGCCGCCGGGTCGAGGAGCCGGCCGAGACTGCTGATCTGGTTCCAGCGCCGCGCGAGCTTGCCGTCCAGGTAGTCACTGACGCCGCTCAGAGCCAACACCAGAAGGGCCCAGCCATCACTCTTCGGTCCGCCGAACTCGGGCCTCAGAATCAGCCACAGGAACAGCGGCACGCCAAGCAGCCGCGCCATGCTGAGGATGTTGGGGATGGTGAGGACCCGGTCTGTCTGGACACGGGTCTCCTGGACCTCCACCCGGGAGCCTCCTGGGGAAACGTACCTACGATGCCCCCTGACCCTACCTCAACGCAAAAAAGCTCTGGCCCTCGGGCTGAGTGCCCAAGAGCCAGAGCTCTAAAAGGAGTTCGGCGGCGTCCTACTCTCCCACAGGGTCCCCCCTGCAGTACCATCGGCGCTGTAAGGCTTAGCTTCCGGGTTCGGAATGTAACCGGGCGTTTCCCTCACGCTATAACCACCGAAACACTATGAAACTGTCGAACATGCCGCACCACGCCGTGACCTGGCATGGGGCTGTTCGTGGTTTCAGAACCAACACAGTGGACGCGAGCAACTGAGGACAAGCCCTCGGCCTATTAGTACCGGTCACCTCCACACGTTACCGTGCTTCCAGATCCGGCCTATCAACCCAGTCGTCTACTGGGAGCCTTACCCCATCAA
>NZ_JBIDDQ010000084.1:0-216 GCF_043195415.1 Streptomyces sp. Y7
TTGAGGGTGCTGCCGGCTGGTGTTCGTCTGCGGGCCGGTGGGGGTGGATCGCGCAGTTCCCCGCGCCCCTGACGGGGTTGCGGACCCGTCGGTTGATTGGTTGAGGGTGCTGCCGGCTGGTGTTCGTCTGCGGGCCGGTGGGGGTGGATCGCGCAGTTCCCCGCGCCCCTGAGGGGGTTGCGGACCCGTCGGTTGATTGGTTGAGGGTGCTGCCGG
>NZ_JBIDDQ010000085.1:0-210 GCF_043195415.1 Streptomyces sp. Y7
GCCGAATAATCAACGTTCCACCCATGAGCAACCAGCATCAGACATTCGCTGATGTACTGGCCTCTGAACCAGGCAAGCCCGGTTGAGAAGTGCTCCTTAGAAAGGAGGTGATCCAGCCGCACCTTCCGGTACGGCTACCTTGTTACGACTTCGTCCCAATCGCCAGTCCCACCTTCGACAGCTCCCTCCCACAAGGGGTTGGGCCACCGG